>JABDLJ010000026.1 GCA_013003075.1 Paracoccaceae bacterium
CCGATCCAAACGAGCTTAGGTTTGCATCACGAGCACTGGCGCAAAGACTTGGAGGCGAGCGAAGTGCGACCAACCCAGCCGCATTGTTCTTGGGGTCGAGCGACTGTTATTCGAAACAAGTAGGGTCGCCGACTATCCCGGCTGCACGCTCAATGCGGACGCGGGCGGCCGCGTCCTGGAAGAGATCGCGCAGCCCTGCTCGGAAGGCCGCGCTCTGCTATCGAAGGTGTCCGACAAATTCGGCCTCTCGGCCCGCGGCTACCACCGTGTGCTGCGCGTGGCCCGCACCATCGCCGATCTAGCGGGCTCCGATGTGGTTCTGCGCCAGCATATTGCCGAGGCTGTCAGCTATCGTCTCGGCGCGGCGCTGTCCGGCGAAATCGCTCCGACCACCTAGGTCCGATCCGCGCAGCGCGCCTCGATCGCCTGCCAGATCTTCTCGGCTACGTTCACACCGTCGAAGCGCTCCAGTTCCTGAATTCCCGTCGGAGAAGTGACGTTGATCTCGGTCAGGTAGCGCCCGATCACGTCAATGCCGACGAATACCTGGCCCTTTTCGCGCAGCAACGGTCCGATGGCTGCGCAGATCTCGCGGTCCCGGTCGGTCAATGCGATCTTTTCGGGCCGCCCGCCTACATGCATGTTCGAGCGCGTCTCGCCCTCTGCCGGGACCCGATTGATCGCGCCCACCGGCGCGCCATCGACCAGAATGATCCGCTTGTCGCCGGCAGAAACGTCGGCGAGAAATTTCTGCGCGATCAGGGGTTCACGATTGATCGAGGTGAAAAGCTCGTGCAGGCTTGTCAGGTTGCGGTCGTCGCGCGGCAGCTTGAACACACCGGCCCCGCCATTTCCATAAAGCGGCTTGAGGATGATGTCGCCATGCGCCTCCTTGAAGGCGCGCAGGCTGTCAAGATCGCGGGCGATCATGGTCGGCGGGGTCAGACCCTCAAACCGCAGCACCAGAAGTTTCTCAGGATAGTTGCGCACCCAGAACGGGTCGTTCACCACCAAGGTGCTGGCCGGGAGGAACTCAAGGACATGTGTAGTCGTGATATAGCCCATGTCGAAGGGTGGGTCCTGGCGCAGCCAGACGACATCGACGTCGGAGAGCGCGATCGTCTCCATCTCCCCGAGCGTGACGTGATCGCCCTCGATGCGCCGAACCGTCATGCGCCGGCCGCGGGCGCGCACCTGCCCTTCCTCCAGAACGAGCCGGTCCGGGGTATAGTAGAACAGCTCGTGCCCGCGCGCCTGCGCCTCTTCGGCCAGCCTGAAAGAGCTGTCGGCCTTGATGTCGACATGCTCGATCGGATCCATCTGGAAGGCTATCTTCAAAGGCATCGTCGCGGCTCCATCTGACTGTGACCGCCTACATGGCGCAGCCCGCGCGCCGCTGCAATGCCTCTTGGATCATACCATGTTGGCGTTTTCGATGATTTCGACCGCGCCACTGCCATCGACGAGCGCCACGTCAAAACGCGCATCGGTGTCCAGCCCGGTCGGAAAACGCGCAAGATAGTGCGAAGCGGACGCAAAGATGCGGGCAATCTGGCGCGCCGATACACGCGATGCCGCAGTGGCGAAATCCTTGGCACGCTTGACCTCGATGAAGACGACCGTGCCGGCGCGTTCGGCAATAAGATCAATCTCGCCGCCAGGGCCATTCCAGCGACGCTCGAGCATCTTGCATCCCGAAGCGGTGTAATGCGCTGCAACGGCGTCTTCGGCGCAAAGGCCGCTCAGGTGCGATGTCAGTCCGCTCATGGCGTTTTCTCCATCTTCAAGGCCGCCTGATAGACGTCGCGGCGCGGCAGGCCGGTGGCATCGGCGACATGGCGGGCGGCATCCTTGACCGACATCGTCTTCAGCGCCTCGGCAAGGGCGTAGGCAAGATCGACGTCCTTGCCATTCTGCGACGGTCTGTCGATGATGATCACGATCTCACCCTTTGGCGTTGCGCCTTCGTAGATATCCGCCAGCTCTGCCAGGGTTCCGCGAACCACCTCTTCAAACTTCTTGGTCAGCTCGCGGCAGACCGCTGCCCGCCGCTCACCGCCGAAAACTGACACAAACGATCTAAGACTTCGTGAAACCCGCCGCGGCGCCTCGAAAAACACCAGCGTGGCCGGCACGTCCCTGAATTCTGACAGGAATTTCACCCGCGCCCCTTCGGCATTTGGCGCAAAGCCTGCAAAGAGAAACCGGTCGGTTGGCAGCCCGGCCACGACCAATGCGGCAAGCACTGCGGATGCGCCCGGAACTGCCCAGACCTCATGCCCCGCGGCGATAACCTCTCTGGCCAGCACGAACCCCGGATCGGCAACCAAAGGGGTTCCGGCGTCGGACACGTAGGCGACCGACTTGCCCTCTTCGATCATCTGCATCAGTTTGGGCCGCTGTTGCGCGCCGTTGTGATCGTGATAGGGCACCAGCGGACGCCCTTGCAGCGGCACCGAGTGTATCTCCATCAGGCGCCGGGTCGTACGGGTGTCTTCGGCGGCAATGACGTCGGCACTGCGCAGGACATCCAGCGCCCGCAGAGTAATGTCGCGGGCCGATCCGATCGGAGTGGCGACCACATGAAGCCCGGCTGCAAGTCGCCGATTGGAAGGGTCTGGCATGGCGTTCCGGATGACCTCGCGATTTACACCGCCGGTCGATCCGCTTAGGGTCCATCTGACATCAGCGCGACAGAACTCGGGGTACGACATGTTTGCTTTTTTCGCCGCGGCCCGCAACCTGCATGGCCAGGTTCTGGCCCTCGTTTCGGTGCTGTTCGTCGCCGCCTGTGACCCATCGGGAATGAACCTGCCATCGATGGGGCTTAGCGGCGCGGTGCCGGTCGCACTTCTGGTGCCCACTTCGGCGGCCAATGGGGGGCCGGAGCTATCGCAAAGCTTCGAAAACGCAGCACGTCTGGCGATGGCCGACCTGGAGGGTGTCCAGATCGATCTGCGGGTATACGACACCGGCGGCGAGCCGGCTTTGGCCGCGCAAGCTGCCGAGCGCGCGATCGATGACGGCGCGCGCATTATCCTTGGTCCGCTCTTTGCCGAAAACGCCAATGCGGTCGGCGTTGTCGCCGCCGGCCGAAATACCAACGTGCTGACCTTTTCCAACAACCCGGCCATCGCCGGCGGAAATGTCTATCTGCTGGGATCTACGTTCCAGAACACCGCCGACCGCCTTGTGCGCCATGCCGCCCAAAGCGGTCGTTCGGACATCTTGGTGGTACATGGAAACAGTCCGGCCGAGATTTCGGGACGCGATGCGATCGCGCGCGCCATTGCGGCGAACGGTGCAAGATATGCCGCCAATTCCAGCTTCGATCTGAACGGGGAAGCCGTGATCGCTGCCATCCCGATGATTGCCGAGGAAGTCGTTGCCTCGGGGGCCGACACGATCTTTTTCACCTCCGGCACGGACGGCGCCCTGCCCTTCCTGGCAGAGTTGCTACCGGAGAACGGCGTCGATCCCGCCGAGGTCCAGTTCATCGGCCTGCAACGCCTCGATGTCCCGGCAAGCGCACTGTCTCTGAAGGGCCTGCAGGGCGCCATCTTCGCTGTCCCCGATCCCGGTCTCACTAATCTTTTTCGCGGCCGCTACGAGGCCGCCTTCGGCACCAGCCCGCATCCGCTGGCAGCGCTCGCCTATGATGGCATCGCGGCCATCGGCGTTCTGGCCAGCCCCGAAGGCGGCGGCTTTTCGGCCGCGGCGCTGACCCGGCCGAGCGGATTTGCCGGCGCAAACGGCGTCTTCCGGCTCTCTCAGAACGGCACCAACGAACGCGGACTTGCCGTCGCGCGTATCGAGAACAACCAGGTTGTTTTCGTCGAACCTGCGCCTAGAAGTTTTGGCACAGCTGGTTTCTGACGCGCCCGCGTCGCCGCCGCAGGCCTTGGCCACAGGCGCGTTGATCTGCGCTGAGCGCGAGATCTTCGATGCCGCCAAGATCCAATCCGCGCTGGCCGCCCGGATCGCGCCGCATGCAGACAATCGCGCCATCCGGGCCTGCGTTGTGGAGCTTTTGAAAGAAGCCAACGAGACCGGCCGCGCGGCGATTGCAGAGGCGCTGGCCAAAGAGCCGCGTGCGTCGCGCAAGGCGGTACGCGCCTATGCGTACCTGACGGACCAGATCGTACTGACCGTCTTCGACGTCGCCACCCGGCACCTTCATACACGGCACAACCCCTCGTCTGGCGAACGGCTGTCGGTGGTTGCGGTGGGCGGCTACGGACGCGCCGAGATGGCGCCCTTTTCCGATGTCGATTTGCTTTTCCTGACGCCCTACAAGATCACGCCCTGGGCCGAGAGCGTCATCGAGTCGATGCTCTACATCTTCTGGGACCTGCATCTGAAGATCGGGCATTCCAGCCGGACGGTGAAAGACTGCATCCGGCTCGGGCGCGAAGATCACACGATCCGAACCGCCTTGCTGGAAAACCGCTATGTCGGGGGCGACGCGGAGCTTGCCGCGAGCCTGGGCCAGCGACTGCGCTCGGAGCTCTTCAAGAGCACCGGCACAGAATTCATCGATGCCAAACTTGAGGAACGCGCCGAGCGGCACCGCAAGCAGGGCGGCCAGCGCTACATGGTCGAGCCCAACGTGAAAGAGGGCAAGGGCGGGCTGCGCGATCTGCAGGCGCTCTTTTGGATCGCGAAATACGTGAACGACGTGCGCGACCCCGCGGATCTCGTGGAAATCGGCACCTTCCGGCAGGACGAATACGACCGGTTCGTCAAGGCCGAGGATTTCCTGATGGCGGTGCGCTGCCATCTGCACCTGCTTGCAGGCCGCGCGATGGACCAGTTGACCTTCGACATGCAGGTCGAGGTGGCCGCGCGCCTGGGCTACAAGGATCACAGCGGCCGCCGCGCGGTCGAGCATTTCATGCAGGACTATTTCCGCCAGGCCACCCACGTGGGCGATCTGACGCGCATCCTTCTGACCGCGCTGGAAGCCCGGCACGCCAAGAAGGCCCCGGGGTTGATGCGGCTCCTGACACGGCGCCGGAAGGTGAAGGCAGGCTACAAGATCGTCCATAACCGTCTGACCTATGTCGGCGAAAAGAAGTTCCTGACCGACAAGCTGAACCTTTTGCGCATCTTCGAAGAGGCATTGCGGACGGGGTACCTCATCCACCCCGATGCCATGCGCACGATTTCGGCCAATCTTCAGATGTTCGACGATGACATGCGCGCCGATCCCGAAGCGCGGCGGATCTTTCTCGATCTCATGCTGAAGCACGGCAACCCAGAACGCGCCTTGCGCCGGATGAACGAGCTTGGCGTTCTGGCCGCGTTCATCCCCGATTTCGCGCCCATCGTCGCGATGATGCAATTCAACATGTACCATTCCTACACGGTGGACGAGCACACGATCCAATGCGTCTCGACGCTGGCCCAGATCGAACGGGGCGAGCTGGTCGAAGAGCTGCCCGTCGCCTCTCGCGTTCTGAAAGAGGGCGTCAACCGCCGGGTCCTTTTCGTTGCTCTTCTGCTGCACGATCTCGGCAAGGGCCGGGACGAGGATCACTCGGTCCTGGGCGCGCGGATTGCCCGCAAAGTGGCCCCTCAACTGGGACTGAAGCGTGAAGAGTGCGAGACCGTCGAATGGTTGGTGCGCTATCATTTGCTGATGTCCGACATCGCCCAAAAGCGCGATCTGGCCGACCCGCGCACGGTGCGCGATTTCGCAAAGGCGGTGCGGACGCGCAAAAGGCTCGATTTGCTGACGGTTCTGACGGTCTGCGACATTCGCGGCGTCGGCCCGAACACGTGGAACAACTGGAAGGCGCAGCTTCTTCGCACGCTATACTCGGAAACTGCCAACGCTCTGGAAAAAGGTCTGGAAGAGGTCAATCGCGAAAGCCGCGGAAGCGAGGCCCGCAAGGCGCTTCGCGATAAGCTTGCGGACTGGCCGACCAGGGATCTGCGCACTGAAACCGCACGCCACTATCCGCCCTACTGGCAGGGCCTTCCTACCTCGGCGCACAAGGTCTTTGCCGAATTGTTGCGCGATATCGTCGATGACGAGGTCCGTATAGACCTTTATCTCGACGAGGACCGCGATGCGACGCGGGCGTGTTTTGCATTGCAGGATCACCCCGGCATCTTCTCGCGGCTCGCCGGGGCGCTCGCTTTGGTCGGCGCGAACGTGGTCGATGCGCGGACCTATACCTCCAAGGATGGCTATGCGACGGCCGTCTTCTGGGTGCAGGACGCAGAGGGGCGCCCCTACGCACGGTCGCGCATGGACCGGCTTCGCGCAATGATCGACAAGACGCTGAAAGGAAAGGTCGTTGCGCGCGAGGCCTTCAAGGACCGCGACAAGATCAAGAAACGCGAGCGCGCGTTTCGGGTGCCGACCTCGATCACCTTCGACAACGAAGGCTCGGAAATCTACACCATCATCGAGGTCGATACCCGCGACCGGCCCGGACTGCTTTACGATCTCACCCGAACGCTTGCCGAGGCGCATGTTTACATTGCCTCGGCCGTGATCGCGACCTATGGCGAGCAGGTTGTCGATACCTTCTACGTGAAGGACATGTTCGGACTGAAATTCTACTCTGAAAGCAAGCAGCGGACGCTTGAGAAGCGCCTGAGCCGCGCCATCGCGCAGGGCTTTGAAAGAGCGAACACCTGATGCGGCAGATCCGGCTTGCCTCGGGGATCATGACCGTCGGCCTGTGGACCATGCTCAGCCGGATCTTGGGATTTCTCCGCGACATCGCGATCGCCGCTCTGCTAGGGGCGGGCCCCGTCGCCGAAGCCTTCCTGATCGCGTTTTCGCTGCCAAACATGTTCCGTCGCTTTTTCGCGGAAGGCGCGTTCAACATGGCCTTTGTGCCGATGTTTTCCAAGAAACTGGAGGGCGAAGAGCAGCCGGAGAAATTCGCGCAAGATGCGTTTTCGGGATTGGCCACCGTTCTGATCATCTTCACCGCGATTGCCATGCTGGCGATGCCCTGGCTGGTGCTGGCGATGGCCTCTGGCTTCATCGATGACAACCGCTTCGACCTTGCCGTGTTCTTCGGCCGGATCGCATTTCCCTACATAATCCTGATCTCGCTGGCTGCGCTCTTGTCGGGGGTTTTGAACGCCACCGGCCGCTTCGTTGCGGCCGCCGCCGCGCCGGTAGTGCTGAACTTCTGCTTTCTGGCGGCGATGGCGCTGGCACACAGGTTTGGCTGGCCGATCGGCGACACGCTTGCCTGGACGGTGCCGATTGCCGGCATCGGCCAGCTCTGGATCGTCTGGGCCTCTGCCGCGCGGGCCGGCTTCCGGCTGCGCATCACACGCCCCAGGCTGACCCCAGATCTGCGGCGGCTGGCGATCATCGCGGCCCCGGCGGCGCTCGCCGGGGGTGTCGTACAGGTGAACTTGCTGATCGGCCGGCAGGTCGCCAGCTTCTTTGACGGGGCAATCGCGTGGCTATCCTACGCAGACCGGCTCTACCAGTTGCCGCTGGGTGTGGTGGGGATCGCCATCGGCGTCGTGCTTCTGCCCGATCTCAGCCGCCGGCTGCGCGCCGAGGACACCCGCGGCGGCCAGAACGCCTTCAACAGGGCCACCGAGATGTCGCTGGCGCTGACCGTGCCGGCGGCCGTCGCCCTTGTAGTGATGCCCGCCCCCCTCGTCAGCGTACTTTTCCAGCGCGGCGCCTTTTCTGCCGAGGATGCCTCGGCCACCGCGCTGGCCGTCGCGGTCTATGGTCTGGGCCTGCCCGCCTTCGTGCTGCAAAAGGTGCTTCAACCGCTGTACTTTGCGCGCGAAGACACAAAGACACCATTCTATTTCGCGCTTGTCGCTCTTTTGGTGAACGCGGTAATCGCGATCGGGCTGGCGCCTGTTATCGGCTATATCGCCGCCGCAATCGGCACAAGTGTCGCCGGCTGGGCGATGGCTGGGCTGCTCTGGCGCAGCACGCGCCCGATGGGGCAAGCGGCCGTCTTGGATGCCCGTCTCAAACGGCGTGTCTGGCGGATCTTGGTCGCTTCGTCGGTGATGGGACTCGTGATCTGGATCGCCGCCGACATTCTTGCGCCGTGGCTGAGCGGCGGATCCGTGCGCTACGCCGCGCTTGCCTCACTTGTCCTGCTTGGCATGGCGACCTACGCCTTGGCGGGCCGCCTGATCGGTGCATTCACCCTGGGAGAGTTGCGCGCAGCGGTCCGGCGCTAGCGGCGCTGAATACGCGCCCTGAGACGCCGGAATCCGCCCGGGCTGACCACGACAGACAGGGCAAATCCGGCCACGAAGCCCGCGACCTCGGCGATCCAGTCCTGCCCGGCCCCGAACAAGAGGCCGAAGACAAGCTGGATGCCCAGCAAGAACCCAATCAGCGTGAAGGCACGCGCCTGCGGCGCGCCCAGCGCGCCAAGCTGCACGTAAAGCAGGTACGTGAAGGCTCCGATCAGGCCGTAGACCGCTGGAAAACCACCGGCGAGCGGGATGTTGGAGGTGGCCAGCAGCGCGTAGGCAATCGCACCGAAGACGGCCGATCCGAAAAAGACGACCAGCACGGCAAAGGCGTTGAAGACCTCGCCGACCATCTTGCCAAGCGCCAGCAGGAATACGATCGCCATGATCGCGTGCAAGGGTGCATAATGCACGAATGGGAAAGTCACAAAGCGCATCAGTTCCGACGCCGGCCAGCGCCCGGCATCGGCCATCGCCTGCAAAAGCTGCGGGTAAAGCGCCAGATCCTGCAAAACGGTAATCCGCCAGCCAAGCCCATCGAATAGCCCCCGGCTGCCAAGCCACAGCGCCGCTTCCAGCAGCGCCATCGGTACCGCGAGGGCGACGATGATCGGCGGCAGGGGGTTCACGGCGGCGGAGCGATGGGGCTGGTTCATATCGGCCGGGTTCCTTGACGGGCTTTGCGCACATGGGTAAGCGAGCCTGACGCAGAAATCCACATCCGAGACAGCTTTCATGACCGCAGCCAAATTCACCCCCCGCGTCTTTTCCGGGATCAAGCCGTCCGGCGGACTGACGCTTGGCAACTACCTGGGGGCGATCAAACGCTGGGTCGACATGCAGGGCGACGCGTTCGAGACCATCTATTGCGCGGTTGACCTGCACGCGATCACCGTCTGGCAGGACCCCGCAGAGCTGCGCAATTCCACCCGCGAGATCGCGGCCGCTCTTATTGCCTCGGGCATCGATACCGAACGCTCGATCCTGTTCAATCAAAGCCAGGTCCCGGCCCATGCCGAGCTTTCCTGGATCTTCAATTGCGTCGCGCGCGTCGGCTGGATGAACCGGATGACCCAATTCAAGGACAAGGCCGGCAAGAATACCGAAAAAGTCAGCCTCGGCCTTTATGCCTACCCTGCGCTCATGGCTGCCGACATCCTGCTATACCACGCAACGCATGTGCCGGTTGGCGAGGACCAGAAACAGCATGTCGAGCTGACCCGCGATATCGCCGCCAAGTTCAACAACGACTTCAAGACAGAGTTTTTTCCGCTCACCACACCTGTGATAGAGGGGCCAGCGACGCGCGTGATGAACCTGCGCGATGGGTCCAAGAAGATGTCGAAATCCGGCCAGTCGGACATGGAACGCATCAACATGACCGACGATGCCGACACCATCGCCAAGAAATTCCGCAAGGCCCGCACCGACCCCGAGCCTTTGCCGGAAACCCTCGATGGGCTGAAGGGCCGCCCCGAGGCGCGCAATCTCGTCGACATCTATGCCGGTCTGTCGGGCAAAACCTCCGAGCAGGTCATCACCGAGTTTGCGGGCGCGGGCTGGGGCCGCTTCAAGCCGGCGCTTGCAGATCTTGCCGTCGACAAGCTGGCGCCGATCTCAACCGAGATGTCGCGGCTGATGGCGGACCCTGCCGAGATCGACCGGATCATGGGTCGCGGCGCCGAGCGAGCCGAAGAGATCGCGCAGCCGATCCTGAAAAAGACCTACGACATCGTCGGGCTGCTGCGCTCGCGCTAGGTGCGCCGCAGATCCAGCTATCTGCTTGAGACCGACATTTGTTGTGGTTTGGCCGCAACAGAAGCGCCGATATGCGCGGTCCGGGCGCACCAAACGCGCAGCGCGCCCTGAAAATCGCCGGGTGCCCGTGCTTGACTGGGCCTGAAACGACGCCCCAGAACGTCCTACAGGAGCAGTTAGTGTCCCTTTGGTCTCAGGCCCAGCGCGCCGCCGAACTTACGCCCGCCTACCGCAACCGCTCGGCAGACTTCTTTCGCGCGGCGGCGATAACGATCGTAGTAGTCGGTCACTGGATCGTCAGCGTTCCTCGCTATGTGGACGGCGGTCTGCAGTTCACCGAACTGCTGGTCGAGCAACCCTCGATCCAGTACGTCACTTGGCTGGTCCAGGTGATGCCCATCTTCTTCCTGGTGGGCGGCTATTCGAACGCCGCATCCTGGGCATCGGCGCAAAGCGATTCCGAAAAACGCCAGGCCTGGCAGTTCAGCCGCCTCAAACGCCTCTTGATGCCAATCACGCCGCTGATCCTGGTCTGGACGGCCTTTGCCGCCATCGCGGGCATGCTGGAATTCGATCCCGACCTGATACGCCTTGCGTCGCGCTCGGCGCTGATCCCGGTGTGGTTCCTGGCGGTCTACATCATGGTCTCGGTTGCCGTTCCGGTCAGCCAAGCCGCGTGGGAGAGGTTCGGGCTCTGGTCAATCGCCTTTCTGGTCTGCGGCGCGGCGCTGATCGATTACGCCGGCTTCGGCGCCAGTCACGGCTGGGCGCGCTGGATCAACTACGCTTTCGTCTGGCTGGGCATGCACCAGCTTGGCTACTGGTGGCATCGCGGCATCGAGACGAAACTGGGCCCGTTGGTGCTTCTGGGTCTTGGGCTTGTGTCGCTTTATACCCTTATCTGGGTTTTGGACTACCCGATCTCGATGATCAGCGTTCCAGATGAAGAAATCTCCAACTCACGCCCGCCGACCTTTGCGATGCTGGCGATTGGCTTCATCCAGGCGGGCGTGATCCTGCTTTTGACGGGCCGGGTTGCGAAATGGCTGGAAATCCCCCGGCCCTGGGCAGTGGTGATCCTGGTCAGCCAGCGCATCATGACCGTCTACCTGTGGCATCTCACGGCGCTGCTTATCCTGGTTGGCGTAAGCATTCTTGCAGGCGGCCTTGGGCTGAAGATGACACCGGGCTCTGCCGAGTGGTGGCTGACACGGCCGCTCTGGCTGGGCGCGATGGCGCTGGTGCTTCTGCCACTCATCGCGATCTTCGGGTCTCTGGAAGCCGGATCGCGCAATGCCGGCAGCATCCCGCCGGGCCCCATCCGCTCGACCCTGGGCGCTGTTCTGGCCTGCGCCGGGCTGACCTTCATGGCGCTCAACGGCACCTATGGCGACAACTGGCTTGGCATCAACTTCATTCCCATCGCGCTGACGCTGGCCGGCGTCGCTCTGGCCACGATCAGCCGCAAAGCGCATACCGACGAGTAGCCGGCCACCTTGATCTAGCGCAAGGCGGCGGCGGGCAAATTTTGCTATATTATGAATATGCCATATGCCGATGGAGAATTATGTATGCCCGCAAGAGCCGCCCCACAAACGAAGCCCCAAGTCGCCGCACCAGCGCCCGCTCCGGTCGAACACGATGAGGACGATCCCATCCGGAAAGCCTTCGATCTTGGCGTATATCCTTATAGCGAGAAGCTGAGCCGCTCTGAGTACGAAACCAAAAAGGCGCAGCTTCAGGCCGAGCTTCTGAAGGTACAGCTTTGGGCCCAGGAGACCGGGCAGAAGTTCATCCTGATTTTCGAGGGCCGTGACGCCGCCGGCAAGGGTGGCACGATCAAGCGCTTCACCGAACACCTGAACCCGCGAACCGCGCGTGTCGTTGCGCTCAACAAGCCCACCGAGCTGGAGCGCGGCCAATGGTTCTTTCAGCGATATTTGAACCACTTGCCGACCGCTGGCGATATGGTGTTCTTCGACCGCTCCTGGTACAATCGTGCCGGCGTCGAGCGGGTCATGGGCTTCTGTTCGCCCGGTGACTACCTGGAATTCATGCGCCAAACGCCCGAGCTGGAGCGGATGCTCACACGATCCGGTATCCGGCTTTACAAGTACTGGTTTTCGGTCACGCAGGACGAACAAAGACGTCGCTTCGACAGCCGCAAAAGCGACCCGCTGAAACAGTGGAAGCTTAGCCCGATCGACAAGGCGAGCCTCGACAAGTGGGATGAATACACCGAGGCCAAGGAGGCGATGTTCTTCTACACCGACACCGCCGACGCGCCCTGGACGATCATCAAGTCAAACGACAAGAAACGCGCCCGGCTGGCCTGCATGATGCATTTTCTCAACTCGCTCGATTATCCCGGAAAGGATACCGATCTGGTGACCGCCCACGACCCGCTTCTGGTGGGGGCAGCCGACCATGTGATCGGGCGGTCCGACGGGATACTTGGCAAGGCCCTGCATCCCGACAACCGGCGATCGAAAAGCTGAGGAAGGCGGGGCGGGCTGTCCCGCCCCCGGCTCAGACCGACATGCAGATGTATTTCATCTCCATGTAGTCTTCCATGCCGTGGCGAGAACCTTCGCGGCCAAGGCCGGACTGCTTGACGCCGCCGAACGGGGCCACCTCGGTCGAGATGATGCCGGTGTTCACGCCGACGATCCCGTATTCCAGCGCCTCGGCCACCTTGTAGACCCGGCTGAGATCCTTGGCATAGAAATACGAGGCGAGGCCGAAGATCGTGTCGTTGGCCAGGTGGATCACCTCGTCCTCGTCCTTGAAGCGGAAAAGCGGCGCAAGGGGTCCAAAGGTCTCTTCGCTCGACACCAGCATCTCGCTGGTCACGCCGGTGACGATGGTCGGCTCGTAGAAGAGCCCGCCAAGATCGTGCGGCTTGCCGCCCGAAAGAACGCTGGCGCCTTTCGAGGTTGCGTCGTTGATGTGTTCTTCCACCTTGTCCATCGCGGCCGGCTCGATCAGCGGGCCAAGATCGGCGCCGTCAAGCCCGTCACCCACCGACATCTTGCCGACCCGCGCGGCCAGCTTCTCGGCGAAGGCATCATAGACGCCGTCCTGCACGTAAATGCGGTTGGCGCAGACGCAGGTCTGACCATTGTTGCGGAACTTGCATGCAATCGCGCCTTCGACAGCGGCATCGAGATCGGCATCGTCGAAGACGATGAACGGCGCGTTGCCGCCAAGCTCCATCGAGCATTTCATGACCTGGTCGGCGGCCTGTTTCAGCAAGATGCGTCCCACCTCGGTCGAGCCTGTGAACGAGAGTTTGCGAACCGAATGGTTCTCGCAGAACTCCTTGCCGATGGCCGAGGCCGATTTCGAGGGGATCACCGACAGGATGCCCTTGGGAAGCCCGGCGCGGTCGGCCAGAACGCCAAGCGCCAGCGCCGACAGCGGTGTCAGGGTCGCGGGACGCACGATGAAGGCGCAGCCGGCCGCAATCGCAGGACCCGCCTTGCGGGTGATCATCGCGTTGGGAAAGTTCCAGGGCGTGATCGCCGCGGCAACGCCGATGGGCTGGCGGATCACCATAATCCGCTTGTCCGCCTGGTGGCCGGGAATGGTCTCGCCATAGACCCGCTTTGCCTCTTCGCCAAACCACTCGATGAACGAGGCGCCGTACAGAATCTCGCCCTTGGCCTCGGTCAAGGGTTTGCCCTGCTCGGCGGTCAGGATGGTCGCCAGATCGTCGGCATGTTCGACCATCAGGTCGAACCACTTGCGCATGATACCGGCGCGCTCTTTCGCAGTGCGGGCCGCCCATTCCTTTTGAGCCACTTCCGCCTTGGCGATGGCCTCGGCGGTCTCCTCGCGCGACAGGCTCGCCACGGTGGCGATCACGTCGCCGCGCGCCGGGTTGACCACGTCGAATGTTTCGCCATCCTTGGCATCGACCCATTCGCCGGCGACATAGGCCTTGGTGGCAAGCAGATCGGGGTCATTGAGCAAGCTGGAAAGATCGGTGGAAGCGTCAAGCATCTTGTTCTCCGTGGTGTAAAGCGGCAAGCCACTAAAAGGCCTCTTGGAGACGGATGTCCAGACCCGGTGACGCGATGAAAAACGATATCTCGGGCGCAATGCGCGATTTCATACGCGCCGCCAATG
This sequence comes from Paracoccaceae bacterium, assembly GCA_013003075.1. Taxonomy (GTDB): domain Bacteria; phylum Pseudomonadota; class Alphaproteobacteria; order Rhodobacterales; family Rhodobacteraceae; genus JABDLJ01. The sequence continues at coordinate 14,098 of JABDLJ010000026.1, forward strand.
AAATCGCGACCGTTTGGCACATCGAGGCGCGCCAGTGGCGCGAACTGGAGGCCGCCGTTGGCCGGGCTCGGCTGAATACGCCCTACGGCCCGGATGACCGAGAGCGCTTCGATCTGTTCCACCCGGCCGGGCGGGCAAAAGGGATGATCGTTCTTTTGCACGGGGCAGAGTGGCCGGACATGGGCCGCGAAACGATTTCGCATTTTGCACAAGGCGGCGTTGCGCTGGGACAGGCCGTTGCGGTGCCCTCCTGGACCATCGGAGGCAGAACAGGCCTCTCAGCGGCAACCGGTCAGATCATTGCCAGTCTTGAGCGCGCGGCGAGCATGGTAGAAGGGCCCATCACAGTTGTCGGGCACGGCGCCGGGGCATGGCTCGCCACAAGGCTCGCGGATCCCGGCGCGCCGCTTGCAGTTGCAGTGCGCGCTCGTATCGGGGCCATAGCCGCGCTGTCGCCAGTTCTAGATTTGCGCCCGCTTGCCGAGATTGCCGACGAAGGGCGATCGGAAGCGCGCACTACTGCGCCGGGTGAGCGCAGCCCCAAAGGCGTTGAGATCCCCCTGGGCGTCTGGATGGCCAGCGCGGCCCCGGCCGCTTTGCAGGACAATGCTTCCGCGCTGGTGGCGTCGGCCCCGGCGAGCGTCCCGCATACCTTTCCCGCAGGCCATTTCGACATCATGGAAACGCTGCGCGACCCCGGCAGCGCGGTTTTGCAACGCCTTCTAGCTTGAACCGAAGCGATCGGCCCAGGTCGGAAAGGTATCCTTGGGATCGGGCGTGGCGTGAAAGACGCCGCGCGCCATGGCCCGCGCCAGGCACAGAGCTGCGGCATGCCCCAGCATCGCAGGGTCCAGCACTGGATCCGTAAGGGGCCGCGATCCCGTCGAGACCGCGAACACAAGATCACCGTCCCAGGGCGTATGGGCCGGCACGCAGGCCCGCGCGATCCCGTCATGGGCCGCCACCGCCATCCGCTTGGCCTGCGCCTTGCTGAGCGCGGCGTCTGTGGCAACGATCGCGATTGTTGTGTTGCTGCCCGGCTCTGGCTTGGCGGTCGGCAGGCCAAGTACACCCGTCTCGGCCGAGGGGCCCGCGCCGCCGAACTCATCGTCTTGCTCGAAGGGCGCGGCCCAGAAATGCCGGCTCTGCCCAACCGTGACCTGGCCGAGCGCATTCGCCGCAACAAGTGCGCCCACCGTGTGGCCGGCCTCGGTGATAAAGGACGCCGAGCCCAGCCCGCCTTTAAGGCCAGATACCGTCGCGCCGGTTCCCGCCCCGGCGGTCCCAAGCGCAAAATCGTCGCCCGCGTTCTCAAAGGCCTCGGCGCCCAGCATCGTATAGGGCGATTTGCCCCAGTCCTTGTCGCCGCCATTGGCCAGATCGAACAGGATCGCGGCCGGCACGATGGGCACCCGGAAGCCGCGCGCCTCAAAACCCCGGCCCGCGGCGCGAAGCGCGGCCGTCACGCCGCTTGCCGCATCGAGCCCAAAGGCAGAGCCGCCCGACAGCACCAGAGCGTCGACGTCCTCGACCGAATTCTCGGGCGCAAGAAGATCGGTTTCACGCGAGCCCGGCGCACCTCCCATCACGTGGCACGAGGCGACAAAGGGGGCATCGGCGGTCAAAACCGTGACCCCGCTTTTCAGGCCGCCGTGCTGCGCGTTACCGACCCGCAGACCGGGGACATCGGTGATCAGGTTGCGTGGTCCGGATCTCATATGCAGCGCCCGCCGTCGACTTCGATGGCAACTCCGGTCACCATGCTGGCCTCGTCCGAGCAGAGATATAGCGCTGCGTTGGCAATATCTTCCGGCGTCGAGAACCGCCCGATCGGGATCGTGGCGAGAAACTGCGCCCGGCGCTCGGGCGTGTCCTCGCCCATGAACGACTTCAAAAGCGGCGTCTCGCCAGCCACCGGATTGATGGCGTTGACGCGAATGCCCTGGGGTGCAAGTTCGACCGCCATCGCGCGGGTCGCGGTGATCATCCAGCCCTTGGAGGCGTTGTACCAGCTGAGCCGCGGCCGCGGCGACACCCCGGCGGTCGAGGCGATATTGAGGATCGCGCCGCCGCCCGCCGCTTTCATCAGCGGTACGATCTGGCGCGCGGTCAGGTAGACAGACTTGGCATTGACCGCCAGCACCCGGTCGAAATCGTCCTCGGTGACCTCGTCGAGCGGTTGCGGCAGATGTGTCACCCCGGCGTTGTTCACCAGGATATCGATGCGGCCAAAAGCGTCCATCGCGGCTCGGGTCATCTGCTCGACGCTGGCATTTTGCGAGACATCGACATGCACGGCGACGCCGCCGGTTTCGGCCGCGATCTCTTCGGCCGCACCGGCGTTGATGTCGGCCACAAGCACTCTTGCACCCTCGCCAGCGAAGCGGCGCACGATGCCCGCGCCAAAGCCAGAACCTCCGCCGGTGACGATCGCGCATTTGCCGTTCAGTCTCATGCGTCAAGGTCTGGCACGAATGCAGCCGCCGGAAAAGACGCATTTGGCGGCAGGAACACGGATTGATTTCGCGCAGGCACGCCCATACCTGAATGGCTTAGGCTTACAGCCAAGGCACTTGTTCCATGTCCTGGACCGCAGAAACGTTTTTTCCGATCGCCCTGCTTGGGCTTGCAGCGCTTGTGCTGCCGCGGATCGCGATGGCGCGCGGCGCCCAGACCCACCGGCGCTTGCTGCTGGTGCTGGCCGCAACCACCGTGGCCCTGGTGCTTGGCGGGGCGGCGCTTTTCGCCGGGCTTTACGCGCTGGGCGGCGTGCCGACCGAGGCATTGTCCCAGGTGCAAACGCAGGCCGCGCTGCATTTCCTGCGCCTCGGCCTTCTGCCCGCGCTGGTCTGGCTGCCGCTTCTGGTTTTGAATGCCCTGGCTCTGGCGCAGCGGATCGAGGCCAAACGCGGCGAAGCGCTGGCGGCGCGAGAGCCGCCAGAGCGGTAATGGCACGCGCCCGGGCCTTATGATAATGATGTCTCGCACAAAGGGATTTGCGACATGATGCGCTATATCAAATGGTCGATTTGGGCGCTTATCGCGCTGATTTTAATTGGGTTTTTTCACTATACGCTGCCGCAACGCGATATAGTGCGGATCGTCAACACCTATGAGGAGCGCCAGGATTTTGGCTGGAACAGCATCTTCTGGTCAGGCCCGAGCGCGGGGGCAGCCGGCATGCCGAACCGCGATGTGCTCTTCGTCCAGACCATCCAGGCCAATGGCAAGCCGATGGTCTATCGCAACGAAGACACCGGCTGGGGCTGGCCACCCTATTTCAAGTTCGCGACCGCCAATCTGCAGACCGAGGCCGCGGACGCGGTCTCGAGCAAGGCCGAACCGGAATGGTACGCGGTCACGCATTACGGCTGGCGCAACGAGCTGATTTCGATCTTTCCCAACGCGATCCGGATCCGGCCCGTGGCCGACCCTGACGTCACCCTTATCCCCTGGTTCAATATCGTCTTCTTTGTCATTCTGGCGATCATCCTGTTGTGGCTGCGGCGCATCTGGCGGCGGTTCCGTGCGCGGCGGATCGACCCGGTTCTGGAAGACGCTGCGGAAACCTGGGACGATGTAGAGGATCGCGCCAGCGATGCACGTGGACGGCTTTCTCGGTGGTTCTCGCGCCGCGGCTAGGCGGCGGCTTCGCACCCGCCTCGTCTGCGGGATGATGTGAGATCTGTGCACCTGTGCGCGCGGCTTTCGCGAAATCGCAGGCTGACAGAGACCACAATTCGATCTAACCCCTGTGTTACCGGTACGAGGGGATTTTCAATGACTTTCAAGGCACATCCGGCAACGCGCGTAGGCCATGTTCATCTGAAGGTCGCGGATCTGGACCGCGCGATCGGCTTTTATTCCGGCGTGCTCGGCTTTGCCGTGACGCAGCGCTATGGCCCGCAGGCTGCGTTTCTGGCGGCGGGCGACTATCACCATCACATCGGGCTCAACACATGGGAAAGCCGGGGGGCAACCCCGCCGCCGCCGGGGCATTCGGGGCTTTTTCATTCGGCGTTTCTCTACCCCGACCGCGCTGCCTTGGGGGCGGCGATCCGCTCGGTGCTGGAGGCCGGGATCAAGCTTGACGGTGCGGCCGATCACGGCGTCAGCGAGGCGGTCTATCTCACTGACCCCGACGGCAACGGGGTAGAGCTTTACCGCGACAAACCGCAGGACGAATGGCCGCGAAATGCCGATGGCGAGCTTAGGATGGTGAATGATCCGCTGGACGTGGAGGCAATCGTGGCCGAGGCGGGCTGACGCTCTGGACACCGGTTGCCGCTGGACCTAGCCTTTGCCCCGAGAGGAAATGCTATGGCGCTGGGAACAAACGTAAAAACCTATTTCGAGGGACGCTGGCACGAAGCCGACGTACCCATCATGCGTGCCGCCGACCACGGCAGCTGGCTTGGCACCAGCGTCTTCGATGGCGCACGGGCCTTCGACGGGCTGACGCCGGACCTTCTGGCGCATTGCGAGCGGGTCAACAGCTCGGCCCGGGCGCTTATGATGACGCCGACGGTCAGCGCCGAGGACATGGTCGCGATCACCTTGGAGGGCCTGAAGCTTTTCCCAAAAGTATCAGCGGTTTACATACGGCCCATGTACTGGGCGACCGAAGCTGGTTACGGCGCGATCGTTCCGCAAAGCGAAGGCACTGGCTTTGCGATCTGCCTGGAAGAGGTTCCGATGGCGCCGCCAGAGGCCAGCATCACTTTGACCACCACGCAATTTCGCCGTCCGGTCCTCGAATCGGCAGTGGTCAACGCCAAGGCTGGCTGCCTTTATCCCAACAATGCCAGGATGTTAGCCGAAGCCAAGGCGAAGGGCTACGGCAACGCCCTCGTTGCAGATGCCCCGGGAAATGTCGCGGAAACAGCGACGGCCAACGTCTTCATGGTGCGCGACGGCGAGGTGCTGACCCCGATTGCCAACGGCACGTTCCTGGCCGGGATCACCCGTGCGCGCCACATGACCAACCTGGCCGCGGACGGCCTGCCCGTTGCTGAAAAAGTTTTGACTTTCGAAGACTTTAGACAGGCCGACGAGGTGTTCCTTTCAGGCAATATGTCGAAGGTCACTCCGGTGACAGAGTTCGACGGAACGCATTACCAGGTGGGTCCGGTCACCCGGCGGGTGCGCGAGATGTACTGGGACTGGGCGCATTCGGCCGGCTGAGACGGGCGGCGGCACAGTGGCAGGCCGCAAAAACGTACAAACGGGACAGACTGCGCGCGGCCCTTTTTGCAGAATGTACAGGCCCCGGCGGGGCAAAAAGCCGGTTTGTACACGGCAAATCCGGTCTCGCGCAGCGCTGCATCGGCGCTTTGCGCCTGGGCCTTGCCGGTCGGTCCGACGCCCACCTGCCGCGGCGCTCGATAATTCCGATTGCGCGGCCAGCGCTGCATCGCCATGATCCGCCACAAGGCAGGAGGAAGCCCCGATGCGTAAGTTTCTTGTTGTGCTCGATGACAGCCGTGAATGTCTCAATGCCATGCGTTTCGCCGCGATGCGGGCGGCGCATACCGGAGGCGGTGTGCAGATCCTGTCGATCATTCCGCCTGATGAGTTCAACCATTGGATCGGCGTGGGAAACATCATGCGCGAAGAGGCGCGCGAGCGGATCCAGGCGCATTTCGACGTCTTTGCCAAGTGGATGCGCGACAAGCAGGGCGTGGACCCCGAGCTGGTGATCCGCGAGGGCGACGCGGTGCCCGAGATCCTGGCGCAGATCCGCGAGGATCCCGACGTCGGCGTTCTGGTGCTGGGCGCAGGCACCGACAAGAAAGGCCCCGGCCCGCTTGTCTCGCAATTGTCGCGCTCGTCCGGCGATCTGCCGGTCCCGGTAACGATCGTGCCCGGAGATCTGGCCAAGGAACGGCTGGAATCCATCACCTGACGCCAGTTTAGAATCATTCCAAACCCTTGACAGTCCGAACCGCGAGGCGCATATCTGGGCACTCTGATACACGTCCGAAGACGCGCCCTCATACGGAAGGCACAGCCCCATGTTCATCCAGACCGAATCCACGCCGAACCCGGCGACCCTGAAGTTCCTTCCCGGCCAGACCGTGCTGGAAGCCGGAACCGCCGACTTCCCCAACAAGGAAGCGTCGGAAAAATCGCCGCTGGCGACCCGCATCTTCGACGTGGAGGGGGTGACGGGCGTCTTCTTCGGCAATGATTTCGTGACAGTGACCAAGACCGAGGCGACCGACTGGGATCATGTAAAGCCGTCGATCCTTGGCGCGATCATGGAGCATTTCCAGTCTGGCCAGCCTGTGATGGAAGGTGATGCGGGCGGCTCGGACGGGCACGCGGCGCATGACGGCCCCGATGCCGAGGTCGTGGGCCAGATCAAAGAACTTCTGGATACCCGCGTGCGTCCGGCAGTGGCTCAGGATGGTGGCGATATCACCTTCCACGGCTTTGACCGCGGCGTTGTCTACTTGCACATGCAGGGCGCCTGTGCCGGCTGCCCATCTTCGACGCTGACGCTGAAGATGGGCATCGAAAACCTCTTGCGCCATTACATTCCCGAAGTGGTCGAGGTCCGGCCGGTCGCCGTCTGAGCGGGCTGGCCGGCATCATGCAGATCACCGGGCGCTGCTATTGCGGCGCCGTCTCCCTGAAAGCCGATGCGCCGCACACTGTAACCTACTGCCACTGTGCCGATTGCCGGCGCTGGACCGGCGCCCCGGTGGGCGCGTTCGCCGCGTTTTCCCCCGATACGATCGAATTCGAACCCGCGCTGGGCACACCGTTTTCGGCCGCGCCGGGTGTCGAACGCTGGGTATGCGAGCGCTGCGGCTCGCCACTGGCGGCGCGGTTCGACTATCTGCCGGGGCAGCTTTACGTGCCGCTGGGGCTTCTGGACCAGGCCGCGGATCTGCCGCCCGCCTTGCATTGTCACAACGCCGCGCGCCTGCCGTGGCTGAAGCTTGAGGACGGACTGCCGCGGCAGGAGGGCTCTGGCCGCGTGGCACTTTCGGCGGCGCGGGACTGAGGCGCGGGGATGACCGAGCTTCTTCAGGAAAACAACGTGGACCGGTCCGGCGGCCCGGTGCTGGCCTTCGATACCTCGGCCGCGCATTGCGCGGCGGCGCTTTGGTCAGAGGGTCGCATCCTGGCAGCGCGCACCGACGCCATGGCGCGCGGGCAGGCCGAGCATCTGATGGCGATGATGGAAGAAATGCTGCGCGGCCAGGGTCTGGGCTGGCGCGATCTGTCGGCGGTTGGCGTCGGGATCGGGCCGGGAAATTTCACCGGCATCCGGATTTCGGTCTCTGCAGCGCGGGGGCTGGCCCTTGGGCTGGGCGTTCCGGCGGTCGGCATCTCGTCGCTGGCAGCGCTGGCGCAAGGGCGCGACGGGCCAACCGTGGCTGCGATCGATGCGCGGCAAGAGCGGCTGTACCTGCAAGGCTTCGGCGCGGGCGCGGGTTTTGGCCCTGTGCTGTGCGGGATGGGCGATTTGCCCGCGATCGCCAACGGCGCGGCCGTGATCGGCCACCGGGCCGAAGAAATTGCGGCGCGCTGCGGCGGGCAGGTTGCCGCCCCGGTATATCCCGCGGCCGAGGCGATAGCGCATGCGGCGGTCGAGGCCCTGCGCGCAGGCGACGCGATCCCGCGCCCTGCCCCGCTTTACCTGCGTGCGCCTGATGCCGCGCCGCCGCGCGACGCTGCGCCGGTAATCCTGAAGGATTAGCGCGATGACCCCCGAGGCGCTGGAGGCGCTGTATTTCCGGGCCTTTCCCACTCACAGGCTGTGGAGCGCGGCCGAGTTCGAAAAGCTGCTGGCGAGCCCCGGCGCGATCCTTGTGGGCGATGCGCGCTCTGCCGCTTTGGGGCGCGTGGCCGCGGACGAGGCCGAGATCCTGACGCTGGCGACCGATCCACAGCATCGCCGAAAAGGTCTTGCACGGGCGCGGCTGGCGGCGTTCGAAACCGAGGCTGCAGACCGCGGCGCCGCGACAGCATTCCTGGAAGTGGCAGAAAGCAACGCGAGCGCCCGCGCGCTGTATGCAGCGGCGGGATACGCCGAAGTCGGGCGGCGGCCCGGATATTACACAGAGCCCGGCGGCGCGGCGACAGCTGCGCTGGTGCTGCGCAAGGCGCTGGCTGCGAAAAGGCCCCGCACTAACCTGTAAAAGCACTGTAATTGGGGGCAGTTGGCGCCGCGTCAGGCCAAATAGCTATTGACCCGTCGCGCGCCCTGCGGCCTTAATCGGGCATGATCCGAAATGGATCAACTGACATGTCGGGCGCGCGGCGAAAAGCCTCTGCGCCCCAATAAATTCAGACCTGGGAGACACCAATGACCCTCATGCAGAAATTCCTGAGCGCAACGGCCGGCCTTGCGCTGACCGCCGGCGCCGCACTGGCCGAGCCCGCGATCATCTTCGATCTCGGCGGCAAGTTCGACAAATCGTTCAACGAAGCGGCCTTCAACGGTGCGCAACGCTGGGCGGAAGAAACCGGCGGCACCTTCCGCGAGATCGAGATGCAGTCCGAAGCCCAGCGCGAGCAGGCCCTGCGCCGCTTCGCCGAGAGTGGCGCCAACCCCGTCGTGATGACCGGCTTTGCCTTTGGCAACGTGCTTTCGGAGGTCGCTCCGGACTACCCCGACACCAGGTTCGCGATCATTGACATGGTGGTTGATGCGCCGAACGTGCGCTCGGTCGTATTCAACGAGCATGAGGGCTCTTTCCTCGTCGGCATGATGGCAGGCCTGCAAACGCAATCGAATACCGTCGGCTTTATCGGCGGCATGGACATCCCGCTGATCCGCAAGTTTGCCTGCGGCTATGCGCAGGGCGTACAGGCGGCCAACCCCGATGCCACCGTGATCGCCAACATGACCGGCACCACGCCCGCGGCCTGGAACGACCCGGTGAAAGGTGGCGAGCTGACCCGCGCCCAGATCAGCCAGGGTGCTGACGTGGTTTATGCAGCCGCCGGCGGCACCGGCGTGGGTGTTCTGCAAACAGCGGCGGACGAGGGTATCTTCTCGATCGGCGTCGACAGCAACCAGAACTATCTGCACCCCGGATCGGTCCTCACTTCGATGCTGAAGCGCGTCGATGTGGCCGTCTACGAGGCCTTCACCCAGGGCACCGATCTTGAAACCGGTATCAACGTGATGGGTCTGGCCAACTATGGCGTGGGCGTCGCGCTGGACGAGAACAACGAGGCCATCGTGCCCTACTCGACCCTCGCGATGGTCTACGACGCAGCCGACAAGATCGTGGCAGGCGAGATCTCGGTCCACGACTACATGTCGGACGACAGCTGCCCGGCCCTGGACTTCTGATCCGCGACCCGAGGCCATGAGACGAAAGAAGGGCCGCCCGGACGCACCGGCGCGGCCCTTTTGCAACCAGCAGCACTGCACCCGGGACCGGCCCATGAAGAAATGCCGGACTGGCTGCACGACACGGACGGGGACCCGATGACAGACGCCGCAACTTCCAAGGCTCCGGCTATCGAGTTGAAGGGTATCTCCAAAGCCTTCGGCCCGGTTCAGGCCAACAAGGACATCTCGATCCGGGTGATGCCCGGCACGATCCACGGCATCATCGGCGAGAACGGCGCGGGCAAGTCCACGTTGATGTCAATCCTCTACGGCTTTTACAAGGCCGATGCGGGCGAGATATTCATAAACGGAAACAAGACGTTGATCCCCGACAGCCAGGCCGCGATCACCGCCGGGATCGGCATGGTGTTCCAGCATTTCAAGCTGGTGGAAAACTTCACGGTCCTGGAAAACGTCATCCTCGGCGCCGAGGATGGCCGGCTCTTGCGCCCGTCGCTGGCCAAGGCGCGCAAGTCGCTGACCGAGCTGGCCCGCGAATACGAGCTTAACGTCGATCCCGACGCGCTGATCGAGGATATCGGCGTTGGCATGCAGCAGCGGGTGGAGATCCTCAAGGCGCTTTACCGGCAGGCCGATATCCTGATCCTGGACGAGCCGACCGGCGTCTTGACGCCCGCCGAGGCGGACCACCTTTTCCGGATCCTTGAGAACCTCAAGAAAGAGGGCAAGACGATCATCCTGATCACCCACAAGCTGCGCGAGATCATGCATGTGACCGACACCGTCAGCGTGATGCGGCGCGGCGAGATGACGGCGACGGTGAAGACCTCGGAGACCAGCCCGCAAGAGCTGGCCGAGCTGATGGTCGGCCGCAAGGTGCTGCTACAGATCGACAAGAAGCCCGCGAGCCCCGGCAAGACGGTCCTGGAGGTCGAAGGGCTGCGCGTGGTCGATGAAAAGAAGGTCGAGCGGCTGCGCGGGATATCTCTGCACGTCAAAGCGGGCGAGATCCTCGGCATCGCCGGTGTGGCCGGCAACGGGCAGTCGGAGCTTTTGGAGGTGCTGGGCGGCATGATCCCCGGCACCGGCACGATCCGGCTGAACGGGCAGGAGATCGACCTGACGGGCAAGTACTCCAATGGCCAGTCGCGCCGCGCGCGCAGCATCGCGCATGTGCCCGAGGACCGCCAGCGCGAAGGCCTGATCATGGATTTCTACGCCTGGGAGAACATCGCCTTCGGCTATCACCGCGATCCCAGGTACAACAAGGGCTGGCTGATGGACAATGCCGCCATCCGCGCAGATACCGAGGCGAAGATCGCCAAGTTCGACGTCCGCCCGACCAACCCCTGGAACGATGCGAAGAGCTTCTCGGGCGGCAACCAGCAAAAACTGGTCGTGGCCCGCGAGATCGAGCGCAATCCCGACCTTCTTCTGGTCGGCCAGCCGACCCGCGGCGTCGATATCGGTGCGATCGAGTTCATCCACAAGCAGATCGTGGGCCTGCGCGACCAGGGCAAGGCGATCCTGCTGGTGTCGGTGGAACTGGACGAGATCCTGTCATTGTCGGACCGCATCGCGGTCATGTTCGACGGCCAGATCATGGGAGAGCGGCTGCCCTCGGAGACAGACGAGAAAGAGCTTGGGCTCTTGATGGCCGGGATCACCGATACCGCCCATGCCGATACCAAGGACGCGCTGCGCGCGCTTGAGACCGCCGCCGGGGGGGCACACTGATGCAGAAGATGCCGCAATGGGCCGACGTATTCCTGATCCCCGTGATCAGCCTTTTAATCGCGACATTTCTGTCGGGGCTGGTGATCCTTGCGATCGGCGAGAACCCGATCGAGGCCGTCAAGATCATGATCACGGGCTCGCTCGCCTCGACCTATGGCTGGGGCTACACGCTGTATTACGCCACCAACTTCATGTTCACCGGGCTTGCGGTGTCGGTGGCCTTCCACGCCCGGCTTTTCAACATCGGCGGCGAGGGCCAGGCCGCATTGGGCGGGCTGGGCGTGGCGCTGGTGTGCCTGTCGTTCGACTGGCCGCACTGGACGCTGGCGCTGCCGGCCGCGATAGTGGGCGGCGCGATCTTCGGCGCCGCATGGGCGGCGATCCCGGCCTACCTGCAGGCCCGGCGCGGCAGCCACATCGTGATCACCACGATCATGTTCAACTTCATCGGCGCGGCGCTGCTGAACTACCTTCTGGTCAATGTGATGCGTCCGCAAGGCGCAATGGACCCGGCCTCGGCCCGCTTCCCAGATGGCGCGAGCCTGCCGACCTTTCAGGACATGGCGGGCATCTTCGGGGTAACGATGTTCCGCGGCGCGCCGGTGAATGTCACCTTCTTCATCGCGGTGCTGGCCTGCTTTCTGGTCTGGCTTCTGATCTGGCGCACCCGGCTTGGCTACGAGATCCGCGCCTATGGCCATTCGGAGACCGCGGCGGTCTATGCCGGCATCTCGCCCTTCAAGATCACCATGATCGCGATGCTTATCTCGGGCGCACTGGCCGGCATGATGGCGATCAACAACGTGATGGGCGAGGCAGAGCGGCTGGTGCTGAACTCGGTCGAGGGTGCAGGCTTCATCGGGATCGCGGTGGCGCTGATGGGGCGCAGCCATCCGCTGGGCGTGGCGCTGGCGGCGCTGCTTTTTGGCTTTCTCTACCAGGGCGGCGCCGAGTTGAGCCTCTGGTCCAGCATTCCGCGAGAGCTAATCGTGGTGATCCAGGCCCTGGTGATCCTGTTCACCGGAGCGCTCGACAACATGGTGCGGATGCCGCTTGAAAAGGCCTTCCTGAAATTCGGCAAGGGAGGCGCGTGATGGATTTTCTGACGCTCGTCCAGATCCTTGATTCGACCATTCGCCTGGCGACACCGCTGCTGCTGGCCTGTCTGGCCGGGCTCTATTCAGAACGCTCCGGCATCTTCGATATCGGCCTAGAGGGCAAGATGCTCGCGGCGGCCTTCTTTTCGGGCGCGGTGGCGTTCCAGTACGACAGCGTCTGGATCGGGCTTCTGGCAGGGATCGGCGCATCTATGACGCTTTCGGCGCTGCACGGTGCGGCCTCGATCACCTTCCGCGGCAACCAGCTGATTTCCGGCGTGGCGATCAACTTTCTGGCCGCCGGACTGACGGTGGTGATCGCGCAGGACTGGTTCAAGCAGGGCGGCCGCACGCCGCCGCTGGAAGGCCCGGCGCGGTTTCAGCCCATCGACTGGCCCGGCGCGCAGGCGATGCGCGCTGATTTCTTGGCGGCGCGCGCCGAAAACCCCGATCATTTTAGCCTTAGCCCGATCTATTTCGACCTGATCTCGGGTCATACGATTCTGGTTTATATCGCCATTCTGGCTGTGCCGGCGACGTGGTGGCTGCTCTTTCGCACCCGCTTTGGCCTGCGCCTGCGCGCCGTGGGCGAGAACCCCGAGGCGGTTGATACCGCCGGTGTGTCGGTGATCGCACTGCGATATGCGGCAGTGGGCATCTGCGGGATCCTCTGCGGTATCGCGGGCGCATATCTTGCCACCGCGCTGCAGGCGGGCTTTGTGAAAGACATGACGGCCGGGCGCGGTTTTATTGCCCTTGCGGCGCTGATCTTCGCCAAGTGGCGGCCTGTGCAGGCGCTTTATGCAACCTTCCTTTTCGGCTTTCTGCAGGCGATCGCGCTGCGGCCCAACGCCATCGAGGGGCTCTTGGGATTCAAGGTGCAGGTCCAGCTTCTAGACGCCCTGCCCTATATTCTGACCGTCGTGATCCTGGCCGGATTTGTTGGCAAAGCGATCCCGCCGCGGGCGGGCGGCGAGCCGTATGTGAAGGAGCGCTAGGCAACTGGACCTATGGAAATTCATCCACTGGACCAGTCCTGACCGGAAATTCGCCCGAATTTGGGGTACACCTAGAGCGTAACAGTCTTTAAAAGGCAGGGCACCAGACAAGGCCACCCACATGCAAATCTATCTGCCCATCGCCGAGGTTTCGGTCAATGCGTTCCTGCTTTTGGGACTGGGCGGCATGGTGGGTATCCTGTCGGGCATGTTCGGGGTCGGCGGCGGCTTTCTGATGACGCCGCTTCTCTTCTTCATCGGCATCCCGCCCGCAGTGGCGGTCGCAACCGAGGCCAACCAGATCGTTGCCTCGTCCTTTTCCGGTGTGCTGGCGCATCTTCGGCGCAAATCGGTCGATCTGAGGATGGGGGCGGTGCTTCTTGTCGGCGGCCTGATCGGGGCCGCGCTTGGCGTGCAGGTCTTCAACATGCTGAAAGCGGTCGGCCAGGTCGATCTGCTGGTCAAACTTTGCTATGTGCTGTTTCTCGGCGTAATCGGCTCGTTGATGTTCGTCGAAAGCCTCAATGCGATCCGCAAGACCCGCTCGGGCGTGGTTCCCAAGCGCAAGAAGCACAACTGGGTGCACAACCTGCCCATCAAGATGAAGTTCCGCACTTCGGGGCTTTATATCTCGGTAATCCCGCCGGTCCTGGTGGGCGTCGCGGTGGGTATCCTGGCCGCGATCATGGGCGTCGGCGGCGGCTTCATCATGGTGCCGGCGATGATCTACCTTCTGGGAATGCCGACGAAGGTGGTGGTTGGCACTTCACTCTTCCAGATCATCTTCGTGACCGGCTTTACCACGATGCTGCACGCCACGACGAACTTCACCGTCGATGTGGTGCTGGCGGTCCTGCTGCTGGTCGGCGGCGTGGTGGGCGCGCAGATCGGCACCCAGATCGGCACAAAGCTGAAGGCCGAGCAGCTGCGCATTCTGCTGGCGCTGATGGTGCTTTTGGTCTGCGGCAAGCTGGCCTTCGATCTGCTGGTGCAACCCAACGAGCTGTTCTCGCTGGGCGGCGCGGGCGGGCATTCATGATCCGGGCCGCGCTGATTTCGCTGATGCTGGTGCTGGCATGGCCGGCGGCAGGCGAAGAGGTCGTCGCGGGCCTGTCGCAGAACCAGATCTCGATCACCACGAATTTCGATGGCTCGGAGATCCTGATCTTCGGCGCAGTACGGCGCGAAGAGCCGGTGCCCGAGGGGGCGCCGCTGGAAGTGATCATCACGGTGGCCGGCCCGTCCGAGCCGATCGTGGTGCGCCGCAAGGAAAAACGCTTCGGGATCTGGGTAAACGTCGATGCGGTCGAGGTCGATCGCGCGCCGTCCTTTTACGCGGTGGCAACATCCAGCGACTGGCCTCAGGTGATCCGGGATGTGGAGGATCTGCGCCACAAGGTGTCGATCAGCCGGGCAATCCGCTCGGTCGGAGCGCCCCAGACGGTGGCCGATGCGCCAACCTTCACCAACGCACTGATACGGATCCGCAAGGGCTCGGGCCTCTATCAGACCAATATCGGCGCTGTGGATCTGGCCCAGGAAACCCTGTTCAACACCCGTGTGACATTGCCTGCCAACCTGACCGAAGGCGACTATGCGGTGCGTTTCCTGCTGACCCGGGGCGGCCAGGTGATCAGCACGCACAATACGGCGATCTTCGTCCAGAAAGTCGGGCTCGAGCGCTGGCTCTTCAACCTGGCGCATGACCAGCCGCTGATCTATGGGCTGATGTCGCTTGCGATCGCAATCGCGGCTGGCTGGGCTGCGTCAGCATTTTTCCGCTATCTCAGGGGTTAAGAGGGCTTGCCCCGGGCGGTTTTCTGCGATTCCAAGTGTTCTTAAATATCGCCGCCGGAGGCATAAAAACTTCTATGCCCCCGGCAGAGGTATTTGGGGCCAGATGAAACCGGTACCCGCGCCTAGCCTCGGCCGATATAAGGCATGTTCGTTGCCATCACGGTCAGGAACTGAACGTTTGCCGAGGGCGGCATCGCGGCCATGTGAAGCACCGACCGTGCCGCATCTTCCACATCCATTGCCTGCGGCACTTCGGCACCCTCGGCCCGCGCCTTTTTCTTGATCGCCTCGATGATCGGTGTGCGAGCGTTGCCGATATCGATCTGGCCGCAGGCGATGTCGAAGGGGCGGCCGTCAAGCGAGAGTGTTTTGGTCAGCCCGGTGATGGCATGCTTGGTGGTTGTGTAGCAAACCGACCCGGGGCGCGGCGAATGGGCCGAGATCGAGCCGTTGTTGATGATCCGCCCGCCCTGCGGCGATTGCCGACGCATCTGGCCAAAGGCGACGCGGGCGGAGTTGAACATGCCGGTGAGATTGACCGCCACGGCGTCGCTCCAGTCCTGGAGCGGGATTTCGTCGATATAGCCTTGCGGCGTGAAGATGCCGGCGTTGTTGAAAAGCACGTCCAGCCGGCCCCAGCGCGCCGCGATCTTGTCTACCGCGCCTTCGATATCGCCGATCCGGGTCACATCGCCCGGAAGAACCAGCGCCTCCCCGGCGTCAGCGACCTCTTGCAGGGCCGCCTCGCCGCGCGCCAGAAGGCCTACGCGCCAGCCGGCCCTTAGTGCCTGGATGGCGGTTTGCCGGCCGATGCCGGAGCTTGCCCCGGTGATCAGCATGGTCTTGCCCTCGGCGGCGGCGGCATCTGTCATGGGGCGGGATCCTCTTCTTGGCTGGCGAGGGCCAGGGGCGCAGGCTTTGCTGGCAGATCCTCTATGGTGAGCGGATGGGTCGGGCGCGCCAGCCGGTTGCGCACCACCCAGAACAGACGGTGCTGGGCGCGGGTGATCGCGACATAGGCCAGGCGTTTCCAAAGCGCTATCCCGGCCTCC
The DNA here is from genome assembly GCA_013003075.1 of Paracoccaceae bacterium. Taxonomy (GTDB): domain Bacteria; phylum Pseudomonadota; class Alphaproteobacteria; order Rhodobacterales; family Rhodobacteraceae; genus JABDLJ01. The sequence continues at coordinate 30,098 of JABDLJ010000026.1, forward strand.
ATCCGGCCCGAGCGGGCGGCGGCGTAAAGATCGGGCGCGAAGACCTGCACCGCGTCCCATTGCGAGCCTTGCGCCTTGTGGATGGTCACCGCCGCGCCGTGCAGAAAGGTGGCGCCCATGCGGGCGGCGAAGGGGATGAAGGGCTCTTCCTCGCCTGGCAGTTCGATCTTGATGATCGAAGCCGCCGAAAGCTGCGGATCCTCGGCGCCGACAAGGTGCAGTCGGGAAAAGCCTGGCTTGCGGCCGGGGCCAAGATAGACCGTCTGCGTGCCCTTGATCAGCCCACGCGCCTCAAGGTCGATGCGCTTCTTGCGGTGCTTCAGTGGCAGCTCTATCCCGTCGCAGATCAGCGGTTCTCCGGGCAGCAGCTGATCCGGCGGGGCGCTGTGACTGGCGCGGAACGCCTGGATCAGGCGGATGCGGGTCGCGTTGCGCCAGACCAACACCGGCGATCGGGCCATCATGTCGGCATCGACCCGGGCCGCCATCACCACACGATCGTCGCGGGCGGCGGCGTCTTCGATCATCCGCTCGAAATCCTGGAACTCCAGCGCGGGGTCGGCCAGCGCGTGGGCCAAATCGAGGATGGGGTTACCCTTGGCCTGGCGGTGAATGCGCTCAAGCGTGATCTTGCGTCGCGCGGGCAGCCCATCGAACACCATCGCGCCGGACTGATTGACCGGGGCAAGCTGCGCCGGATCGCCGAAAAGAAGCAGCGTTGGGAAGATCTCCTTCAGGTCCTCGAACTGCTTGTCGTCCAGCATCGAGGCTTCGTCGACGAAACCGATATCAAGCGGGTCTTCGCGGCGCTTCCAGCCGGTGATGAAATCCGAGCCGCGCAGGCCCGCCGCCGCCAGCGCGCCGGGGATCGAGCGGTTGCTCTGGTAGAAAGCCAGTGCCCGATCGAGCGCGATGTCCGTCAGCCCCTCGATTTGCGGGCGCTCTGCGCCGCCGGCCAGCCATTCGGCGACTTTCTCGTACTCGGGGTCGTAGACCGGCGTGTAGAGAATGCGGTGGATCGTCGTCGCGGGAACGCCGCGCAAGCGCAGCACGCTGGCCGCCTTGTTGGTGGGCGCAAGGATCGCCAGCGTTCGCTTGTCCTTGCGGCGACGGCTTTCGTAATCACCCGACACGGTCTGGACGCCGGCATCGGCCAGCGCCTCGGCCAGCCGCGCCAGAAGCAGCGTCTTGCCGGTACCGGCGCGGCCCAGGATCGCCAGCACGCTGGGCTTGGCGCTGGCATCGGGCGTTATCGTTTCCTGCAGAAGATCGACCCCGGCGCTGCGCATCATCTCGGCGACGCGGTCCCAGGCTTCGGCCTGGTCGTCGGACAGGGCGGGCGGCGCTGGAGAGGGCGTTGCGGGCATAGGCGCGACCCTAGCTTGCGCCGCGCCCGTGTTCCAGCGGTTGTGTAGCCGCGCGTCGCCCTTGTCAGGCGGTGGCGGCCAATGGCTCTCGCAGGCCGAAGGCGCGGGCGTACCAGTGGCGCGAGATCGCCTCGGACAGACCCGATTTGCGCAGAAGCGGCGCGCGCAGCTCTGGTGCAAAGCTCCAGAGGCCGACGCTGGTGGCCTCGCGGCCGGCGCCCTTGGTACCCAGTATGGTCGGCGGCCAGCCCAGAAGCCTGTAGATGCGCACCATCCGGGCGTCGAAGACGCCGACGGCGTGCGACAGGTGCTGGCCAAGACCCACCTCAAGCCCGCCCAGCATCAGCGCCGCCGAGACATTGGGCGCGGCATCGCGCGCCAGGCAAAAGCGGGTGCATTCCCAGATGAAGGGGCTGGCGATATGCACCCCATCGGTGAGATCGGAGAAGTGATCATTCACCATCGTCTCACCGGTGGTCGGCAAAAACCGCATCGAACCCCCGTGCAGCCCGTCGGGTTTCTGCCAGATCACGTAAAGCGGGTTCATCGCGTCATAGGCATCGAATTCGAGCCCGTCCTGATTGACCGAGACGTCCCAACCCAGACGGGAATGAAACTGGTCGGCGCGGTCGCTGAACGTCGATTTGCGCAGGCGGGGATGCCGGGCAAGCTCGTCGGCGTAAAGATATCGAAGCATGTTTGTTAACCTCACGTTCCTGAATGCTGCACCGGCATTGGAAACGTGAATTGGTTAATCTGCTCCGTGGAACCCGCGCGCGAAATTAACGCGCGGTTAAGGGTCAGACGACGAGCAGCCCCATCGACAGGGCCCGCGCCAAGGCGTGAGTGGTGTTCATGGCGCCAAGTTTGAAGCGCGCGCTTTCGATATAGACGCGCAAGGTATGTTCAGAAATTGAAAGGCTTTCGGCGGCCTGCGCCCGGCTGTAGCCGACGGCGAGCATCGTCAGCGTGTCCTTTTCGCGGGGCGAGAGGCTTTGCAGCGACGTGATGTCGGTGCCGCGCTCGATCTCAAGCGCTTTCTGGTTCACGAAATGCGACATCAGGATCAGATCGCGGGTGCGCGTCTCGGTATATTTGGCCCATTCGTCGTCGTTGCACTGATGGCTGACGGTGAAGAGCGCAAACTGGCCGCTGGGTCCGCGGATCGGGACCGAAAAACCCTGATTGCCGACGCCGGCATCCTGGGCGCGGCCCATGAACTCGCGCGCTGCCTTGCCCGACCAGTTGAGATTTTTCCAGTCGACCGGGTGGAAGCGGCGGTAGCAGCCCTGCACCACCGGGTCGATCCGGGCATAGTCTTCGGTCAGGTACTGGTCCACCCATTCGTCGGAATAGGTCAGCGCGGCATATTGCTCGCCGGTGCTGTTCACAGAATGGTAGACAAGGTGTTCGACCTCGAACGCCTCGCGCAAGGCGAGGATTTCGCCGTTCAGGTCTTCAAGCGTTTCCGCGCGGTGTATCCGCTCGATACTGGGTTCCAAGGTGCCCGACATCGCCGAGGGACCTCCCAACTGATACAAGTTCGGCCCTGGTCAACTCGCTCGATGCGATATCGGCTGTTTCGGTCAATCGGTCCGCCAGCTCTGGCAACCCGTTTTCCTCGGCAAACCGCTTCAGATCAGCGATAACGTCCAGGATCCATTCATTTCTCATTGGGACTCTCGTTTTGATTGGTTAATGATTACTTAATACAACCTTAGCATGTTGCTAAAAGACTGGCTATTCACGAAAATCAACTCCCCATAAATAGCGAGGTTGCGGCATTTTTGCCGAAAATCAGTGAATAATGTGCAAACAGCACAGGCGAAATGCGCCAGAACAATTCCAGCATTTAACTCAATTTGTTTCAAAGAAAAAGTGAGTTCTCTAGGAATTACTCGCCTCAAGCGTGTCTTCGTAAGTGCGCAGTCCAGTGATCGGGGCCTGCACCAGAACGGCCATGTTTCCTGGCTTATGCTCGTTGCGACGCATCTTCATATGCGCCGCCGGCAGATCGGCCCAGGGGAACACTTCGGACATGCAGGGGTCGAGCCGACGTTCTACCATAAGTCGATTCGCCGCGCTGGCCTGCTTGAGATTCGCAAAATGGCTGCCCTGCACGCGCTTCTGGTGCATCCAGAGATAGCGGGCGTCCATCGTCAGATTAAATCCCGTGGTGCCGGCGCAAATCACGACCATGCCGCCGCGTTTGACGACGAAGACCGAGACCGGGAAAGTCGCCTCGCCGGGGTGCTCGAACACCATGTCGACATTGTTGCCCTTGCCGGTGATCTCCCAGATCGCCTTGCCGAACTTGCGCACTTCGCCGAACCAGTCCTTGTATTCGGGCGTATTGACGGTGGGCATCTGGCCCCAGCAGTTGAACTCTTTGCGGTTGATGACGCCCTTGGCACCGAGATCCATGACGAACTCGCGCTTGTCCTCGTCCGAGATCACCGCGATGGCGTTTGCACCGGCGGTGTTGATGAGCTGGATCGCATAGGAGCCAAGACCGCCCGAAGCGCCCCAGACCAGAATGTTGTCGCCGGGCTTCAGCACATGCGGGCGGTGGCCGAACAGCATCCGATAGGCGGTGGCGAGCGTAAGCGTGTAGCAGGCGCTTTCTTCCCATGTGAGGTGCTGCGGGCGCGGCATCAACTGCTGGGACTGCACGCGGGTAAACTGCGCGAAAGAACCGTCGGGCGTCTCGTAGCCCCAGATCCGCTGGCTGGGCGAGAACATCGGATCGCCGCCGTTGCATTCCTCGTCGTCGCCGTCGTCTTGGTTGCAGTGGATTACCACCTCGTCGCCGACCTTCCAGCGGGTCACCTTGTCGCCCACGGCCCAGACGATGCCGGAGGCGTCAGAGCCCGCGATGTGGTACGCGGCGCCGTGGCCGTCGAACGGGCTGATCGGCTGGCCAAGCGCGGCCCAGACGCCGTTGTAGTTGACCCCCGCCGCCATCACCAGCACCAGCACCTCGTGGCTGTCGATCGCGGGCGTGTCCACGACCTCAAGCTGCATGGCGGTGTCGGGCTCGCCGTGGCGTTCGCGCCGGATCGCCCAGGCGTGCATTTGCGCCGGGACATGGCCAAGCGGCGGGATCTCTCCCATTTTGTAGAGGTCCTTGCCGGTCGCCTTCTCTCCTGCGACATCGCCTTTCTGATCCAGCGCCATGTCCGTCTCCATACTTGTAGCCTGCATTTGTCATTCATGCCGCAATGCAGAATCGCAGGCGGCTTCGCTGGGAGTTTTACGATTGGCTCGGTAACTTTGCAACCAGCACAAGCGGGTTTTTGTAATATTATGTCTCTATAGCGGCGATTTGTGGCAGATCTTCCGGTGCGGTTGCTGCGCTTGCATCCAAAAGGTGCTCGATCGAGGCGCTGTAGAAGGCCAGTACATCGTCTGCATCCGCAGCGGCAAGGAATCCGCCGTCCACCGGCTTTACGATATGGCGCATTTCCAGATGCCTCAGCCCGGCATCGACGATCTCGGGCGGGCTGCCGCCATTGATGCTGGCGGGGGTACCGGCCCGGGTCAGTGTCTCGATCGCGGCTTCGGTCCGCGCGATCAACGTGTCGCGGCTGAGCGGCGTTTCCGTGCCGCGCATGAAAAGCGCCATCAGCGGCACCGGCAGCACCGGCACAACCCGGCGGATGCGCGCCATCAGCTCGGCGCCCACCGAAGCGGTCAGGTCCTTGTCCGTTCGGCCCTGGAACGATGTCAGCGACAAGGGCTCTCCGAACGAGACCGAGGCGTAGCCGAAGCGCTGCGCCTTGCCGGTGATGCGGCGCCAGATGTAGCGGGCAGTGAACAGCGCGCCCGAGACCAGCGTTCCACGAAACCGCCGCTCGCCGGCCTTTTCGGCCTCGATCAGGATGCGATCCTCGATAACCCGGTCGTAGTTAATGGCCACAGGCACGAAGACGACATCGCGGTTGGCGGGGTTAAACTCCGAGATGATGTAGTTGAGTATGCCAAGCCGCGGCGTGCCGACCTTCCCGTTGAGGCTGAGCCCGCCTTCGGGAAAGACCGCCTGCGCCACTCCGGCGGCGGTGGCCAATTGCACGTAGCGCGCCAGCACCCGGCGGTAGAGTGCATTGCGCGAACGGCGGCGGATGAAGTAGGCCCCCATTGCGCGGATCAGCGATTGCAGCGGCCAGATGCGCGCCCATTCGCCCACCGCATAGGACAGAGCGGATCGCTCGGCGGCAAGATACGTGACCAAAACGTAGTCCATGTTCGAGCGGTGGTTCATCACGAAGACGATCGTGGCGTCCTTGTCGATACCGGCGAGCCCGGCCTCGTCATGGTGACCGAGACGCACATGGAAAAGCCGCGTCGAAAGCCAGCGCGCAAAGCGGATCGCGAAACCGAAATAGGCAGTGGCGCTGAAGGCGGGCACGATCTCTCGGGCGTAGCGTTTGGCCTGCTGGAAGGCCACGTCCTCGCGCACGCCGGTTTCGGCGGCATGGGCGGCCACAGCCTCGATCACCGTGGGATCGTATAGCAGCCGCTGGATCATGTCGGTGCGGCGCGCCAGCTTGAAGGGCTGGATCGGTCGCTCTAGCCGTTCGTTCAACTTGGCGACGACGCGCTCCATCCGGCGGCGGAAGAACCATCGTACGGAGGGAAAGAGGAAATGCGACGCGAAGGTCACCGCCGCGAATGCGAGGATCAGAACGAGAAGCCAGAGCGGAAGCGTAACCGTTTGAAACATTGCGGGTAACGCTGTCAGGTTTCCGCCGCGTGGTAAAGGCCCGTTGCCGCCCGCATCAGTGGAATGCCAGCACCGCCAACGCCAGAACACCGAGGTAGGCAAAGCGGATGACCATGCCGATCTTCGGGGCGCGGGCAGTCGCGTCCGCATCGCCCTCACGCATGCTCGCAAGGTTGCGCCTTGAGAAGATCACGGCGGCGACCAGCAGCGCCACGAACGCCATCTTGGCCCAGAACCATAGCGGATCTGCACCGGTCCCGCCGGCGATCCAGATCATCAGGGGCCCGGTAAGCAAGAGAAGGGCGAGGCCCATCGTGCCGGCCGCCGAAAGCCGTGAAACGATGGCCAGAAAGTGTGGCCGAAGCTCTGGTGGCGCACCCCGGGCCCGTGCGCCGACGATCGCTGATCCGAAGGTCGCCGCGCCGCCAAGGCCGATCGCGACGAAGTGCAGCCACAGGAGAGGCGTGTAGATCGCTGCCATGACAAAGCACTCCCTTTGTTGCTGCACCGAAGACTAATTCGGTCGCGGGCGCAGGACCAATTCAAATGCGACAACCGGCCCGGTTTTCTGCAACGCAGCGAATTGACACCGCCATAAAATTCCAAGTACTACGAGGCGAACGCAAGAATATTACCGAATAGCGCAACAAAGGCCCGCCCATGTCGCAGACGCAGAAAGATCGCCCCTGGCTTTTTCGTACATATGCGGGGCACTCGACCGCAAAGGCCTCGAACGCACTATACCGCGCGAACCTCGCGAAAGGGCAGACCGGTCTGTCAGTGGCCTTCGATCTGCCGACACAGACCGGCTATGACAGCGATCACGAGCTTGCGCGGGGCGAGGTCGGCAAGGTCGGCGTGCCGATCTGCCACCTCGGCGACATGCGTATGCTGTTCGCCGATATCCCGCTTGATCAGATGAACACCTCGATGACGATCAACGCGACCGCACCGTGGCTTCTGGCGCTATACATCGCGGTGGCAGAGGAACAGGGCGCCGACATCTCGGCGCTGCAGGGTACGGTTCAGAACGACATCATCAAGGAGTATCTGTCGCGCGGCACCTATGTTTGCCCGCCCGAGCCCAGCCTGCGGCTGATCACAGATGTCGCTGCCTATACGCGCGAGTATCTGCCGAAATGGAACCCGATGAACGTCTGTTCCTACCACCTGCAGGAAGCCGGCGCGACGCCCGAGCAGGAACTGGCCTTTGCACTGGCCACTGCGACGGCGGTGCTGGACGATCTGAAGGGCAAGGTGCCGGCGGCCGATTTTCCCGCGATGGTCGGGCGGATTTCGTTCTTCGTGAACGCCGGCATCCGCTTTGTCACCGAGCTGTGCAAGATGCGCGCTTTCGTGGAGCTTTGGGACGAGATCTGCCAGAAGCGTTACGGCGTCGAGGAACCCAAGTACCGCCGGTTCCGCTATGGGGTGCAGGTGAACTCGCTGGGCCTGACAGAGCAGCAGCCGGAAAACAACGTCTACAGGATCCTGATCGAGATGCTGGCGGTGACGCTGTCGAAAAACGCCCGCGCCCGGGCGGTGCAGTTGCCGGCCTGGAACGAGGCTTTGGGATTGCCGCGGCCATGGGACCAGCAATGGTCCTTGCGGATGCAGCAGGTCCTGGCTTTCGAGACCGACCTTCTGGAATACGACGATCTTTTCGACGGCAATCCGGCGATCGATCGCAAGGTCGCCGCGCTGAAAGACGGCGCCCGGGCCGAACTGGCGCAGATCGACGCGATGGGAGGCGCGGTGAACGCCATCGCATACATGAAATCGCGGCTGGTTTCGGCCAATGCGGCGCGGATTGCCGATATCGAAAGCGGCGAGACAACCGTTGTCGGCGTCAACCGCTATACCGAGGGCGAAGAAAGCCCGCTGACCGCCGGCGAGGACGCGATCATGGTTGCCGATCCCGCGGCCGAGGCCGACCAGACCGCGCGCCTGACAGCCTGGCGCGCCGCGCGCGATGCAGAGGCCATCAAGGCGGCGTTAGAGGCACTGCGCACGGCGGCGCAGTCGGGCGCCAATATCATGCCGGCTTCGATCGCGGCGGCGCGCGCTGGCGCGACCACGGGCGAATGGGGCGATATGCTACGCAGCGCGTTCGGCCAGTACCGTGCGCCCACCGGCGTCTCGGCGACACCGTCGAACCAGACCGAAGGGCTGGACGAGATCCGCGATGCGGTCGACGTGCTATCGCAAAAGCTGGGACAGAGATTTAAATTCCTGGTTGGCAAGCCGGGGCTGGACGGTCATTCCAATGGCGCCGAGCAGATTGCCACGCGCGCCCGGGACTGCGGCATGGAGATCATCTACGAGGGCATTCGGCTGACGCCGTCCGAGATCGTGAATGCTGCGCAGCATTCTGGTGCGCATGTCATTGGCCTGTCGATACTGTCGGGCAGCCATATACCATTGGTCAAGGCCCTTATGGGCGATCTCAAAAGCGCCGGGCTGGCCGATATTCCGATTGTCGTAGGCGGTATTATCCCAGACGAGGACGCGGAAATGCTGCGTAGCATTGGCGTGGCGAAAGTCTATACGCCGAAAGATTTCCAGCTAAACCAGATCATGTTCGATATCGTGGCGCTGGCAGATCCAAGTGCGGTTGCCGCCGAATAGGCAAGTTGCCTCTCTCGATTGGGTTCTTAATTCTCGATTATTGAATTCTTTTCCAAATGCGCCTAAGAGGTATGCAATTGCAAAAGGATAACGCCAAATGAAACCAGATCTGAAAAGCATGACCGAAAGGGAATTGCAGAAACTTCGCGGCGACGTGGACAAGGCACTCTCCAGAATCCAGAAGACAAAAGTCGACGACGCGCGCAAAGCGGCCGCAGCAGCGGCCAAGAAATTCGGGTTTTCACTGGACGAAATTGTCGGTGGTCAAAAGCCGGTGCGCGCGAAAAAGCCCAAAACAAAATCGGCGCCGAAATATCGCAATCCCAAGGATGCCTCGCAAACCTGGACTGGCCGCGGACGCCAGCCGGGCTGGATCAAGGATATTCTCAAGGCCGGAAAGTCTCTGGACACGGTCAAGATCTGACCCGGGCAGGATCGCTGGCCAAGACCGATTTCGGCCGGCGCGTGATAATCGCATTCTGGCAATTACCCGCCAGCCGCGTAGATCGAAGAAAATGGGCGCTCGAAATTCAATTAGGGGGCGAGTTACTCAACTGTGAATAATAATTATCCCATTATTAGTTGAATGACTGAGGATGAATTCTCGGATTAAGAAACGCGGCAGATGATCTGCCGCGTTTCTTGATTCTTCTCGGGATTAGGATCACACCATCCGTTCGACCATCATTTTCTTGATTTCTGTGATTGCCTTGGCCGGGTTCAGGCCCTTGGGACAGGTCTTTGCGCAATTCATGATGGTATGGCAGCGGTAAAGCTTGAAGGGGTCTTCCAGATCGTCCAGCCGCTCTGGCGTTGCCTCGTCGCGGCTGTCGATGATCCAGCGATAGGCATGCAGCAGGGCAGCCGGTCCGAGATAGCGGTCCCCGTTCCACCAATAGCTGGGGCATGCGGTCGAACAGGACGCGCACATCACGCATTCGTATAGGCCGTCCAACTTCTTGCGGTCCTCGATCGACTGGCGCCATTCGGTGCGGGGCCTGTTCGTCTTGGTCTCCAGCCAGGGCATGATGCTGGCGTGCTGGGCGTAAAAATGCGTCAGGTCGGGAATGAGGTCCTTGACCACCGGCATGTGCGGCAAGGGATAGATCTTGATGTCGCCCTTGATCTCGTCCATCCCATAGATGCAAGCCAGCGTGTTGATGCCGCCGATATTCATCGCGCACGATCCGCAAATCCCCTCGCGGCACGACCGGCGGAAGGTCAGCGTCGGGTCGATCTCGGACTTGATCTTGATCAGTGCGTCCAACACCATCGGCCCGCAGGCATCCATGTCGACGAAATAGGTATCGAGACGCGGGTTCTCGTCATCGTCGGGGTTCCAGCGGTAGACCTGAACCTTGCGCAGGTTGGTCGCGCCGGTCGGTTTCGGCCAGGTCTTGCCGGAGATGACGCGAGAGTTCTTTGGAAGCCTAAGCTGTACCATCAGACATTTCCTTGAGTTTTGCGGACCCTAACGCGGGCCCGGCTGAATTGCAGCGCGGCGTGATGACGCCGGCAGAACATAAAAAGCACGGAGCAGATCATGTCGGCGCGCCTTCGGATGCCTGCGCCTCGGCGGCATCTGCGGCGCCGGCATAGGTGTTGACCTCGTCGATCACCGATTGCGGCCAGTTGGCGGTGAAAGTGTCGGCGATCGTGACCTGCGCGTCTTCGTCGAGCTCGGTCAGAAGATTGGGGAAAAGGCGCCGCCGGCGCGGCAGGCTCCAAAGCGCGATGCCGCCTTCATACTGGTATCGGGCAAAACGCACGTCGACGAATTTCTGGCTGCTCATCATATAGTCGAGACTAGGCATGTAGCGGCCCAGCGTCAGGACAGAGCCGGTTCCAAGGTGGTCCACCTGGATATAGGTGTCCTGCCGCTTGTTCATGCCGTAAAGCCTGCGCGAGCGAATGCTTTCGACGCCGCCACTGTCGAACCGCGAGCCGTGATAGCCGAAGACCCGGCGCTGAAAACCCATGCCCCGCGCCAGGCGCAGCGAGCGGCGCATGTAGTTGTCGGGATAGGCGATATCGTCATCGACCAGAAATACCCGGTCGTTCGGGGCGACTTCCGGCAGGAACTTCCCGACATCTTTGAGGTCTTCGTCCGGGATAATCGGCTCGACATTGTCGAACTGGGCCAGTTCTTGCGGTACTTCGTCGTATTCGTTCAGGACCACGCACAGCTTTTCGACCTGCGGCGCGATGCGGGCGACCGCACGCTCCAGTATGGCGCGGCGTGCAGGGAAGGTGGCCATGTGCGCACGGATCATGCTGCCCCCTCTCGCTGAAAGAGTTTGAAGCTGGCAAAGGAATTATGCTTTTGCCCTGCACCTTCAGTCAATCCGTAAGGATGCTCGGGCGCGTCGATCAGTGTCCAGTCTTTCGCGTTGCGAGCAACCCAGTCCGAAAAATGCCGGTGACGGACATGGATGTTCTGGGTCGGCTCATCCTTGTCTGAAGCGTAGATCAGCACGAAGCGCGTGGCGGCGGCAAAGAGATCCTGCATGTAGCGTTCATAGATCTCGTCTTCGATCAGGTGGTAAAGCACGTCCAGCGACATCGCCATATCATGCGGGGCAAGCGGATCGGCGCCTACCGGAGCGAAATTCCAGCCGGGCCGGTCGGCAAACCGTTTGCGGCACCCGCGCACCGCAGCCTTGGAGATATCAAGGCCGGTGTAGGTTTCGAAGTCGAACATGGAGGCTTGGTTGCCATCGCCCGAGCCGAACTCGACGACCGAGGCGATGTCGCGGTCGCGTACCAGGGCGTTGATGTAATTCGCCTTGTATTCAGCCAGCCGCCCGTAGGAGCCGGCGCCGGAATTGCCGCCGCGCCGGTAACGCCGCCGCCAGTAGGCTGTCGAGCTGAAAGACTTTTGCTTTGCGTTTTCGTCCACCGCCATCTGTCGTCCTTGTCAGCCCAGGTTCAGAGGCCGGATCGGCCCCTGCCCGGTTTTTTGCCGCACGCAGCTTTCGTAGACCTCGTACGGGTCGCGGCCCTGGATGAAATCGCTGGAAATGCCGACCTCGACCTTCGATTTCAGGCCGCCCGTTCCGGTGCCGATCGCAAGCTCGCCGGTCGGGCCTGTCGCTGCGCGGGCGCGCTCTTGGCAGATATCGCCCGCGCGCTCGGGCGACATCGGCCCGCAGGCAGCAAGAGCGCCGGTGGCGGCAAGCGCCAGCAAGAGACGTAGGTCTGCCCGCCGTCCGGTCATCGGGTCACCGTAAGGCCGGCAAGCGCCGCCCTGGTCGCGCATTCGATGGTTTGCGGCCGCGTTGCGATCTCGATCACCAATGCGGTATCCCCGGCATCGGGACCGGTGACGCTGGCGGCAGCAAGCTCCAGGATTTCCGTGCTCGAGGCCGCCTCGATCACGCAATCGCTGTAGGGCTCTACCGGCACGCCGGGAAAGCGTTGGGCGAGGATCGGGTTGACCACGTCCTTGGCCTCTTGCCGCGCGATCTGGTCGGCCAGCCCGTCAGGCTCGCACCCGGCCAGAAGAACCACCGCGGCGAAAGAGGCCAGCACGGCGCGCATCAGTAGACCCGCGCCTTGGGGGCGATCTTTTTCAGATCGATGCCGCCCTCGTTGTGGCCCAGAAGCGGGCTGAGATGCACCGGGCGCTGGCCCAAATCGACCTTGCCGTTGACCCAAGTCAGCGAGTGCACGCGCCAGTTCTTGTCATCGCGATCCGGGTAATCCTCGTGCGCATGGGCGCCGCGGCTTTCCTTGCGCGCTTCGGCCGAAACGATGGTGGCCAGCGCGTTCGGCATCAGGTTCGTCAGCTCCAGCGTTTCCATCAGGTCGCTGTTCCAGATCATGCTGCGGTCGTTGACCGCGATATCATCCATCTTGGACGCCACCGCATACATTCTCTCGACACCTTCGGCGAGCGTCTTGTCGGTGCGGAAGACCGCTGCGTCCTCCTGCATGGTCTTTTGCATCTCAAGGCGCAGCTCTGCGGTGCCGGTATTGCCCTTGGCATGGCGCAGATCGTCAAACCGGCCCATCGCCTTGTCGATGCTCGCCTGGTTCAGAGTTGGGTTTGCCGAGTTGGGATCGACGACCTCGGCAGCGCGGATCCCCGCTGCCCGGCCGAAGACCACAAGGTCGATCAGGCTGTTCGAACCAAGCCGGTTGGCCCCATGCACCGAGGCGCAGCCCGCCTCGCCCACGGCCATCAGGCCGGGCGCGATCCGGTCGGGATCGTCCTCGGTCGGGTTCAGAACCTCGCCCCAGTAGTTGGTCGGGATGCCGCCCATGTTGTAATGCACTGTCGGCAGGACCGGGACCGGCTCTTTGGTGACATCGACACCGGCGAAGATCCGCGCGCTTTCGGAAATCCCCGGCAGGCGTTCGTGCAGGGTTTCGGGCGGCAGGTGGTTGAGGTTGAGGTGGATATGATCGCCACCTGCACCAACGCCGCGCCCCTCGCGGATTTCAATCGTCATGCAGCGCGAGACAACGTCGCGGCTGGCCAGATCCTTGTAGGTGGGCGCATAGCGCTCCATGAAGCGCTCGCCTTCGGAGTTGGTAAGGTATCCGCCCTCGCCGCGCGCGCCTTCGGTGATCAGGCAGCCTGCGCCGTAGATGCCTGTGGGGTGGAACTGGACGAATTCCATGTCCTGAAGCGGCAGCCCGGCGCGCGCCACCATGCCGCCGCCGTCGCCGGTGCAGGTATGGGCGGAGGTTGCGCTGAAATAAGCCCGGCCATAACCGCCGGTGGCCAGAACGGTCATCTTGGCGTTGAAGACATGGATGGTGCCGTCTTCAAGCTTCCAGGCAACGACGCCCTGGCACTCGCCTTCTTCGGACATGATCAGGTCGATCGCGAAATACTCGATGAAGAACTCGGCGTTGTTTTTCAGCGATTGGCCGTAAAGCGTGTGCAGGATGGCGTGACCGGTGCGGTCGGCAGCAGCGCAGGTGCGCTGGACCGGGGGTCCCTCGCCGAACTCGGTGGTGTGGCCGCCGAAGGGCCGCTGGTAGATCTTGCCCTCTTCGGTGCGCGAGAAGGGCACGCCGTAATGCTCCAGCTCGTAGACCGCTTTCGGCGCCTCGCGCGCGAGATACTCCATCGCGTCGGTGTCGCCCAGCCAGTCAGAGCCCTTAACGGTGTCGTACATGTGCCACTGCCAGTGGTCGGGGCCCATGTTGCCCAGCGACGCGGCGATGCCGCCTTGCGCCGCGACAGTGTGCGAGCGGGTCGGGAACACCTTGGTGATGCAGGCGGTGCTCAGGCCCTGTTCGGCCAGGCCCAGCGTGGCGCGCAGGCCCGATCCGCCGGCGCCCACCACGACGGCGTCATAGGTGTGTGTCTCGTAGTCGTATGCAGCCATTCTTGGTGCTCCTTAAAGCGCGATGCGGGCGATGGCGAAGACGCCAGTCGCGGCGGCGGCGTAGCTGAGGCAGATCATCGCGATGATCGCAACCTTGCGCGCCAGCCCGTGAACATAGTCCTCGATCAGGACCTGCACACCGTTTTTGAAGTGCATGAAGCCCACCGCGATGGTCAGCCCGGCCACGAGCGCCGGGAAGGGGCGCGCGAAATAGGCGACAACGTCCGCGTGAGGCTCGCCCAGCATCGGGCCGAAGGTGAACACAAAGAGCGGAACCAGGATCAAAAGCGCGACCGAGCTGACGGTCATGCTCCAGAAATGCTCGGTGCCTTCCTTGGCAGAGCCAAGTCCGATGGCGCGTTTGCGGTCTGTCAGAAATGCCATATCTGCGCCTTCCTAGATAATGATGAGTGTGAGGATCGTCAGGATGAACGAGCCGGCGATGATGACGATGCCCATCATCTCGGCGGTCTCGACCTCAAGTCCGCGGCCGGTGTCCCAAATCAGGTGCCGGATGCCGGCCAGCGTGTGATACCACAGCGCCCAAAGCGACAGGGTCATCACAAGATCGCCGAACCAGGACGTGACGAAGCCATCGACGGTGGCGAAATATTCGGCCGAGGTCGCAGCGGCCAGAAACCACCAGACGATCATCAGCGCCGCCACCAGCAACGCGTTGCCGGTGATGCGCGTGAAGATCGACGTCATCGACGTCAGTTGCGGCTTGTATATCTCAAGGTGCGGAGACAGCGGGCGATTGCCCCGGTTCACGTCGGCCATGATCGCATTTTCCCTTCTCTCGCGCGCCATGCGGCGCGGGCTGCCACAGTGATAACGCTTTTGGCGGCAGTGTCACGGGCCGCGCCGGCGAATCCTTGCGGTTTTTTGGCGCAACCGGGCGGTTGCCGCGCTCTGCGGCGTTCCGAGAGCCGTCAGCCGGCCCCGGTGCGCCGCCTATTTCAGATTGTCCAGCATGTCCGACGGCACCTGCGAATAGGCGAAATGCATGATCGTGATCTCGCCCTTGTAGACCGCGCCGAGAAGATACAGCCCAACCGGTCCGGCGCCGCTGTCGAAAAAGGTCACGTCCTGATAAAGTCCGGGCTCTTCGAAGCGCTCCACGACGGTCCAGCAGCTTTTGAACCCGCCCGGTAAAGCGCTTTGCAAGGGGCCGATCAGTTGGGGTTTGCGGCTTTCGGCATCCGGGACATGCGGGGTAGACAGCTTGTAGAACGTCTCGTAGTCGCCCTGCAGCATCGCCGATTTTGCGGCCTCGAACGCCGGCACGGCGTCGGTCTGTGCGTTTTCGCAAGGCGCGTCTTGCGCCAGGGCCGTGGTTGCAGTGGCGAGGGCCGCCGCAAGGCCGAAAAGAGGCCGCAACGCGCGCCTCATAGCGGCGCCAGCGCCCAGATATCGAGGTCCAACAGCACCTCAGGCAGGTATTTGCCATCCTGGCCTTTCAGGTGCCCCGCCGGGCTGTCGCCTTTGACCGCCACCAACCGCAACCGCAGCGCGCCCACGCCGGGCGCGGGGGTCTCGGCTTTGTCCAGCACCTCGGACCAGGCGCGCACGGTGTCGCCGGCAAAGCAAGGGCCTGCATGTGCGCCGCCGTTCAGGCCAACGATCATCTGGGCATTGGCCAGACCGTTGAACGACATCGCGCGCGCCAGCGAGATGATGTGTCCGCCATAGATCAGCCGCCTTCCGTCCTCGCGGTTTGTGGCATCGAAATGCAGCTTGGCGGTGTTCTGCCAGAGCCGCGTGGCCATCATGTGCTCGGCCTCTTCGATGGTGACGCGGTCGACATGGTCGATCACCTCGCCGACGCTGTAATCGGACCAGCGGTGCGGCTCACCAGCGGCAGCGAAATCGTAGCTGGAAAAATCGAGCCCCTCGGGCAAGACAAGCGAGGCTGCATCGACCACGGGCGCAAGATCGGGGATCACCGTGGGCGGCGCCTCTCCCGGTGCGCGCCGGCGCACCATCACCCAACGCACGTAGTCAAGAACCACCGCGCCGTGCTGATTATGGCCCCTCGTGCGCACCCACAGGACGCCCGACTTGCCGCTGGAGTTCTGCTTGAGCCCGATCACTTCCGATTGCGAGGTCAGCGTGTCGCCAGCATAGACCGGCGCCAACCAACGGCCCTGCGCATACCCCAGATTGGCAACCGCGTTCAGCGAAATGTCGGGAACCGATTTGCCGAAAACAGTGTGAAACGCAATAAGATCGTCCACCGGGGACGCTGCAAGACCGCAGCTCCGGGCAAATTCGTCGGACGAGTAAAGCGCACCGCGCGCGGGATAAAGCGCGTGGTACAGTGCACGCTCGCCGCCCGAGATCGTGCGCGGCACCGCGTGCTGGATCACGTCGCCGACCGCGTAATCCTCGAAAAAGCGGCCCGCACTGGTCTTGCTGCCGGAAGATGACGTCGTCATAGGGCCCCCAGTTTCTGGCCGGAATCGTAGGCGCCGTCGACTTGCTTGGTCACCGCCTGTGCGCAGCGCATCACGCCATTGGCTGCATCGAAGGCATAGGCGGGATCTCCGTGAAGGTGCCATCCCCGGGACAAGGCCTCGGTCACCTTGTGGCAAAAGGCAGACGTGTCGTCGCCGGTCAGCAGTCGGTAAGCAATCATCGGATCATCCAACAAACGGGTTGTAGCCAAGCGCGATATGGATCCCCGAGATTACCGCATAGACGACAACGGTGATCACCAGAAGCCGTACCGTTCCTGCCGCAGTACCGCCTTCGGGCGGGTGCCATTCGGTGTCGACCTGGTTGATGATGGTCATCTCGAAGATCGTCCAGATGCCCAGCGCGCCGAACAGAACGATCGAGGCCAGATCGCCATTGACCAGAAGATGCGCGACGGCCCAGATCAGCATGCCCATCAGCATCGGGTGGCGCAGCCAGCGCCGCAGCGGGCTTTTCGACGAGCCCAGACCGAAGAGGAACACAGACACCAGCATCAGAAGGTTGTTGACCGGGCGGCCCCAGGTGGGCGGCTCGTACATCCAGACTGTATCCACGTTGCGATAGCCGATCACGATCAGGATGAGCCCCGCAAGGATGACAACGGCCGCCACGCCTTTGCCCGCATCGCCGATACGCCCCCGCAGGCCCGGCGCCAGGCGCTTGAAAAAGTGCCCGAAATACCAAAGACCCAGACCGGAGGTGAGTATGCTCATGACTGCTCCATAGCGGCGATCGCTTCGGCCTTGGCAAGCGTCGCGTGGGCGGTGGCCACGTGCAGGTTCTCGACGATCTTGCCATCGACGACCGCCACAGCTTCGCCTTTTGCGAGCGCCGCGTCAAAGGCTTCGATCTGGCGGCGCGCCAGTTCGACATCTTCCGCCGACGGCCGGAAGATATCATTGGCGATGCCGACCTGCGCGGGGTGGATCAACGATTTGCCGTCCATGCCGAGCCTGCGGCCCTGCGCGCATTCGGCCGTCAGCCCGTCTTCGTCCTTGAAGGCGTTGTAGACACCATCGATGCAGATGATCCCGGCGGCGCGCGCGGCCAAGAGGCAGATCTGCAGTGAGGTCATCATCTGCACGCGGTCACCGCCCAGATTGCAATGCAGCTCTTTGGCCAGATCGTTGGTGCCAAGCACGAAGCCCGCCATCCGCGGGGCGGCGGCAATCTCGGCGGCGTTCAGGATGCCGGCCGGGGTCTCCATCATCGCCCAGATCGCGGTGCCGCGGAAGCCCTCGTGACGCTCCATCAGGCCGGCCAGCGCCTCGATGTCGGCCGCGCCGTTGACCTTTGGCAGAAGGATAGCGTCGGGACCGCAGGCGGCCATCGCGGAAATATCGTCGCGCGCCCAGTCGGTGCCCAGATCGTTGATCCGCACCAGCGACGCGCGGGCGCCGTAGCCGCCGGTGGCAAGCGTTTGAGCCAAAAGCGCCCGCCCGGCGGGTTTTTCATCCGGGGCGACGGCGTCCTCCAGATCGAAAATGATCGCGTCCACCGGCAGGCTGCGGGCCTTTTCAAGCGCCCGCTCACGCGACGCCGGGATATAGAGTACCGACCGCCAGGGCCGCGAAACGCTGTCCATGATTCTTCCGCTCCTTGCTTCGGAACTCAGAAAACACAGGGCCGCCGCAGCGTGCAAGCCTTTAAGTTCTGCGTCGCAGCAACAAGTGATTTCAAAGCCTTACGCAAAGATTTCACCAGGGCTCGGCGCGTTAACCATTTTTTGGCGGCTGATCGGAAAACTTGGATACATGTCGACCACGCCCTTTGATCAGGATGAAGGAGCGGTGAATGGTACTCGTGGCCGACCCAACTGAAACAGGGCCAAGCCCCCTTTTGCCCCACCTTGCCGAAGCGTTATTCGGAATTGGCCCGGAAAGGGAAGACCAATGAAACACCAGTTTTTTCGCTGTTCCTCGGTGTCGGTGCTCTGATTGTCGCCACCAACGCGGCGTTGGCGCAGAGCCCGCGCAATTGCGGCCCCAGGGCACTTGTCGTGGAACGGCTAGCCTCGGCCTACGGTGAGCAGCGCCGCTCGATCGGTATGGGCACCAACAACCAGGTGATGGAAGTGTTCGCCTCCGCCGAGACAGGCTCGTGGACGATCACGGTGACGCTGCCAAGCGGCATGACCTGCCTGATCGCGACCGGCCAGTCGTTCGAAAGCCTCGCCGAGGCCGACCTGCCGTCCACCGATCCCGCGCTTTAACTCAGCGCGTCCCAAACCAGCTTGGCGCCCGTCGCGGCAAGCAATACGTAGGTGATTGCAAAGAAGATCCGCTCGGGCACCACGTGATGGGCGCGCACTCCGATCGCCACCCCGGCCAGCGCAAAGGGGATCAGCATCAAATTGGCGTGAAGCGTGTCCGCGGTGAAAACGCCGAGAAAGGCGTAAGGGACGAACTTGAAGATGTTGATCGCCCAGAAGACCAACACCGTCGTCGCCTGATAGCCGGTCTTGCTGGCGCCCCTCGCCAGCAGATACATCGCCACCGGGGGTCCGCCGGCGTGGCTGATGAAGCTTGTGAAGCCCGCGACAGCGCCGGCCCCAAGACCCACTTGAGGTCCGAAATGACGCCCGCCCGGGTTCTGCCAGCGGGCGACTGTCAGCTGGTAGGCGACGAACGCCAGTGCCATCGCTCCGATCAAGAGGCGCAGCATGTCGGCGTTGGCGACGGTATATAGCGCCGCGCCCAACGCCACCCCCGGCAGGCTGCCGACAATCAGAAGCCTGCTTGCGGGCCAGTCCCAAAGCTTCCAGTAGGGGGGCAAGGCGACCGCGTCGGCCAGCATCAGCAAGGGCAACATGAGGCCAAGCGCCAGCCCGGGCTCGACGATCAGCGCCAGAATCGGGGTCGCCAGGAAGGCCGCGCCCGATCCAAACCCACCCTTGGAGATCCCGGCGAAAAGCACGGCAAATCCGGCGACGGCGAAGAATGTCAGATCGAACGCGATCACGGCCAAATCCCTTGAATTGAACCTTGTTAGACCGCGCTTTGCGCTTGCGAAAGGGCCGGCGTTCCGCCCGGACAAGCACCGACAGGGCTTGCGCCCGGCAAATTGCAGGGCTACCCATCCGCCCGAATTCAACACATCCGGAGATTTCTCATGGCCAGACCAAAGATCGCCCTCATCGGCGCGGGACAAATTGGCGGCACGCTTGCCCATCTTGCCGCTCTGAAGGAACTCGGCGACGTCGTTCTGTTTGACATCGCCGAAGGCATCCCCCAGGGCAAGGCTCTGGATATCGCCGAAAGCGGCCCGGTCGAGCGCTTTGACGCGGCCATGTCGGGCACCAACGACTACGCCGATATCGCCGGCGCCGATGTCTGCATCGTCACCGCCGGGGTTGCCCGCAAGCCGGGGATGAGCCGCGACGATCTGCTGGGCATCAACCTGAAGGTCATGAAATCGGTTGGCGAGGGCATCAAGGCCCATGCGCCCAACGCCTTCGTGATCTGCATCACCAACCCGTTGGACGCCATGGTCTGGGCTTTGCGCGAGTTCTCGGGCCTGCCGCATGAAAAGGTGGTTGGCATGGCCGGCGTTCTGGACAGCGCCCGTTTCCGGCACTTTTTGTCGACCGAGTTCGGGGTCTCGATGCGCGACGTCACGGCCTTTGTTCTGGGCGGCCATGGCGACACGATGGTGCCGCTGGCGCGTTATTCCACCGTTGCCGGCATCCCGCTGCCCGACCTGGTGAAGATGGGCTGGACGACGCAGGAAAAACTCGACGCGATCATCCAGCGCACCCGCGATGGCGGCGCCGAGATCGTCGGCCTCTTGAAGACCGGCTCGGCGTTTTACGCGCCGGCATCCTCGGCCATCGAGATGGCGGAGGCCTATCTTAAGGACCAAAAGCGCGTTCTGCCCTGCGCGGCGTATTGTGACGGGCAGTTCGGCCTCGATGGCTTCTACGTCGGCGTGCCGACAGTGATCGGCGCTGCGGGCATCGAGCGGATCATCGACATCAAGCTGGCCAAGGACGAGCAAGCCATGTTCGACAAATCGGTCGAAGCGGTCAAAGGCCTGGTCGAGGCTTGCAAGGGGATCGACGGCTCGCTCAGCTGACCTCGTGATCGCGCGCCGGCACGCCCTTCAAGGACCGCTGGCGCGCCTTCGGCGCAGCGAAAGCCGGCAACGGAAGGTCGAACGCGCCGCTTCGCGCCTTTGCAATGAACTCCAGATCGCGGGCGTAGAAGGCTTCAGCCCGCGCGCGGACATCGCCTGACATCTCGATCTGGACCCTTGTGCCTTTGTTTTCGTGAAACCGTGCGCCTGGCGGTGTGTCCGTCACCTGGTCGATCCAGTCGAAGACGCGTCCCAATCCGGCCTCGAAGACGAAGACCTGAACTTCCGTTCGCCAGAAGTCCGACTGCGGCCGCATGTGGTTGTCGCAAGCCCAGGCATCGTCGGCCACCATGTCCAGCACCGTATGCGCCCAGCCATCGAAAGTGCCCGTAAAGCGCGAGCCATTGCCAAGATCGACGCGGTAGCGCCCGTCGCCGACCGCCGCCTCGGTCCGGTAGCGAAATTCGGATATCAGCCTCTCGACCGGATCGCGTACCACCATGAATGCGGCGTCGCAAAAGCCCTCTGGGATCAGGATCCTGTGGGTCGCGCCCTCGATGTGCTGCGGCGTAGTGCGCGCCCAGGGCAGCGGCGTGCGATTGAAAAGCGCCATCGGCCCCTTTTTCAGCAGGTATTCCTTCACGCTCGATCCGCCGGTTTTGGGAACGTGAACAAAATGTAGGAGCCGCGCGTTGATCCGAGCAATTGGCATGCTGTCTGACCCTCTTAAACCCCTCGCAGCCCGTCTACCCTGGCAAAAAGAAGTTACCGAACCAACAAGAGCGGTCTCGCGGCATCCGCAGATATAGCTTCGTAGCGGTCCGTCGCGGGAGCCGGGCTTGCACTGGATGCGCAGTGTACCCGCTGACCCAGGCGTCCCAACTGCCATGATTCGTGGCAAATGGGCTTTTGATAGCATTTGTGATCACACTCTGAAAAACTGTGATCACAAATGTCGGAATCTGCGACATACAGCATTGATTTCCCATAAAGCCAAAGCCTTATTTGGAGGCAGCTTAAAGGATTGGCATTCATGACCAAAGGCGGGACAGATCAGTGAACATCCACGAATATCAGGCCAAGGCCCTTCTACGCAGCTACGGCGCTCCGGTCTCTGACGGGCGCGTGGTTCTCAAAGCCGAGGACGCCAAGACGGCGGCCGGCGAACTTGATGGGCCGGTCTGGGTGGTCAAGGCGCAGATCCATGCCGGCGGCCGCGGCAAGGGCAGCTTCAAAGAGCCCGGCGCTGGTGACAAGGGCGGTGTGCGGCTGGCCAAGTCGGTGCAGGAGGCCTCGGAAGAGGCGCGCAAGATGCTGGGCCGCACGCTTGTCACGCACCAAACCGGTCCGGTCGGCAAACAGGTCGGGCGGGTCTATATCGAGGACGGCGCCGGGATCGAGACCGAGATGTACCTGGCGCTTCTGGTCGATCGCCAGTCGAGCCGCATCTCGTTCGTGTGCTCCACCGAAGGCGGCATGGACATCGAAGAGGTGGCCGCATCGACCCCCGACAAGATCCTGTCCTTCGCCGTTGATCCCGCCACCGGATACCAAGCCTTCCACGGCCGCCGCATCGCCTTTGCGCTGGGCCTGAAGGGCGCGCAGGTAAAGCAATGCGTCGGGTTGATGGGCACGCTTTATAGGATGTTCGTCGAAAAAGACATGGAGATGCTCGAGATCAATCCGCTGATCATCACCGATACCGGCGATCTGCGCTGCCTTGACGCCAAGATGGGTTTTGACGGCAACGCGGTCTACCGGCACGCCGACATCGCGGCGCTGCGCGACGAGACCGAGGAGGATCCAAAGGAACTCGCCGCGTCCAAGTTCGATCTCAACTATATCGCTTTGGATGGCGAGATCGGCTGCATGGTGAACGGCGCCGGCCTTGCCATGGCGACGATGGACATCATCAAGCTTTACGGCTCCGAGCCAGCCAACTTCCTCGACGTGGGCGGCGGCGCCACGAAGGACAAGGTGACCGAGGCGTTCAAGATCATCACCTCTGACCCCAACGTCAAAGGCATCCTGGTCAACATCTTCGGCGGCATCATGCGCTGCGATGTGATCGCCGAGGGCGTGGTGTCTGCGGTCAAAGAAGTTGGCCTGCAGGTGCCGCTTGTCGTCCGCCTCGAAGGCACCAATGTCGAAGAGGGCAAACGGATCATCAACGAAAGTGACGTCGACGTCATCGCGGCGGATGATCTGAAGGACGGCGCCCAGAAGATCGTGAAGGCGGTCAAGGGCTGAAGATGTCTGTCGGCGCGCTCATCCATCGCCTTGCGATTGGGTACGGGCTGACCGTTCTTGCGGTCAGTGCAGCGGCGCAACCCGCCCCGCGCGCGTTGGAGACATTCCAGGCGGTCTGCGCCAAAGACCTTGGACACGAGGCCACCGCTGCGGCCTTCGCCGCCGATGGATGGCAACCCGCGACCGCTGAGCTGTCCCAGTTTTTCACCCAGGACATCGTGGATCCCGACGACGCCCGGCGCTTTGCGCTCAAGACCGGCGGCGCGACAATCCTAGCCGCAGCGATGACCGAACGCAGGGGCTTTATCGCGAAGCGAAACAAAACCATCTGCTTCGTCCGCGTGTTCGTTGAAACACCAGACCAGATGCGTGCCGATTTCCGCACCCGGATGGGCAACGCCCCCGACACAACCACCGACAGCATCGAAGTGCGCGCCGATGTCTGGGCCACCCTCCTGGGCGGCCGTGTCGTCGGATTTCGCGCCGTCAACCTGCCTGACGGGATCTGGATGGTCACAATATCCAGGATGCTCGCCGATGGCTGACCGCACAAACCCCGAACACCGCAAGGCCCCGCAACACCAAGATCACGAGGCCACACTGGCCCGATAAGCAAGGAACCGGAAATGTCCGTACTCGTAGACGAAACGACCAAGGTAATCTGTCAGGGCTTCACCGGCTCTCAGGGCACGTTCCATTCGGAACAGGCCATCGCCTACGGCACCCAGATGGTGGGCGGCGTGACCCCCGGAAAAGGCGGGCAGACGCATCTGGATCTGCCGGTCTTCAACTCCTGCCACGAGGCGGTCGCTCAGACAGGCGCCAACGCCACGGTGATCTACGTGCCGCCGCCTTTTGCCGCGGATTCAATCCTGGAAGCGCTCGATGCGGAAATCCCTCTGATCGTGGCGATCACCGAGGGCATCCCGGTGCTTGACATGATGAAGGTGAAGCGCGCGATGGAAGGCTCCAGCTCGATCCTCATCGGCCCCAACTGCCCCGGCGTGATCACGCCCGACGCCTGCAAGATCGGCATCATGCCCGGCCATATCCACAAGCGCGGCTCGGTCGGTGTGGTCTCGCGCTCGGGCACGCTGACATACGAGGCGGTCAAGCAGACGACAGATGTCGGGCTTGGCCAGTCCACCTGCGTCGGGATCGGCGGCGACCCGATCAAGGGCACCGAGCATATAGACGTGCTGGAATGGTTCCTGGCCGATGACGAAACCCAAAGCATCATCATGATCGGCGAGATCGGCGGCAGCGCCGAAGAAGACGCCGCTCAGTTTCTCGCCGACGAAAAGAAGAAGGGCCGCTGGAAGCCGACCGCCGGCTTCATCGCCGGCCGCACCGCGCCTCCGGGCCGCCGCATGGGCCATGCGGGCGCCATCGTCGCCGGCGGCAAGGGCGGCGCCGAGGACAAGATCGAAGCGATGCGCAGCGCCGGTATCGTCGTGGCCGAAAGCCCGGCTGGTCTGGGCGAGGCCGTAGTGGAGGCCATCGGCTGATGACATTTGCCGCGACAGTCACGCTCTGCGCGAGCCTGCTGGTCGCCCCGGCTGTTGCGGCGCAGTCCACCGACACCTCCGAGCGGTTCCGCGAGGCGATGAGCGCCTGCGTGCTGCCCGGCCCCGGGCTTGAGCTGCGCGAAGAACGGCTTGCCCAAGTGGGCTGGCAGCCCGTCGCGCCATCGCCCCGGATCACAGCGACGTATGCCGATGCGCTGACGGTGTTCGGCCCGCCAGAGGGCGAGACGGCCGAGGACTGGCAAGCGCGGCGGGCCGAGGCCGCCGCGATCGCTGACGCGCAGTCCGGCGGCGGTCTTTTCACCTATGGCAGCTCGGTCATCCTGACAGAGTTGCAAAGCGGCACCGACGCCCCCACCTGCTTTTTGATGACACTGAATTCGCGTGAGAGCGATCTGCTCTTTGCCGATCTGACCCGGTTCGGCGCCGCCACCGACCTGCCATTCGGCCGCCGCGGAGAGCTTTCGACAACGCAGTTCGACAGTTCAGGCCAGGCCTGGCGCACCGACATCACGGTGGTCTCGGCCGATGCCGCCCGCATTGACCCGCTTCTGAACGCGCCCTTGCAGGCCAGCTTGGCCGCGTTGTTCGTGACCCATCCGAAGGAGGCCGCCGAATGATCGGGCCGCGCCACCTTCAAGCCACTGGCCGGCGGACTAGCGCCGGTACCGCGCCGGTCGGCTATCAGAGGGGAAATGCGTAATCCATGGGACCGCGCCAAGAGATAACCACGTGCCTGCGCAGATACGCGACCGTTTCGGGCCGCGCCAGCCTTGCCGAGTTCTGGTTGCTCACGTTGCCCGTCCTTGCCCTCTTGCTTGCCGTCCCGGCGGTTTCAGAGGCGCTTTTTGCTGCGGATACAAAGACCGCCCAAAGGGTTTTTGACATCGCGAGCGCCCTTGCAGCCCTCGCATTGTTTGTGCCGCTTCTTGCCATGATCGTCCGGCGGTTCCACGAGGTCCGGCTCAGCGGTTGGCGGATCGTAGCACTATCGAGCGGGTCCATCGCCGCGCAGCTTTTGCCGGAGCGCCGCGAGGCATTTCGCGTCGTCGAAAGCGACGAGCCACTCGCAACGTCCACCCAGATCCAGATCGGTCCGATCTTCGTGGCGCTTCTTGCCGTCTTGATGGTCCTGTTGCTTGTGGAGCGGGTGATCTGCCTTTGGCCCTTTCAACGTGGCGCCACCGCACACGGCCCCAATCAAAATGCCCCCAACCCCAGCGAGGTCCCCCAATGACCGAACAATCTTCCAACGACATCTTCCACGCCTCGTCCTTTTTGCAGGGCCACAACGCGGAATATATCGAGCAGCTTTACGCGCGCTACGCGGATAACCCCAATGCGGTCGACGAGGCCTGGCAGCAGTTCTTCCGCCAGCTTGGCGACAGCGAAATCGACGCCAAGCGCGAGGCCGCCGGCCCCTCCTGGGCGCGCACCGACTGGCCGCCGCAACCCAGCGACGAGCTGACGGCCGCGCTTGATGGGCAATGGGGCAGCATGGGCCCGGCCGAGCAGAAGGCGGCCGGTGAGAAGATCAAGGCGAAGGCCGCAGAGGCCGGCGTTTCGGTGTCCGACGATGCGATCAAGCGCGCCGTGCTCGACAGCATCCGCGCGCTTATGCTGATCCGCGCTTACCGGATCCGGGGCCACCTTGTCGCCGATCTCGACCCGTTGGGCATCAACGAGCCGACCCCGCACCCAGAGCTTGACCCCAAGTCCTACGGCTTCACCGAGCCCGACATGGACCGGCCGATCTTCATCGACAACGTGCTGGGGCTGCAGGTGGCCACGATCCGCGAGATCCTCGCCATCGTGAAACGTACGTATTGCGGCACCTTCGCGCTGCAGTACATGCACATCTCGAACCCCGAGGAAGCCGGCTGGCTGAAAGAGCGGATCGAGGGACTGGGCAAGGAAATCCAATTCACCCGCGAGGGCCGCAAGGCGATCCTGAACAAGCTGGTCGAGGCCGAGGGTTTTGAGAAGTTTCTGCACGTCAAGTACATGGGCACCAAGCGGTTCGGCCTCGACGCCGGCGAAAGCCTGATCCCCGCGATGGAGCAGATCATTAAGCGTGGCGGCAGCCTTGGGGTGAAGGACATCATCATCGGGATGCCGCACCGCGGCCGGCTATCGGTGCTCGCCAACGTGATGGGCAAGCCCTACAAGGCGATCTTCAACGAGTTCCAGGGCGGCAGCTTCAAGCCCGAAGAGGTCGATGGCTCGGGCGATGTCAAATACCACCTCGGCGCCTCGTCCGACCGCGAGTTCGACGGCAATACCGTGCACCTGTCGCTGACTGCGAACCCAAGCCACCTGGAGGCCGTCAACCCCGTCGTGCTGGGCAAATCGCGCGCCAAACAGGACCAGAACAACGATGACGAACGGATCTCGGTCCTGCCGATCCTGCTGCACGGCGATGCCGCCTTTGCCGGGCAAGGTGTCGTGGCCGAATGCTTTGGCCTGTCGGGCCTGAAGGGCCACAAGACCGGCGGCACGATGCATATCGTGGTCAACAACCAGATCGGCTTTACCACCGCGCCGCACTTCTCGCGGTCCTCGCCCTACCCCACCGATATCGCGCTGATGGTTGAGGCGCCGATCTTCCACGTGAACGGCGACGACCCCGAGGCGGTGGTGCACGCGGCCAAGGTCGCCACCGAGTTCCGCCAGAAGTTCCACAAGGACGTCGTGATCGATATCTTCTGTTATCGCCGGTTCGGCCATAACGAGGGCGACGAGCCCATGTTCACCAACCCGATGATGTACAAGCGGATCAAGCGGCACAAAACCACGCTGTCGCTTTACACCGACCGGCTGATCGCCGACGGGCTGATCCCCGAGGGCGAGATCGACGATATGAAGGCCGCCTTCCAGGCCCATCTGAACGAGGAATTCGAGGCCGGCAAGAACTTCAAGCCGAACAAGGCCGACTGGCTGGATGGCCGTTGGTCGCATCTCGACAAGGAGGGTGACAAATACCAGCGCGGCAAGACCGCGATCCCGGCCAAGCTGTTGAAAGAGGTCGGCAACGCGCTTGTCACCCCGCCCAAGGACTATCCGCTGCACAAGACCGTCGAGCGGCTTCTGGATGCCAAGGCCGAGATGTTCAAGACAGGCGCGGGCTTTGACTGGGCCACCGGCGAGGCAGTGGCCTTCGGCTCGCTTCTGTCCGAGGGCTACCCGGTGCGGCTGGCCGGCCAGGACAGCACGCGCGGCACATTCAGCCAGCGCCACTCGGGCCTCGTCAACCAGGACACCGAAGAGCGCTATTACCCGCTCAACAATATCCGCCAGGGCCAGGCGCATTACGAGGTCATCGATTCGATGCTGTCGGAATACGCGGTGCTGGGCTTCGAATACGGCTACTCGCTGGCCGAACCGAACGCGTTGGTGCTGTGGGAAGCGCAGTTCGGAGACTTTGCCAACGGCGCGCAGATCATGTTCGACCAGTTCATCTCGTCGGGCGAAAGCAAGTGGCTGCGCATGTCGGGCCTCGTCTGTCTTCTGCCGCATGGCTATGAAGGCCAGGGGCCAGAGCATTCCAGCGCGAGGCTGGAGCGCTTCCTGACCATGTGCGGCGGCGACAACTGGATCGTGGCAAACTGCACCACGCCTGCGAACTACTTCCACATCCTGCGCCGGCAGCTGCACCGCAGCTACCGCAAGCCGCTGATCCTGATGACGCCGAAATCGCTTCTGCGCCACAAGCTGGCGGTGTCCGATGCCGATGATTTCACCACCGGCAGCAGCTTCCACCGGGTGCTGTGGGACGACGCGCAGAAAGGCCATTCGGAGACCAAGCTGGTGGCCGACAGCAAGATCAAGCGCGTCGTGCTGTGCTCGGGCAAGGTCTATTACGATCTTCTGGAAGAGCGCGACGCCCGCGGCATCGACGATGTCTACCTGATGCGGGTCGAGCAGTTCTATCCCTTCCCGGCGCTGTCGATGGTCAAAGAGCTTGGCCGTTTCAAGAACGCCGACATCGTCTGGTGCCAGGAAGAACCCAAGAACCAGGGCGGCTGGACCTTCATGGAGCCCAATATCGAATGGGTGCTGACCCGGATCAACGCCAAGCACACCCGGCCCAGATATGCCGGCCGCGCCGCTGCGGCATCGCCTGCCACGGGTCTTGCCCGCGCGCATAAAGAACAACAAGCCGCGCTCGTGAACAATGCGCTGACCATCGAAGGGAAATAACCCCAATGTCTACTGAAGTCCGCGTCCCGACACTGGGCGAAAGCGTCACCGAAGCCACCGTCGCCACCTGGTTCAAGAAACCCGGCGACAGTGTCGCGGTGGATGAAATGCTGTGCGAGCTTGAAACCGACAAGGTAACGGTTGAAGTGCCCTCGCCCGTGGCCGGCACCATGGCCGAGCTTGTGGCCTCTGAGGGCGATACGGTCGGCGTCGATGCGCTTCTGGCGACGATCAACGAGGGCGCTGGTGCCGGGGACGGCGGCGGCGAGAAGCCCGCCCAAAAGGCCGCGCCCGACAAGGCCGAGGCCAAGCCGGCCAAGGGTTCAGGTGGCGGCTCGGGTGGCGGCGAGGCAGTCGACGTGATGGTCCCCACCTTAGGCGAAAGCGTCACCGAAGCGACGGTCTCGACCTGGTTCAAGAAGGTCGGCGACAGCGTGGCGCAGGACGAGATGCTGTGCGAGCTGGAGACTGACAAGGTATCGGTCGAGGTCCCCGCCCCGGCGGCCGGCGTTCTGAAAGAGATCATCGCCAGCGACGGCGATACCGTGAAAGCCGGCGGCAAGCTTGCGGTGATGACGCGCGGCGGCGAAGGCCAGGCGCACTCGGTCTCTGAAGGCGCGCCGGATACCACTGTCGCGCCCGGCGGCCGCGGCGATGGCGAAGCTGCTGGCGGCAAGGACATCGAGAACGCGCCATCCGCCAAAAAGATAATGGCCGAAAAGGGCCTCTCGCCCGATCAGGTCACCGGAACCGGAAAGGACGGCCGCATCATGAAGGAAGACGTGCAAAAGGCGCTTGCCTCGCCGGCCCCGGCCGCCGCACCGGAACCGGCCTCGATGCCGCGCGCACCCGTGGCCGCCGACGATGCCGCTCGCGAAGAGCGGGTAAAGATGACGCGCCTGCGCCAGACCATCGCGCGGCGCCTCAAGAACAGCCAGAACACCGCCGCCATGCTGACCACCTATAACGAGGTCGACATGACCGAGGTGATGGCCCTGCGCAACGAGTACAAGGATCTGTTCCTGAAGAAACACGGCGTCAAGCTGGGCTTCATGTCCTTCTTCACCAAAGCCTGCTGCCACGCGCTGAAAGAGGTGCCGGAAGTCAATGCCGAGATCGACGGGACCGATGTGGTCTACAAGAACTTCGTCCATATGGGCATCGCCGCCGGCACGCCCACCGGCCTTGTGGTCCCGGTGATCCGCGATGCCGATGCGATGTCCTTTGCTGCCATCGAAAAGGCGATCGCCGAGAAAGGCGCCCGCGCCCGCGACGGCAAGCTGTCGATGGCCGAAATGCAGGGCGGCACCTTCACGATCTCGAACGGCGGCGTCTACGGCTCGCTGATGTCCTCGCCGATCCTCAACCCGCCGCAATCGGGCATCCTTGGCATGCACAAGATCCAGGACCGCCCGATGGTGGTAGACGGCCAGATCGTGATCCGCCCAATGATGTACCTGGCGCTTAGCTATGACCACAGGATCGTCGACGGCAAGGGCGCGGTGACGTTCCTGGTGCGCGTCAAAGAAGCGCTTGAAGATCCGCGCCGCCTGCTTATGGATCTGTGAGGTTCATTGAACCACGAACCCGGGCAGCAAATCCCGTTTCTGCCCGGTGTTTTCAATGGATTTGATCCAAAGCGGCCCAACCGTGCCAACGAAAAGGGACATCACATGCTTTCCTCCGAACTCTCCATCCTTCTGATCTACGGTCTGATCACCGCCATCGTCCTGGGGCTGAAGACCACCGGTATGGTCGCAACGATGGACATGGGCTATCTGCTGTCGTCGCGCGATGAAAAGCGCACGCTGGACGGCATGCTTGGCCGGATGGACCGGGCCCTGAACAATTCGGTCGTGGCGCTGACGCTGATTGCGCCAGCGATCCTGGCGCTGACCCTGCGCGATCAGTCCTCGTCCAACAGCATTCTGGCCGCACAGGTCTTTCTGGCGGCACGGGTGATCTATGTGCCGGCTTACGTCTTCGGCGTGCGTGGCCTCAGGACCCTTGTCTGGACCATCGGCTTTCTGGCGACGGTGGTCTTGTATTTCGCCGCCCTCTGATCTTGCCCGAGGACCCCACCATCGAACTGGCCGCCGTGAGGGCTCAGCGCGCAGAGCTGCACAAGATGCGCGCCAGGGGAACCCACCTAGTGCGCCGCTCCATGATTGCGTGGAGCCTTCTTTGGGCGGTGGCTTTTCTGGTCGTCTGGTCGGTCACATCCGCCTTTCAGGGGTATGTCTGGCTCTGGCCGCTGGCGCTGGTCTTCGCCGCCATCTCGGTTGGCAATGTCGTCTGGACTGGCCGCCGGCTGCAACGCGGGTTCTCCGAGGCCGACGCCGCTTCGGCCGAGCTTGAGGGGCTTTTGCAGGACAAACTGAAAGAGGCAGAGCAAACATGACACCCGAACTGACCGCCCTCGCGCTTGCCGCGCTTTTGCAGGCCGTGCAATTCGCGTTGGTCTCGGTGACCGCGAACCTTCAGCTTGGGGTCGCAAAGACCGCGAGCCCGCGCGACCGCGACAGGCTGGGCGGCCCCCTCGAAGCGCAGCTCAATACCCGCAACGCCCGCCTCTTTCGCGCGATGAACAATCATTTCGAGGCGCTGACCCTGTTCACCATCGCCGTCGTGGTGGTCACCTTGTCGGGCCAGTCAAGCCCGGTGACGGCTGCGGCGGGCTACACCTACCTTGCTGCGCGGGTTGCCTATGTTCCGGCCTACTACTTCGGGCTTTCGCCCTGGCGGTCGCTGATCTATTTCGTGGGCTTTGCTGCAACCTTCGTGATGATCGTTTCGGCGCTGATCTGATCTTGGGGACTGTCTAAGGGCGAAACTTGTGCCATACAAAGTGCCAGACACTTCGCAGACAGAACGCAGCCACTATGCAGCCGCCGAAATTTCCAGGGAGACGCCTTCATGTCCAGCTATGATGTTATCGTAATCGGATCCGGTCCCGGCGGCTATGTCTGCGCCATCCGCTGCGCGCAACTGGGTCTGAAGACCGCCTGCGTCGAAGGGCGCGAGACCTTGGGCGGCACCTGTCTTAACATCGGCTGCATTCCGTCAAAGGCGCTATTGCATGCCAGCCACATGCTGCACGAGGCCGAGCATAATTTCGAGAAGATGGGCCTGAAGGGTGGCGCGCCGAAAGTCGACTGGAAGGCGATGCTTGCCTACAAAAGCGACGTCATCGGCCAGAACACCAAGGGTATCGAATTTCTATTTAAAAAGAACAAGGTAGACTGGCTGAAGGGCTGGGGATCGATCCCCGAGCCCGGCAAGGTCAAGGTTGGCGACGCGGTGCACGCGGCCAAGCATATCGTCGTCGCGACCGGCTCTGACAGCACCTCGATCCCCGGGGTTACGGTCGACGAAAAGATCGTCGTGTCGTCTACCGGCGCGCTGGAGCTTGGCAAGATCCCGAAGAAGATGGTGGTGATCGGCGCCGGCGTGATCGGGCTTGAGATGGGCTCGGTCTATGCTCGCCTCGGCGCCGAGGTGACAGTGGTCGAATTCCTCGACAAGGTGACGCCCGGCATGGATGGCGAGGTCCAGAAGGTTTTCCAGAGAACACTTTCGAAACAGGGGCTTACCTTCATCATGGGCGCCGCTGTCCAGAAGGTCGAGACCACCAAGACCAAGGCGAAGGTTACCTACAAACTGCGCAAGGACGACAGCGAAGCCACGCTCGACGCAGATACGGTTCTGGTCGCCACCGGCCGCAAACCCTATACCGACGGGCTTGGCCTTGAAGCCCTCGGCGTTGCGATGAGCGAGCGTGGCCAGGTCAAGACCGACGCCCACTGGGCCACCAATGTCAGCGGCATCTACGCGATCGGTGATGCCATCGCAGGGCCGATGCTGGCGCACAAGGCCGAGGACGAGGGCATGGCCGTTGCTGAAACCATCGCGGGTCAAAAAGGTCACGTAAATTATGGGGTTATCCCCGGTGTGATCTATACCCATCCCGAAGTTGCCAGCGTCGGCAAGACCGAAGAAGAGCTGAAAGACGAGGGCCGCGGCTTCAAGGTTGGCAAGTTCTCCTTCATGGGTAACGGTCGCGCCAAGGCCAACTTCGCCGGCGATGGCTTCGTCAAGATCCTTGCCGACAAGACGACCGACCGCATCCTCGGCGCGCATATCATCGGCCCGATGGCCGGCGATCTCATCCACGAAATCTGCGTTGCGATGGAATTCGGCGCTGCCGCCGAGGATCTGGCGCGCACCTGCCACGCGCATCCGACCTATTCCGAAGCGGTCCGCGAGGCCGCTTTGGCCTGCGGCGACGGCCCGATACATTCCTGAGCGACTGGGCGGGGGCCGGGACGGGCGTCAAGCCGCCCGGACCGTCCCCGAAT
>JABDLJ010000034.1 GCA_013003075.1 Paracoccaceae bacterium
GTCTTGCGGTGCTCGGCGTGGGCACGCATTCGCTCCGGGCTCTGTCCGGTATAACCAATGGTCCACATGCCGCGGTTGAACTCGCGGGTGATGTCCTCGATGTTGGGCTCGCCGTCGTCGATCGCGATGTTGCGGAACATGCGGTCGTCAAAGCCGAATTTCTGCGCGAACATGTGCATGATCGTGTGGTCGGGCAGGGATTCGAACAGCGGGTCAACCACCTTGTCGCGCCACTGGAGCGACCGGTTCGAGGCGGTGACAGAGCCGCGCGTCTCGAACTGGGTCGCTGCGGGCAGCAGGTAGACGCCTTCGTCGCGGTCCTGCAGCACGGCCGTCACGGTCGGGTAGGGATCGACCACGACCAGCAGGTCCAGCTTTTCCATCGCCGTCTTCATCTCTTTCTGACGGGTCTGGCTGTTGGGCGCGTGGCCCCACAGGACCATGGCGCGGGTCGGATTGGGCTGGTCGAGGTTTTCCTTTGCCTCGAGCACGCCGTCGATCCAGCGGGACACCGTGATGCCCGTCAGGTTCATCAGGTTCTTGTCCTTGCCGTCCGATCCGGTGACGGTGGCGAACTGGTCTTTCAGCCAGTCCAGATCCTCGCCCCAGACCCGCGCCCAGTGCGCCCAGGCACCGGCCGACAGGCCGTAATAGCCGGGCAGCGTGTGCGACAGGACCCCAAGGTCCGTGGCGCCCTGCACGTTGTCATGGCCGCGGAAGATGTTGGTGCCGCCGCCGGAAACGCCCATGTTACCCAAGGCCAGCTGCAACACGCAGTAGGCGCGCGTGTTGTTGTTGCCGTTGGTGTGCTGGGTGCCGCCCATGCACCAGATCACGGTGCCGGGGCGATTGTTGGCCATCGTGCGGGCCACGCGGCGCAGTTGCGAGCCCGGAACGCCGGTGACGCGCTCGACCTCCTCGGGGGTCCACTTGGCGACTTCTGCCTCGATCTGGTCCATGCCCCAGACCCGGGTGCGGATGAACTCACCGTCTTCCCACTCGTTCTCGAAGATGTGCCACAGGATACCCCAGATCAGCGCCACGTCCGAGCCGGGCCGGAAGCGCACATACTCATCAGCATGAGCCGCTGTCCGGGTGAAGCGCGGATCGCAGACGATCAATGGGGCGTTGTTCTGCTCTTTGGCGCGCAGCAGGTGCAGAAGCGACACCGGGTGCGCCTCGGCTGGGTTGCCGCCGATCACGAAGATCGCCTTGGAGTTATGGATGTCGTTGTAGCTGTTGGTCATGGCGCCGTAGCCCCATGTGTTGGCCACACCGGCAACCGTGGTCGAGTGACAGATCCGCGCCTGGTGATCGACGTTGTTCGTGCCCCAGTAGGCCGCGAACTTGCGGAACAGATAGGCCTGCTCGTTGTTGTGCTTGGCCGATCCCAGCCAGTAGACGCTGTCCGGTCCGCTTTCTTCGCGGATCTGCATCATGCCATCGCCGATCTCGTCGATCGCCTGGTCCCAGCTGACGCGCTTCCACTCGCCGCCTTCCAGCTTCATCGGATACTTCAGACGCCGCTCGCCATGCGCGTGCTCGCGCACCGCAGCGCCCTTGGCACAATGAGCGCCAAGGTTGAACGGGCTGTCCCAGCCGGGCTCTTGCCCGGTCCAGACGCCGTTCGAAACCTCGGCGACGACCGTACAGCCCACAGAGCAGTGCGTACAAACCGACTTGACGAGGTCGACGGCCCCCTGAACGGCCGATTGCGCTGACGCTTGCGTCACCGTTCCGCCGGTGGCGCTGATGGCTGCCAGGCCGCCGATGGCCAGTCCCGACCCGCGCAGAAATGCGCGGCGGTCGACCGACTTGTTGGCTACGTCTGACAGGATACTTGTCCGCTGCGGCGCTCGTGTCGCCCCGCTGGTCTTTTTCCTTAGCATGGTGTCCTCCCTTCCTGGCCCTCTTGGGTGCCCAGGTGAAATAGTGGCGTCCGGGTGATCAGAACCGGGCGCTGTCGAGATAAGCGCGGGTGTGTTCGGTATCCTGCATCTTGTCGGATGTCGGATCGACGCTTGCCGCTTCGGCCTGCGTTCCGCCCAGCGAGGCGGCAGCAACGGCTGCCGGTGCGGCAACTCCTGCCATTTTCAGAAAATCTCGGCGGCCCGCTTTGTCGGCGTGGCGATCCTCGGTTTTCTTGGTCATGGGATGTCTCCCCTTCTTGGTTGTGACGGGCATCCCCGTCGGTTTGTACAGGACGCTACCCTGCGCTCATGCGAAATGCTTCGCGTTCGATATCCATGAAGATCCGCCCGACATTGCCCACCGAGGCATAAAGGACAGAATTCTTGGCCGCTTCGAGATCACTGAAGAAGTGACCCGCCCACGGCGCGATGTGCTTGTTGAAGAACGCCTTCTGGACGTCCAGCGGCGCCGGATCGGAAAACCGGCCGACGATCAGACCGCCCATCATCTCCATCAGCGAGGCGATATTGTCCTCGGGCTCGTAGACATTCGGCGCGCGCGTGATCCGCTGGGCCGCCATGTCGCTGCGCAGCGTCGCCAGCGGCTTTTCATTGAGAAAGCCGGTTAGGTAATAGCTGGCGTAGGGCAGAAGCTCGCCCCGGCCAAGCCCGATGAAAAGCGCGTTGAATTCGCGTTCCACGGCTTTTGGTTTGCTGGACGCGGCAACGCGGGCAAGACCCGAGATCGCCTGGCCAATCTCGCTGTCGTCGCCCGACAGCCCGGCGGTCTGGTCGAGTAGAAGCTGGTCCGGCGGCGCCGACAGGATCAGGCCCACGAAGTTGTAAAGATCGGCGCGCAGGCGATCTTCTTCGCCTACCGCAACGGGCTGGGTCTGCGCGGTCATGCCGATGTCCCCTCAAAGCTGAAGGACATGCGCCGCGCAGGGGCGGCGGCAGGCTCGGCGGCCGCATCCGCTTCGGCGACCGTGGGGTTGCCCGGCGCAGGATCGACGGTCTCGATGGTCTCGGCGGACTGGTCCGCGGTGGCGACCGCTTCGGCCGGCTCGCCCTCAGGCGCGGCTTTCTCGGCCAGGATGGCATCCGCTTCACGCTGAAGCTCTTCGATATGGCTCAGCATACCCTTGCCGACCTGATAGGCGGTCTTGAACACCGTCACGTTTTCGGCGGCGCTGTTGAAGTCGTCATCATAGTCGTTCAGGCCATCGACGCAGGCCAGGACCGGATTGCTGCGCCACAGCTTGCGCAATGCGCGCCGGCGCAGGCGCTCGGGCACCGCCTTCGTCATGAAGGCCTTGAAATCATCGCCCGGACCAAGCGTATCGGGATCGGGCAGGCCAAGTTCATCGAGGATCTCATCGTCCGGCTTATCGTCCAGCGCAGCCTGCGCTTCGGCGTCGGTCTGCCGCACCTTTTCAAGGCGGCTCGCCTGTTCCTCGGCGGCCACTGCGGCGCGGCGGCGGGACCAGAAGTTCTCGGCGCGGCTCATGGCGCGGCCCTGCGCCGGGTCGGCGCGCGGTAGACATCCGTCAGCTGCGAGATCCGCGGATCACCAATGCCGTCCTCGACAAGATCGCGGCGCTGCTTGTCGCGCTGCCGCTTGATGAAGACCTCTTCCTTGAAATGCGCGTCGGTGAAGGCTTGCACCCAGGCGACGAGGCCCTCCGGCATCGCGACCTTCTCGACCGTCTGATCGCCGGAACAGGTATAGTCTTCAGCCAGGTAGGGAGACGCAGTCACGCCGATCACCTCGAAAGGGGCAATGCCGTCTTCCTCGGCTTCGCGCATCATCACGTAAACCGATGGCACCTCCATCGACAGCGCGACGCGGTAGGCCTCGGCCTCAGTGGCGTGCAACTCAAGCGTCAGCGTCGCGGCGTGGTATTCCGTCGCATCACCGTGCTGGCGCAGAACTTTCCAGTTGGCGGGGGGCGCACCGGGAATCACTGCGACCGCACGCCAGTGCCACGCAGCCCATCTGGTAGCACCCGGCTCACGCCGAAACACTATTCCCAAGGGCAAATATTGCGCTTTATCCAGCACGTTTGCGGAAGGTCTCCCCGATTGGATGAGTTTTTCTTTTATCTTGCGGCAGCGGGTCCCGCATGTGAAGTGTTTTTTGCATATGATTGCATGCAACCCCTTCAAAAGGTGGAAAGCAAGGTCGACGGTTCGCGGAACTTTCGGGTTTACGCTGCCGAAAAATCCGGAATAGCCTGTGCCACCCGGCGCACCAGAGAGGTGCGAACGTTGTAGCGCCTTCAGGAGCAGCCATGACAAAGACAGTGATTCTTTGCGATTGTCTGGGCACCCAGACCATTGACCGCGAGGCGATCGAGCGCGGAAGCGGGCTGGTGTGCTCGTGGGTGCACTCGGCGCTTTGCACCGATCAGATCGAGCAGGCATCCGCCGCGATATCTCAAGGCGGCGCGATCATCGCCTGCCAACAGGAAAAGGCGCGTTTTGAAGCGCTGGCAACCGAGCTTGAAATCGATCCGCCCGCCTTCGTGGATATCCGCGACCGCGCCGGCTGGACGGCCGATCCTGCGCCGGCCGCGGCGAAGATGGCGGCGCTGGTGGCCGAGGCGGCCTTGCCGGTGGCGGCGGCCAAGACCGTCGATGTGATATCCGAAGGCGTTTGCCTGATCATCGGGCCCGCCGATGTCGCTGTGCCGGCGGCGCAGGATCTTTGCGAGGCGCTCGCGGTGACCGTCCTTCTGACCGAAGGCGAGGTGCCCGGGATCGATGCCCGCTTTGATGTGGTCAAGGGCACCGTACGTTCGGCAGCTGGCGCTTTAGCCGGCTTTTCGGTCCGGATCGACGCGCTGCAGCAGGTGATCCCCGGCGGCCGGGGCGCTCCGCAGATGACAGAGCCGCGTGATGGCGGAAGCTCGGTCTGTGATATCATCGTGGATCTGTCGGGCGCGCCGTCGCTCTTTGCTGCCGGGCACAAGCGCGAGGGCTATCTGCGCGCCGATCCAAAAAGCCTCCCGACGCGCAGCGCGGCATTGCTTGAGGCCGTGCAACTGGTCGGCACTTTCGAAAAACCGCTCTACGTGCGGCTGGAGCCGTCGCTTTGCGCTCATTCACGGGCCGAAAAACCGGCGTGTTCGAATTGCCTGAACCTCTGCCCGACGGGCGCAATCACGCCCGCGGGCGAGCATGTCAGCGTCGATCCGATGATCTGCGCTGGCTGCGGCGCGTGCTCGGCGGTCTGCCCCTCGGGCGCGATTTCCTACGATGCGCCTGCGGTCGAGACCGTCTTCCGGCGGATCACCACGCTGGCATCCACCTATCGCGCGATCGAAGGGGGCGCCCCGTCGCTTTTGGTCCACGATGCCGAGCACGGCGCCGAGATTATCCGCCTCTCGGCCCGCTATTCAGATGGTTTGCCCGCCGACGTGATCCCGCTGGAGGTGGACGCGCTGGCCGGGTTCGGCCACGCCGAGATGCTGGGCGCTCTGGCCGCCGGGTTCGCCCGCGTCGATGTGCTGTTGTCGCCAAAGACCGAGCGTGACGCACCGGTTCGCGAAGAGGCGCTTGCGACCGCGATTGCCGGGGCCGGGAAGATCCGCCTTCTGGACCTGGTCGATCCCGAAGAGTTGACCGTTCAATTCGCGGCCGCGCCCTCACAGGCGCCGGTGGCTCCGGTCCTGCCGCTTGGCACGCGCCGCCAGATCACCCGCCTGTCCGCAAAGGCGCTGGCCCCCGCGGCAGAGGTCATCGATTTGCCCGCCGATGCGCCCTATGGCGCGGTGCTTGTCGACACTGGTGCCTGCACGCTGTGCCTGTCCTGCGTTTCGCTCTGCCCATCGGGCGCGCTGGGCGACAATCCGGACCTGCCGCAACTTCGGTTTCAGGAAGATGCCTGCCTGCAATGCGGCCTCTGCGCGAATATCTGCCCCGAGAATGCGATCACGCTGAAGCCGCGGCTGAACCTGGCCGACGCCGCGCTGAGCCAGGTCGTGCTGCACGAGGAAGAGCCCTTCGCCTGCGTCGAATGCGGCACGCTTTTCGGCACCAGGTCGACGGTCGAGAAGATCATGGAAAAGCTGGCGGGTAACCACGCGATGTTCGCCAATCCCCAGGCGGCGCGGATGATCCAGATGTGCGACAATTGCCGTATCCAGGCGCAGTATCACTCGGAAGACAATCCCTTTGCGTCAGGCGAGCGCCCCAAGGTGCGCACCACCGATGACTACCTCAGCAAGCGCAAGGACCACTGAGCGGCGCTATCGCAACTGGATCGGCGCGCCGAGATCCGCGGGCTCGATGGTGGCGACGAAAGCCAGGATCGCGTCCAGCTCATCCAGCGTCAGCTCGATCGGCACGATGGGCGACGGCCGGCTTTCGTGGAAGGGTTCGGTGACCTCGGCGATCTGGGTGAAGGCCGGGTGCGGCTTAAGGACGTAGAACGCCTCGAACCGGTTCTGCCAGTCGGGAAAGGTGCGCAAGAGCGAAAAGGACGGCGTCGAGCCGATGGCGTTCATGCGGTTCTTCTCGCTCACCACGTGGCAGCGCCCGCAATGCAACATCGAGTTTGCCTCGCCGGCCACCACATCGCCGGTCGGCGCAACCGCCCTCTTTTCCTTCGGCGCAGCCACGTATGCCGCGAAGGTCACAGCGCCGCCGGATTCGAATGACCCGATCGTGTCGCGGCCGATATCCGAGGTCAGCCATTCGGCGAAGCGGTCGGTATGGGGATTTGGTGTGTGTTCGTAGTGCCAGAGCGTGCCAAGGCCCTCGAATACCGGAACGCCGTTATCCCCGAACGCGGCATCTGCGTCGTCTCCGGGTGCCACGACGGTGATCCTAATGCCGGTTTTCAGCGAAAACCGCGGCAAGAGGTATTTCAGAAAGCCGGTTTCGGAAAGTTCCGCAGGCGCCACCAGCCGGAAGGTGCGATCCTGGGCCACTGCGCCGCCACACGCAAGAAGCACCATCGCGATTGCAACGATCAGCTTGCGCATATCACTAGGCCGGCCTCCCAACATCTGGTTGCAAGCCTAGGGCGGCTGGCCTAACACCGTCAACGCTTTGATACATACCCAAGAGGAAGAATGCCATGAGCGACGATTTCAACATGTCGATGCGGAAGTTTCTCAAGCAGGTGGGGGTAACCTCGCAGCAGGCGATCGAGGCGGCAATGCGCGAGGCCGGCGATACGGCCGGCAAAAGCTATGAGGCGAAGGTCGTTCTGACCGTCGAGGGGCTGGACCTGGAATATGTCGTGACCGGCACGATAGAGGGGACGGCATAAGGTGGCTCTGACCCGCGAAACTGTTCTGGAGGCACTGAAAACTGTCGACGACCCCGTCGGCGGCCAGGATATCGTGGCGGCCGGACTGGTGCGGGCGCTGAATGTCGAAGACGGCGCCGTCCGGTTCGTGATGGAGGTGGACCCCGCGCTGGTCGACAAATACGCCGCCGTCAAGGATGCCGCAGAAGCCAGGGTCAAGGCGCTCGACGGCGCTGGATCGGTCGCCATCGTGCTGACCGCGCATTCCAAACCCTCCGCGCCGCCGGATCTGAAACCGGCCCGCCGCGCCGAGCCAAAAGGCCCCGAGAAGGTCCCTGGCGTTGACCGGATCATCGCCATCGCGTCCGGCAAGGGCGGGGTCGGCAAGTCGACCGTGTCTTCCAACCTCGCCTGCGCGCTGGCCGCCGAAGGCCGGCGTGTCGGGCTGCTTGACGCCGATGTCTACGGGCCGTCGCAGCCCCGGATGCTTGGCGTCTCCGGCCGGCCGGCCTCGCCCGACGGAAAGACCATTCTGCCGATGCGCAATTTCGGTGTGACCATGATGTCGATCGGGCTGATGACCAACGAGGGCCAGGCCGTCGTCTGGCGCGGCCCGATGCTGATGGGTGCGTTGCAGCAGATGCTGATGCAGGTGCAATGGGGCGCGCTCGATGTGCTTTTGGTGGACCTGCCGCCGGGCACCGGCGATGTCCAGATGACATTGGCGCAAAAAGCCCATCTGGACGGGGCGATCGTGGTCTCGACACCGCAGGACGTGGCGCTGATGGACGCGCGCAAGGGCGTTGATATGTTCAATCAGCTCGGCACGCCGATCATCGGGATGATCGAGAACATGTCGACCCACATCTGCTCGAATTGCGGTCATGAAGAGCATGTCTTCGGACATGGCGGCGTTGCGGCAGAGGCTGAAAAGCTGGGAGTACCGCTTTTGGCCGAGATCCCGCTGCATCTCGATATTCGTGTGGCCTCGGACGGCGGCGCGCCGATCGTCGTCTCCAAACCCGACAGCGCGCATGCTGCAGCCTTCCGCAGCGTCGCCCGCGATCTGATAGCCAAAGGCGTTGCATGACGCAGCTTCAGCTTCCGCCGCTATTGGCCGGCCAGCAAGCCCCTGACGGCAAGGATCCGTTCGATCATGCGCGCCAGCTGGCTGCTGAAGGCTGCGATGCGGGCACTATCGTCTATGATCTGGGCGCGACGGTGCTTCGGGCGTCGCTTATCGTGGCGCCGGAAGAGCCGCTTGCGGGCGCCGCGGTGATCCTGCCGGTTTGCGCGATTGGATTTCAGAACGCGCTTGGCGCGCTGGCCCCGCCCGAAGTGGCGGTGCAATTGACCTGGGACGGCAAGATCTTGATCAATGGCGGCGTCTGCGGCGCGTTCCGGATCGCTGCCAGCACGCAAGACCCGGCGGAAATTCCCGG
Organism: Paracoccaceae bacterium; assembly: GCA_013003075.1. Taxonomy (GTDB): domain Bacteria; phylum Pseudomonadota; class Alphaproteobacteria; order Rhodobacterales; family Rhodobacteraceae; genus JABDLJ01. The sequence continues at coordinate 8,610 of JABDLJ010000034.1, forward strand.
ATGGATGGTGGCCGGCTTTCGCCTCACGCTGTGGCCCGAAAACGAGGACACCGGCCTGACCCCGGACCAGACGGCGCTTTATTCCGAAGGATGCGCAGAGGTCGCCGCGCCCGATCTTCTGGAGGCCTGGGCCCGCCACACCCTTGTCTGGATCAATCGCTGGACCGAAGATGGGCCGGCATCGCTGCACCGTGAATGGGAAGGCCTTGTGCCGTCCATCGGCGAAGAGATCACCCTGCCGCAGGGCACCGGAACGTTCCTTGGTGTCGACGAGCGCTTCGGACTGCTCTTGCGCACCGGCGGCGGAACCGATCTTGTGCCGCTGACGGCTTTGCTTGAGGAGCGCCGATGAAACTCGCCCGCGCCATTCATTTCGACGACAGCGACCGCAATGTCTTCCACTCTCCGGCGCGCACTGGCGAGTGGTGTATCTCGGGCGGCTTCGAGTTCTCCAACTGGACCGAAAGCGATCTGACCGGCAAGGCCCGGCAGGCCTTCACCAACGGCTGGCTGGGGGTCGAGACCTTCGGGCGGGTGTCCTTCGTGGCGGTCACCCAGATCGAGCCGTCCGAAAAGGAGGCTCTGACCGCCGCGCTGGCACAACATTTCGTCGATCTCTACGGCGCGCCGTCCATCGAGACCGCGCGCGGCGTGGCCGAGGATGAGCTGCGCCACATGGGTGAGCTATGCGAGGACCAGCCGCCCAACACGCTTCTGACCGTCACCCGCGAGTTGACCGATGCTGGCGTCCACGAGAGCTTTCGGATGATCGAAGCACAGGATGCCGGGCTGGAGCAGTTCGCCATTCACGGCTCGCTGGATGACGAGCCGCACCAGCACTAGCCGCGCCTATCTGGGTTTCGCATTGAAGACGAAAAGCGTCTCGCCGTTGATCGTGTAGCCGTCGATCAGCTCTTTTGCGCGCGGCCCGGTCAGCCACGCCTCAAGCTTCCCGGCACCCTCGGCGTTCACATGCGGGTGCCGTTCGGGATTCACCGGCAGGTAGGCGTATTGGTTGTTCAGGCTTTCATCGCCGGCAAACAGCAGCGCCATGTCATCCCTGTTGCCGAAATTGAGCCAGCTTGCCCGATCCGACAGGGTATAGGCGCCAAGCCCCGTTGCCGTGTTGAGGCTGGCGCCCATGCCGGCACCGACCTCGTGGTACCAGCCGCCGAATGTCTTGGGATCAAGCCCCGCCGCGCCCCAGAGCGAGAGCTCTTTTTTATGCGTGCCGCTGTCATCCCCGCGCGAGACGAAATCGGCCTTTGCATCTTGGATCCTTGTCAGGGCGTCGCGCACGCTGCCGGCACTTTGCAGATCCGCGGGATCCACCCGAGGGCCAATAACGACGAAATCGTTGTACATGATCTCGCGCCGGTGCGTGCCGAAGCCGCCTTCCACGAACGCCTCCTCGGCCTTGCGGGAGTGAACCAGAATGGCATCGACATCCCCGGCCTCGCCAAGCCGGATCGCTTGTCCGGTCCCCACCACGAGAAGCTGCACCTCGATCGCGGTATCTTCGGCAATCGCGGGCAGCAGAATGTCCGACAGGCCCGAATTGTGAAACGAGGTCGTCACCGCCATGCGCAACACCTCTGCCTGGGCCGCGAAGGCCATCAGCATGGCGGCCAAAGCAATTGCCAGTCGCTTGATCATTCGATCAGGTCCCCCTTCAGAAAGCCTTGTGTCTCGGGCCGCTGCGGCTGATCGAAGAACCGGTCGGCAGGGCCTTGCTCATGTATCAGCCCTTGAAAAAGGAAAACCGCATCGGTGGCAAGACGGCGCGCCTGGGCGATGTTGTGCGTCGTCATCACGATCCGCGTTCCATCCTCTACCGCCTCGCTCAGCAGCTCTTCGATCTCGCGGGTCGAGCGCCCGTCGAGATTGGCGCAAGGCTCGTCCAGAAAGACCAGTTCCGGCTTTCGTATCAGCGCACGGGCCAATGCAAGCTTTTGCTTTTCGCCGCCCGACAGGCTTGGCGCTGGATTGTCGATGACAGCCGTAAGGCCGGTCCGCTTGGCCCAGCGCTCGACCGCTTCGGCGGCCTGCCCCGAAGGCACCCGGTCCAGCTTCAGCGGATAGGCGAGATTTGCGCGCACCGATCGCCGCAGCATGATCGGCGACTGGAAAACGAAGCCCTGCTTGCGCCGTGCCGCCTGAAGCGGCTCATCAGACAGCACTTCGCCTTCTGACAGCCGGTCCAGCCCGTGCATGGCGCGCAGCATGGTCGTCTTGCCCGCGCCGTTCGGCCCCAGAACGATCGTCAGGCCAACGGGTGGCAAGGCAAGCGTCACCGGGCCCAAAAGCGTGCTGCCGCGGCGCCGGACCACCGCATGGCGCAGCCCGAAATGATGTCGCGGCGCGGACAAAGAAGCGGCCACTACCATCGGCCGGCCCTTTCGGTGCGCGACAGCACGTGGATCAGCACGTTTACGGCGATGGCCAGGGCGATCAGCACAAAGCCAAGCGCCAGCGCCAGCGCGAAATCGCCCTTGCCGGTCTCAAGCGCGATCGCCGTCGTCAGAACGCGCGTTGCGTTGTCGATATTGCCGCCGACGATCATGATCGCGCCGACCTCGCCAATCGCGCGCCCAAACCCTGCCAGCGAGGCGGTCAGCAAGGTGCGCCGCCCGTCCATGATCAGCGCGGCAATCCGGTCCCGTTTGCTGGCGTTCAAGGAAATCAGAAGGTCATGGTAGTCGGCCCAGAGATCGCGCATCGCCTGGTGGGTGATCGATGCGATGAGGGGGGTGATGATGATCACCTGCGCGATGATCATCGCCGTCGGGGTGAACAAAAGCCCCAGAACGCCGAACGGCCCCGAACGCGACAGAAGGATATAGACGATCAGCCCCACGACAACCGGCGGCAGACCCATCAGCGCATTCAGCAGCGCAATTGTCGCGCGCCGGTAGCGAAACCGCCGGATTGCCAGCCAGGTTCCAAGCGGGATCGCGATGGCCGACGCGAGAACCAGCGCCGACAGGCTGACCTGCAGCGAGCGCAGGCTGATCTCCACCAGGTCGGCATCGAACGTCACGACCAGCCAGAAGGCGGACACCAGACCCTGAAGGATGTCATTCATCGCGCGGCGCGCTGTACAGACAGGGGCATGGAAGATGGCACGTCTTTGGATCCGGCACTTGGGGCAGTGAAGCGTCGGAGGAAGACCACACCTTAAAGCCGGGTGTCAATATGTGCCGCGGGCCGGAACGCCGCGGTGTCGGGGCGCTTTGCGAAGGGGATCGCGGCAGGCGCCGACGCCGCGTTGGTAAACGGCACTAGCAACGGCCCTTCGGCTGTGGTGAGAATGGCGGTCAGTGCACCGCCCTGACAGATGGCGGTGGACACCGCAACGGGCCCCGACGTGCCGTGCCACAAGGGGCCGGATGACGGTGATCGGGAAGGGAGACAGGTCGATGCAGAAACACTACGAAGCTCTCGGGCGGTCGGCGGCGAATTTCGTCCCCCTGTCTCCGGTGTCTTTCCTGCGCCGCGCCGGCGAGGTCTATGCCGATCGCGAGGCTGTCGTCTATGGCGACCGGCGCTATGACTGGCAGACCTGCGCCAGGCGCTGCGCGGCGGTTGCCTCGGCGCTGGTCGGGCGCGGCATCAGGCCCGGTGATACGGTCTCGGTGCTGGTGCCGAATATTCCCGAGATGTTCGAGCTACACTATGCCGTTCCCATGGCCGGCGCTGTGCTGAACGCGATCAACACGCGGCTCGAGGCCGATACCATCGCCTACATTCTAGAACATTCCGACAGCCAATTGGTTATCGCCGACACCGCCCTGCAGCCAGTGCTGCAAGAGGCGTTCGCCAAACTCGGACGCACGATCGACGTGATCGATATCTTGGACGCTCAGGCCGGCGGTGCGCCCGGCATTGGCCAGGCCGACTACGAGGATCTGGCCGAAAGCGGCGATGACACGTTCGCAGGTGTGCCGGTTCAGGATGAATGGCGGGCGATTGCGCTCAACTATACCTCCGGCACGTCGGGCCGCCCCAAGGGCGTCGTCTGTCACCATCGCGGCGCCTACCTGATGGCGATGGGAACGGTTGCCGGCTGGCCGGTGCCGCAGAACCCGACCTACTTGTCGATCGTGCCGATGTTTCACTGCAACGGCTGGAACCATCCCTGGGCGATGGCGATCGTCGGCGCGCGCATGGTCTTCACCCGCGATCCGGTTCCGCAAAAGCTGTTCGAAGCAATCACCCAGGAAGGCGTGACCCATTTCGGCGCCGCACCGATTATCCTGTCGATGCTGGCCGACTACGAGGATGCGCCGCGAACGCCGCTCGACCCGCCGGTCCAGGTGTTCACCGCCGGCGCGCCGCCGCCGTCGGCCGTGCTGGAGCGGACCCGCACGCTTGGCTTCAACGTGACGCATGTCTACGGGCTGACCGAAACCTACGGCCACATCTCGCAATGCCTCTGGCGCGAGGACTGGGACGATCTGACCCCCAGCGAGCAGGCGGAAATGCAGGCGATGCAGGGCGTCGCCTTTCCGATGGTTGAAGAGGTCGTCGTCGTGGACCGCGCGGCCGGCGCCCCGGTGCCGCGGGACGGCCAGACGCAAGGCGAGATCGCGGTGCGCGCCAACACGGTCATGTCGGGTTACTACAAGAACCCCGAAGCCACGGCCGAGGCCTTCGAGGGCGGCTATTTCTGGTCCGGCGACGCGGCAGTCCAGCACCAGACCGGCTATGTGCAGATCCGCGACCGGCTGAAGGATGTCATCATTTCGGGCGGCGAGAATATCTCTTCGGTCGAGGTGGAAAACGCGCTTTACAAGCATCCCGCCGTGCAAGCGGCGGCCGTGGTTGCGATGCCCAGCGACACATGGGGCGAGAGCCCCTGCGCCTTCGTCGAGGCCCGGCCGGGCACCGCCCCCTCCGAAGACGAGATCATCGGGTTCTGCAAAGAGCACCTGGCTGGCTTCAAGGTTCCCAAAACGGTGGTCTTCACCGACCTGCCCAAGACCGCGACCGGCAAGATCCAGAAATTCGTGCTGCGAGAGCATGTCCGCAATATGAGCAAGGACCCAAGATGATCGATCTGTCCCATCCGGCCCTGAACAATATCGACGTCGAGATCGATGGCGACAAGATCGCGGTCGTCACGCTGATGCGCGGCAGCAAACGCAACGCGCTCGATGCCGCAACGATCGAAGAACTGGTCGCCGTCTTCCTGGCACTGCCGCGCGAAGGCGTTCGCGCCGTGGTCCTGCGCGCCGAAGGAGACCATTTTTGCGCGGGTCTCGATCTGGTCGAGCATTTCAAGAAAGATCGCAGCCCTGCCGATTTCATGCATGTTTGCCTGCGCTGGCACGAGGCGTTCAACAAGATCGAGTATTCCGGCATCCCGGTCATCGCCGCTTTGAAGGGCGCGGTGGTCGGCGGCGGGCTGGAGCTTGCCTCATCCGTGCATATTCGCGTCGCCGACCAGGGCACGTATTTCGCGCTTCCCGAAGGCCAGCGGGGCCTGTTCACCGGCGGCGGCGCGACGATCCGGGTTGCGGGCCTCGTCGGCAAGGCGCGCATGATCGACATGATGCTGACGGGCCGGATCTACCAGGGCCAAGAGGCCGTCGATGTCGGGCTCTGCCAGTACCTGATCGACGGCAACACAGAGGACAAAGCCTTTGAGCTGGCCCGCGCGGCGGCCGAAAACCCGCCCCTGTCGAATTTCGCCATCTGCTCGGCGATCTCTCACTTGCAGAACATGTCGCCCCTCGATGCATCCTACGCCGAGGCCGTGCTCGCAGGGGTCGTCAACACCCAGCCGGCATCCCGCGACCGGCTGGAAGCCTTTGCCAACAAGACAGCGGCGCGCGTGAAGCCGCAGAATTCAAAGAAGGAAAACTGATGTCATTCAACGCTCTGCTCGTCGAGAAAGACGATGACGGCAAGACCCATGCGGCGGTGAAGCAAATCTCGGACGGCGATCTGCCGGGCGGCGATGTCACCGTCGCGGTCGAGTTCTCGACCGTCAATTACAAGGACGGCCTATGCATCGGGCCCGGCGGCGGGCTGGTGCGGACCTACCCGCATGTGCCGGGGATCGACTTTGCCGGAACCGTCGAGACCTCGTCGGACCCGCGCTATGCGCCAGGCGACAAGGTCGTGCTGACCGGCTGGCGCGTCGGCGAGGCTCACTGGGGCGGCTATGCGCAAAAGGCGCGCGTGAAGGCGGACTGGCTGGTGCCGTTGCCAGGCGGCCTGACCACGCGGCAGGCCATGGCGGTCGGAACGGCGGGCTTCACGGCTATGCTGGCGATCATCGCGCTGGAAGATCACGGGCTTGAGCCCGGGCAAGGGCCGGTGCTTGTGACCGGTGCTGCGGGCGGCGTGGGCTCGGTCGCCACGGCAATTCTGGCAAATCTCGGCTACCAGGTCGCGGGCGTGACCGGCAGGCCGGAGACGGCTGATTACCTGACTTCGCTCGGCGCCAGCCAGATCGTGCCGCGCTCTGATCTGAACGAGACCGTGAAACGCCCGCTGGAGGCCGAAACCTGGGCCGGCTGCGTCGACGCGGTGGGCGGCGAGATGCTTGCGCGTGTGCTCGGCCAGATGAAATACGGCGCCTCGGTCGCCGCGGTGGGCCTTGCGGGCGGTGCGGCGCTTCCCGCCACCGTGATCCCGTTCTTGCTGCGCGGCGTCAACCTTCTGGGCATCGACAGCGTGATGCAGCCCTTCGAGAAGCGGCAGAAAGCCTGGGACAGGATCGCCGGCGATCTGCCTATGGACAAGCTGGACGCGATGATCGAGCCGGCAACGCTTTCCGATCTGCCAAAACTCGGCGCCGACATCCTCAAGGGCCAGGTGCGCGGGCGCATCGTGGTCGATGTGAACGCCTGATCCGCCGCGCCCATGGCTTGACAGCCGACGGGCGAACATGAAACGACAGGCGCGATTTTTGCAGGCGCGCCTGCGAGTTATACCTTTGTGGAGCGGGCCGGCTTTCGATGGCGCAGCAGCAAGACCCCCAGTACGCGGTCATCATTCCCCATTACAATGACGTGGACCGGCTGCGCCGATGCCTTCATGCGCTTGCGCCGCAAGCGGGCGCCGATGTCGAGATCGTCGTGGCCGACAACAACTCGTCTGTTGATCTGGCCAGGGTCAAGGCCGAATTTCCGCGGGTCCGCTTCGTCGTGCAGACCGAAAAGGGTGCTGGCCCGGCGCGCAATCTCGGCGTTGCGCAAAGCTCGGCCCCGTGGCTTTTGTTCATCGATGCCGACTGCGTTGCGGCGCCGGACTGGGTCGAGACGGCGCGCCGGATCGGGCGCGAGGATGCGGTGATCGGCGGCCGGGTCGATGTCTTCGACGAAACGCCGCCCCCTCGCTCGGGCGCCGAGGCGTTCGAGGCCGTCTTCGCCTTCAAGATGGAAGCCTATTTCCGCGACAAGAAGTTTCTGGGCAGCGGAAATCTGGTCACCTCCCGCGCGGTGTTCGACAAGACCGGCGGCTTCCGCTCCGGTGTGTCCGAGGATGTCGAATGGAGCCAGCGCGCCGCCAGCACCGGCTTTCAGCTTGGCTATGACAATGACTTCGCCGTGGGGCACCCCTCGCGGCCCGATTGGCCGGCGCTGTCGGGCAAATGGCGCCGCCTTGTGGCCGAGAATTTCCTTCTGGAAGGCAAGAGCCCAAAAGCGCGCGCCCGGCGAAGCCTGCGCGCGCTTGCCATGCCGCTCAGCGCCATCGCGCATATCCCCAAGGTCATCGCGCACGCCGATCTGGCCGGGCGAGAGAAGGCCCGCGCCATCCTCACGCTGTTCCGGCTGCGCCTTGCGCGCATGGGCTGGATGCTGCGTCAGGTGGTCACCGGCAAGCCGTAACGCCTTGAATGCAATGACGCTTCCCGGGGCCAGATGCGCCTCTACGGAAGAATGAAAAAAGGGTTAAAACCCATTGAAAATAAACCTGAATTTTGGGTAACAAAGTCTTAAACTTTCAATTTTAGGAATCGCTTCGAGGGAGACGACCATAGGGAGTCTTTCATGGCGTGGAGCGTTTCTGTTGTTGGTGCATTCGACCGGTTCAACTATGGCGATGTGCTGTTTTCCAGGATTTCGGAGCATCTGATAAAAACGGCGCTGCCGGATGCCGAGATCGAGTTCTTCGCCCTCAGGCGCGCCGATCTGCGGACGCAAGGAGGGGTCGCCACGCGGCCGCTGTCCGAACTCTACCGCAAACGGCCTCCTGACGATGGGCACCACCTGGTCATGGTCGCCGGCGGCGAAGTGCTGGCGCCGACCTGGGCGCAGATGGCCGAACACCTGGTGCCACCGCGGCTGAGTGGGGCTCTCAAGCGGCTGCACCGGCGCACCGGATACGCCTTTTGGAACCCTCTGTGGCAACGGATCGGCGGCTGCGCGAACCGCTTGCCCTGGACGATCGACCCGTCCTCGCTTCCCGCGCCCGACCGCACATTCATCTGTTACAATGCCGTGGGCGGCACATCGCTCGGCGCACTCACGAAGGCAGACATCGCGTGGCAGGCCAAGGCGCTGTCGCAGGCCGCTTGGACAACCGTCCGCGATGCGCCAACCGCCGACGCCGTCGTGGCGCGCGGGCTGCCGCGACCGGCGGTCCGGCCCGACAGCGCGGTCGTGATGCGGGATCTCTTGCCGCCCGGACAAGAGCGCAGGCTGCGCAACGCGCTGTTTGCAAGATCGGGCGCTGTGCCCAAGCGATACCTGGCCGTGCAAATCGCCAGGAAATGGCTGCAGGGTACCGAAACGGCCTTGATCGACGGGCTCGCAGAAGTTCATCGCAAATCCGGGCTGCAAATCGTGCCTTTCGCCATCGGCCGCGCCGCCGGGCATGACGACCATGTCGCCGCGGACAAGATCTGTGCGCGTCTGAAAGGCTGCCCCTGGGTGACCCGCCTGCCGCATGATCTGACAGTCTCCGAGATCATGGCGCTGATCGCCGGGGCGGATGTCTATGTCGGCACCAGCCTGCATGGCAACATCACCGCTTTTGCCTACAACAAACCCCGTGTCGGGCTTTTGCCGCACTTGGCCAAGGTGGTCGGATTTCGCGATGCCTGGGATCTGCCGGAGATGCCGGCCGGGGTCGAGATACCTCAGCTTGCAGGCGCGGTGGATACAGCGCTGTCGCTGGCAGGCGGGTCCGCGCCGGCGCAAGCCAAGGTGTTTTACGAGAGCAGCTTTCGTGATATGATTATCGAACTACGAGACGCGGTCGGACATTGTAGCGAAGCGCAGAATTTGGAGCGTGCCGCATGACTCGTATTGCACTGTGTTATTTCGGAATTTCCCGTTCTCTGTCATTCACGATCGGCTCGATCAGAAATAACGTCATAGGCCCGGCCCAAGCGGCGGGCGAATCGAAAAGCTACGCGCATCTCTACCGTCAGGACAAGGTCGTCAATCCGCGGACCGGCGAAGATCACGCGATGGACCCCGACGAATACCGGCTTCTGGCTGCCGACGAGGTGCTGCTCGAGCGCCCGGATGCATGCCTGCAAAGCCGGGGATTTGACGACTTCAAGCGCTTTGGCGATCCGTGGAAGGACAAGTTCAACTCGATGCGCAACCTGATCCACCAGCTTCATTCGCTGGACCAGGTGGGTCGCGCTGCGCTGCGCGATGGTGCGGATGTCGCGATCTTCTGCCGCCCGGACCTGCAGTACCACGACAGCCTTGCAAAGCCGCTGGCCAGCGCTCTTGCAGCGGCCCGCCCTTCGGTCCTGCTGCCGTTCTGGCAGCCGCATGGGGGCCATAACGACCGGTTCGCAATATGCGTCGGCCGGCAAGCGATAGAGACCTACAGCCAGCGGATCTCGCAGGCGGCCGCCTATTGCGAGACGCTGGGCCGCCCGCTGCATTCAGAACGGCTTTTGGCCTACAGCCTGCAACGCGCCGGCGTCCGGGTGCGGACCATCGGCCAGACCGCAAGCCGGGTGCGCGCCGGCGGCACCCTGGCCACAGTGTGCTTCCGCCATCCCGTCCTGCGCGATATCGCCAATTCGGTGCGCCCGGCGGTGCGTCTGGGCCGGCAGATGCTTCCGCACCTGCAGCGCAAGCCGAAGCCGGCGCACCTGGAACGAGCCGACTGATCCCGGACCTCGGCTCGGCAACATGGTTTCGCTGCTAAACCTGTTGATGTAAGCAGCGCATAACTGCCGAGAACCCAGGTTGCGACCGTCATGAAATTCAGCGTGCTGATGCCGGCCTATAATGCAGAGCCGTATATCGCCGAGGCCATCGAAAGCGTTCTGGCCCAAGGCCATGGCGACTTCGAGTTGCTGATCATGGACGATGGCAGCACCGACGGGACGGCCGACATCATCGCCCGGTACGCTGACCCGCGCATCCGCGCCCTGCGGCAGGACAATGCCGGCAAGTCGGTTGCGGTCAATGGCATGATCGCACTGGCGGAAGGCGACTATATCGTGATGCAGGATGCCGACGATGTCAGCGAGCCCACCCGGCTTGAGGTTCTGGCCGCGCATTTCAGCCAGCACCCTGATCACGGTGGCGCGCTTTCGGGCTATTCGTTGATCATAGATGGCGAGATGCTTGCCCCGCGCATCGAAGCCAAGGACGCCGAACAGGCGCAGGCCGAGATCATGGCGTTTCGCCTGCCGTCGCACGACCCCACGCTGTGCTGCCGCACCGATTTCGCCCGCGCCCATCCCTTCGACACCGAGCTGCGCATCATGCAAGGCGTCGACTTCGTGTTCCGGCTGGGCGAGAGCCTGCCGCTTTCGGTGATCGGAGAGGCGCTCTACCGCTACCGCATTCACCCCAACTCGATCACCAAGGCGGATCCCGAACGCCGGCTGGGCTTCGTGCGCAAGACCATCGACCAAGTGCGCGTGCGCCGGGGCCTGAAGCCGCTGGGCGATGCGGAATTCGAGGCCACCCTCGGGGCCGAGGCGCGCGATCCCAGCAACAACCTGATCGGGCATTTCACCGACAGCGCGTATTTGCAGCTGATGGCCGGGGACAGGCGCGGCGCGCTGCACACCGCTGCGGCGGCCTTCCGCTATGCGCGGTCCGGTACGAAAACGCTGAAACCGCTGATCTACGCGCTTGCGCCGAAGCCTCTTGCGCGGGCGATCAGAAGCCGGGGCGCCGCCTCTTTATAGGCATATCGGCGGCTCGGGCCGCCTTAGGCTATTCCGTTTTGCCACTCGGAGCGCTTTCGCCAGACCTCGGCCCAGGTCCGGGACGTCTCTGCTAGATGCGGCTTGCGCAGGACTTTGCCCGCGACCGATGTCGCGATCAGGCGTGACAGCGGCCAGAGCCGGAAGACCGCGCGGCCAAGGGCCCGCTGCCATTTGGGAAAATGGCGATTGATGAGTTCCACCTTGGCGCGCAAAAGCCGGACCATCTTTTCGGATCTGACGGCCTGGCTGGCCCCGCCATAGTGTATGATCTCGGCGTCTGGCGTGACGACGGGCCGGCATCCCAGCGCCCGCGAGCGCAGGCACATATCGGTTTCCTCGCCGTACATCTTGAAGGCGTCGTCAAAGCCGCCAAGCGCGTCCCATGTCTCTTTGCCGATCAGCAGAAAGCATCCCGAAACGATATCGACCTCGCGCACGGTGTCGCGGGGCCAGTCGCCGAAATATTCGGAGTTGAAGAACTCCGAGCGGCGGAAGATCGCATTCAGTCCAAGCACGCGGCTGATCGTCGACCAGAGGGTCATTCGCCCAAAGCAGGACGCCGGATTGAGCGACAGATCGGCGTTCAGCGTTCGGCCGCCCCAGATGCCGGCATCCGGCCTGGACCGGGCAAAGGCGAAAAGCCGATCGATCGCGTGATCCAGCACGACCGTGTCGGGGTTGAGCAGCAGGATCCAGTCCGTGCTGACATGGCGCATCGCGATGTGGTGCGCCGGCCCGAACCCGTGATTGCTGCTTTCGGCGATCAAGCTGGCGTTCGGGAACCTGTCGGCAACCGCCTCGGCCGAGCCGTCCGTCGAGGCATTGTCGAGGACGATAAGCTCGAACGGTGTCTCGGTCTGATCGTATATCGACTGGATGCAGTCCAGCGTCATCTGCCGGGTCTGGTAGCTGATGACTATGATCGAGAGGTGCGGCTTTGACGTGCTGGTCTTGTTCATTCTGGCCCGATAATAATCTTCAGTTCTGAAAAAGCGTTTCCGTTCAGCGACATGAGCGGCCTCCGATCCCGGCCAAGGCCGGCCCGGCGCCACGGCGCATCAACGCCCTGCTACACCAAAGAGGCGCCGGAGGCAGTAGCAGATTTGCGTGCTGTCCCGGAAAACTGCCTGGGGTGCGGTTTGCACGACACGAGGCGCCCAAGGCTGGCCCCACCAAAGCGTATGCCCCCGGCGCAGGAGAGCTGCGCCGGGGGCGGATTTTGGAATGGGCCGATAGCCCGCTGCGCGAGAGGCGGCGCTACATGCTCATCGACATCGGATCGAGATCGGACTCGCCGATGCTGTCATCGGTAAAGTCATCCGCGGTGTCCTCGACCGCAGGCATGATATCGCTCAGAAGGATGATCTCGGCCGATTGCGCGGATGCGGTTTCCTCGACCTCGTCGGCCTTCGCGGCTTTGCCGTTGCCGCCGCCCTTGCCGAAGATCTTGCCGATGAATTCCATGAAGTCGTCGAGCATCTTCGCAAGGCCGCGCTTTTCGGTTTCGACCGGTTCGGTGGTGACGAGGGTCTCTTCTTCGGTTTCCTCGTCGACGACCGGAACCGGATCGACCGGGTCCTGCAACACAGGCTGTTCCACGGGCTCCTCGGCGACCGGTTCTTGCACCGGCTCTTCCACAGGCTCTTCTGCAACTGGTTCTTGCGGCGGATCTTCTGCGACGGGTTCTACGACCGGCTCCTCCACCGGCTCTTCCACCGGCGGCTCTTCCACCGGCGGCTCGACCACGGGTGGCTCGTCTAGGACAGGATCCGTCGCGATATCGATCGGGCCTGTCACGCCGTCGTAGATGCTGGACGGCTCGGCGGTCATCGAAAGGTCGTCGACCGCAGCCTCGGCCGTCGCGCCCCAGGGCGCGCCGAGATAGAAGCCGTAGTCGCCGGTTGTCGGCGTATAGCCGGAGGCTGCGCCGGACCCGACAAGCTCGCCATCGACCAGAATATCGAGGGTTCCCGCAGGGCCGTCGTAGATCACCGACACATCGTGCCAGTCGGTGTCCGACAGGGCACCTTCGGCGGACGTCACTTTGTGGGAGCCTTCGCCGGTGCTCATGGAAAACTCCAGAACGCCGCCGTCGTTCACGCTGAGCGTGAAGGTCCGGTGCATCATGGCAAGCGTGCCGGTCGTCGCGGTATCATCGAGGCTGACGCCGATATCGAGTTTGAATGTATCGAGGCCATGCAGCTGATCGTTGTCGCGCAGGACCGTCAACTTGTTGTCGCCATCGAGGTGGAAAGCCTTGCCATCGCGGCCGGCGACTTGCCAGTCATTTCCCGGCGCGGTCACGTCCAGCGCGCTTTCGAAGGACGAGATATCGGCAATCCCGGAATTGAAATCGATATCGAAGATCTCGGTGGATTCCGCGACAGCCGATTGCGTGATCGAGAAGGACTGGCCGTCGCTGTTGATCACTTCCAGTTCAACCGGGTGTGTGCCGGGTTGGTCGAAGACGTGGTAGACACTCATGCCTTCCGCGACCGTACCGTCTGAGAAATGCCAATTCACCGTGGTCGTATCGGGATCGATCGGTGCGCCGTCGATCAGGCTGTATTCCGCGCTGAAGCTGACACCGAGGTTGTTGCCGGCCAGATCTTCCTGGCGCATCACGATTATGTCGGAGCCGCCTTCGTCGGACAAAAGCGAGCTGCCCGCCGCGCCATGGGAGCCGTAAAGCGGACTGTCGGGCAGTATCGAAAGATCGTAGATCGTCAGATCGCCGCCGCCGGTGAGATTGGTGATATGCTGGCTGACGTAGTTGGACAGCGTCTCGTCCGTGTAGGAGATGATGTAGTTCGAACCTGCAAGGGTTTCGCCGTTGACTTGCGATTCGCCGACGATGTTCGAGTTGACCTCGGCGTCGGGGGAGTTGCGGATGATGATCCGGGGGTACGTCGTTGCCGGTTCCGACCCGACGCGGCTGATGTGCTCGGCGCTTTCGTTCCAGAGGACCGTGTTGTCGTAGATTTCAAGATTGAGCGTGTCCGACGCGCCGATGCCCTGCGCAAAGCCGTTATGGATGATGTTGTCGTGGATCGAGATATTGCTGTAGTAGCCGGTTTCGTCGAACGCCTCGTTGCGCAGGAAGATCGACTGCGTGCCGGCGCCGGCGGAGGCGTCGAGGATGTTGTAGCTGATCTCGACATTCTGGGTCAGCAGTTCGGCATTGGTGCCCCAGATCTGGATCATGTCGCTATGGTTTACGCTTTGCGTCGAGCCATAGAAATCATGCATGTAGTTGTTCGAGATCACCACATCCTGGATGCCGCCGCCGCGCAGGCCATCACCCTGGATGCCGCTGATTTCATTGTGAGTAATCGTCAGGCCCTGGACTTCCATATACACGACGCCGTTGTAGTAGTTCTCGACGACATTGTGGCTGAAATTGACGTCCTGGCTGTTGCGCAGGAGAACCGCGCGCTCGCCGGCGGCGTCGAGGTCCTGTTCGGTGAGAATGCCCTCGGCGCTGCTTTCCATCGTGTTGCCAACGATCTGGATGTCGTTGGAGCCGATGACGTTGATGTCGTAATCCCAGCTGTCGCGGGTGTCGGCGATCGCCCCGCTGTCGATGTGCATGCCCGTCACGGTGACGAACGAGCTGTTGTTGATATCCATCTGGTGGAAATGCGGGATCGATGCCTCGTCGAGCGGTTTGATCAGGATCGGATCGGCATTGCTGCCGAGGCCGCTGCCTTCGAGAAAGTACGAGCCGGCATCGCCGTCGACCAAGATGGTTCCGCCGCCCGAGGTCGCAAAATCCTGAATTGCAGCCGCGAGCGCTTCGCTTGAATCAACTACGATCGTTTGTGTCGAGAATTCGGCATATTCGGTGTAGACTGGTTCGGGTGTCATGATGGCTTTCAGTCATTTGTTGCAGACGATGGACAAACAATTCACTGGTAACATCGAGGGTCGGGAAACAATCCCGCCGTGAGCGATGGAAAGTTGCGTTCAAATTTGTTGAAAATTGGGCCTTCAGACGTCGACTCGGCGGCAGCGCCTTGTCTGGGCGGGAATGCGCCGAGGTGATCTGGACCCAAATTTGTCACGTCTGCGGCGGCCAGTGCGGAAACGATGGCCCCGGATTCGCCGGGCGGCGCGTGAGGTTTTGTGCTGAAGGATGTAGGGGTCCGTAAGGGTGCGGTGTCTGTTTAAATACCTGATATATTTGATATTCTTTCTTGCGTTGCTTCCCACCGTCACGGTGGCGCAGGAAAAAATCAACGTTTTGCCGGAAAACTCGCCATTCGTTGCAGAGCGCTTCGCAGCGGCCGAGCTTGGCCGCCATGGCCTTTGCCCCCACACCTCGAGCGCCGACTTCGTTTCGTGTGGAATCGAGGCCGGCCGGGATCATTTGAAGGCGACCGGAATGGAAATTTCTCTATTCAAAAGTAATTCTTCGCGCCCCGGAGGCTCCTCGGGCCAGGGGCCCAGCGGCAGCCCGCCGGTGTTCACAAGCGCACCGAGCATGACGCCTGCCTCGGGCTTCACCGGCGATACCTATACCTTGAGCGAAGGGGTCGCGACAGGCGACAGCGCGGTGACCCTGACGGGCGTGCTGAGCCTCGATGGCGCGGACGTGACCGCGCAGATCGTCACCAGTGGCTCGACCCTGAGCTATACCGCGGCGAGCGCGGGCACCCTGTCCTGGAGCGTTTCCGCCCAGAACAAGTACGGCGTGACGCCATCCTCGCCGGTGCAGGCCAGCGTCACGGCCCCGCCGGCCAACCAGACGATCACGATGGGCGGTGTGTCCTTCACGATCGAAGGCGCCACATCGGTGGGCCTGGATGCGGCGGGCAAGGCCTGGGCGGTGGTGCCGTCCGGCACCGCGACGGTGACCCAGATCACCCCGGCGCAAACGGGAAGCGGCACCGGCACGATGCATGGGCTGATGCGCAACCCGGTCCGCACGACCGTGTCGGATCCCGATCAGGGCTATGACGGCAGGCTCGCCACATGGAGCGGCGCCGAGAACACGACGGTTCCGCTGCAGGTGACCGGCGGCGACATCCTGGTCAAGGTGGTCAGCCGCGCGACGATCGAGAACCGCTTTGGCGCGTTCGACGAGATCGCAGCGCTGCATATCGTTCATGCCGCGCCTGCGCCGGGCGCGTTCCTTGCCGCTTCGACCTCTTGGGCGGGCCGCGCCACGCCGGACAGCTATGCTGTCGATATCGACGGGTGGTATGCGGGCCGGACGGTTCTGCCGCACAGCGGTGTCCAGTTTCCCAGCTATGCCGATCTGATGGCGTCTCTGGATCAGTTTTACCCGCTCTTCGGCCAGATCGCAGGCGCAAGCGGTGTCGGCTACGAGAACGCATCGCCCTATCGCTTTGGCGGCGGCGCCTCGACGGCGGCAAACTATGGCCGCTATATCGGGCAGATGATCAGCACGGCGATGCTGGCGCTGACCACGAATGTCTATTCGGAGGCGCAGACCAAGGCGATTGCCCGCAGGCTGGTCCAGCATGGAATCGAATGGGGGGATCCGTTGGTCTATGGCCCCCGCGTCATCGACCCCGATGGCGGCCACTACCAGTGGCATCAGGGACCGGTGGCCCTCGCGATGCATCTGACGGGCCGTACAGGCGAGGTGGAAGACATCATCACGCTGGCGCCCGGTAACTGGTCGCAGGCCTTTGAGATCACCTCGGACATGCTGGCCAACGATCTTGTGCCGCATGACGATCCCAACAAGCCGGCTACCTGGCGCCGCCGCACGCTGGGATCCCAGCCCGGCGGTTCGGTTCTGCGCATCCCGTCGACATCCAGCCCGTCGATCAATGGGGGCGACTGGAACCAGCAGGAAATCCCCGCCGGCGCTGTGGCCACGCGCCAAGCGGACGGCCAGACGGCGATTGTCGCCAGCGGCACCCGGATCGGGACAGCCGCGACCATCGATGTGCCGCTGACGGGTACCAGTCCCTTTGCGCCCGGTGACGTGATCTACTTCGAGGCGCCGGCTGGCGCTGTGATGCTGGCGGATTACGACTGGACGCTGCGCGGATACACCAGCACGCGCCGGCAGCTGTATTCGCCGGCGGCGGACAACCCCTATCGGGCGCTTCAGTCCTGGGGCGGCCAGATCATGGCGCTGCACTCCTTGGGGCTGATGCATGCCAACATGGGGGCCGCAAAGGGCTATTTCGAGCGCTCGATGGCGGTGAGCGAACCAGCCGCCGGCAATGACTATCCCGAACTTGCGCAAACCTGGATGTCCCGGACCGAGATTCAGTACGACACCCAGGAAGCCTTCTTCAACGCCAACTGGCTGGCGATCAAGGACATCCCGCATCTCTTCCCGACCAACACGACCGTCACGGTGTCGCATGCGCTGACGCCCGGGCTGGTGAGCCCCGGACCCATGCAGGACGGGATCGTGATCGGCCTTCTGCCCGGAGCCGCGCAGGCGCTGGTCGAGTTTCGTGGCACCGCCGCCGGGGATCCGGACGAGATCGAGGTGCGCGTTCTGAGGCAAAGCGATGACAGCGTCGTTCAGGACTGGACCAGCGTCGACGTCGCGGCCGGAGGGGCCTGGCAGGGTGATCTGCTGTTGCCCAAGGCCGATGGCTGGTGGAAAGCCGAAGCAAGACCCAAGAACAACCCCGCCACCGTCGCGCAGCTGACCGAAAACTTCGCCGTGGGATACAAGGTGATGCTTTTGGGCCAGTCGCAGATAACGATCGTGTCCTCGGCCGACCAGGCCGGATACGCCATGGCGACCGGCAATCGCGACACGGCGAGTTTTTATGCCTGGCAAGCCTACAATTCCGGCGGGTCGCCTGTGGACGAAAGCCTTGGACTGATAAACGATATCAACGGCTCGGACGGTTTGCGCGCCTTTGTCGATCAGTTCCGCATCTTCGATCCCGATACGCCGCTCATGCTGATGCGCGAAAGCGTGAACGGCACCAGTATCCTCGATCTGACAGATGATGACGACGTGTCCCGCGCGTGGTCCGACCTGACGGACAAAACCGGCAAGTACGGCGGGGACGTCACGGCGGTTGTCGTCAACTGGGTCACGTCGAATGCCTCGCCGCTGGAGGGCAATGAAGGCATCGACATCCTTCAGGGCTTCAACACCTGGACCAGCGAGCATTCCAACACCCCCGACCATTCATTGGCGGACGTGTTGCAGCCGGGCTACAGCTTCATCGTGAGCCCCGGAACGCGGCACCGCTACACCTCTCCGGACGGCTATCGCAATGAAGCGGTCCTGCGGGCAAACGAGCTTGGCTACACGGTCGGCCCCAGCATCAGCGACTTCGAGATCGACGAGGGCGACAGCGCTCATCCCAACAACGCCGGGCAAGGCAACGTGCGTTTCGGGCAGCGGATGGCCATCGCCTTGGGCCGGGATCTGGGGCTCGATGCATCCAGCAACCCCTATTTCGCGGGAACCGGCGTGCGTTCGCAGGATGGCACCTATGTCGATATCGATGTGGTTCTGCCCAATGCCGGCACGCTTTATTCGCCGGCGCCGAATGCTTTGTCGGGTTTCGAAGTCTCAGAAGATGCCGGCAGCACCTGGGCCGAGACCGGGTTTGCGGCCGCGATCAATGGCGCCGACAAGGTCCGGCTGACCAGGGACACTGGAACCTGGGCGGCCATCGCCCAGCTTCAGGTGCGCAAGCGCGCCAACCTGTCGGGCAACGTGACGATACTGGCCGCCGAAGAGCAGCCGCGCATCGACGGCGAGCTATACGAGACCTGGGCGCCTGGCATTCTGGGGCTGGGTCTGCCGGTTCACGGCGTTCAGAGCGGCGGGCAATGGACGATACCGCCGGCGGCATTGGTGTCGCAGATCACGCAGGCGAGCGCGCCGTCGGCCAGCGATGGCTTTATTGCGCAGGCCAACCAGATCTCTCCGGGACAGACCGCGACCTACACGGGCGCCATTCCCGGCGCTGGCCAGTTTCTTGTAGCGGTGTTTTCCACCTCGGCGCAGCACACGGGCGTTACGGCATCTGGATCGGCTGCGGTCCGGGTGGGCGGCACCTCTGTCGGTCTCCAGTCCGAATGGCTCGACTTCTGGATCGTGGACACAAGCGCCGCGGGCGACGTCGTGCTGTCCTATTCGGCTGGCCCGGTGATCTCGGGCATATCGGTCTGGCAGGTCGACAGCCGAACGGCGAGTGGCGCGATCGATGCGCAAAGCGCCGATGTCAGCTCTAACACCGAGGCGACGGTCACGTTGCCTGCTATACCCCCTGGCAGCACCGTTTTCGCGGCTTTGGGCTTTGCCGGTGGCGGCACGAGCGGCGTCGCATGGGGCGTGCTGGCCGAAGAGCACGACACCCAGATCGGATCGACCTCGCGGCACACCGCGGCGGCGCTTTCGGGCCAATCGGGCAGCGCGACCGTAAGCCCGGTCTCTTCGCCGCAACCGGGGGGCCGCAAGGTTCTTGCCGCTGTGGCGCTTCCGCCGGCGCCGTAAGCATTCCGATCACAGGCAGGCGATCGTTTCGGTGGTCGCTTGTCCGTGCATCGCCGGAAGTGGTATAAACGAACTTGTTCAAGATCAGGTCCGCGGCTTGGGTCCAAAACTCGGCGCGGCCCTTCTTTTTAAGGTTCGAGTGGGGCACGAAAGCCGACGCAATGACAGCCACAGGCGATATCTCAGACGCACCTGCCAGGCGCAGCATCGGTGCATCGCGCGCCAAGTCCGGCAACAATGGACTTCTGTTGCTGTTTTTTGTTGCGCTGTTGATCCCGGCTTATGTCGAAATCGCCGGATTGCGGCTGAGCCCGCTTCGCGTCTACCTGCTGGTCGCGATGATCCCGTTGACGATCCAGGTTCTCAGGGGCGCTGCGGGCCGCGTGACGGGTGTCGACATCTTCATGTTGCTCCATGCGTTCTGGATCGTGATCGCTTTGGTGGTCGTGCACGGGACAGAGCGCATTCTCTTTGCCGGGATCACCATGGTTGAACTTGTGGGCGGCTATTTCGTGGGCCGGTCGCTGATCCGGAACGCGCAAACCTACAAGCGGTTCACGATGATCCTGCTTGGCACGCTGGTGGTGCTGTTTCCGCTGGCACTGGTGGAACACCTGACCGGACGGATACTGCTGGCCGAGGTCATCGGCAAGTTCGCGGGAACGATCTTTCGCGCCGATAGCGCCTACTCTCGCATGGGGCTGGAGCGCGTCTACGCTGCCTTCGAACACCCGATCCTTTATGGCCTTTACTGCTCGGTCGCGATTGCCAACCTTTACTACATCGCCAAGCGGGGATCCTTCTGGCGGCTGATCGCAATGGGGTTTGCGGTCTTCATGACCTTCATGTCGCTGTCCTCTGCGCCACTGATATCGTGCGGGCTTCAGTTTGGCCTGATCCTGTGGGACAGGATCATGAAGGGCCGGTGGACATTGTTCATCGTGCTTGCCGTGACCGGCTACGTGGTCATCGACGCGCTGTCGAACCGGACACCGGTCACGATCATGATCGAAACGCTGACTTTCAATCCCGCGACCGGCTGGACACGCATCGCGATTTTTGACGCCGGCATTGCCGCGGCGATCAGTAACCCGATTTTCGGTATCGGGTTCAATGACTGGCCTCGCCCGCACTGGGTGACCAGCTCGGTCGACAATTTCTGGCTTCTGACCACGATGCGCTACGGGTTTGTCGGCTCTGGCCTGATCGTCCTGGCTTTCCTGTCGCATTTCTGGCTGGCGATGCGGACGCCGGTTCACGACGAGCAAATCAAGCGTTTGCGGACCGGGCATCTGATCGCCCTGACGGCGGTTTGCTTCACCATCGTGACGGTTCACATCTGGGGCGCTGTCGGCGTTTTCGTGATGTTCTACCTGGGCGCCGGAAGCTGGATCTATACCGGCGGGGCCGATGCGCCCCCGCCGGACGCTGCGCCGGATGGGACCACGCCGGACGATGGTGCGCCGAAAGCGACACGCTATTCGCGGTTCGCTCCGAAAAAGCGCGAGGCCAAGGCGATGCGTCCAAAGCCCGCCATGCGGCGGCAACTGCGCACCTCTCGTCTACGGAGCGCAGGGACCGCGACCCGCAGCCGCTGATACCGCATCTGCGACGCCCGCGGCGTTGATCTGCAGGGCAGCCGTGTCGGTGGGGTGAAGCCCGTCCGGCAGCACCGCTGGCAGCGTGCCGGCGCGTTGGGCCGCGGCGATGGCCGCCGCCCAGTCAGGCCGCATGTCAATCACGCCATTGGCCCGCGATGTGAAAAGCTGTGACAGTTGCCGCTCGTACGCACCAAGGCGCGGTCGCAGAAGCCCGCGCGTGCCGTAGGCGCGGTTGAGCCGCAGCATGGCGATGACCGCGCCGGCTTGAGCGCGCCGAAGCTGTGAAATCAGGGTCTCGTGGTTTGCCACGCTTTGCGAGAGCGACACGCCGCGCCTGAGATCTGCGTCGTTGATGGCAAACTCTATCAGGATCAGATCGAATGGCGCGGCGCCTGCCGGCTCTGCCTGCGACAGGCCCCACCCGGACGTTGCGCCGCCCTTGGCAAATACCCGGGCACTGACCGGGCGGCCGAGGCAGGCCTGCAGCCGGGCGGCCGCGGCGCTGGGCCAGCTTGTGTCCGCCGTCAGGCTGGTTCCGATGAATGCGATGCGAAAGGGGTCTGCAAGCTGCGGTATGCCGGCAAGGGCGGTCGCGGGCGCAAGCGGGGTATCGAGCCTGGCCTGGGTGCGGCTCCAGAGCGCGGCTGCCGCGGCCATCACCGCCAATGCGACCAGCGCGCCGACGATAAACGCGGCCCGCGGCATCACCCGCCCTTCGGCGTCTTCTTCGGCGCCGCGCCCGAACCGCCGTCGCCTGGTGGGAACCGCCCATAACTTAGCAGCGTCACGCCCGAGCGAATGGCCGTGGCGGGGTTTCCGGCGACGATCGTGCCGGAGGGCACCGACTTGGTGACCACCGATCCTGCGCCGACGATGCAGCTGTCGCCGATTTCGACCCCGGGCAGGATCAGCGACCGTCCACCGATGAAGCAGTCGGCCCCGATCCGGGTGTCGAGCTTCACGTTCCGTGTCATGTCATGGGTCAGGATGCGCGCATCGAAGGCGATATAGGTGCGTGGCCCGATATGGATGCCCTTTGGGTTGGTCTTGTCGAACTTGGCCGACAGCGACATCTCGACGGTCGGATTGATATCCATCTGCCAGATCGTGCGCAGCCACCACCGCTTGATACCGACAAGAACGCGGCGCAGCTTTTTCAGTCTGTTCAGGCTTCGGGCCATGAGGTTCGCGATCCCAAGGGGCGTCTTAAGGCAATCGTCGGCTCTCTAGCGCGAAGCGGTGCGGTAATCTAGCAAGGTCTTTTAATACAGGCTCATTTTCGGCCCAGAGTGGTCAGAACGTCGCGGCGAAGCTCTGGGAAAGCGCCGATTCGGATGACCGCGAAAGCGACGATCATCAGCCCCACTGCGATACATTCGGCGAAAGTTGAAAGATCGAGAGAGGCGCGCAAGGCAAACCCGCCGCCGGCCGTAACGGCGGCAAAGATCGCCTCGGACAGGAAGGTGCGCCGGATGGTCGTCAGATCGATGGGCGTGGTCCGGATCGCGAAACCCGCGATCAGCGGGCCATTGATCAGCACCTGGCAGGCCACCTGGCCGGTCACCATTGCGATCAGTCCGAACTGGACAGAGATCAGCAGCGAGGTGATGAGCAGAAAAGAACTGAAAATCCGCCAGATAAAGAGCGCGCGGCCCTGGCCCGATGCGACCAGCGTCCAGCTGAAGCTGTTGATGGTCAGCAGCGCCATCGCAAAGACCGCCAGCAGTCTCAGGATCGGGGTCGAGCCCTCCCAGCCTTCGCCGAGAAGGATCAGCACGACTGCATCGGCGCAGATATACAGGAAAAGCGCGATCGGCACGAAGATCAGGTTGGCGCGGCTGGCCAGGCGCTGGAACATGGCGCGAAAGGCTTCGGGTTCTGTTTGAAGGCGGCTGAGCGCGGGGATGAACGCACCTGCGATGGGCGCGCCGATGCGCTTGCTGGGCATCATCGCAAAGCTCTCGGCGCGGAAATAGTGCGCGGCCTGAACCTCGGTGAAGAACCGACCGGTCAAGAGAAGCGGGAAGTTGTTGGCAACGCTGCCCAATAGCCGCTCGGCGGCCAGAAACCCGCCGAAGGCCAGCGCAGAGCGCGCCTCGGTCAGCCGCGCCGTCCAGGGCGGAGACGGGATCCAGCGCGTCAGCCACGCCAGGGCCAGAAAGGTGAAGAACTGGTGCAGCAGAAGCTGCAGGACAAGCGCATAGGGGCCGGCGCCCATCGTGGCGGACGACACGCTGATGACCGATGCCGCAATCAGGGTGACAAAACTCGCCGTCTCCAGCGCCTTGATGCGAAGCTGGCGCCGCAGGATTGCGACATATTGCGTGTTGAGCACGGTGAACAGGATATAGGGCGACAGCACAACGAAGATGATCGAAACGCCGTCTTCCTTGTAAAACCGTGCGGCGGCGTCGCCCAGAAGGGCAACGGTGCTGGTTAGCACCAGCCCCAGCGTCACGTTGACCCAGAAAAGCGTCGTCACCAGCCGGTGCGTCACCGTCTCGCGCTGGATCACCGCCTGCGAGAGCCCGAACTCGGAAAGCCCCGACGCGATCAGGATCGCCGGCAGCGTCAGCGCAACCAGGCCTTGCTCTGCCGGGGGGACCAAGCGCGCCAGGATTGCAGTTGTCAGCAGCGTGACCAGAAGGCGGATCGCCGCGAAAACAAGCACGACGCGGGCCGATTGGCCCGTCAGGCGTCCAAGATCTTCACGCAAGGCGGACGTATCGAAAAGCGCGTCGCGCGGGTCGGACGACATTTCAACCGGAGGCAAGGAAGTCGACATGGACGTGAATTGCGCTCGATTTTTGCTTGGCCCGTAAGACCTTGTTGACGTGCTTACATCGCGGCGCGCCGTCCGCGCAAGCCTTGGGCGGCCAGCCGGCGGGCGCTTGCCGGCATCGTTCGCATGCTTTCACCAATCTTAACCGGTTCCGCCCCACTGTCTGCGAAACGCTCACATCCAAAAGGGATTCTTATGGAAGACGATTTTGAAGGCTTTGCAGGTTCTCTCAATATGCCGGCCGTTGCCGCCGATGCCGTGGTGCCGAACGATACTGCAACATTGCCGCATGTGACCCGTGCGCTCTATGTGGGCGTGGCGGGCAATGTCGCGGTCGAGATGCTCTCTGGCGACACGGTCGTTCTGAGCGGCGCGCAGGCCGGCGCCGTCTATCCTTTGCGGGTGTCGAAGGTCCTGGCGACCGGCACCACGGCCGGCGGACTGGTGGCACTGCGTTAAACCGGGCGACGCGGGGAGGGCGCGTTGCCGTCCCCGCGCACGCGACCGGCGGGCGGCCCGCGGGCCTCTAGTCGCTTCCGAACAGGTCCCGGGTCAGCACCTTGCCGGCCACATCGGCAAGCTCGGACGCCGACCGGTTGGCAACGATCAGGTCGGCGCGTCTCTTGAACGCCTCAAGATCGTGTATCACCTCCGAGCGGAAGAACTCTGCCTCGTGCAGATCGGGCTCGTAGACGATGACCTCGATCCCCTTGGCCTTGATCCGCTTCATCACCCCCTGAACAGAGCTGTCGCGGAAATTGTCCGAGCCTGTCTTCATCGTCAGCCGATAGATGCCCACGATACCGGGGTCCTGGGCGATCACTTTCTCGGCGATGAAATCCTTGCGTTTGGAGTTGGCTTCGACAATCGCGGCGATAAGCGATTGCGGCACGTTGTCGTAATTGGCCAGAAGCTGCTTGGTGTCTTTCGGCAGGCAATAGCCACCATAGCCGAAGGAGGGGTTGTTGTAGTGGCTGCCGATGCGCGGATCGAGCCCGACGCCTTCGATGATCTGGCGGCTGTCGAGCCCGTGCAGATCGGCGTAGGTGTCCAGCTCGTTGAAATAGGCCACCCGCATCGCAAGGTAGGTATTGGAGAAAAGCTTGATCGCCTCGGCCTCGCTGCTGTCGGTCAACAGGGTCGGAATGTCCGATCCAAGCGCGCCCTCGGTCAGAAGCGCAGCGAAGACGCGGCCGTTCTCGCCGCGGTCTCCCACGACGATCCGCGAGGGGTAGAGATTGTCGAACAGCGCTTTGCCTTCGCGTAGGAACTCGGGCGAGAAGAGGATGTTCTGCGAGCCGGTCCTGTCGCGTACCCTGTCGGTGAAGCCGACCGGGATCGTCGATTTGACGACGATCACCGCATCGGGGTTCACCGCGATCACGCTGTCGATCACGGTCTCGACCGAACTGGTGTCGAAGTAGTTGGTCTTGGGATCATAGTTGGTCGGGGTGGCCACGACCACGATGTCGGCGTCCTTGTAGGCATCCGCCGAGGTCGTCGCGGTCAGATTCAGGCTTTTTGTCTGCAGGAACTCTTCAATATCGGGATCGACGATCGGAGAGCGCCCAGCCTTGACCGTCTCAACCCGGCCCGCGTCGATATCGACCAGCGTAACATCATGGTTTTGCGCAAACAGCACCCCGCTGGAAAGCCCGACATACCCCATGCCGGCAACTGCAATTTTCATCGGTTTCGTTATCCCAAAGTCTAAAATCAGGCCTGGTGCTAGCCTCGTAGCATGGCAACTTTATGGAGGGAACATGGAGTTGCAGATGCCTCATGCCGCGGGAAATCGGCCACAATACGCGGCGGGCTTGGCGGAAGATCGCTCAATACGTGTGCAAAAAGGATGGATTTGGTATAAAAGCAAGTGCGTTATTCGGTGCGTGACAGCATCGGAGGCTGGGTTTCGTTATGTGGCAGGCCTGCAAAGCAGGTCCGCAGGCGCTTTTGAAAAGACCGGGGCTATGAGCGACACATCGAGATATTCCAAGCGGCGCTCGCGCCGTACGACCGAGCGTCCGGATGTCGAGGACATCCTGAAATCGATGAACTGGGAAACCCGCCTCGCAGAGGCGCGCAAGAAACGCGCAGCCGTTCTGGCCCGGCGGGCTGCCGATACCAAGACAGCGGCCACGGCCGCGCCCGCGCTCGACGCCAGCGCAGGGATCCCGGCCGCGACCCCGCCACAGACCGACGCGGTCGTCACCGAAGAAACGCGGCTGGTGCCGGATGCAGGCGCAACGCCGGGTGCTGCCTTGGAACAAGCAGCTGCCGGGCCGGCCATCACGCGCGTTGTGACCAAGCCGGCCGCGCCGCGCGGCGCACGGGCCTATTTCGGTCTTGGCGCCGGCATTGGCCTTGGTCTCGCCGCCGGGCTGGCCATCGCGTCATTCGTGAATTTCCGCAGCCAGCCTTCACTGCCGCAGGCGGTGCTGGATACCGGGCCGGGCCCGATCGCGCTCAGCGAGCCGATCGATCCGCCGGTACTGGCACGCGCCGAGGTACCGCCGGCTACCCCGGTCGCTGTGGCCGGCCTTCAGGCGTCCGATGCGCCAGGCGCCGTGGCGCCGGCAGCGGTCCCGGACGAGCTGCCGGGCCCGGTGGACGCCGTCGCGAGCCTGCCGCAGATCGAGGCAGAGCCTGTGCCCGCAAATACCCTGCAGACCAGCCTGATCCCGCGTCCTCGTCCGCAAAACAAGATCGCCGTGGCCGAGTTGCAGAACGAGGGCGCCACGGCGCCCGAGCCCGGCTCTGAGGACGGCGCCGAGATCGCGCTTGGGTCCGAGGCACCGGCCGCGCTTCCGCAAGTGATCCCTGCCATCGCGGACCCACCGCAGCCCTCGGCCACCTTTGTCGCCGCCAAGTGGGTGTCGGTGCCCGACACCGGATCCGAGCCGATATCGCGCCTGCCGCAGACCACTGGCGTGGGCCTGCCGCTGCGCCTTGCCGTGCCGCCGGTTTTGGCAACGGCGGCGCCGGCATCGAAGCGCATCGCGCTACCGACGGCCCCGGCCGCCTTGCCGCCCGAGGGGCTGCCGGCCCCCCAGGCCGAAGCGCCGCCAGAGGTCGCGGCAGAGCTGCCGGAAACGCGGCTTGCCTCGCTGGATCCGGCTGCACCGACCGGCGGTGCGCCGGTGCGCCTGCGGGTGAATGTCCCGGCGCTTGTTCCCCAGAGCCGGCTATCAGAGGTCGTGACGGCGCTTTCGTCGGTTGGCTACCAGCCGGACGAAGCGGCGCGGGTGGGCTATACCGTAAGCCGGAACCACGTGCGCTTTTATCATGCGGATGATCTGCCGGCGGCCCGGCAAATCGCGGCGGCCATTGGAGGCACGGCACGCGATTTCACCGATTTCCGCCCTTCGCCCAGCGAGGGCACGATCGAAGCCTTCATCGCCGGGTCCTCTCCGGCGGTCCGGGATGATGAGCCGCGGGGGCGGAATATCGACGATATTCTGTCGGATCTCTTCAACCGCCTGCGCGGAGACCGCGCAGGCAACTGAAGCGGGTCAGGCCGTCAGGATTGGCCCTTCCACGGCACCAGCCAAGTCTCGGCCCGGCGCATCAGGATATCGATCCCGTAGCCGATGATCCCGATCAGGATGATGCCCATGATCACGATGTCGGTCAGCTGGAATTTCGACGCCACCATGATCATCATGCCCGCGCCCTTCTCGGCGGCCACGAGTTCGGCCGCCACGACGGTTCCCCAGCAAACGCCCATCGCCACACGCGCGCCGGTGAAGATCTCGGGCAGCGAGTTCGGCACGATGACGTGACGCATGATCTGGCCCTTCGAGGCGCCCAGCGAATAGGCGGCATGGACCTTGGTGATGTTGACCCCCGAGACGCCCGCCCGCGCCGCGATGGTCATGATCCAGAGTGCGGCCAGGAACAGCAGGATGATCTTGCCGACCTCTCCGATACCGGCCCAGATGATGACCAGCGGGATCAGCGCCAGCGGCGGCACCGGGCGCATGAATTCCACGATCGGATCGAACCAGCCGCGGAACCAGTCGCTGAGGCCCATGGCATAACCCAGCGGGATGCCCACGAGCGCGCCGAAGAAGAAACCGACGATCACGCGGAACAGCGACCAGCCCAGGTGCTGCCACAGCGTCGAGTTCTGATAGCCGTCCTGCGAGATTTCCATGATCCGGCCCCAGACCGCCTCGGGCGCGGGCAACCAGATCGGTTCCATCTGCCAGCCTTGCGCGGGCTTGTAGTTCAGCGTGCCCTTTGCAGTCATCGAAACCTCGCCGGAGTCGACCTTCACGGTTCCGCCAGGCTCCAGCGGCTCGCCGTTCACGGCGACGATCTTCACGTCATCGGCGCGTCCAAGCTCGTCATTGGCATCGACGCGGATCAGCTTCGAGCGCCAGGCACCGACCGTATCGGCATCGTTCTTGGCAAAGCCGTCCCCCGGTTCGACCTCGGGCTTGCCGGTCTCCTCGCCCAAGCGGAACACGGTGACGTTGACGGTCGCATCGTCGCTTTGGCCGTTGGGGCCTGCCGCGGTGTAGGTGAACGAAGCGTCCCCGATGAACGGGCCCGGCGCGTGGACCGGCGTCAGCTTGGAGCCGGTGAAGGCGCCCCAGATCAGGAAGATCGCAACGATAGAGATCACGCTGGCGGCCCGGTTGGGGCGTACGGCGCTTTCATCGCCGAAGGTGACCGTCTTGAGCGAGGTGAAGTCGTGCCGCGCCTCAAGCCGGGAGTTGATGAATTTCACAATGAAGAACGCACCGACGAAGATGGCGATATAGATAAGAAGGATGGTCATGCCGCGCCCTCCGTCCGGCCCATGATCTCTTCTTCCATGTTCCAGATCATGTTCAGGATTTCTTCGCGGGTCTTGCCGTATTCGGGGTCTTTCTTGACCTCGCGAAGATCGGCGCCGACGCCGCGTTCGGCGAAGGGCAGGTTGTATTCCTTGTGGATCCGTCCGGGGCGCGGGGCCATCACGATCAGCCGCTCGCCCAGAAGCAGTGCCTCTTCGACCGAGTGGGTGATCAGGATGATCGTCTTGCCGGTCTCTTTCCAGAGCTTCAGCACCAGGCCTTGCATTTTCTCGCGCGTCAGCGCGTCAAGCGCGCCGAGCGGCTCGTCCATCAGTATGACGTCCGGCTCGTTGGCCAGACACCGCGCCAGGGCAACACGCTGCTGCATGCCGCCCGAAAGCTCGTAGATCGCCTTTTCCTTGAAATCCTGAAGTCCGACGACATCAAGAAGGTGATCCACCTTGGGATCGCTTTGCGATTTCGAAATGCCGTTCATTCTTGGTCCGAAGGCGACGTTTTCGCGGACATTCATCCACTCGAACAACGCACCTTTCTGAAAGACCATGCCGCGTTCCTGGGCCGGACCGGTGACCACATGGTCATTCAGCATCACTTTGCCTTCGGTCGCGGCAAGAAACCCCGCAATGATATTGAGCAGCGTTGTCTTACCGCAGCCGGATGGCCCCAGAACGCTCATCAACTCGCCGCTCTTGATATCGAGCGACACGTCCTGCAACGCCTGAACGTGATCGCCGTTCGGCAAGTCGAACCGCATGGAAATCTTGTCTAGCACCAAACTGGACATCTGCTCCTCCGGTTTTTGTTGGAAAATGACAAGGGGCCCGGCACCGATTGGTGCCAGGCCCCGAAGGTTTGGCGTCTACATTCCGCCGGCGGCTTGCAGCGGGCCGGTGTTGACGGTGCCGGCATAGCTGTCGAGCGCCGCGTCGATCGAGTTGGCGTTCACGAAGATATCGGCCACGCCCTTCATGAAGGACTGCGCGCCGCCGCCCAGCCACTTCTCGCCAAGTTGGTCGCCAATGCTGGGAAAGACGAAGGTTTCCATCGTGGCCGCGGTCGATTCCACATCCATGCCCGCGTCTTTGGCGATCACCGGAAGCATTTCGTCCTGCATGCCGCCTTCGTTCCACATGTCGTTGGCCTTGCCGGTCACGGCGAGGAACTTCGACAGCAGCTCTCCTTCTTCGGCGACGAAGTTGGCCGGAGCGCTGGTCACGTCAAAGACCAGAATGCCCAGCTCTTCCTTCTCGGCGCCGGTCAGAAGCACGTTGCCGCTTTCCTTCATCCGGCGCAGCGCGCCGCCCCAGCCGCAGGCCATGTCGATCGAGCCCTGCGCAAGCGCCGCAGCCCCTTCGGCCGGTGCCATGTCGACAACTTCAAGGCTGCTCACGTCCACACCGAAGTGGTTCATCTGGCTGAGAAAGCCGTAATGCGCTGCCGTACCAAGCGGAACGGCGGCTTTCTTGCCGGCCAGCTCTCCCGCGCTGTCCTTGTCGATCTCAAGATCGGTGCGCACGACGCAGTTGTCGTTGTCCGAGTAGCTGACGGCCACGTCCACGATCTGGATGTCCTGGCCGGCAGAGGCCGCAACCACGAAGGGCGGCACGCCCTGGCTGACCGAGATCTGCACATCGCCCGAGGCCATCGCGGCCGACATCGCGGTGCCGGTGTCGAAGGCAACCCAGTTGATCTTGACGCCCATCTCTTCTTCGTAGGTGCCGTTGACCTTGGCGAACTGGAACGGCATCGGCCATTCAAGGAAATAGGCGACGGTGACCTCTTCGAGATGCCCGGCAGCGGTCGCTGTCTGCGCGCCGCTCATGATGGCGATGGCCGAGACGGCACTGACGAATGCGTGTTTGATTTTCATTGTATTACTCCCGTGTTGGTTGTCTGTTGAACTCACATCTGCGGCGCCAGCGACGAAGCGGTGCGCGGCCTTCTTTGGTAAATCAGTGATTTGGACCGCATCCCCACCCGCATGTGAATCCCGGGAAGCTTACGGGACAGGGCCTGCAACGCAACATGTTTGGCAACTGGCCTTAAAAATAGGTTTCATCTGGCCCTAACCGCGACAGGGCGCTTTCGCCACGTTATGATGCAGAAATTCGCACCCGCGCGCGTTGGTAAGCGCGCCAGCATCGGAATACACCCATGAACACTCAGTTTAATTCCAACGATCTAACCGCAGTGGTCGAGGCCGACCGCGCCCATCTTTGGCATCATCTGATGCAACATAAGGCGCTTGACGGCACCGATCCGCGAATCATCGTCGAAGGCCGCGGCATGCGGGTCTGGGACGCGACCGGAAAAGAGCATATCGACGCGGTGTCCGGCGGCGTCTGGACGGTCAATGTCGGCTATGGCCGCGAGAGCATCGCGAACGCGGTGCGCGACCAGCTGGTACAAATGAACTTCTTCGCCAACTCGGCGGGCTCGATCCCGGGCTCGATCTTTGCCGGCAAGCTGATCGACAAGATGCCGGGTATGAGCCGGGTCTACTACACCAACTCGGGCTCGGAGGCGAACGAGAAGGCCTTCAAGATGGTGCGCCAGATCGCGCACAAGCGCTATGGCGGCAAGAAGCACAAGATCCTCTTTCGAGAGCGCGACTACCATGGCTCGACCATCGGCACGATGTCGGCGGGCGGCCAGCCCGAGCGCAATGCCCAGTACGGGCCCTACACGCCCGGCTTCGTCCAGGTTCCGCACTGCCTGGAGTATCGCAACCAGTACGACGATGCGTCCGACTACGGCATTCGGGCAGCCGATGCCATCGAAGAGGTGATCCTGCGCGAAGGCCCCGATACCGTCGGCGGGCTTTGCCTGGAACCGGTGACCGCCGGCGGCGGCGTCATCACCCCGCCCGAGGGCTATTGGGAGCGGGTGCAGGAGATCTGCAAGAAATACGATATCCTTCTGCATATCGACGAGGTCGTCTGCGGTATCGGCCGGACCGGCACCTGGTTCGGCTACCAGAACTACGGCATCAAGCCCGATTTCGTCACGATGGCGAAGGGCGTGGCTTCGGGCTATGCGGCGATCGCCTGCATGGTGACGACCGAAGAGGTCTTCGAGATGTTCAAGTCGGACGACACCGACCCGATGAACTATTTCCGCGACATCTCGACCTTCGGCGGCTGCACCGCAGGCCCCGCGGCGGCGATCGAGAACATGCGGATCATCGAAGACGAGGGCCTTCTGGACAACACACTGAAGATGGGCGATCGGCTGATGAACAACCTCCACGCGCTGATGGACAAGCACAAGATCATCGGCGATGTGCGCGGCAAGGGGCTTTTTGTCGGGGCCGAACTGGTGACTGACCGGACCACGAAAGAGCCGGCCCCGGAAAAGCAGGTGGGCGCGGTCGTCGCCGACTGCATGGCGCAAGGCATCGTGATCGGCGCGACCAATCGCTCGCTTCCGGGCTTCAACAACACGCTCTGCCTGTCGCCTGCGCTGATCGCGACTGCCGACGACATCGACCAGATCTCTGATGGCATCGACAAGGCGCTGACCCGCGTCTTCGGTTAGGGCCGGCAATTGACAATGGCGAGAGACTGGCGCTTTTTATAAGTCCAGTTCTCTCGCCATTTAAGGCCAGCAATGCCGATTCCCGTCGAAACGTTCTTTCTTGATCCATCCTTCGAGGGAACGCTTCAGCAACAGATCCGCGAATTCGTCGCCAAGGGCATTCTTGACGGCCGCTACCGGCCGGGCGAGCAGATGCCCTCAAGCCGCAAGCTGGCCGCGCATCTCGGCATCAGCCGGATTACGGTGACGCTGGCCTATACCGATCTGGTGGCGGACGACTACCTGACCTCTCGTGGCCGGTCTGGCTATTACGTCTCCGAGAACGCCCCGGCCGCCGGCCGCTTCGAGCCGCCGAGCGCGCGCACCAGCGACACGGTCGATTGGGCGCGCGTGCTGAGCCACCGGATCTCGGGCGGGCGGCACATGCAAAAGCCGCCGAACTGGCGCAGCTTCCGGTATCCCTTCATCTACGGGCAAGCCGACGAGAGCCTCTTTGATCAC
The DNA here is from genome assembly GCA_013003075.1 of Paracoccaceae bacterium. Taxonomy (GTDB): domain Bacteria; phylum Pseudomonadota; class Alphaproteobacteria; order Rhodobacterales; family Rhodobacteraceae; genus JABDLJ01. The sequence continues at coordinate 41,440 of JABDLJ010000034.1, forward strand.
CACAACTGGCGGCAATGCGCCCTGCGCGCTTTGGGGCAGCGCGATTTCGAGGCGCTGACCACCGACTACTACGAGCGCGACGATCCAAAACTTGTCGAGTTCATCGCGCGTCATTCGCTGCCGCGGCGCGGGATCATCGCGCGTCCCGAAGAGATTCTTGTGACGCTCGGCGCCCAGAACGCGCTCTGGACCACCGCGCAGCTTCTCTTGTCGCAGCGCCGGACGGCGGTGCTTGAAAACCCCGGCTATCCCGGCCTGCGCGAGATCCTGGCGCAGTCGCGCTGTAATGTGGCAAGCGTGGATGTCGATGAGGACGGTCTGCCGCCGGATGCCATACCGCAAGGCGCGGACGTGGTGTTCGTGACGCCAAGCCATCACTGCCCAACCACCGCCACCATGCCGGTCGAGCGCCGCCGCACGCTTCTGAAACGTGCCGAGCGGGACAATTTCCTGGTGGTCGAGGACGATTACGAGTTCGAGATCGCCCACCAGCGCCCGCCGACGCCGGCCCTGAAATCGCTCGATCAGTCGGGCCGGGTGATCTATATCGGCTCGTTCTCCAAGTCGCTCTTTCCGGGGCTCAGGCTGGGCTATGTGGTGGGCCCCGAGGCGTTTATCCGCGAAGCCCGCAGCCTGCGCGCAACCGTGCTGCGCCACCCGCCGGGACATATCCAGCGCACCGCCGCCTATTTTCTGTCGGTCGGCCACTATGACGCGCTGGTGCGCCGCATGGCGCAGGTCTTCACCCGCCGCCGCGCCGTGATGGAGGCCGAGATCCGCCGGCACGGCCTGAACGCCCTTGCGACGTCGGCGTCGGGCGGCTCGAGCTTCTGGCTGAAGGCGCCGGCCAGCGTGAACACCCGCGAACTTGCCGATCTGCTTGCCGGCAAAGAGGTGCTGATCGAGCCCGGCGCCGTCTTCTTTGCCGATGATGCGCCGCCGGACCGGTATTTTCGCCTGGCTTATTCCTCGATCACCGCCGACCGCATCCCCGAAGGCATCGCACGGGTCGCTCGCGCCATCGACGCGCTGCGCTGAGACGTGGAAACTGGACCTAACTTTGCGATCCGACTGGACCTAACCCGGCCCGGCCAGACGGCGTAATCAAGCAAGGACACCGATCCCGCTCGGGAGCCGGCCCTTTCGCTATTGCCCAGGAGAGACTGCCATGAAGATGACCACCGAAGAAGCTTTCGTCAAAACCCTGCAAATGCATGGTATCGAACACGCTTTCGGTATCATCGGGTCGGCCATGATGCCGATCTCGGATCTCTTTCCCGTCGCTGGCATCACCTTCTGGGACTGCGCGCATGAGGGCTCGGCCGGAATGATGGCGGACGGCTATACCCGCGCAACCGGCAAGGTTTCGATGATGATCGCGCAGAACGGCCCCGGCATCACGAACTTCGTCACCGCGGTGAAGACCGCCTACTGGAACCATACGCCGCTTTTGCTGGTCACCCCGCAGGCGGCCAACAAGACGATCGGGCAGGGCGGCTTCCAGGAAGTCGAGCAGATGAAACTTTTCGAAGACATGGTCGCCTACCAGGAAGAGGTGCGCGATCCTACCCGCGTGGCCGAGGTGCTGACCCGCGTGATCAGCAAGGCCAAGCGCCTGTCGGGCCCGGCCCAGATCAACATCCCGCGTGATTTCTGGACCCAGGTGGTCGATATCGAGATCCCCGAGCCGATCGACTTTGAAGTTTCGCCCGGCGGCGAGAACTCGGTCGCCGAAGCCGCCAAGCTGATCAGCGAGGCGAAATTCCCGGTGATCCTGAACGGTGCCGGCGTGGTGCTTGCCGACGGCGGGATCGCGGCGTCCATGAAGCTGGCAGAGCAGCTTGATGCGCCGGTCTGCGTCGGCTACCAGCACAACGATGCCTTCCCCGGCTCGCACCCGCTTTTCGCCGGGCCCCTGGGCTATAACGGCTCCAAAGCCGGGATGGAGCTGATCTCGAAGGCAGACGTCGTGCTGGCCCTCGGCACCCGCCTCAATCCGTTCTCGACCCTGCCGGGCTACGGGATCGACTACTGGCCCAAGGACGCAAAGATCATCCAGGTCGACATCAATCCCGACCGCATCGGCCTGACCAAGAAAGTCTCTGTCGGTATCGTCGGCGATGCCGCCAAAGTCGCCAGGGGCATCCTGTCAAAGCTGTTGGATACCGCTGGCGATGCCGGGCGCAAAGAGCGTAAAGAGCTGATCGCAAAGACAAAATCCACATGGGCGCAGCAGCTGTCGTCGATGGATCACGAAGATGACGATCCTGGCACCACCTGGAACGAGCGTGCCCGTTCCGCCAAGCCCGACTGGATGAGCCCGCGCATGGCGTGGCGCGCGATCCAGTCTGCCCTGCCGCGCGAGGCGATCATCTCGTCAGACATCGGCAACAACTGCGCCATCGGCAACGCTTATCCGTCCTTCGAGAAAGGCCGCAAATACCTGGCGCCGGGTCTCTTCGGTCCCTGCGGCTACGGGTTGCCCGCGATCATCGGCGCCAAGATCGGCTGCCCCGATGTGCCCGTTGTCGGCTTTGCCGGCGACGGCGCCTTCGGCATCGCGGTGAACGAGCTGACCGCGATCGGCCGCTCTGAATGGCCGGCGATCACGATGATCGTCTTCCGCAACTACCAGTGGGGCGCCGAGAAGCGGAACTCGACCCTGTGGTTTGAGGACAACTTCGTCGGTACCGAGCTGGACGAGGGCGTCTCGTACGCCGCCCTCGCGCAGGCTTGCGGGCTCAAAGGCGTCCAGGCCAAGGGCATGGACGAACTGACGGGGGTTCTGAACCAGGCGATCAAGGACCAGAAGGCCGGCAAGACCACGCTGATCGAGGTTCTCTTGAACCAGGAGCTGGGCGAGCCCTTCCGCCGCGACGCGATGAAAAAGCCGGTCGCCGTTGCTGGCATCAGCAAGGACGACATGCGGCCCCAGGCGTAAGGAAGCGGGCGTAAAGAACAGAACCGGCGAGGGCCATCAGAGTGAAACCGCTTGAAGATCTGATGGCCAACGCCGCCCTAAAGGGTAAGATGATCGCGCTTAGCGAGGGGGCTGACCCCCGTGTCGTCACCGCCGCGCTGACCTGCCAGCGCGACGGCGTGGCCCGGATCATCCTGGTGGGCGACGCCGCCGCGATCACGGCTGAAATCGCCGCCCAGCGCGGCCAGATCGAGGGCGGGATCACGATCGAGGATCCTGCGAGCTCTGAGCATACCGAACGCTTCGCCGAGGAGTATTTCGAACTGCGCAAGCATAAGGGCGTGACGCTCGATGTGGCGCAGAGGCAGGCGGCCAATCCGCATATCTTCGCGGCCATGCTGGTGCGGCTGGGGTTTGCCGACGGCACGATCGGCGGGGCGGCGACCTCGACCGCCGAGATCGTGCGCACCGCCATCCAGGTGATCGGTGTTGCGCCGGACGCCAAGATGATCTCGAGCTTTTTCCTGATGCTCTTTTTCGCCGACCACCATCCCCGGCAGGGCGCGCTTGTGTTCGCCGATTGCGGCCTGGTGATCGACCCCAGCGCCGAAGAGATGGCCGAGATCGCTTCGGCCTCTGCGCAGTCGCTTCAATCGCTGACCGGGCAGGTACCGCATGTGGCGATGCTGTCGTTTTCCAGCAAGGGAAGCGCCGCCCATGCCCGCGTCTCGAAGGTGCAGCAGGCCACCGATATCGCGCGGGCGGCCAATCCCGACCTGCTGATCGACGGCGAGTTGCAGTTCGACGCGGCGCTTTTGCCACAGATCGCCGCCGCCAAGGCCGAGGGATCGCCCGTTGCCGGGGCGGCGAATGTCTTTGTCTTTCCCAATCTCGATGCCGGCAATATCGGCTACAAGATCGCCGAGCGCATCGGCGGGGCGATCGCCATCGGCCCGGTCCTGCAGGGGCTGGCGCGACCGGCCAACGATCTGTCGCGCGGGTGCAGCGCGCAGGACATCATCCATATGGTCGCAGTGACCGCCGCGCAGGCGGACCCGCACGCGCCCGGGTGAGACCCGTTGACGTGCAGCTACGCGTTTAGTACCTGAAATAAATACATATTTTCGGAATGAAGTGGCGTAGAAGCCTGTTTATATGATACGCCATCAAGGCTAGGCCCGAGCGGAATGGTGTCCGGCGGAGTGAGCGATTTGCAGCAGGAATGGTGGCGCGGCGCGGTGATCTACCAGATCTACCCGCGCTCATTTCAGGACAGTGACGGCGACGGGATAGGCGATATCGCGGGGATCATCGAGCGGCTGGGCCATGTCGCCACGCTGGGGGTGGATGCGATCTGGCTCTCGCCGGTTTTCACCTCGCCGATGCTGGACATGGGCTATGATGTGTCGAACTACACCGATATCGATCCGGTGTTCGGCGATCTGGCGGCGTTCGACAAGCTGCTGGCGCGCGCCCATGCCTTGGGGCTGAGGGTCATCATCGACCAGGTCCTCTCGCACACCTCCGACCAGCACCCGTGGTTTTCGGAAAGCCGGGCCGGGCGCACCGGGCCCAAGGCCGACTGGTACGTCTGGGCCGATCCGCTGCCCGACGGCGCGCCGCCCAACAACTGGGCTTCGGTCTTCGGCGGCATCGCCTGGGAGTGGGAGCCGCGCCGCCGGCAATACTACCTGCACAATTTCCTGCGCGAGCAACCCGATCTGAAATATCACGGCGCAGGCGTTCAGGACGCGATACTCGACGTGATGCGGTTCTGGCTGGATCGGGGCGTCGACGGCTTCCGGCTCGATACGGTGAATTACTACACGCACGATGCAAAGCTTCGGCCCAATCCCGCCGCGCCTTTGAAGGTCGCACAGGCCGCGCACAAGCCCTACGGGATGCAGGATCATATCCATTCGAAAAACCGCCCCGAGACCCTGAAGTTCGTCGAGCGGATGCGCGCGCTGACCGACAGCTAGGACGCGCGCGCCATGGTCGGCGAGATCGGCGAGGAGGGGCCGAAAGGCGCGGCCATCATGGCCGAATACACGCGCGGCCGAAAGCGCCTGCACATGGCCTATTCGTTCGACATGCTGGGCGCCGGGTTCAGCGCCGCCGCGTTCCGCCGCAAGATCGAGAGTTTCTATGCCGCCGCCTCGGACGGCTGGCCCTGCTGGAGCTTTTCCAACCACGACGTGGTGCGCCATGTCTCTCGCTGGGCCGTTGAGGGGCAAAGCGCCGAGCCATTTGTAAAGCTGTGCATCGCGATGCTGGCCAGCTTCGAGGGCACCATCGGTATCTACCTGGGCGAAGAGTTGGGCCAGCTGGAGACCTGGATGGACTATCACGAGCTGACCGATTGCGAGGGGCTCAGCTTCTGGCCCGAGATCAAGGGCCGCGACGGTTGCCGCACGCCGATGGTGTGGGATGCCGCGCTGCCCAATGCCGGCTTCTCGGTGGCGGAACAGACCTGGCTACCGATCAAACCGCCACAAGCGGCGCGGGCCGCTGCCGGGCAAGAAGCCGATCCGGGCTCGGTGCTGCACCACTACCGGAAGGTTCTGGCGTTCCGCCGCCATACCGCAGCGCTGCGCGAGGGCCGAACCGCGTTTCTGGATTTGGGTGAGCCGGTCCTGGCATTCCGCCGGGGGGCCGGCAAGGATGCGCTTTTGTGCGTCTTCAACCTGTCGTCCGAACCATGCTTTCTGGTCGCCACCGGCGATCTGGGTCTGACCGGCCCGCATCGCGCGGCGCTTGGGGCAGGGCGTCTTGAATTGCCGCCGCTGGGCTTTGCGTGGTTGGGCGGGACAGGCGATATCGCCGGGGCGCAGGTGGGCCGATAGGCGGCTGAGGCCGACGGGACCGGCTATGCCTGAAGTGTTCTTCGCGGCGGCGCCTCGACGCCATGCGCGGTCTTGTCCCAGTAAAACGGATGGGCCAGGATCTCGGCCAGCGCTTTCAGCGCCGCAATCGCGCCAAGCGCGTAATAGGCCTGAAGCGTGGCGATCCCGCTTGCCGGGCGGCATCACCGCAACCAGCGTCGCGCCGACCGAAATCAGCTCTGAGCCGATGAAAAGCGTCGCAAGCCCCCAAAGCGCCCAGCCGGGGATCACGCCCTCCAGGGGATGCCCAAGCCCCAGCGGCAATGCCCAGAACGACCACAAAAGCGGTGCCAGCAGGAACAACGACACGGTACCCAGAAAAAGCACCTGAAAGCCGAAGAACTTGCGCGGGCCAAGCTCTTGCCAAAGCTTCACGGGGCGGCGCATGTGCACCGCGTAGGTCAGCGCATAGCCCTTCAGCCAGCGCGAGCGCTGCCGGATCCAGGGGATCAGGCGACAGCAGGCCTCTTCATCCGTCGTGGTGTCGATCAGCTCTGTCACGTAGCCGCGCCGCGCCAGCCGCATGCCAAGATCGGCATCTTCGGTCACGTTGTGGGCGTCCCAGCGGCCAAGTGCCTCCAGCGCCTCGCGCCGGAAGAAGAGCGTCGTGCCGCCCAGAGGGATGGCGAAGCCCAGCCGCGCCAGCCCCGGCAGGATGACCCGGAACCAGGTGGCATAATCAAGCGCGAAGCACCGCGCCAGCCAGCTTTGTCTTGGGTTGTAGAAATCGAGCCGTCCCTGAAGGCAGGCGACCTGCGATCCGCGCTCGTGAAACCGGGCGACAACCTTGCGGATCTGGTCGGGCGCCGGCGCATCCTCGGCATCGTAGATCCCGACGATCGATCCGCGTGCGAAATCGAACGCGAAATTGAGCGCCCTCGGCTTGGTCTGCACGCTGCCGCGCGGCACGACGATCTGGCTCATGTTGAACGGCATGTCCGCCAGCTGAAGCGCGGCTTGCGTCACCGGATCGTCCTCTTCCAGGACAAGGCAGATGTCGAGAAGCTCGGCGGGGTAATCCAGCTTGGAAAGCCGCCGCACGAGCGTTCGGGCCAGCGCCTTTTCGCGAAAAAGCGGCACCAGCAGCGAGACCGTCGGAAGGTGGGCGATACGCGGCGCGGTCCGGTTCGACACGAAAAGGCGCGATGCGCGGCGCATGGCCGCGACCTGGCTGATGCTCGCGGCCAGTTTCAGCCCCGACATCGCGACAAGCGCCAGCGCCGACCAGAGCACCAGACCCAAGAACACAGCCCCCGGCGCCAGCATCGCAAGCAGCAACAGGGCGCAGCCAGCAATCCCGATCCAGCGCGCCAGCGGCCCGTCCGCCCAATCGCGGCAGCTTTCGGCAAGATCGGTGCGCGTCTCGGCGCGAGCGCCAAGCGTCCGGCGGCGCGCCTTCAGGATGGCCGTTCGGATCGCGGTGCGGCTGGTGACGGTCAGGCGCACCGGGCCGAGCGCGGCTTCCAGCGTGGCGCGCTGGCGCACAAAGCGCTCGGGCGCGGCGCAGGCCACCAGCGTGACAGCGCCGCAGCGCCGCCAGGGCAGGACCTCCATCGCCAGACAGCGCTCGGGCCCCAGCGCGTCGATCAGCCGGACATCGGGCGGGTGGCTCGTCAGATCGGCCAGCGCTGTCCGGCGCTGGCGGGCCAGCCCGCCGGCAAGCTGCGCCTCGTCGATCCAGCCGTGCTGCAGCAGGATCTGTCCAAGCCGCAGCGGGCGCAACTCTTGCTCCAGGAGGGCGCGGTGCAGATGGCCAGGCCGCAAGGCGCCGCTGTCGACAAGGAGCTGTCCAAGCCGCGGGCCGACGGGATAGGCAGGCGCTGGCGCGCCGCCAATCACCTTGAAGCCGTCAATTGCAGGTCCCGTTTGCGGAACACTGGAAACATCGCTGAGGCGCATATGCTGCGTCATGGGGCACCGGGACTGACAGAAACACTCGTTTCCCCGCGGTTTATGCAAACTTTAGGTTAATGGCCTCTTAAACGGAGGCGGGGCCAATCAGGCTGTCTCGCGGCTTTTGTCGATCGCGGCCCGGAAACGCTCGAAGAGGTAATAGCTGTCCTGCGGGCCGGGGCTGGCCTCGGGGTGGTACTGCACTGAAAAGACGGGGCGGTCGGTCATCCGAATTCCGCAGTTCGATCCATCGAACAGCGAGACATGGGTCTCGATGACGCCGATGGGCAGGCTTTGGCTGTCGACGGTAAAGCCGTGGTTCATCGAGGTAATCTCGACCTTGCCGGTCTCCAGGTCCTTGACAGGATGGTTGGCACCGTGATGGCCGTGGTTCATCTTCACGGTCTTGGCCCCCAGCGACAGCGCCAGCATCTGGTGCCCCAGGCAGATCCCGAAGACCGGCATGTCAGAGCGCTCTAACACGCCTTTGATCATCGGCACGGCATAGGCGCCCGTGGCCGCCGGATCGCCGGGCCCGTTCGACAAAAAGAGCCCTTGCGGGTCATGCGCCAGCACCTCTTCGGCCGTGGCCGTGGCGGGCAGCACCGTGACATCGCAGCCGGCGCTTGCAAGGCAGCGCAGGATATTGCGCTTGGCGCCATAGTCGATGGCAACGACGCGCGGCCCGTCCCCGGTGCGCTTGGTATAGCCGTCCGGCCAGGCCCAGCGCATCTCGTCCCAGCGGTAGGACTGCGCGCAGGTGACTTCCTTTGCCAAATCGAGCCCTTCCAGCCCGGTGAAGCCGCCCGCCTGCGCGATCAGGGCTTCAAGATCGAAATCGCCGTCCGGATCGTGCGACAGGGCCACGTGCGGCGCGCCCTGCTGACGGATCGCGCGGGTCAGGCGGCGGGTATCGACGCCGCCCATCCCGATGCGGCCGCGCCGGGCCAGCCAGCTGCCCAGATCCTCGGCCGCGCGCCAGTTCGACGGCTCGGTGGGGTTCCACTTCACGATCATGCCTTCTGCGACCGGGTCGGCGGTCTCGTCATCTTCGGGGTTCACCCCGGTATTGCCGATATGCGGAAAGGTGAAGGTGACGATCTGCCCGGCATAAGAGGGATCGGTCATGATCTCTTGGTAGCCCGTCATGGCAGTGTTGAAACAAAGCTCTGCCGTGGTGTTGCCGGTGGCGCCGAAGCCTTGCCCGTAAAAGACCGTCCCATCGGCCATGACCAGGCAGGCTGTGGGATGGGATTTTGACATGGCGGGCATCCTTGCGCTCAAACTCGCCGGAACCTAAGGCTGCGGGCGTGGGGCGTCAAGCAATCTTAGGCCGATAGGGAAACCGAATGAAATCAGAAACTTAGATGTTCCGACCGGTGGTTGTCTTGTGCTGAACGTTTCGCTAATGTCCGGCTTCTGACAGCTCATGGGGATGAGAGTTCAAGATGGATATGAAGGGTCGCGTCTCTGAGGCGCTCAAATCTGCGATGAAAGCTCAGGACAAAGAGCGGCTTTCGACGCTGCGCCTGATCAATGCAGCCATCAAGGATCGCGACATCGCGCTGCGCGGCGAGGGGAACGAGGACGGGGTAAGCGACGCCGATGTCCTTCAAATCCTTGGGAAAATGGTCAAGCAGCGCCAAGAGAGCGCGCGCGCCTACGAAGAGGGCGGGCGGCTGGAACTGGCCGAGCAGGAACTGGCGGAAATCACCGTGATCCAGGATTTCCTGCCCAAGCAGCTTGGCGATGAAGAGATGGCCGAGGCGGTCGATGCGGCAGTCAAGTCGACCGGCGCAGAATCAATCCGCGATATGGGCCGTGTGATGGGCGCCTTGAAAGCGAAATACACCGGCCAGATGGATTTCGGCCGCGTCGGCCCGCTTGTCAAAGAGCGCCTGTCCTGACCCCTGTCCCGACGGCCGGGCGCCGCCCGGGGAACCAAATGCCCGGTCTTCGCGTTGCACCGTCACACAATGACGGAGAGCGATCATGAAAGCGCAGTCCAAAGCCCAGCAGCAAGCGGCCGGCGCCGCCCTATCGGCCAAGCGCGGCGAGACCAAAGTGTCCGACCTGCAAGGCGCCTCAAAGGAGATGTATGACAGCATGTCCGAGGCAGAGCTGGAAGAAATGGCCTCGACCGATCACGACGATCTGCCCAACGAGGCCTGACGGCCTGAACCGCACCCCCCCGGCTGCGCGTGTCGCGTCCACAAGAGCTTGCGGACCCGCTTAGCCGTGCACGCTTTTCAGCGCGGCCAGCTTGTGCTCCAGATCATCCTTCAGCGTCACGCGCTCGTCCGGGGTCAGGAACGCGCCCAGCTCGACCTCGCGATCGGCGCCCTTGAGGGTCAGATAATTCTCCACCGGGCCGCCCTTGGGCCGCATGTGGACCGAAACCCAGTAGGGATTGGCGCTCCAGCTTTTGTCCGGCCCGCGCGCGGGTGAATGGACAAGCGCGATCCGCGCTGGCTCGATCGTCAGCTCTTCATGGATCTCATGGTCCCGCTTGTTGCGCATGATGGCGTGCCAGACCCCGGCCATGACCGGCAGGAAAAACAGCAAAAGCCCCCAGACCACGGGCGTGCCCAACGCGGCCAGAAGCGGCAATGTCAGCATTAAAGCGGTCGCCGAGACGAACACGGCAAAACCCTGGTTCGTCATCGATTGATGCGGCCAGAGGTGCAGCTCTTCGCGTGGTGCGTCCCGGCCAGTGTCTTGTGTCCAGTCGTAGGGCATAGTCTTTGATTTAGAGCCGACCCGCTGTGAGGTAAATGCGAAGCTGTGCCGCAGGGACGTCTGGCGGCGCCGCCTCTGGCGGGTAACGACCGTCGCAAAGCCGGGGAGACCGACAAAGAAAAACGGGCAGCGATTGCCTCGCTGCCCGTTCTTGTTTGGTATAGCCGGACGCTAGTGCGCGTGTCCGTGATCCCAGTCCTCACGCTTGGGGAGCGTCTCGAACGTGTGCTCCGGCGGCGGCGAGGGCAGGGTCCACTCCAGCGTGTCGGCGCTGTCGTTCCAGTAGTTGTTCTCGGTGATGCGCTGGCCGTAGCGCAGCGTGTAGAACACCACGCCGATGAAGAACAGGAACGAGGCGAAGGCGATGAAGGCGCCGATCGTCGAGATGTAGTTCCAGTAGGCGAAGGCCTCGGGATAGTCGATGTAGCGGCGCGGCATGCCCTGACGTCCCAGGAAGTGCTGCGGGAAGAACGTCAGGTTCGAGCCGATGAACATCGTCCAGAAGTGCAGCTTGCCGGCCCATTCGGGGTACTGACGGCCTGACATCTTGCCGATGTAGAAGTAGACGCCGGCGAAGATACAGAAGACCGCGCCCAGCGACATCACGTAGTGGAAGTGCGCCACGACGTAGTAGGTGTCGTGATAAGCCCGGTCGACGCCGGCCTGCGACAGCACGATGCCCGTGACGCCGCCCAAGGTGAACAGGAACAGGAAGCCGAACGCCCAGAGCATCGGGGTTTTGAACTCGACAGAGCCGCCCCACATGGTGGCGATCCAACTAAAGATCTTCACGCCGGTCGGCACCGCGATGACCATCGTGGCCAGCATGAAGTAGGTCTGCTGGGTCAGCGACATGCCAACGGTGTACATGTGGTGCGCCCAGACGACGAAGCCCAGCGCGCCGATCGCGATCAGTGCCCAGACCATCGGCAGGTAGCCGAAGATCGGCTTGCGCGAGAAGGTCGAGATCACGTGGCTGATGATGCCGAAGCCGGGCAGCACGATGATGTAGACTTCGGGGTGCCCGAAGAACCACAGGATGTGCTGGTAGAGAATCGGATCGCCGCCACCGGCCGGATCGAAAAACGCGGTGTTGAAGTTGCGGTCCGCCAGAAGCATCGTGATGGCGCCGGCCAGAACCGGCAGGGCCAGCAGGATCAGCCAGGCGGTGACGAAGATCGACCAGGCAAAAAGCGGCACCTTGAAGAGCGTCATGCCCGGGGCCCGCATGTTCAGGAAGGTCGTGATCATGTTGATCGCGCCCAGGATCGACGAGGCGCCCGACAGGTGTACCGCGAAGATCGCGAAGTCCATCGCTGGGGTCAGGTTCTGCGTCGAAAGCGGCGGGTACAGCACCCAGCCCACGCCAGAGCCGTTTTGCCCGTTCCCGCCTTCCACGAAAAGCGACGCGACCGCCATCGACGTGCCGGCGACGTACATCCAGTAGGACAGGTTGTTCAGCCGCGGGAACGCCATATCCGGCGCGCCGATCTGCAAGGGCATGAAGTAGTTGCCAAATCCGCCGAAAAGCGCCGGGATGACGACGAAGAACATCATCAGGATGCCGTGCGCCGTGATCAGCACGTTCCACAGATGGCCGTTCGGGGTCGAGCATTCCTCGCCGCCCGAGAACAGGCGCGCGCCCTCGACCGCGGGATCGCACATGTACTGTACGCCCGGCTCCATCAGCTCGAGCCGCATATACACCGTGAAGGCGACGGCGATGAAGCCGACCACCGCCGAGGTGAAGAGGTAGAGAATGCCGATGTCCTTGTGGTTGGTGGACATGAACCAGCGTTGGAAGAACGAACGCTCGTCGTGATGGGCGTCGTGGTCCTGAACAGCTGCGTCGGCCATAAGGCGTCTCCTGATTGGCTAGGTCTTGAAAGGCAGACAGAGTCGGCCCTGAAGATTTTGTTTCGCCATGTTGTAGTGTGCCTTGCGCGGACACTCAACACGCCTTTTTCCGCTTTGACCGGGTAAAAATGTCTCAGGGCAATGGCTTGGCAAAACGCCGATTTGCCCGATGGTCATCGGACGCCGCCGGTGCTAGCGCTGCGCCATGTGGTACGGCTCGGACAATATGCGCGGCGCGCTTTTCATGCTTGGCTCTATGGCGGCCTTCACGCTGAATGATGCGTGCATGAAAGCGCTGGGCGGGGCGGTGCCGCTCTTTCAGGCGATCTTTCTGCGCGGCATCGCGGTATCGCTGTTTCTGGCGGCGCTGGCGTGGTGGCTGGGCGCGTTCGGCCCGCGTATCTCGCGGCGCGACTGGGGATTAATCGCGATCCGCTCGGCTTGCGAGGCGGCGGTGGCGTGGTTCTTCATCACCGCGCTTTTCAACATGCCGATCGCCAACGTGACGGCGATTCTGCAGGTGCTGCCGCTGACGGTGGCCCTTGCGGCATGGCTCTTTCTGGCCGAGCCTCTTGGCTGGCGGCGGTTGCTGGCGATCGTGATCGGCCTGGCGGGCGTGCTGCTGATCGTTCGGCCGGGAACCGAAGGCTTCACCATATATTCGGTCTACGCGCTGATCGCCGTGGCGCTGATCACTCTGCGCGAGATCGTAACGCGCAAGATCGAGGGGCAGGTGCCGTCGATGACGATCGCGCTGTCTGCCGCACTTGCGGTGACGGTGTTCGGCGGGCTTGGCGCTCTCGGCGGCGTCTGGGCCCCGCTGGATGGGCCGACAAGCCTGAAACTCGCCGGCTCGGTCTTTTTCATCATGGCCGCCTATGTCTTCAGCGTCATGGCGATGCGCATCGGCGATGTCAGCTTCGCCGCACCGTTCCGGTACAGCGGGCTTCTGGTTGCCCTGATCCTCGGCGCTTTGGTGTTCGACGAGTGGCCAAGCGGCCTGACGCTTCTGGGCGCCGCGATCGTCGTCGGCACCGGGCTTTTCACGCTCTACCGAGAGCGCCTTGCGATGCGGCCCGGCCGGCCGAGGCAGGCGCGCTGAAACAAAGGTCCAGCGGCCTTGCGGGGGACCGGCGCCGGCGATCTGCGCAGCGCCGCAGGACCGCGCCAAACGCGATTGGCAGTCCGGCGCCGCATTCGAGCTCTGCGGCTGTTGACACCCCATCCGCAACCTTCTATACGGCGCGCACTCCGACACCGGCATCGTTCCGGCGGCGGAAGACAGAACAGAATAAGTGGTCATGATCCGGGCCTGATTGCCCCGATCCTCTGGATGCCCACCGCACCGATCCCGCGACCAAGGGGGATCGCTTGCGGTTTTTGCGTTTTGCGGACGCGCAAAACGTTAACGAAACGGAACCGGGGTGCGCGCGCCCCAGATGAATTGAAGTGTTGCAACACGGGGATAAGACCGGAATGCCAACGATCCAGCAGCTGATCCGCAAGCCGCGGCAGCCGAAAGTAAAACGCTCAAAGTCGCTGCACCTGGAGGGTTGCCCCCAGAAGCGCGGCGTCTGCACTCGCGTCTACACCACGACGCCGAAGAAGCCGAACTCGGCCATGCGGAAGGTTGCCAAGGTGCGCCTGACCAATGGCTACGAGGTCATCAGCTACATCCCCGGTGAAAGCCACAACCTGCAAGAGCACTCGGTCGTTCTGATCCGGGGTGGCCGGGTGAAGGACCTTCCCGGTGTTCGTTATCATATTCTGCGCGGTGTTCTGGATACCCAGGGCGTCAAAGACCGCAAGCAGCGTCGTTCGAAATACGGCGCCAAGCGTCCGAAGTAAGAGGAAAAGCGCATGTCACGTCGTCACGCCGCCGAGAAACGCGAAGTTCTGCCCGACGCCAAGTATGGCGACCGGGTTGTGACCAAGTTCATGAACAACCTGATGATCGACGGCAAGAAGTCCGCCGCCGAGCGCATCGTCTACAATGCCTTCGAACGGGTCGAAGAGAAGCTCAAGAAGTCGCCGCTGGAAGTGTTCCACGAGAGCCTTGAGAACATCAAGCCGTCCGTCGAGGTCCGCTCGCGCCGTGTTGGCGGTGCCACCTACCAGGTGCCCGTCGAAGTGCGCCCCGAGCGCCGCGAGGCGCTGGCGATCCGCTGGCTGATCAAGGCCTGCCGGGCGCGCAACGAGCACACAATGGAAGAGCGTCTGGCCGGCGAGCTGGCCGATGCGGTCAACGGCCGCGGCTCTGCAGTGAAAAAGCGGGAAGACACCCACAAGATGGCCGACGCCAACAAGGCGTTCAGCCATTACCGCTGGTAATTTGATTTAGAAGGCACGTCCAAATGGCACGCGAATATCCGCTCGAGCTTTATCGCAACTTCGGCATCATGGCCCATATCGACGCAGGCAAGACCACCTGCTCGGAGCGCATCCTGTATTACACCGGCAAGTCGCACAACATCGGCGAAGTGCATGACGGCGCGGCCACCATGGACTGGATGGAGCAAGAGCAAGAGCGCGGGATTACCATCACCTCGGCTGCGACCACCACCTTCTGGGAACGCACCGAAGATGGCGCAACGCCCGATACGCCCAAGCACCGTATGAACATCATCGACACGCCCGGCCACGTGGACTTCACCATCGAGGTCGAGCGCTCGCTGGCCGTTCTTGACGGCGCCGTTGCGGTGCTGGACGCCAACGCCGGCGTCGAGCCGCAGACCGAAACCGTCTGGCGCCAGGCCGACCGCTACAAGGTGCCGCGCATCGTCTTCGTCAACAAGATGGACAAGATCGGCGCCGATTTCTTCAACTGCGTTCGCATGATCAAAGAGCGCACCGGCGCCATCCCGGCCCCGGTCCAGATCCCGATCGGCGCCGAGAACGAGCTTGAAGGCATCGTCGATCTCGTGACCATGGAAGAATGGGTCTGGGAAGGCGAAGATCTGGGCGCGTCCTGGGTCAAAAAGCCGATCCGCGACAGCCTGAAAGCAACGGCCGACGAGTGGCGCGGCAAGCTCATCGAGACTGCGGTCGAGATGGACGACGACGCGATGATGGCGTACCTGGAAGGCGAAGAGCCCGATGTGGCGACGCTGCGCGCGCTGATCCGCAAGGGCACGCTTGAAATCAAATTCATCCCTGTCCTTGCTGGCTCTGCCTTCAAGAACAAGGGTGTGCAGCCGCTTCTGAACGCCGTGATCGACTATCTGCCCAGCCCGATGGACGTGGTCGACTACATGGGTTTCGCGCCGGGTGACGAGACCGAAACCCGCGATATCGCGCGCCGGGCGGACGATAACATGCCGTTCTCGGGCCTTGCATTCAAGATCATGAACGATCCCTACATGGGTACGCTGACCTTCACCCGCGTCTATTCGGGCACGGTGCAGAAGGGCGACAGCCTGCTGAACTCGACCAAGGGCAAGAAAGAGCGCATCGGCCGCATGGTGATGATGCACTCCAACAAGCAAGACGAGATCACCGAGGCCTTCGCCGGCGACATCATCGCGCTGGCCGGCCTGAAGGATACCACGACCGGCGACACGCTGTCTGACGACAAGAACCCGGTGGTCCTGGAAACCATGACCTTCCCGGATCCGGTGATCGAGATCGCTGTCGAGCCCAAGACCAAGGCCGACCAGGAAAAGATGAGCCAGGGCCTGCAGCGTCTGGCTGCCGAGGATCCGTCCTTCCGCGTCGAGACCGACCTGGAATCGGGTCAGACGATCATGAAGGGCATGGGCGAATTGCACCTCGACATCCTGATCGACCGCCTGAAGCGCGAGTTCAAGGTCGAGGCCAATATCGGCGCCCCGCAGGTGGCCTATCGCGAGACCATCGGCCACGAGATCGAGCACACCTATACCCACAAGAAGCAGTCGGGCGGGTCGGGCCAGTTCGCCGAGGTGAAGATGATCATCTCGCCGACAGAGCCGGGCGAAGGCTACAGCTTCGAAAGCCGCGTTGTCGGCGGTTCGGTGCCGAAGGAATACATCCCCGGCGTCGAAAAGGGCATCAACTCGGTCATGGACAGCGGCCCGCTGGCCGGCTTCCCGGTGATCGACTTCAAGGTCGCCCTGATCGACGGCAAGTTCCACGACGTGGACAGCTCTGTTCTGGCCTTTGAGATCGCGGGCCGCATGTGCATGCGCGAAGGTCTCAAGCGGGCCGGCGCCAAGCTGCTGGAGCCGATCATGAAGGTCGAAGTTGTGACCCCCGAAGAGTATACCGGCGGCATCATCGGCGATCTGACGTCGCGCCGCGGCCAGGTTCAGGGTCAGGACACCCGCGGCAACGCGATCGCGATCGACGCCTTCGTGCCGCTGGCGAACATGTTCGGCTACATCAACACGCTGCGCTCGATGTCCTCGGGCCGCGCGAACTTCACGATGCAGTTCGATCACTACGAGCCCGTACCGCAGAATATCTCGGAAGAAATTCAGTCGAAATACGCGTAACCCGGCGCCCCGGACCGCGACGCAATACCCAAGGAGGCCATCATGGCAAAGGCAAAGTTTGAACGCAACAAACCGCATGTGAACATCGGCACGATTGGCCATGTTGACCACGGCAAGACGACGCTGACGGCGGCGATTACGAAGTATTTCGGCGATTTTCAGGCGTATGACAAGATTGACGGCGCGCCGGAAGAGAAGGCGCGCGGGA
>JABDLJ010000036.1 GCA_013003075.1 Paracoccaceae bacterium
GGGCAAGTGGCGCGGTTGACGGGGCTCGAACCCGCGACCCCCGGCGTGACAGGCCGGTACTCTAACCAACTGAGCTACAACCGCACACATGCCCACCCGATATTTGCCGGGCGTGTCGCGCGTTCTAGGGCGGCGTCTGTTCGGCGTCAAGCAGCACTTCACGCTCAATCGCGGAATTCTGCGCCCGCCGGCTTGCGCGACATGCGACCGGTTGGCCCCCAAGTATCGATGGATCGCGGCGCGTCTAGCCTTTCGCGGGGCGCGTGACGGCGCGAATGCGCTCTGGCTTGGGCAGCGGGATGAACTCGTCGTTATCGCCGGGCGGCAACTGGAAACGGCCATGCTTCCAATCCTCGGCGCGCCAGGCCTCCTTTGCCGCGTCGATGCGGTCGCGCGAGGAGGCCACGAAGTTCCACCAGATGTAGCGCGGCCCGTTCAGCGTCTCGCCGCCCAGAAGCATCACCCGCGCGCCGCGCGCGCCAGCGGTCATCGACACCCGGTCGCCGGGGCGGAAGATCATCATCTGCCCGGCCTCGAAGCTTTGTCCGGCGACATCGACCTCTCCCTGCAACACGTAGACACCGCGATCCTCGTGATCGTCGGGCATCGGCAGTTTGGCGCCGGGCTGCAAAACCGCGTCGGCATAGAACATCTCGGAAGCGGTCTTGACCGGCGCACGCTGGCCGTAGGCATGGCCCAGGATCAGCCGCACGGTTTTGCCCTCGCCCTCGAATTCCGGCAGTTCCTCTTTGGCGGCGTGAATGAACTCGGCCGGCGCGTCCTCCTGCTCTTCGGGCAGCGCGACCCAGGTCTGGATGCCGAAGAAGGGCATGGGATCTTTTTGCGTTTCGTCGTCGGTGCGCTCTGAATGGGTGATGCCGCTGCCGGCCACCATCCAGTTCACCGCGCCCGGCTCGATCCAGGCGTCGGTCCCCAGGCTGTCACGGTGATGCATCCGGCCGCGAAAGAGGTACGAGATCGTGGCCAGCCCGATATGCGGATGCGGGCGCACATCCATCCGGCGGGTCGGCAGGAACTCGGCCGGTCCCATCTGATCGAAAAAGATGAAGGGCCCCACCATCTGCCGCTTCGGCGCCGGCAAGGCGCGGCGCACCTCGAAGCCGCCAAGGTCCCGCGCACGCGGGATGATCACGGTGTCGATGGCATCGACCTCATCGCCGATCGGGCAATCGGGGTCGAGCGCGGGGTTCCAACTCATCGGTCTGCTCCTGAAAGTTCTGTGTCGACAGCATCAGACCGGTTTGGAATGCCCCTGTCACTAGGCAAATTCGCACAGAAATTGTGACGCTGTCGCCAATCCCGGTCAGACGCCGAGATAACGTTCGGTAAGGTCCGCGGTCAGCTGCCCTATCGCGCCGGTCCAGACCGTATTGCCGCGCTCGACGATCACCGCGCGATCGGCCACTCCGGCGAGCTCTTTCAGCGATTTGTCGACGATCAGCAGCGCAAGCCCGGTTTCGCGCTTCAGCCGGTTCACCGCCGCCCAGATATCGGCCCGCATCAGCGGCGCAAGGCCCTCGGTGGCCTCGTCTAGTATCAAGAGCCGCGGGTTGGTCATCAGCGCCCGGCCGATGGCCAGCATCTGCTGCTCGCCGCCCGACAGCGATGCCGCGCGCTGGCCTTGGCGGCTCTCCAGTTGCGGAAACAGGCCAAAGACCCGGGCGGCGTCCCATTGCCCGGTCCGCGCAGCGGCGCTGAGGTTTTCCATAACGGTCAACGGCCCGAAACAGCGGCGGCCCTCGGGCACGAGCCCGACGCCGAGCCGGGCGACCTTGTAGGCAGGCAGCGCCGCGATATCGCGCCCCTCGAAGGTCACGCGCCCGCCGGTCACCGGCAGAAGCCTGCAGATCGTGCGGATCGTCGTGGTCTTGCCCATGCCGTTGCGGCCCATCATCGCGACCACCTCGCCTTCGGCCACATCGAGATCGATCCCGAAAAGCGCCTGCGAGACGCCATAGGACGCGGTGACACCGCAAAGCGACAACAGCGTCACGGCGTCTCCTCCCCCAAATAGGCCTCGCGCACCGCGGCGTCGGCGCGGATATCCCGCGGGCTTCCGGTGGTGATGATCCGGCCGTAGACCAGAACCGAGATCCGATCGGCCAGTACGAAGACGGCGTCCATGTCATGCTCGACCAGAAGGATCGGGGCTTCGTTGCGCAGGTCCGCCAGAAGCGCTGTCAGGGCGCGGCTTCCATCGGCGCCGAGGCCGGCCATCGGCTCATCCATCAAGAAGACCTTCGGGCGCAACGTCAGCGCCACGGCGACCTCCAGAAGCCGGCGCTGCGCGTGCGACAGGTCCGAGACCCGCGTGTCGCGCTGCGCTGTCAGGCCCACCCGGTCCAGCGCCTCATCGGCTTCGACCAGAAGCGCTGCATCGCCCATCACGCGCGCAGCCATCCGAAAGCTTCCCCCGGACGCGCCAAGCGCCCCAAGCACCGCGTTTTGCAGAACCGAAAGCTCGGGCGCCAGCGCCGAGATCTGGAAGGTGCGTGCCAGCCCGGCCCGGGCGCGGGCCGCGGCAGACAGATGGGTCACGTCCTGGCCCATCAGGTGGACGGTGCCGCTGTCCGGCGGCTGGGTTCCGCAGATTTGCGAGATCAGGGTCGATTTGCCGGCCCCGTTCGGCCCGATCAGGGCGTGGATTTCGCCGGGCCGCACGCTTAGCGAGACATCCCGGCTGGCCTCAAGTGCGCCGAACGTCTTGCACAGCGCACGGGTCTCCAGCACCGGCGTCATCGCGCGCCGCCCGCAAGAAGCCCGACAAGCCCGCCGCGCGCAAACAGGACGACGGCCAGCAACAGCCCGCCAAGGTAGATTTGCCAGAACTCGCTGATGCCGCCCAGAAGATGCTCCAGCAGAACGTAAAGCGCCGCGCCGGCCACCGGGCCAAACAGGCGCGCGGTGCCGCCGAGGATGACGAATACCATGATCTCGCCGCTCATCTGCCAACTTAGCATCGTGGGACTGACAAAGCGGTTGAGATCGGCAAAGAGCGCACCGGCCAGACCGGTGATCATCCCCGAGATGGTGAAAGCGGCAAGCTGGATGCGCGGCACGTTCAGCCCGACCGCCTGCGCGCGCGCCACCGATTGCCGCGCGGCGGCCAGCGCCAGACCGAAGGGCGATGCCGCGAGGCGCGCGCTGATCCACAGCGCGGCGCCCAGAAGGGCAAAGCAGATGCCGAAGAACTGGATCGGATCAAGCGTGTTGAGCCCCGGAAACCCGTTGCGCACGTAGATCGACAGCCCGTCTTCACCGCCATACGCGGGCCAGCTGATCGCGAAGTAGAAAAGCATCTGCCCGAAGGCGAGCGTGATCATGATGAAATAGACCCCCGAGGTGCGCAGCGACAGCGCGCCGATCACCAGGGCCGCAGCACCGCTGGACAGGATCGCAACCAGCCAGATCAGCGGCATGGACTTGCTGCCCTGAAACTCCAGCGGCCCGATCATAAGCGGCGTGAAGCTTTGCGCATGAAACGCGACGATCCCCATCGCGTAGCCGCCGATCCCGAAGAACGCCGCGTGGCCGAGGCTGACAAGACCGCCCTGCCCCAGCGCGATGTTAAGACCCACGCCGGCCAGCGCCAGAATGGCTGCGCGGGTGGCCAGCGTGATCAAGAAGGGCTCGTCGGCCGCCAGCGCGTAGAGTGGCACCGCCAGGATCGACAAGGCGATCGCGGCATTGACGACCGCGGCGCGGCTCATGCCGGCTCACCGTAAAGCCCGGCGGGCCGCACGATCAGCACGACCGCCATTAGCAGGTAGATCGCCATCGAGGCCAGCGCCGAGCCCACCGCGCCAGCCGCCGACGGTTCCATGAAAAGCGCAAAGAGCTGCGGCAGCAGAAAGCCGCCCAGCGTATCTGTCAGGCCCACCAGCAGCGCGCCGACGAAGGCGCCCTTGATCGATCCGATCCCTCCGATCACGATGACGACGAAAGCCAGGATCAGCACCGGCTCTCCCATCCCGACCTGGACCGACTGGATCGCGCCCACCAACGCTCCGGCGAGCCCGGCCAGGGCCGCGCCGAGCGCGAAGACCACCGTGTAGAGCTTTGAGATATCCACCCCGAGCGCGGCAATCATCTCGCGGTCCGCCTCGCCCGCGCGGATCTGCACGCCAAGCCGGGTGTGCGAGATCAGCGCCCAGAGCCCAAGCGCCACGGCAAGACCGATCCCGATGATAGCAAGCCGGTAGGCGGGATAAAGGATGCCGCCCGGCAGGCTGACGGGGCCGGACAGGTAGGACGGGATATCGAGAAACAGCGGAAACGATCCGAAAGCCCAGCGCACGCCTTCGGAGAAGATCAGGATCAGCGCAAAGGTGGCCAGCACTTGGTCGAGATGATCGCGGCCATAAAGCCGCCGGATCACTATGATTTCGACCAGAGCGCCCGCCGCCGCCGCCGCGCCCAGCGCCGCGATGAGCGCCAGCAGGAAAGAGCCCGTCGCCCCGGCCACGGCCGCCGCCGCGAAGGCGCCGATCATGTAAAGCGATCCGTGCGCGAGATTGATCAGACCCATGACGCCGAAAACCAGCGTCAGGCCCGCAGCCATCACGAACAGCATCACGCCAAGCTGCAAGCCGTTCAGAACCTGCTCGATCAGAAGCAGCCAGCTCATGTCATGCGATCCGGGAAATCGTCATGGCGCCATGATGCGAAGCGCTTCGCCTTCGTCCCATGCCCTGGCAAAGTCGATCGCATCGTCGGCGGCGGCATGGGCCGACGTCGTGAAAAAGCGCGTCTCATCCGTGCCGTTCACATTGATCAAGCGCTCCATCTTATCCTCGACGGATGCCGCAGCTTCGCCCCGGACCGCCACCAGCGAGACGTTCGCCGCAAGGCAATCTTCGACGAACCGGCCAAGATCGGCGGTTTCGCAGAGCGGGAGTTTCAGAACGATCTTCCTGGGAAGAGACATCGCGGAACGGCGGGCGGCAAAGAGCCGCCCGCGCGGGTTTCCCGGCTACATCTGGCACTCGGCCGCGTAGACATCGCTGTGATCGGTCAGGCCGGTGGCGACGATCTTGTTGGTGAAGATCTCGCCCTCCTGGATGACCTCGCGCACATAGATATCCTGGATCGGGTGGTTGTTGGACCCGAACGCGAAGTCGCCGCGTGTCGACGCAAAGTCGGCCTCCTTCAGGGCGGCGCGAAACGCGTCCGCGTCGTTCACGTCCGCCTTGGCGACGGCGCTGAGAAGCAGGTTGGCCGTGTCATAGCCCTGGCTGGCATAAAGCGACGGCAACCGGCCATATTCGGCCTGAAACGCCGCAACGAAAACCTTGTTGGCCTCGTTGTCGAGATCCTTGGACCATTGCGAGGTGTTCTTCACCCCAAGCGCGGCAGCGCCCACGGCCTGCAAGATGCCCTGGTCGAAGCTGAAGGCCGGTCCGACCACGGGAATTTCGACGCCGCTGTCAGCGTATTGCTTGAGAAATGAGATCCCCATGCCGCCAGGCAGGAAGAAGAAGATCGAATCTGCGCCCGATGCGCGGATCTGTGCGATCTCGGCGGCATAATCGGTCTGGCCCAGCTGGGTGAAGACCTCGCCGGCCAGATCGCCCTTGTAGAACCTTTTGTAGCCGGTCAGAGCGTCCTGGCCCGCGGGATAGTTGGGTGCCAGGATGAACGAATTGGCAAACCCCGCGTCATTGGCATAGGCGCCCGCGGCTTCGTGCAGGTTGTCGTTCTGCCAGGCCACGTTGAAATAGTTCGGATGGCAGCCCTTGCCGGCCAGCGCGGAGGGGCCGGCATTGGGCGAGAGGTAGAACTTGCCCTGCGCCGTCGCGCTCGGCACCACGGCCATCGCCAGGTTCGACCAGATGATCCCGGTCAGAACATCGACCTTGTCGGACTGGATCAGCTTGTCGGCCAGTTGCACGGCCACGTCCGGCTTGCGCTGATCGTCCTCGATCACGACCTCGATCGCATCGCTGCCCGATTGCTTGAGCGCCAGCATGAAGCCGTCGCGCACGTCGATGCCAAGCCCGGCGCCGCCGCCCGACAACGTGGTGATCATGCCGACCTTGACCGGGTCATGGCCCGCCGCGGATACGCCGGTCGCTGCAAGCGCGGTCGCCAAAGCGAGCCCGCCCAGGGTTGAAAGTTTCATATAAAGTCCTCCCGTCGCGATTTTGTTTGCCTCAGCGTCGTCTCAGAACGCTTTGAATGTCAACGTGGTTTCGGTCCTCTCGATGCCTTCGATATCCAAGAGGTTGTCGTTGATGAAGCGGCCCACGTCCTCGCCGTCTGGAATGTACATCTTCAGCAGAAGGTCGAACGGGCCGCTGACCGAGTAGAGCTCGGAATGGATTTCGCGCAACTTGATCTCGTCTGCAACGCGATAGGCCGTTCCGGGACGGCAGCGGATCTGGACAAAAAGGCATGTCATTTGCATGTGCTCCGGGTCTGGGCGTCGGGCGACGCGCGGGTTTGGTGCGCAGTCTTGCCGATCGCACGCGGAATTGGAAACCACTTCTTTGACAGGCTCGCCAGGAATTTGCGGCAAGGCGCGCGGCGGCAGATCCTGCCGGTGCTCATCGGTCCGGCGGCAAGGCCTTGCGGACGGGACGCGCTTCGCCCAGATAGCATCTTGTATGCGCTGGAGCAGATCGGCCCCGGCGCTCATCCCGGAGACCGAAAATGCCCCTGACCCGCGATGCCATTCTTGGCGCACTCTCCAGGATCGTCAGCCCCGCGACCGGCAAAGACCTCGTTGCCTCGGACATCATCCGCGCCGTGACAATCGAGGACGGCAAGGTTCGCTTCGTGATCGAGGTCCGGCCCGAGCAGGCCCCCGCAATGGAGCCGGTCCGGCAAGCGGCGATCGCTGCGGCCGAGCAGGTGGCCGGCGCGGGCAACGTCTCAGCGGTGATCACCGCGCATGCTGCGCCAAAGGCGCCGGATCTGAAAATCGGACGGCATCCGTCCAAGGCCGCCGGTCCGGTGAAGCTGGCCGGCGTGTCCTCGATCATCGGGGTCGCCAGCGGCAAGGGCGGCGTCGGCAAATCGACCGTTTCGGCCAATATCGCCGTGGCCCTTGCGGCCATGGGCAAGGCGGTCGGGCTTCTCGACGCCGATCTTTACGGCCCGTCGCTGCCCAGAATGCTCGGGCTGACAGAGCGCCCCGCCTCGCGCGACGGCAAGACCATCATCCCGCTTCGGGCCTACGGCGTAACCGTCATGTCGCTGGGGCTGATGCTGAAGGAAGACGAGGCGGTCATCTGGCGCGGGCCGATGCTGATGGGGGCGCTGCAGCAGCTTCTGGGCCAGGTCGACTGGGGCACTCTCGATGTGCTGCTGGTGGATCTTCCGCCGGGCACGGGCGATGTGCAGATGACGCTCAGCCAGAAGGCCGAGGTGACCGGCGCGATCGTGGTCTCAACGCCGCAGGACATAGCGCTGATCGATGCCCGAAAGGCCATGAACATGTTCCAGCGTCTGGGAACGCCGGTCCTTGGCATGATCGAGAACATGTCGCGCTATGTTTGCCCCGAATGCGGACATGAAGCGCATATCTTCGGTCATGGCGGCGCGCGCGCCGATGCCGAGCGGCTGAAAGTGCCGTTTCTTGGGGAAATCCCGCTTGATCTGGATGTACGGCTTGCCTCTGACGCGGGCATGCCGATCGTACACTCTCGGCCGGATGGCCCGCAGGCCGCCGCCTTCACGGACATCGCGCGCCGGCTGATCGGCGCAGGGCATATCTGAGCGCTCTGAGCCCGGATCGGCCCTGAGCGCAACATACCGCGCCCGCCGCTGCGCCTGGCTTCATCGGACGCCCGCCGCACCACGCGCCGGGCTGCCGATCTGCCAAGACGTGATCAAAGAAAATAAACCAAGAGCCGAATTTCTTTTGGCATACTTTACCACCTCTTTATCAAGCTGCTCTAGCGTGCCGTCTGCGAAACAAACGGAGAACGCAGATGGTAAATCTCTCATTCATGCGCAGCGCGATCATTGCAGCTGTTGCGTTGGCACTGGCCGGTCCCCTGTCCGCGCTGGAGCGGATCTCGCTGGATCCGGTCGAGCATGCGGCTGCCAGCTTGACGATCGATGGCGCCAACGGCAGCCGCACCTTCAGCCCCGCCGAGTTGGAAGAACTTGGCGCCATGCGGCTGGTAGCCCGATCCCCGGCTCGCTACAACAGGGGCACAGCACTTCCGGCGGGACGGACGATATGGCGCAATCGGTCGATTTGAATGCAGATATGGGCGAGGGTTTCGGCCCCTGGAAGATGGGCGACGACGCAGCGCTGCTGGGTATCGTGACCAGCGCCAATGTCGCCTGCGGCATGCATGCCGGCGATCCCGATGTTATGGCGCGCACTATGCAGCTTGCCATCGAGAAGGGCGTCGGGATCGGCGCCCATCCCGGCTTTGCCGATCTTCAGGGCTTTGGCCGACGCCGGATCAGGCTTCCCGAAGGCGCGACGCGCAACCTCATCGCGTACCAAGTTGGCGCGGCGGGCGGCATGGCGCGCAGCCTGGGGGCCGAGTTGCGCCATTTCAAGCTGCACGGCGCGCTGGCCAACATGGCCTCCGAAGACGAGGAACTGGCCAGGGTCTGCTACGAGACGGCGCTGAAACTCGAACCGGATATCGTCGTGATGGTGCTTGCGGGCACCGCGCAGGAACGCGCGGCCCGCAAGCTGGACTGTCACTGGGCCGGCGAGATCTTCGCGGACCGCGCCTACAACGCCGATGCCACACTTGTCGATCGCAGCCTTCCCGGCGCCGTGATCCACGATGCCGATCTCGCGGGCGCTCGGATGGCCGAAATGGTCAAGGCGGGCGCCATCATCACCAACGACGGCACGCGGATCGACACACGGATCGATACGATCTGCCTGCACGGTGATACACCTGAGGCCGTGACCATCGCCAGGGCCGTTCGCAGCGCCCTGGAAGCCCATCAAATTCAGGTCACAAAGCTTTGATAAATAATCTTATTGTATCAGATGCCCGCCGGCCGGTGTAAGGCCCGGCCGCTTCCGATCGTTCGGGTGAACGCGGCGCTGCCAGTCTTGGCATAAGCAATGAAAGCCGCCCGCCCTGCCGCCATCGCCCCGCCACACGGACGAACGTTTCAGAAGAAGGCCCATGTGCCTCACAGAAGATCCCCCCGCGCCGAAGGCCGCCGCCGACAGCGCCAGAGCCAAACGGGCTGCGAGACCGAAAAAAGGGCCGCCCCGAGGGCGACCCTAGACAGATCCATCTGACCGAGCGGAGGGGTCAGGCTTCCTCGAGCGCCTCGACCGCCTTTTGCAGCTTGTCCTTGGTGACTTTCTTTTCCTTGGTCTCGGCCAGCTCGAACGCGTAGTCGACAACCTTGTCCTCGAAGATCGGCGCCTGGATTTGCTGGCGCATCTGCGGGTTTTGCTGAACGAACTCGAAGAACTGACGCTCCTGGCCCGGGTACTGGCGCGCCTGGTTCATCACCGCCTGGGTGATCTCGGCATCGGTGACCTCGATCTTGTTCTTCTGGCCCAGCTCGGCCAGCAAAAGCCCCAGGCGCACGCGCCGTTCGGCAAGCGTCTTGTGCTCATCCGTGGGCTCGATCTCGGGGTGATCGTGGCCCTGATGCTCGGGGTTTTCCTCGTGCCAAAGCTGATGCGCGATCTGTCCGGCCTCGGCGTCAACCAGCGAGGCCGGCAAATCGAACTTCACCTTCTTGTCGAGCGCATCGAGCAGTCCGCGCTTCATGATCTGCCGCGCGGCGCCGGAATACTCGGCCTCCAGACGCTCTTTGATCTGGCCCTTGAGGGCGTCAAGATCGTCGGCGCCGTATTTCTTGGCCAAATCATCGTCAATCTCGGCCGCTGCCGGCGCCTTGACCTCTTTCACTGTGCAGTCGAAGACCGCTTCCTTGCCGGCCAGGTTTTCGGCCTGGTAGTCGGCGGGGAACGAGACGGTCACCGCGACCTCTTCGCCGGCCTTGGCGCCGACCAGTTGCTCTTCAAAACCGGGAATGAAGCTGTTGGAGCCCAGGACCAGCGGATAGTCTTCCGCCGCGCCGCCATCGAAGGGCTCGCCATCGATCTTTCCAAGAAAATCGATCACGACCTGATCGCCGTCCTTGGCCTTTGAGCCTTTCTTGCGATCCTTGAAGTTCTGCGCGCTTTCGGCAAGGCTGCCCAGGGCTTCGTCGATTTCGGCCTCGGCCGGCTCGACGACAAGTTTTTCCAACTTGATCGAAGCAAGATCGACCTCGGGGATTTCCGGCAGCGCCTCGTAGGACAGATCGACCTGAACGTCGTCGCCCTCTTTCCAGTCCTCGTTGGTCATCTTGACATCGGGCTGCATGGCCGGGCGGTCGCCGCTGTCTTCGAAGTGCTTGTTCATCGCGCCATCGACGGCTTCCTGCATCGCTTCACCCAGAAGCCGGGCGCCGAACTGCTTTTTCAGAAGCGGCATCGGGACCTTGCCCTTGCGAAAGCCCTTCATCTCGACCTCGGGTTGCGCTTCGAGCAGTTTTTCGTTCACTTTCTCGTCCAGCTCGGCTGCGGTGACGGTGATCGCGTAGCCGCGCTTCAGACCTTCGTTCAGGGTCTCAGTGACCTGCATATTACCCATGTCCTTTTTTCATCTCCTGGTGCGGGTGGAGGGACTTGAACCCCCACGCCTTGCGGCGCCAGAACCTAAATCTGGTGCGTCTACCAATTTCGCCACACCCGCAATGTTCTGAGGCGGCCCAATGGACCGCCTCAAAATTTCGCGCTCTTCTAGCAAAGGTCTGTCGCGGATGCGAGGGGAAAATGCGCGGAAATGGCAGCGCCGGAGCCGGTCGGCCGTGCCCGGCCGGTTGCCCGGGGGCCCGGGCCGGGCGCGCGGCCTAGATGTGCCATGCCGCAAAGACGCGCGGCAGGGTTTCGGCCAGGTCCTCGGCAATCAGGCCGGGGCCAAAGCTGCGCGCCGCCTCCAGATGCAGCCAGGCGGCCATCTCGGCGGCGGACGTCGGCGCAAACCCGCGCGCCAGAAGCCCGGTGATGAAACCGGCCAGAACGTCACCCGAGCCGGCGGTTGCAAGCCAGGGCGCGGCGCGCTCGCCCAACGCGTCGGTGACCGAAACGTGGCCTTCATGATCGGCGATGACGGTGTCGGGGCCCTTGAAGAGCACCGTGCAGCCGGCGCGCTCGGCGGCCTGGCGCGCCGCTTCGGCCTTGCTGATCGCCGTCGCGCCGCGCGCCTTGCGGCCGAGGTTTTCCGCGATGTCGGGAAACAGCTTTGCAAACTCGCCGCCATGCGGGGTCAGAACGCAGCCCGCGTGAAGCTGACCGAAGAGCGAGGCGGGATCGTCGGCATGCGCGGTCAGCCCATCGGCATCGAGCACCACCGCCCGCTCGGCCGCAAGCGCGGCGGTGACCAGGGCGCGGGTCTTCTCGCCGGTTCCAAGTCCCGGGCCGAGACAGATTGCGTTCATGCGCTCGTCGGACAAAAGCTCGACGAAGGCCGAGACATCGGCCACCGGCCGCAGCATGATCGCGGTCAGTTGCGCGGCGTTCTCGGCCATCGCACCGGGCGGCGCGGCAACCGTCACCAGCCCTGCCCCGATGCGCAGCGCGCCGCGCGCGGCCAGCCGGGCAGCCCCGCCATGACCCGGCCCGCCGGCCAGAACCAGCGCATGGCCATAGGCATATTTATGGGCCTCGGCCGATTTGCCAAGCGCGGCAAGCGCCCGGGGTCCGGGCATGATCTGGCGTGGCGCTGAGGTCATTTTTGCCTCCGGCGGGCATATTTGAAGACCAAAGCTTGCCATTGAAGCCCCGAGTTTCCGCCCCATGAGCGTCCTGCGATCGCAGGCCCGGAGCGCCGAGGGGCATACCGGGGCGCACCGGCGGCGGCGGTTTGGAAGCTGGGGGTCATATGCCTGTCCCGCTGCCGCTGCCGTTTCCGGTCCCGCTGCCCGTCTGGCTGCCGGGGGCTGCGTGCGGCAGGCCGATATCCTTGACCACGACTTTTCCGCAGCGTTTTTTCGCCTCGGCCCTTTGGTGGCAGGGTTTCAGCGCATGGAAAGTCACGGTGAGATCGGCGAACAACTGAAAATCGCCCAGGCAGTCGCCGGTATCGCTGTTCACGCCAGAGGGGATGTCGATCGCAACTGCGTGGGCGGTCGGCGAGATGCCGCAGACCAGCGCGACATGGGCGGCATCGCCCTCTAGTGCGGCGCCCAAGGGGCGGGTCTGGCCGATGCCGAAAAGCGCGTCGATGAAGAGTGTCTTCTCATCGATGATGATCGCGCTGGGCCCGTATGGTCGGACCGGACCGATGTCGGCCCAGGCCAGGTGATTGGCGCCGGCATCGGGCGGCAGCTTGGCGGGATCGCCGAACTGCACTGCGGCGACATCCCAGCCGCGAGCAGCGAGGAGCCGCGCGACCACGTAGCCATCGCCGCCGTTGTTGCCCGGGCCGCACAGCACCAGGGCGCGGCCCGGCGCCTCGGCCAGTTCGGGCCACATCTCGAAGATCGCCTGCGTCACGCCGCGCCCGGCGCGCTCCATCAGCTCAAGTCCGGTGACCGCGCCGCTGTCCATATAGGCGCGCTCCAGGCGGCGCATTTCATCGGCTGTCAGAACTTGGCTCATGCCACGCAGCTTAGCCCCTGGCGCAGGGCTCGGCGAGGGGTGTTTTCACCAGCCCGCGGGCATTGGGTCTTCGAACAGAAACGCCATCGCCCCGGCGCGCCGATCCTCGTCCATGCGCGGCAACAGCGCGCGCACCGAGCAAAAGCCGTGGCCGCGATCGTCGAGGATCAGCGACCAGTCGCTGACCTGCGCCAGATCGAATGTGACGGCATCGCCAAGGCTTTGCCCGGGCATGCGGACCGGATCATTGGCCAAGACGCCGTGAAAGGTGTCGCCCTCGACCTGCGTGAAGCGCGCGACCCAGATGTTCTCGCCGCGCTTTGGATCGGGAAGGCGACTTTCAGCAGCGCGCCGCCGTCCTGCGGCATGGCCGCCACCTTGGCAAGAAAGGCGGGCAGCATGGCGTTTGCTTCGGTCCGGGCCCGATCCATCGTGGTATCGCCGGTTGGGTTGATGGCAACGTTGTTTTCTGCGCTCGCGCCGGCGACGGTGGCCTTGGTATCGAAAACCCCAAGTTGTTGAGCGGCGAATACGATCAGGGCAAGCCCGCCCAAGACAATGACAGGATTACGGCGCATGAAACTGAAAGCTGCACTTCAGCGGCGCCGCGAAAAAGACCGGCGCCCAGTGTGGCCACCCAAGAGAGGTGATTGCGGCGAAATTGGAAAGACCCTAAGGCTGAACTGCCACACCGCCAGGCACTGTTGCCCGAAGATCGGGCGGCTGTGCGAGGTGAATTTCGGAACGTCTTACCAACCTGCGATTCAATTCTGCCCAAGTAAACGCCAGTACGCCTATTTTTTAAGCACAACTTAACAAACGCCGCTTTACCGCGACGCAGGGGGCGGTGGGCGAATTGGAACCGGGCCGAAGAAGTGGTTTTTGCCGCATGAACCATGAGGGAGACGCCGGGCCATGAAAAAAATCGAAGCGATAATCAAGCCGTTCAAGCTGGACGAGGTCAAAGAAGCCTTGCAGGACGTGGGCGTCCAGGGCCTGTCGGTCATCGAGGTCAAGGGGTTTGGCCGGCAGAAGGGCCATACCGAACTTTATCGCGGCGCCGAATATGTCGTCGACTTCCTGCCCAAGGTGAAGATCGAGGTCGTTCTGGATGACGATCAGGTCGACGCCGCCATCGAAGCGATCGTCGCCGCGGCCAAGACCGACAAGATCGGCGACGGCAAGATCTTCGTCTCGACCGTTGAAAGCGCGCTGCGGATCCGGACCGGCGAAACCGGCCCCGACGCGCTTTAAGCCGCGCTGAACTGCACAGGCGGTCCGGGTGGGACTGCCGAAACCAAACTGACTAGCGAACAAGGATACTGTGCGACATGAGCAACCAAGACCTTCTCAAGACGATCAAGGACGAGGACGTGGAATACGTCGATATCCGTTTCACCGACCCACGCGGCAAGCTGCAGCACGTGACGGTCATGTCCAACCAAGTGGATGAGGATTTCCTCGAAGAAGGGTTCATGTTCGACGGCTCGTCGATCGCCGGCTGGAAGTCGATCGACCAATCCGACATGAAGCTGATGCCCGACACCGCAAGCGCCTACATGGATCCGTTCTATGCGGAAAAGACGATGGCGGTGCATTGCTCGATCGTCGAGCCCGACACCGGCGAGGCCTATGACCGCGATCCGCGCTCGACCGCCGAAAAGGCCGAGGCCTACCTGAAGTCCTCGGGCATCGGCGATACGTCCTATTTCGGCCCCGAGGCCGAGTTTTTCCTTTTCGACGACGTGCGCTTCTCGGTCGAGATGAACAAGGTCGGCTACGAGATCGACGCCGTCGATGCCTCGTGGAACTCGGATACCGAGTACGAGATGGGCAACATGGGCCACCGCCCCGGCGTCAAGGGTGGCTACTTTCCGGTCAACCCGATCGACGATGGTCAGGACATCCGGTCCGAGATGCTGTCGACGATGAAGCGCATCGGGATGAACGTGGACAAGCACCATCACGAGGTCGCCTCGTGCCAGCACGAGCTGGGTCTGATCTTCGGCTCGCTGACCCACCAGGCGGACGAGCTGCAGAAATACAAGTACATCATCCACAACGTCGCGCATGCCTACGGCAAGTCGGCGACCTTCATGCCCAAGCCGATTGCCGGCGACAACGGCACCGGAATGCACGTGAACATGTCGGTCTGGAAGGATGGCAAGCCGCTCTTTGCCGGTGACAAGTATGCCGATCTCAGCCAGGAGGCGCTTTATTACATCGGCGGCATCCTGAAGCATGCCAAGGCGCTGAACGCGTTCACCAACCCCTCGACCAACAGCTACAAGCGCCTGATCCCGGGCTTCGAGGCCCCGGTCTTGCGCGCCTATTCGGCCCGCAACCGCTCGGGCTGCGTGCGGATCCCGTGGGCCGAAAGCCCCAAGGCCAAGCGCGTCGAGGCCCGCTTCCCCGATCCGGCGGCGAACCCCTACCTGTGCTTCTCGGCGCTTTTGATGGCCGGCCTTGACGGCATCAAGAACAAGATCGATCCCGGCGAGGCGATGGACAAGGACCTCTACGATCTGCCCCCCGAAGAGCTGGCAGATATCCCGACCGTCTGCGCGTCCCTGCGCGAAGCGATGACCGAGCTGGAGGCCGACATGGACTTCCTGTTGGCCGGCGACGTCTTCACCCGCGACCAGATCGCAGGCTACATGGATCTCAAGTGGGAAGAGATCTACGCCTACGAGCACACGCCGCACCCGGTTGAGTTCAAGATGTACTACAGCTGCTAGGGCGCTGAAATAATGTTATAAAAGGGCGCCTATCGCGGCGCCCTTTTTTGGTGTTGTTCACACGCGCCGAATTGCGTGGTGCCGCGGAACGTGTCATATCTTATGGATGAGCGAACAGTCCGATACTATCGGGGCAAGGGAATACGCGGCCTTGCAACGCCAGATCGTAATCGAGCTTTGGCAGATCCAGGAAAAGCTTCTGCAAAGCTACCGGACGATCTTCATCGCGTTCAAGACGCTATTGCTGTCGGCGGCCCTGCTGCTGATCAACAACGAAGATGCAACCCTGCTATCGCAGGTTTTCATCATCGTCGCGGGCAGCACGGCGATTTATTTCTGGTCCTACGTCACCAGAGCGCGGGCCGGCAACGTGACGCTGCTTCAGGCGATGCTCTATGCGCTGGAAAAGGGCGTTGTGCTGGACGAGGACTATCACACCCAGATGCTGGCCTATCAAAAGCTTGGCCACTTGCGGCCCAGGGTCGCCAAAGCGATGCAGGACGTGACTGCGGAATACCCGCTGGAAAAGCACGGCGCCCGGCTCGTGCTGTCCAATCTTCCCCTGGTGTTCTTGGGGTTTTGGGGCGTTGTTATCCTTAACTATATCTACACTTATTATGTGCCGGTTTCGATACTGTGCAGGATATTCCGTAACGGGACACCTTGCATCGCCGGAAGCTAGGGCGCGTTGCTTGGCGAACCGCGCCCTCTGTGCGCGGTTGGCCCCATGGCCCGGCCCACAATCGGCAAAATGCGGACACGGCAGGGCGCCGATGCGCGGTTTGTCGCTGGCCGGACTGCGGTAACTGGAACCAATATCGGCTCAAAAGATCCCATTGTTTCGAAATCCGCGCAAATCTCAGCGCTGCACGGGCGCTTGGCCACACTCTCTTCACATTCTGTTGGTACGTCATAAACCAAGCAATCCGAAACTGAATTGGCTGGTGGAGCATCCCCATGACAGATACCTCGAAAGCAAGCGACGCCTTCCCGGACCTGCCTCCGGCGGAGATTGATCTGTCCGACAAGAAACTGCATCCCTGGGAAGAGATGGGCAGCGGTACGCTCGCCGAGCGCGAGCAATCGGCCTTGCGCGGCATGCGCTCTTCGCTGGCGGTAGAGCGCGCGCCCCAAGAGCCGAGCTTTTTCGAAAAATGCGGCATCCATTTCACCGCAGCCTCGGCCGCCGCAGACCGCCTGGGCGTCGACAACCGTAAGGAAGCGTCCGACCCGATCGCACGGCTGACCGTCTACGCGATGAACGCCTCGGTGATGGTCTTCGTCTTTCCGCTGGGCGTGGCGCTCTTGCTGCTCAACGTCCTTGCGGGCGAGAACCTGCGCACCACGGCACATGTGATGGCGCTGGCGGGGCTGGGCATGGCGCTGAACATGACCGAAACCGGCGCGCGCATCTTCGGCGCAGGCTAGATCCGGCCAGCACGCCGCAGATCGGCGCGCTGCGCCTCGCCGAGATCGGCGAGCGCAACGACAATCGTATGAATTGAAAACACCACGGCGCCGCTTTCGGGCAGGCGCATCAGGATCTGGCGCTCTGATCGCACAAAGCCGGGCGACCGGCCGGGCAGGCGCGGATCGCTTTGCCGGCGCGGCTGAAAAAGCGCCGGATCATCGTAGAGCAGAAGATTGGCCCGCATCAGCGGCGCATCGGGGCGAATGCCGTCAAACAGGCGTTGCACACGCGCGGCGATATCGGGCGTGTAGCTTGGGACCGGCGCATGGATCGGCACCAGCGGCCGGCCGATCTTGTCGCTCAAGGCCCAGCTTGCCGGAAAGCACAGGACCGCGGCGGTCAGCACATGGCCCTCGGGGCCGGGCTGCAAAAGGCAGAGATCCTGCTGAAAGAGCCGGCCCAGCGTTTCCAGCGGCGCCCGGGGGTTCAGCGGGACCCTTGCGCCGCCCGGCCGCACAACGTGGTCCGGTCGCACCGAAAACCCCGGCAGGTCCGCGCAGGCCGCCTGCCCCATCCCATACAGCTCTGCCAGCGCCGAACTTGCCTCGGGCCGGGCGGCGATCACGTCATCATGGCGCTGCGCGATCAACCTGTCGCGAAGCGCCATCTGCTGGGGATACATCTGGTCGCAGCGCAGCCAGTCCCGCGGCCCCGGCTGGACGCCCGGCAGCCGCGCGGACAACGCAAGCGGCCACAGATCATCGGGGAATTTCGGATGCAGAATGGCTGTCATGGCCGCAATCTAACCTGCAAAGCGCCGGCCGGGTTGGCGAAAACGACATCACATCGCGTCGGTTTTGGGCAGGACGCACGGCGCGGGTCCGGTCGATCCTGCCTGCATAGGCTGCGTTGAAAAGGCCCGCCAATGGACACCCGCTACCGCGACACCCGCAAGATCGACCCGACGCGCGGCAGCCATCTGGGCGACGGCACGCCGAACCTGGCCGACCGGGTCGAGATCGGCCCCACGCCGCTTGCCTTTGCCGAGTGGGAAGCGGCCGGCCTGACGCTGCCCAACCTTGCGGCGATGCGCGAATATCGCTGGGCGCGCCTGACCCAGCATATCGTGGATCGCGACCTCGGCGGGCTCTTGATGTTCGACCCGTTGAACATCCGCTACGCCACCGACACCACCAACATGCAGCTTTGGAACACCCACAACCCGTTCCGCGCCTGCCTTCTGTGCGCCGATGGCTACATGGTGCTGTGGGAGTACAAGAACGCACCGTTCCTGGCCGACCATGCGCCACTTGTGCGCGAAGTACGCTCCGGCGCCAGCATGTTCTATTTCTCGGTGGGCGACCGCGGCCCCGAGGCCGCGCGCGAGTTCACCGATCAGGTCGCCGAGGTGATGCGCGCCCATGCCGGCACGAACCGGCGGCTGGCGGTCGACAAGATCATGATCCACGGCCTGCGCGCCCTTGAGGCGGCGGGATTTGACGTCAGCGAAGGCGAAGAAGTCACCGAACACGCCCGCAGCATCAAGGGCCCCGACGAGATCCTGGCGATGCGCTGTGCCAGCCATGCCTGCGAGGCGGCGATCCATGAAATGGAAGCCGCCTGCCGTCCCGGCCTGACCGAAGACGACGTCTGGGCCGAGCTGCACGCCAGCAACATCCGCCGCGGCGGCGAGTGGATCGAAACCCGGCTGCTGACCTCGGGGCCGCGCACCAACCCGTGGTTCCAGGAATGCGGCGCGCGGCGGATCCAGAACAACGAGATCGTCGCCTTCGACACCGACCTGATCGGCTGCTACGGCATCTGCGTCGACATCTCGCGCACCTGGTGGATTGGCGACGGCGATCCGCGCCCCGACATGGTCTACGCCATGCGCCACGCCCATGATCACATCATGCAAAACATGCAGATGCTGAAGCCCGGCGTCAGCATCAAGGAGCTTGTCGAGGGCGGCCACCAGCTTGATGACATCTACTGGACGCAAAAATACTCCTGCAAGTTCCACGGCGTCGGGCTGTGCGATGAATGGCCCCACGTGGATTACCCCGACAAGTACCACGACGGCGCCTGGGACTATGTTCTGAAGCCGGGGATGGTCTTGTGCGCCGAGGCACTGGTCAGCCCCGAGGGCGGCGATTTCTCGATCAAGCTCGAGGACCAGGTCCTGATTACCCCGGACGGGTTCGAAAACCTCACGAAATATCCCTTCGACAAGAAGCTGATGGGATAGCGTGCCGCGGGCCGTGACCCTTCAAAATCCGATTTTCAGACCCAATCAAAGGTGCGATTGCCAGTCCATCCGGCCCCCGAATCACATTCAATTACGTTGAGGATATGACATTTCTGGGAACCTGAGCGCCGGGCAGCAACCTGGGATTGTTCCCAAATACGGGCTTTTTCTTACGCTTTCGTGGTGTTTTATTCAGATTTTGAACAAATCTCGCCACAATTGGAGAGTTTCTCGCCCATATTTGACAAAAGAATTGTGCAATTGTGGCGAAGCCGTTTACTCTCATTAACGGGTGGTAAATTTACCTCCACTCATTGATGCACGAAGCGCAGAATGCGCGCTTGTATCGTAACGCCCGGAGTAAAGTGATGTTCGATATTTTAAGTACTAAGACGACCTTCCTGAGCGGGCTCGCCGTCGCGACCTGCGTTGCCGCCTCTTCGGCTGGCGCGGTCACCGTGTTTCAGGAACAGGTTCTGGATGAGAACGGCGAGGACATGGAGTTCGTCTTCAACGGACTGGCGATGAGCAACGGCGATGGCGGCACTGTGACGATCACGCCGAGCGGTTCCAGCGGAACCATCGGTCTTGACCTCAGCGGTGCTTTCCCACTTGAGACAGAGTATTTCGAGGTTCTGTTCGAAGGTGGATCGCGCGGCTTTTACAGCTGCGGCGGCCCGTCCTTCAACGGCAACACCGCAGTTCCGATCGCCGGCGCCGTGGACAATTCGTTCAACTTCAATAACTGTGCCTTCTCTTTGAGCATCGGGATCGGCGGTGCCGACCTGATGGACGCTCTGGCGGATGGCATTGTAACGGTTGGCGTGTTCTTCGGTGACGATGTCAGCACGTTCGGCGATGACGATATCGTCCGCGTGACGCTCGACTATGTCGAGGGTGGTGACATCCCGCCGATCCCGCTGCCGGCCAGCATCGGCTTTCTTGGCCTTGGACTTCTAGGTTTGGGCGGTCTCGCCCGCGCCCGCCGCAAGTCAAGCTGATCGATTTGTCCTCGCGACGCTCGTCGCAGGTTACAACAAAGGCGGCGCCGGGCATTCGGCGCCGCCTTTCTTTGTCTTGGCGGACCAGCGCCGCGGGTGACCGCCCGGCGCTTGTGAAATCTCCTCTCACCTTGCCGTGACAGCGCCGTTACACCGGTTGCGCCGGGCGCCTCACGCGCACAGGTTGGAACGATCGTTGCAACAAGAAGGCGCCGCCCCCCATGCCCACCGAACGCATCACTTTCACCGGCCATTCCGGCGACACTCTGGCCGCGCGGCTTGATCTGCCCGACGGGCCGCACCTGGCGACCGCGCTTTTTGCGCATTGTTTTACCTGCTCCAAAGACATCCCCGCGGCGCGCCGGATCGCCGGACGGCTGGCCTCGATGGGCATCGCGGTTCTGCGCTTCGATTTCACCGGGCTTGGCCATTCGGGCGGTGAGTTCGAGAACACCACCTTCACCTCGAACGTGGACGATCTGAAGGCGGCGGCCGACTATCTGAACGCGCGCGGCATGGCGCCTGAACTTCTGATCGGTCACTCGCTGGGCGGCGCGGCAGTGCTGAAGGCTGCTGCCGGCATCGCCTCGTCCAAGGCCGTTGTCACGCTGGGGGCGCCCTTTGATCCAGAGCACGTCACCCACAACTTCGGCGATGCGCTCGGCTCAATCGAGACCGACGGCGCCGCCGAAGTGGACCTTGGCGGGCGTCCGTTCCGGATCCGCCGCGCCTTCGTCGAAGACGTCAAGGCCGAGGCGCTCGGGCCGGCCATCGCCAATCTTGGCCGGGCGCTTCTGGTGCTGCACGCGCCGCTGGACAATATCGTCGGGGTCATGAACGCCACGCAGATCTTCACCCATGCCAAGCACCCCAAAAGCTTTGTCACGCTCGACGATGCCGACCACCTGATCACCCGCACCGAAGATGCCGAATACGCCGCCGAGGTGATCGCGGCCTGGGTCGGGCGTTACGTGCCGCTGGCCGCTCCTGCGCCGCCGCCCGGCGCGCCCGAAGGTGTGGTGCGCGTCGCCGAAGCCGATCCCGGGGGCTTTTTGCAGGACGTCAACGCCGGCCACCTGCACCACGCGCTTGCCGATGAGCCCGAGGCCTATGGCGGCACCAACCGGGGCATGACGCCTTACGGGTTTCTGGCCGCGGGGCTTGGTGCCTGCACCTCGATGACCATCCGGATGTACGCCCGGCGCAAGAAATGGCCGCTGGCCCATGTCTGGGTCGATGTCACCCATGACAAGGTGCACGCGCAGGATGCCGAGACCGGCGCCGACAAGGTCGACACGTTCTGCCGCGAGATCCACCTGGAGGGCGATCTGGACGCCGCGCAGCGCCAGCGCCTGCTGGAGATCGCCGACAAATGCCCGGTGCATCGCACGCTAGAGCGGACTTCGACCGTCAAGACCCTGCTTGTGGCGAATTGATTGGACAGGGGCGGCGGCGCTCGGCCAAATAAGACAATGCTTCACCGATTTCTTCTCTGTTTTGTCCTGTCTCTGCCCGGCGCCACACTGGCGCAAGGCGCCGATCCCATCGAGGTCGATGTCGAGCTTTTCCTGGCCGTCGATGTCTCGCGCTCGATGAGCCCGGCCGAGCTGGAGATCCAGCGTCGCGGCTATGCTGCCGCGCTGGGAAGCGACGCGGTGGGCGCGGCGATCGAAGGCGGGCTTCTGGGCCGCATCGCGATCACATATGTCGAATGGGCCGGCGAAAGCTCGCAGCGCATCATCGTCGACTGGACGCTGATCGAAAGCCGGCAGGACGCGCGCCGGGTGGCCGAGTTACTGACCCGCGACTGGACCACGTTCATGCGGCGGACCTCGATCTCGGGCGCCATCAACTACGGGGCGCAAAGCATTGATGAAAATAACTATATCGGTCTGCGCCGCGTGATCGACATCTCTGGCGATGGCCCCAATAACAGCGGCCAGCGCGTCGATGCGGCGCGCGATGCGGCGGTGGCCGAGGGGCTGATCATCAATGGCCTGCCGATCATGACCGATCCGCCCGTATCGGGCTTCTCTGGCCGCTGGAACATCGACGATCTGGATGTCTACTACACCGCTTGCGTGATCGGCGGGCCCGGCGCTTTTGTCATTCCGGTCACCGACTGGGCGCAATTCGCCGATGCGGTCCGGCGCAAACTGGTGCTGGAGATCGCCGGGCGCCCGCCAGAGCGGCTCTGGCGCGCCCAGTCCCGGCCAAGCCCCGCCTATGATTGCCTGATCGGCGAGAAACTGCGCCAGCGCCGCCAGCAGATGTACAGCGAGCCATAGCGCTGCCCTATCCTTGTCTGGCTGGCCCGGCCGCGCCCCGCCCCGCCCTGCCCATGGCACCGCGGGCAGCTTCGGGAACGCAAGCCCCGGACCCGCGCGGCAATCGCGCCCATCGGGACTTGACCTCACGCGCGGGGCTGTCAGAAGAAACCCATGGGACGCGCCACGCTGACAATCGACCTGGGGGCCATCGCCGCGAACTGGCGGGCGCTCGACGCCGCCACCGCCGGCGCGGTCGAGACCGGCGCCGTGATCAAGGCCGGCGCCTATGGGCTTGGCATGGGCCGGGTTGCCCGCACGCTGGCCCACGCCGGCGCGCGCAAGTTCTTCCTCGCAATCGCCGAAGAGGCCGCCGCGGTCCGCGCCGCGCTTGGCCCCGGCCCCGAGATCTACGTCTTTTCCGGCCACATGCCCGGCGATGCAGAGCTGATCCGCGATCTCGACCTGATCCCGATGCTGAACTCGCTGGATCAGGCCACCGAACATTTCGAGCGGATCGCCGGTCATCCTTTCGCCGTGCAGCTGGACTCCGGCATGAACCGCCTCGGGATGGAGCCGGCGGAATGGGCCGCCTTGCGCGATGTTCTGGCAGGCGAAGGCCCGCGCCTTGTCGCAAGCCACCTGGCCTGCGCCGACGAGCCCGACCACGAGATGAACCAGATCCAGCTTGATCTTTTCCGCGCGATGACCGCCGATCTCGATGCACCGCTGTCGCTATCGGCCACGGGCGGCATCCTGCTGGGCACGGCGTATCATTTCGACCTCACCCGCCCCGGCATCGGCCTGTACGGCGGCGCGCCGTACGCGGACGCGGCGCCGGTCGTGCGTCTCAGCCTGCCGGTCATCCAGACGCGGATCGCCGAGCCGGGCGAGACCGTGGGCTACGGCAACACCTGGCGCGCCGAGGTCCCCAGCCGGATCGCGACGGTCAACGCAGGCTACGCCGACGGCCTGATGCGTGCGCTGACCGGCACGGCGCAGCTTTACGATGGCGATGTGCCCTGCCCGGCCGTTGGCCGCGTGTCGATGGACATGATCGGCGTCGATATCACCCATCTTGAGCATGCGCCCGCCGCGCTTGATATCCTGTGCCCGGCGCAAGGCGTCGATGCACTGGCGGAAGCCGCCGGGACGATCGGTTACGAGGTGCTGACGTCGCTCGGTTCGCGCTATGACCGGCATTACGAGGGCGCAGAGACATGAGCTTTCTGGCGAATATCGGCGCTGCCACGCTTGGCTTCATAGCGGTGATCGGCCGGATCTCGATCTTCGCGTTCCAAACCGTCAGCCACCATGTGCGCCCGCCTTTCTATCCGCGCGAGTTCGTGCACCAGCTGATGTATATCGGCTATCTCAGCCTGCCGGTCGTCGGCCTGACCGCGTTGTTCACCGGCGGCGCGCTGGCCTTGCAGATCTACTCGGGCGGCGCGCGCTTCAATGCCGAGGCGGTCGTGCCCTCGATCGTCGCCATCGGCATGGTGCGCGAGTTGGGGCCGGTCCTGGGCGGGTTGATGGTGGCCGGCCGCGTCGCGGCTTCGGTCGCCGCCGAGATCGGCACCATGAAGGTGACAGAGCAGATTGACGCCCTCGTCACGCTGTCCACCCACCCGATGAAATACCTCACCGTACCGCGGGTTCTGGCCGCCACGCTGACGCTGCCGATCCTGGTGGCGATCGGCGATATCATCGGCATCATGGGCGGGTTCCTGGTCGGCATCACCCGGCTGGAGTTCAACGCCGGCGCCTATATGTCGAACACGATAGATTTCCTAGAGACCGGCGACGTCGTCTCGGGCCTCGTGAAGGCGGCGGTCTTCGGCTTCATCGTGGCGCTGATGGGCTGCTATCACGGCATGCATTCGGGCCGCGGCGCGCAAGGCGTGGGCCGGGCCACGACGAACGCGGTGGTCTCGGCCTCGATCCTGATCCTGGGCTCCAACTACATCCTGACAGAGGTGTTCTTTTCGGCATGATCGAGCTTCAGGACGTATCAAAGGCCTTCGGCTCCAAAGAGATCCTGCGCGGCATCAACCTGCGCGTGGAAAGCGGCGAGAGCATGGTCATCATCGGTGGGTCGGGCACCGGCAAATCGGTGATGCTGAAATGCGTTCTGGGGCTGATCCACCCCGACAGCGGCACGATCCTGCTGGATGGCGAGGATGTCGAAGAGGCCGAGCGCGACCCGTTCCTGGCCAAGTTCGGCATGCTGTTTCAGGGCGGCGCCCTTTTCGACAGCCTTACCGTCTGGCAGAACGTCGCCTTCCGGCTTCTGCGCGGCTCGCTGAAGCGGCCCACCGAAGAGGCGCGCGCCATCGCCATCGAAAAGCTGCGCCGCGTGGGGCTGACCGCCGATGTGGCCGACCAGTTCCCGGCCGAGCTTTCGGGCGGCATGCAAAAGCGGGTGGGCCTTGCGCGCGCGATTGCCGCCGAGCCCGAGGTGATCTTCTTTGACGAGCCAACGACCGGGCTGGATCCGATCATGGCGGGCGTCATCAACGAGCTGATCCGCGAGATCGTCGTCGAGATGGGCGCCACGGCGATGACCATCACCCATGACATGACCTCGGTGCGCGCCATCGCCGACAAGGTCGCGATGCTGCACAACGGCAAGATCCGCTGGACCGGCCCGATCGCCCAGATGGACGACGCCGAGGATCCCTACCTGTCGCAGTTCATCCGCGGCTCGGCCGAGGGCCCGATCGAGGCAGTGCGTTAGCGCGATGCTGGACGGCATCGCGTTCACCGGCATCGTTCTGTCCTGGCTGGCGATGTGTTGGCTGCCCTTCATGGTGATCCGCGCGGTGCTGGGCGAGGGCGCGGTGCGCAAGTGGTCGGTCGTCGCGCTTGGGCTGACGGCGCTCGCCTTTGTGGGCTACATGCGCGCGATCGCGGTCGGAACCGCTCCGCAGGCGATCTTCTGGTCGCTGTTCTGGTTTGCCCCGCTCGGGCTGGCCGCCTACGTCTGGCGCAGGCTCGACCCGCCGCTCGCCCGCTTTGACAAATGGCTCGCCGTGGGGGCGCTGTTCTTCTTCGTGATCGCCCTGCCCGCGCTGCCGCAGAACCTGCACTGGCTGTCGGGCGCGCTTTTCTGATCGCCGGATATGATTAACCTATTTTTAGCCATGAGACCGTAGCTCTTTGCGCATGAGAACCGCCTGCCAAGGGCGGCCCTGTGGAGTGTGCGGATGGATTTTGACCAGTTACTGAACATGTACCTGCGCCTTGTCGTTCAGATCTTGCCGCTGGCCGTGGCGCTGGCAAGCGGGCGGCGGCTGCTCTTATCGCGCAGCTTCAACG
Organism: Paracoccaceae bacterium; assembly: GCA_013003075.1. GTDB lineage: Bacteria > Pseudomonadota > Alphaproteobacteria > Rhodobacterales > Rhodobacteraceae > JABDLJ01. The sequence continues at coordinate 25,597 of JABDLJ010000036.1, forward strand.
GCGTCTTCTATGCAATCGTGTTCCTCTTTGCCGTGCTTGCGGTGATCGGCGCCGCGCCGGGGCTCTTCATGGGCCGACCTCTGGAACCTGCGGCGATCTTCATGTCGCTTCTGGCCGCGCCGGTCTGGGCCATCGTCCGAGAGCTGTGCCGCAGGCCCGAGATGCCTTACTACGCCATGCCCGTGCGCCCCGCCTTCGCCTCGTCGCGCGAGCGCGAGATCCGCGCGCCGCTGGTCCTTGGCGCGCCGATCGAAGAGCCCGCGCACCTGCCCTGACATAGCCGCTTGCGGGCGCCGGGCGAGGCAGGCTAGACCGGGCGCATGGCAAAGGCGGCAAGCTTCACCTGCAACTCTTGCGGCGCATCGCACTCCAAGTGGTCGGGGCGGTGCGACGCGTGCGGGGCGTGGAATTCGATCACCGAAGATGTACCGCTTTCGACCGGCCCGGGCGCCAAGGCGCTGGGGGCCAAGCGCGGCCGGCACGTCGCGCTCAGCGATCTGGCCGCACACGAAGCCCCGCCGCCGCGCACCGCCAGCAAGATGCCAGAGATGGACCGCGTTCTGGGCGGCGGGCTTGTGCCGGGCTCGGCGATCCTGGTGGGCGGCGATCCGGGTATCGGCAAATCCACGCTTCTTTTGCAGGCCGCCGCGCGGTTTGCAGAAGCCGGGCTCTCGGCGGTCTACATCTCGGGCGAGGAAGCCACCGCGCAGGTCCGCATGCGCGCCGCCCGGCTGGGACTGGCCGACGCGCCGGTGCGCCTAGGCGCCGAGACCAGCCTGCGCGACATCCTCACGACGCTGGATGCCGAAAAGCCCGACCTGGTGGTGATCGACAGCATCCAGACGATCTGGTCGGACACCGTCGAAAGCGCCCCGGGCTCGGTCTCTCAGGTGCGCGCCGCCGCACACGAGCTGACCTCCTACGCCAAGCGCCGCGGCGTCTCGGTGATCCTGGTCGGTCACGTCACCAAGGAAGGCCAGATCGCCGGCCCCCGCGTGGTCGAGCATATGGTCGATACGGTGCTCTACTTCGAGGGCGAGCGCGGCCACCAGTTCCGCATCCTGCGCGCGGTCAAGAACCGCTTCGGCCCGGCCGACGAGATCGGCGTCTTCGAGATGACCGGCGGCGGTCTGGCCGAGGTCGCCAATCCTTCGGCGCTCTTTTTGGGCGACCGCGGAGAGCCGGCGCCCGGCTCGGTCGTCTTTGCCGGCATCGAAGGCACGCGGCCGGTTCTCTGCGAGATTCAGGCACTGGTCGCGCCGACCCCGCATTCGCAGCCGCGAAGGTCCGTGGTGGGCTGGGATGGCGGGCGCCTGGCGATGATCCTGGCGGTGCTGGAATCGCGCTGCGGCGTGCCGTTTGCCGGGCTCGATGTCTACCTTAACGTGGCCGGAGGCCTCAGAATTTCCGAACCGGCGGCAGATCTGGCTGTGGCCGCAGCGCTACTTTCTGCCCGTGAAGACACCTCTTTGCCCCTCGATACTGTCGTTTTCGGCGAAATCAGCCTATCAGGAGCAGTACGCGCGGTTGCGCAGACGGAAAACAGGCTGAAAGAAGCCCGCAAACTTGGTTTTACGGGTGCAATTCTGCCAGAACAAAGCAAGCTGGGCTCGGACGGGGCCATGACGGTGCAGAAGATACCGGACCTGTCCGAACTTGTCGGGGGCATATTTGGCGCGGGATAGGTGATATCCGGGCCCGGAGCGAAGGTATGGACGGTTTTACATTAGTCGACGCTGGCGTCGCGGTCATTGTATTGATTTCGGCAATTCTGGCCTACTCGCGCGGTTTCGTGCGCGAGGTTCTGGCCATCCTTGGATGGATTGCAGCGGCCGTTGTGGCCTTCTACGCGGCCCCGCAGGTCGAGCCGCTGATCAAGGAAATCCCGGTCATCAACGAATTTCTCGCCGAAAGCTGCGAGTTGGCGATCATCGCCGCCTTCGTTGCGGTCTTCGCCGTGGCGCTGATCGTGCTTTCGATCTTCGTGCCGCTTTTTGCCGGCGCAGTGCAGCGCTCGGCCCTGGGCGGGATCGACCAGGGGCTTGGGTTCCTGTTCGGCATCGCCCGCGGCGCGCTTTTGGTGATCGTGGCGTTGATCGTCTATGACCGCGTCGCCCTGGGCGATCCGATCCCGATGGTCGATGACAGCCGCTCTGCGCTGATCTTCAGCCAGATCCAGGACACGCTGGCCGACCAGATCCCGGCCGAAGTGCCGACCTGGATCGTGGATCGCTATGAAGAGCTGGTCGGCGATTGCGGCATCCCCGCTACCGCTCCGGCGGCGGTGACCCCGGCCGAGGCGCCTGCCGACAACAACTGAGCTTTCAGCCCGACCGACAAGACACACGCCGCGCTCTGATCAGCGCGGCGTTTGCCTGTCAGCCTGTCAGCCGTGCAGCTTTGCGTCAGATCGCAACGCCGTGGCGGCCTGCGAGATCGGTGAAGAATTGCCAGGCCACCCGGCCCGAGCGTGAGCCCCGCGTCGCCTGCCACTCGATTGCCTCGGCGCGCAGCGTCTCGGGGTCGAGCGACACTTCATAGGCCGCGCAATACCCGTCGATCATCGCCAGAAAGTCGTCCTGGCTGCAGGCGTGAAAGCCAAGCCACAACCCGAAGCGATCGGACAGCGAGACTTTCTCTTCCACCGCCTCAGAGGGGTTGATCGCGCTTGACCGTTCGTTTTCAATCATGTCCCGCGGCATCAGGTGGCGGCGGTTTGAGGTGGCGTAGAACACCACGTTGTCGGGCCGCCCCTCGATGCCGCCATCCAGAACCGCCTTCAGAGATTTGTAATGCTCGTCGTCATGGCTGAACGACAGATCGTCGCAAAACAGCAGAAACCGCGTCTCGACCCCGCGCAAAAGCCCAAGAAGCCGGCTGATCGACGGCAGATCCTCGCGCTGTACCTCGATGATGGTCAGGGGCAGCCCCTCGGCTCGGATCGCGGCGTGAACCGCCTTGACCAGCGAGGACTTGCCCATCCCGCGCGCGCCCCACAGAAGTGCGTTGTTGGCGCCCTGGCCCTGCGCGAACTGCCGTGTATTGGCCAGAAGCGTATCCCGTGCGCGGTCGATGCCGACCAGCAGATCCAGATCGACCCGGTTGACCTTCGGCACCGGCACCAGCCGGTCCGGCTCGGTGTGCCAGACAAAGGCATCGGCGGCGGTGAAATCGGGCACCGGAGCCGGCGGCGGCGCGATCCGCTCCAGCGCCGCGGCGATGCGGGAAAGCGATTGCCCCTCTTCCCAGGTCATGACTTGGCGGTATCCTCGGGCGCGTCATCCTCAAGATCATCTTCGGGATGGCCGTACAGCTCTTCGTCCTCGTCGAGAATGCCTTCGGCGCGCAGCTGCTCTGTGCGCTTGCGCTCGACCCGCTTCACAAGCTGGATCGACACCTCGTACAGCCCGTAGACCACGACAAAAAGGATCACCTGCGTGATGACATCGGGCGGCGTCACAAGCGCGGCCAGCACCAGGATGCCGACGACGGCGTATTTACGCACCGTTCTCAGCCCTTCGGCGGTGACCAGCCCGGCCTTGCCCATCAGCGTCAACAGAACGGGCAGCTGGAAGCAAAGGCCGAAGGCGACGATGAACTTGATGGTGAGGTTGAGGTACTCCTGCGCCGAACCCTGAAAGACAACGCTCAGGGGCGCACCAGCCTGTCCTGGATCGACAGCCTCGCCGCCGGTGCCAAACTGCTGGAAGCCGAGGAAGAAGTCGTAGGCCAGCGGCGTGACCACGTAGAACGCAAAGGCTGCGCCCAGAAAGAACATGAAAGGCGAGGCAATCAGAAACGGCAGGAACGCGCCGCGCTCGGACTTGTAAAGCCCCGGCGCCACGAAGCGCCACATCTGCGCGGCGATGAAGGGAAAGCCCAGAAGAAAGCCACCCAGCAGCGACACCTTGATCGCGACGAAAAAGCCTTCCTGCGGCGAGATGAAGATCAGGTCGCAATCCTGGCCCCGCTCGGCCAGAACCGCGCAAAGCGGGTTGGTGAGAAAGTTGAAGATCGGCGTGGCGACGGTAAAGCAGATCACCATGCCGATGATGAACGCGATCACCGATTTGATCAGCCGCGAGCGCAGCTCGGCCAGATGCTCGATCAGCGGCGCACCGGTGTCTTCGATCTCGTCTGGCTGGCTCATGAGGCGTCTTTGGACTGGGCGGGCTTGGACTGGGCGGGCTTGGACGGTTGCGCAGGCGCATCAGCCTCGGGGGCGGGCGCGGCTTCGGTCATCTCGGCGTCCTGCCGGGCTTGCACCTTGGCGGCGGCGGTCTTGCGGATCTTGGCTGCCGCTTCGGCGCGCTCTTCGCTCAGCTTCTGAGTTTCTGGCCCCTTGGGCTTGGGCTTGGGCTTGGGCTTGGTCTTGGTCTTGGGCTCGGCGCCCGGCTTGCCCGGCTCCCACTTGTCGAACCGCTCTGCCGCCTCGTTCAGCTTGTCGAGCCCCATTTTCTTGGGCGACGTCATGTTCTTCAAATCCGCCGCGGTTTCCTTGATGCCGGTCTGATCGGCCGCCTCGTTCATCGCGGTCTGGAACTCGCGCGCCATGCGGCGCGCCTTGCCGGTGAACCGCCCAAGCGTGCGGAACATGCCCGGCATATCGTTCGGCCCCACCACGATGAGGGCCACGATGCCGATCAGCAAAAGCTCGGTCCAGCCGATGTCAAACATGCGCGCGCGCCAGTTCGGCCAAGGCGCTTACGCCTTGTCCTTTTCCTCTTCCGGGGTCACGTCGCGCGCGGCCTCGGCCTGGTCCTCAAGCTCTTTCTTGCCGTCATCGACGCCGCGCTTGAAGGCGGTGATGCCCTTGCCCACCTCGCCCATCAGCGACGAAATCTTGCCGCGTCCGAACAGAACCAGCACGACGACGGCGATCAGAAGGAGGCCGGGAAGGCCAATATTATTCAGCATGGGGTCTCTCCCTTGGCGAAGGCCGGCGCCCCCGCGTGTTCATTTCCTTGTCTTATGTAGGGACTTCGCGAAGCGGTGGAAAGCGGCAATGGCCGTTTTTTTGGCCCAAATCGCCCCCCGATCAAGGCCAAAGCACCGGGTAGAGAGAGCCGATCAGCAGCGCCGCCATCGTCCAGTTGAACGCCGCAAGCCGCTGCGGGCTGGTCAAAAAGCGCCGCATCTGGCGGCCCAGCATCACCCAGACGGTGATCGAGGGCAGGTTCACCGCGCCAAAGACGGCCGCCACGGCCAGGATCGTGTTCAGATCGCCGCCCGCATAGACCGTCACCGCCGTCAGCGCCATCGCCCAGGCCTTGGGATTGACCCATTGAAAGGCCGCCGCCTGCAGAAAGGTGAAGGGTCTGCCGCCAGCCGCTCCCTCGCGCGGCGGCGCGGCGCGGGCGATCTTCCAGGCCAGCCAGCCCAGGTAGAGAACGCTGACGATCTTCAGTGCCGTGTGGGCGGCCGGCACGCGCTGAAAAAGCTCCGCCAGACCGACCCCGACAAGCACCACCATCAGCGAAAATCCCAGCGCCACACCCAGCATATGCGGCCCGGTGCGGCGCAGGCCGAAATTGGCGCCCGAGGCCATCAGCATCAGGTTGTTGGGCCCCGGCGTGATCGACGAGACAAAGGCAAACGCCGTCAGGGCGAGAAAAACATCCATGGTCATGACACAACATTACGCGAAACCGGGCCGCCTGAAATTGCGTTCTTGCTGTCATTTCCACCAATTTCGCAATATAAAGCGGCGATGGACAGTATCAACCGCCAGATATTGCAGGAGCTTGCCCGCGATGGCCGGATCAGCAACCTCACGCTGGCCGAACGGGTCGGCCTGTCGCCCTCGGCATGCCTGCGCCGCGTCCAGGAATTGGAACGCTCGGGCATTATCAAGGGATACCGCGCGGTGCTCGACAGAGCGCAGCTGGGCCAGGGGTTCGTGGCGTATGTCGGCGTCGGGCTCTCCGATCATTCCAAGGCCAGCCAAGAGGCCTTCGAGCGCGCGATCTCGCGCGCGCCCGAGGTGCGCGAGTGCCACAACACCACCGGAACGATCGAATATCTTCTGCGCGTCGAAACCTCCGATCTGGCGGCCTACAAGGTGTTTCACACCGATGTTCTGGGGGTTCTGCCGCAGGTCAACGCGATCACCTCCTACGTGGTGATGGGCTCTGCCAAGGACGACCGCGCCTGACACGGCGCGCGCCGCTCCTGCTTCATCTGGCCAAAAATACCTCTGCCGGAGGCAGCGGCCCGAAGGGCCGAAAAAAAGCCTGGCGGCCGCGGGCCCTAGTCCTTAACCGGAAAGACGAAACAGCGCTCGCGGCGGATCATCAGCCAAAGCGCGGTGCCCGGCTTGGGCAGAAAAACCGACGGCACCGTGGCCTTCAGGATCGAGCCGTCGTGGTCCATACGAAACTCCACCAGGCTCTCATGGCCCATGAACCGCGCCCGCGCCACGACGCCGCGTGCCGGGGTGCCGTCCTGCGGCGTGGGGTTGGGTCCGCGCCCGCCGCGATCGAAATCGATCCGCAGGTGCTGGGGGCGGATCACGATCTCCACCGTCTTGCCATCGGGCACGCCGGGCGCCAGGAACTGCCCGAACGGGGTGTCGATCAACGCGCCGTTCACCTCGCCCCGGATCACGTTGATATCGCTGAAGAATGCCGCCGCCGATTTGTCGACCGGCGCATTGTAGACATTGTAGGGCGCGCCTTGCTGCACGATATGGCCATCGCGCATCAGCGCGATATTGTCGGCCATGCGCATCGCCTCTTCGGGCTCGTGCGTGACCAGCAGAACCGCCGTGCCCTCTTCCTTGAGGATCTCCAGCGTCTCGTCGCGGATGCCGTCGCGCAGCCGGTTGTCGAGCCCCGAAAACGGCTCGTCCATCAGCATGATCCGGGGCCGGGGCGCAATGGCGCGGGCCAGCGCCACGCGCTGCTGCTCGCCGCCCGAAAGCTCGTGCGGGTACTTCTCGCCAAATCCCTCAAGATGCACCCGGCTCAGCAATGCCGCCACCCGCTCGGCGCAGGCCGCCCTGGGGCCGGCCAGCCCGAAGGCCACGTTGCCGGCCACCGTCAGATGCGGAAAGAGCGCGAAATCCTGAAACATCAGCCCGATCGCACGGGCCTCAGGCGGGTCGTGGCGCGGCCCGCCCGAAATCACCTCGCCGTCGACCAGGACCTCGCCGGCATCCTGCCGGTCCACGCCCGCGACGATCCGCAGTGTCGTCGATTTGCCGCAGCCAGACGGCCCCAGAAGACAGGTCACCTGCCCCGGCATCACCTGAAGAGAGACATCGCGCACCACGTCGCGGCCGCCAAAATGGCGGCGCAAGGCGCGAAGTTCAAGCCGGGGAACAGGAGTGGGCAAGCGCGGCTCCGGGCAAATGCCTGATGAAAACGATCAGATATACCGGAGCGGTATCAGGGCCAAAGGGGGGCCGCAACCCTGAGGCCGCGCGCCCCTTTGGCCGCCAGATCGGCCCGCGCCCGCAGATCACAAGGTGCTGTTGAAGGCGCCGCCATCATGCGAGAGGTTCTGGCCCACGATGAAGCCTGCATGCTGCGAGCACAGATAGGCGCAGGTCGCGCCGAACTCTTCGGACGTGCCGTAGCGTCGCACCGGGATCGTCGCCTCGCGCTTCTTGCGCGCCTCGTCCATCGAGATGCCCTCGGATTTCGACACGCCGGTGTCCAGCGACACCGCGCGGTCGGTGGCGTGGATGCCCGGCAGCAGGTTGTTGATGTTCACGCCGTGCTGGGCGACCTGGCGCGCGGTGCCGGCCACATACCCCGTCAGGCCGGCGCGGGCAGCGTTCGACAGGCCCAGAATCGGGATCGGCGATTTGACCGAGTTCGAGGTGATGTTGACGATCTTGCCCCAGCCACGCTCGATCATGCCCGGCAGCACCGCCTTCATCAGCGCAATCGGCGTCAGCATGTTGCTGTCGAGCGCGGCGATGAAATCGTCACGCGTCCAGTCCGACCAGAGGCCGGGCGGCGGGCCGCCGGCATTGTTGACCAGGATGTCGATCTGCGGCGCGGCCGACAGAAGCCTTTGCTGGATCTCTTCGGTGGTGACATCGCCCGCGACCTCGGTCACTTCAACGCCATAGGTGCCGCGGATATGCGCCGCAGTTTCGGCCAGCGCCTCGGCGCCGCGCGCATTCATCACAAGGTTGACGCCGGCCGCAGCCAGCGCTTCGGCGCAGCCCCGCCCCAGCCCCTTTGACGATGCGCAGACGATGGCGGTCTTTCCGGCAATTCCCAGATCCATGGCGATAGCTCCTGTTTTTCAGTGTCTCAAGGTGCGCGTGTTCGATACCATTGCGGCACTGCGCGCGGGTCGCGCGCGCGATGGCACTGCACGCGGGTCGCGCGCTCGATAGCACCGGGCGCGGGCAGGGAAAAGGCCTTGCCCGCATCCCGCGCCACTTGGGCGCGCCGAACGGCGGGCCGACTGCTCAGCGGCGCCCGGCGATCCGTTGCAGATCGGGCGGTCGGGCTGCTCAGTCGATCTCGGCTGCGATGGCCAGAAGAACGTCGGTCTCAACACCGTTCAGCAGATCGGTCTCGCCGGCATTGGACGCCGCGAAAAGCCCTGCGATGGGCGTGCCCTTCAGAATGCCTTCGCCGCTGCCGTCCAAGACAATCGTGTTGCCCTGCCCGCCCAGCGTGCCGGCGTAGTCGAACGTGAAGGCATTGGGCTGATTGCCCAAGAAATCACCGTTCACGATCGCGACGCTGCCGGTGTAATCGCCTTCGGCGCCGCCCTCGACACCGAAGAAATCGTCAAGCGTTCCCGTCACCGTGTCGTCATCCCAATCGATGTCGATACTGGCATCGCCCAGAAGCGCAAGCGGTTCAGCCCCGCTGCCCACGATCACCCCGGCATAGCCGGTGAAACTGGCGGTCCCGGTCGACGGGATCGCGCCTTCCTCCAGAAAGGCTGTGTTGAATTTGTCCTCGAGCCAGTCCGTGATCGCCGCGAATTCGGCGACCTTGTCGGCGTTTGTCGTCCCATCGGACGAACAGGCTGACACTGTCAGCGCCAATGCCGCCAGTCCAGCCCCGCGTGCAGCCAGCGCCTGGCGCCTAAAGGAAGGCATTATCGTCATCACTCGTACTCCACTATCCGTCAGAAATGCGGCAAGGGTACAGGAACGTGCAGTGATGACAATAGGTTGCGCGGTTGTTTCGCGGCGTTATCTGAGACCGAATGTTCCGGTGAAGCTGCCCACGGTCGCGGCGCCGTCCAGCACATCACCCGAAGTCTCGCCCCGGATCCCTCCGGCATCGGGGCCGACGAACTCTCCGCTTATGGAGCCGTCTATGGCATAGGTGCTGTCATCGGCGACCAAACTGCCGGCGATATCGGCGCCAAACGCGGCGCCGGTGATCGTCCCGCCGGTGACAGAGCCGCTGCCCGACACTTCGGTCCCGTCCTCGGCGATCACCGACGCGAAGTTGCCATCGATCTGGCTGGCGCCGAAATCGGCGGTCAGGCGCATCGTTCCCAGAAGCGCCAGCGGATCGTCGCGCCCCGGCAGCGTGGCGTCGGCGGCCAGATAGCCACGGTAACTGGCCGTCGAGGCTGTCGGCATGGTGGTCGTCGGCGTCATATCCTGAAGCCGCGAGGCCATGGTTTCGGCCGAGGCGACGCGCGTGGTGGTGGAAAACGGCACGGCGGAGGTGCCGCCGACAACGCAGCCGCCAAGCGCCAGGCTTGCGGGCAGCAACAAAGCGGCAAAGGCGGGCAGCGGGCGAGCGTGGGATGTCATGGTGCGGGTATCCTTCGCGGTATGTGTCGGCGCCGCGGGCCCCTGCCCTGACGCCCGCGCAAACTCGCCCAACAAGTCTAATATTCGCTTAATCGCCGCCTGGGACCCTGCCGCCGCCGTACGCCTCGATAGCGGCCGGCGGTCTGCGCGCCACGCCGGCGGTTGTTTTCGAAGAATTTTCCCAAGCGATGCGCCTTGGCGGCAGAACTGTCCGCAAGGCTGAAACAATCGTCCCGCAGCGGGCGAATCATTTGCCGCAAGGCCCGCATATGTGTCAGGAATTTGACCACCCCCGCCGCCGCGCCTAGCGTTGAGAAAAGCTGTAGGTCCAGTTGGGGATGGACTGCTGCAAGACCGGCCACGCAAGGCGGACCTGCGCTGCACCCTTCCCCACAGATGACACGTAATGGGTGCTGAAATCATGAGATATTCGAAGGACCGGTCGGTCTATCACAGCCTGGCACTGATGCCGGCAGAGCAGTTCGTGGCGGTCTCGGGCGCCAATTTCGGAGACGGGATCGGCGCGCAGGAAGAGCTTGTCCTGGACGATACCTACCGTTTGCAGCCCGCGGTGCGGATGATCGATGCAGGGCTCGTGCCCGGCGAGGGCGGCGCGCTGTCGCTGCGGCGCACCCAGAACGGGCGCCTGTCGCAAAGCGCGGTTGCTTTCGAGACGATTCTGACCTTCCTGGGCCCCGATGCCACCGCCATCGATTGCCTCGTCTTGGCCGAGACCGAAACCCCGGATCCGCAGCGCTGGCTTTTGCCTTTCGGCACGTTGCGCGCGCGCTCCGACTACAGCCTGATCGCGGTTGACCCCGGCCAGGCGGCGCAGCGGTTCGCCAGCCTCAGCTGCGCCTCCTTCGTGCGCGGCTCGCGGATCACCACTGCGACCGGCGAGATGGTCCCGGTTCAGCATCTGCGCGCCGGCGACATGGTTCTGACCCGCGACAACGGCGTGCAGGCACTACGCTGGAGCGGCCAGATCACTGCCCGCGCCATCGGCCACACCGCCCCGGTGCGCATCGCGGCCGGCGCGCTCAACAACGCCGCCGATCTGCTTGTCAGCCCCAACCACCGGCTTTTCATCTACCAGCGCGCCGACGACATGGGATCGGGCCGGCCCGAGGTAACGGTCTGCGCGCGCGATCTGATCAACGGCGACACGGTCGAGCAGATCCAGGGCGGTTTTGTCGACTACTTCCAGCTTCTCTTTGACGCGCATGAAACGATCTACGCCGAGGGCATCGCCTGCGAAAGCATGCGCCCCGGCCCCGACATCGCCCTGGCGGTACCGGCGGCGGTGCGCGAAATGGTGCCCGGCCCGCGCAGCGCGCGGGTGCGCACCCGCATCCGGGTCGACCCGGCAGAGGACGAACGCGCCGAGCTTGCCGAACGGCTGCGCCGGGCGTCGCTTGGCTAACGGCGCTGATCATGCAATGCAAAAAGCCCCGGAGCTATCTCCGGGGTCTTTTTTTCTTGTGTCTTCTGGATGCCGAGCCGATCAGCGCTCGCCCACGTAGAAGCCGCCGAAATCGCCGACATCGTCGGCGCCGTCAAAGATATCGCCCAGAAGATCGCCGGCAACGGCTTCGAAAACGGGGCCACCGAACCCGCCCTCGGTATCACCGTCGATCGTGTAGGTTACGCCGTCGACAGTGACCGAACCCGATACATTGCCGAAAAACTGGTTGAGCCCGTCGATTGGGGCGCTTTCGATATCTATCGTGCCTGCCGCGGCACCAGAGAACTCGCCATAGATGTTGTCGATCTCGCCGCTGATCGAAGGATCATCGAAATCGGCCACCATTTCCAGATCGCCGATGAAGAACTCTTCTTCGGCATCAATGAAGGTGTCGACCCCGGCATAGCCGCGATACGTGGCCGTCCCGGGCGGCAGCGGTGTCCCTTCGGGCGTCTCCTCGGGATAGTCCGTGAAGACCCGTTCCGCAAAGGCCTCCGCTCGTGCGACCCTCTCGTCAAATGTCAGGTCGCCGCCGCCGCCACACCCGGCGACCAAAGCCGCACCGGCCAGTCCGAATAAGGCTGTCGTCTTGATTTTCACTGTCTTCACTCCTCACTTTGGCCTTTTGGCCCTAGTCGGCCGCAAGAGCCCCCGAAATATCGCCGACATCGTCGGCGCCTTGATAGACATCCCCACCCAGGATGCCTTCCAGCGCATCTGCGCTATCCCCTTTGAATGTCCCAAGCACAGAGCCCTCGATATCGTAATCCTCGATGCCAAGCGTCATCGTCCCGTCGATATCCGCACTGAACCCGTTGAGAACGATGTCCCCGTTGAAGAGATCCAGCGAGCCGTCGATGCCGCCCTCTGTCTGGCCGATCAGGTTGTCGATCGTGCCATCTATCGTCTCAAGATCGAAATCGGCGGTGAGATCGAGATCGCCAACCACGTCCTCGTCATCGGCGCCGATGCTGACGGTGCCCGCGAAATAGCCTGCGTAGACGGCATCGCCCGCCGGCATGTCCGCAACAGCGGTGTCTTCGAGGGCGGCGACATCGTCGATCAGGGCCAGCGCTTCGGCTTCAACCTCGTCATAATCGTTGCCAACGCGAATGAAGATGCCCGCATCGCAGGCCGAAATCACGCCGATCGCGGAAAACAGAAGGAAATTGCGTATCCGGTCGGGCATGGCGGTCACCGCAAAATTATTAATGATACCTTAAGGCTAGACGATGGTGGGGCTTGCCGCAACAGGCTTGCATCAATCGCACCTGCGTTTTGCAGCGCGCTGCCCGCCCGGCCGCATCGATTTGCGCCTTTTCCTCTGCCCTCGCGCATCTTATATGGCCACCATGAGCGAACCTGCGACCAATCAGCCGACCTTGCCGCCCGAGATTGCTCGGCGGCGCACCTTTGCCATCATCTCGCATCCCGATGCCGGCAAGACGACGCTGACCGAGAAATTCCTGCTTTATGGCGGCGCAATCCAGATGGCCGGACAGGTGCGCGCCAAGGGCGAGGCGCGGCGCACGCGCTCGGACTTCATGCAGATGGAGAAAGATCGCGGCATCTCGGTCTCTGCCTCGGCGATGTCGTTCGATTTCGGCAACTACCGCTTCAACCTCGTCGACACCCCCGGCCACAGCGATTTCTCCGAAGACACATACCGCACGCTGACCGCCGTCGACGCCGCGGTCATGGTGATCGACGGCGCCAAGGGCGTTGAAAGCCAGACGCGGAAACTGTTCGAGGTCTGCCGCCTGCGCGATCTGCCGATCCTGACCTTCTGCAACAAGATGGACCGCGAAAGCCGCGACACGTTCGAGATCATCGACGAGATCCAGGAAAACCTGGCCATCGATGTCACCCCGGCCTCTTGGCCGATCGGCATCGGGCGCGATTTTCTGGGCTCTTACGATATGCTGAACGACCGGCTGGAACTGATGGAGCGCGCCGATCGCAACAAGGTGGCCGAGAGCATCGCCATCGACGGGCTGGACGATCCCAGGCTGGCCGAGCATGTGCCCGCCGAGCTGCTGGGCAAGCTTCGCGAAGACGTTGAAATGGCGCGCGAATTGCTGCCGCCCTTCGACGCCAAAGCCTTCCTGGAAGGCTCGTTGACGCCGATCTGGTTCGGCTCTGCGATCAATTCCTTCGGGGTGAAGGAACTAATGGACGGCATCGGCAATTTCGGCCCCCAGCCACAACCGCAATCGGCCGAGCCGCGGCAGGTATCGCCCGAGGAAACGAAAGTCGCCGGCTTCGTCTTCAAGGTGCAGGCCAACATGGACCCCAAGCACCGCGACCGGGTGGCGTTCCTGCGCATGGCCTCGGGGCATTTCAGGCGCGGCATGAAGCTGACCCATGTGCGCACCAGAAAGCCGATGGCGGTGTCGAACCCGGTGCTCTTTCTGGCCTCGGACCGCGAGCTGGCCGAAGAGGCCTGGGCCGGCGATATCATCGGCATCCCTAATCACGGCCAGCTGCGCATCGGCGACACGCTGACCGAGGGTGAGGCGATCCGCGTCACCGGCATCCCCTCTTTCGCGCCCGAGCTTTTGCAGAACGTGCGCGCCGGCGATCCGCTGAAAGCCAAGCATCTCGACAAGGCGCTGATGCAATTCGCCGAGGAAGGCGCCGCCAAGGTGTTCAAGCCGATGATCGGCGCGGGCTTCATCGTCGGTGTCGTCGGCCAGCTTCAGTTCGAGGTGCTCGCCAGCCGGATCGAGCTGGAATACGGGCTGCCGGTGCGTTTTGAGCCCTCGCAGTTCACTTCGGCGCGCTGGGTCACCGGCCCGCAGGACAAGGTCGAGGCCTTCGTGAACGCCAACAAGGGCCATATCGCCGAGGATAACGACGGCGACGTTGTCTATCTTACCCGCCTGCAATGGGACATCGACCGGATCGAACGCGACCACCCCGATCTGACGCTCAGCGCGACCAAGGAAATGATGGTCCAATAGCGGCGCGGCGTCGCAAATGCGCAAAAAAAAACTGCCCCGGCCCGCCGCAGGTACATTAACATCAAGGCTTAAATAACTGTTTTAAAGTACTTTACTGCCTTGAGCTCCTTTCAAGCACTTTCCCGCTTGGTCATAAAATCGTCCCAAACCCATGGTTTCTATGGCTTAAAAAGAGCAGTGTGGGCACATAGGCATGTTCGACAATATTCTGAACCAAACCACGGCAAGCTGGCTTGCCATTCTGTTGCCAAGTCAACGGATATTCTACCTCTACCTTCTTTCGGCGCTGTGCATCGCGGCCCTGACCTACTTCTGGTTCTCCGCCGCAGAGGAAAACAACCGCCCCGACGCGGTGAAAAAGGGCCTGCTGGGCTATCTTTTCGACCCCAAGATCTGGTGGCACAAATCGGCGCGGCAGGACTATGTGTTCTTCTTCGTCAACGGGCTGATCTACTACGGGCTCGTCTCGCAGCTGATGCTGGGCGCGCATGCCTTCTACGGGCTGTTCGGCGTCTGGCTTGACGGGCTTTTCGGCCTGCGCGAGGCGCCGCTCTTTGAAGCCTCCGCCCTTACCGTGGCGCTTTACACGCTGGCGGTGGTGCTGGCGATCGATCTGGCGGTATATGTCACGCACTATCTGCAGCACAAGGTCATGGTGCTCTGGCAATTCCACCAGGTGCACCACTCGGCCGAGGTGCTGACCCCGGCCACCGTCTACCGGATGCACCCCGTGGATCTGTTCTTCACCGGCATCATCTCGGCCGTGCTGATCGGGCTGGCCTTTGCCGGATTTGTCTATCTCACCGGCGCGGCCCCGTCCGAGATGACGGTGCTGAACGTCAACATCGTGATCTTCAGCTTCTACCTGATCGGCTACAACCTGCGGCACTCGCATATCTGGCTCAGCTACCCGCCCTGGCTGTCCTACATCTTCATCAGCCCCGCACAGCACCAGACGCACCACTCGATCGACGAAAAACACTATGACCGGAATTTCGGACTGGTCTTCGCGTTCTGGGACTGGCTCTTCGGTACGCTTTACGTGCCGCACGGATACGAGAAGCTGGAATTCGGCGTTGCCCGGGAAGAGCCGAACCCCTTCAAGAACGTCACCGACATCTACATCAAGCCGTTCAAGGGCGCCTGGGCGCTGCTCGCGCCACAAGGCAAGCTGCGGCCCGGCCCGGTACTTGGGGCCCTGGGCGTTCTGGCGCTGGGGGCTTTTGCCCTGACGCAATACAGCGCCCAGCCGGTCAGCGCGCGCCAGGGCGCCGCGCAATCGGTGCATCTGCAGGATCTCACCTGGACAGAGGTCGCCGCGGCGCAGGCCGAAGGGTTCGACACCGTCATCATCCCCACCGGCGGGACCGAGCAAAACGGCCCGCACGTGATCCTCGGCAAGCACAACTACATCGTCGAGGCGGCGGCTGAAGACGTCGCCCGCCGCCTTGGCGGCACGCTGGTCGCCCCCGTCATGGCTTACGTGCCCGAGGGCGCGGCGGGCGATCGGCCCACCGGCCACATGCGCTGGACCGGCACGCTGTCGCTGCCCGAGCCGCTGTTTCAGCAGGTCCTGGAAGAGACCGCGCGCAGCCTTGAGACGCACGGCTTTCACACGATCCTTCTGATGGGCGACAGCCTTGGCAACCAGGACGCCCAGGCCGCCGTTGCCGCCCGGCTCGGCGCCGAGTGGCGCGCCAGGGGCGTGCGTGTGATCCACCTTGGCGACTACTACAGTGCGAACGGCCAGGAAGACTGGCTGAGATCGCGCGGCTACGACGCGGCCGAGATCGGCGGGCACGCCGGCATCCGCGACACATCAGAGCTGCTTTCGGTGCATCCCGGCGGCGTGCGCGCCGCGCCGCTCGATCCGCCGCGCGGCGCAGATCCCGGCTATAGCGGCGCCCCGTCTCGCGCGACCGCGTCGATCGGCGCCGAGATGCTGTTGTTGAAGATCGAAGCCGCGCTGGCGCAACTTGCCGCATTGGGTATCACCTCGGGCCTGCGCGCCGAAGGCGTCGGCGCTGCGCCCGATCTCGTGGCCGGCAACTAGGCCGCCGGCCCCGCTTCGGCGGGACTTGCCGCCGGGCCCGGCCGCTCTCGGCGTCCCGCGCCGAAGCCCGCCCCAGGCGCCGGCTGTCTTGCCGGACACCCGCCTTGCATTTGCTCTGAAAACCATACCCTCGCCGGCACGCGCCAGCCGACCGCTGGCCGGAAGGTGACGTCGGGACATGTGGATAAGTCTGGGGGCAATGTATCGCGGCGCGAGCGCCGCTGCCGGACACAACCAGAAAGGTCGCGCCCGGCCACGAATGAGGATACTGCCTCTATGACCTGCGAAGGTTAACAAGACCGGCGCGACACCACGTCGTTTCGGGGCCAAGCTGTGTTGAGACCCAAGGCCCCGCGCCGCGTGACGCCGATTTGGAAACAATCGCCCAGATTGTTTACAAATCCGCAACTTGGCCTCTGCGCGATTGACCCTCTGCACGATCCATAGTAGCCACGCACACATCTTGGGGCGACTTGTGGATAAGTTGCGGTCATACGGACCCTGCCCCTTTCAGACGACGGGCCATGGAACGGTCCGTAACCAACGGACACCCATGACAAAATTCGCTGATCTGAAGCTATCCCCGAAAGTACTCAAAGCTGTTGAAGAGGCCGGTTACGAGGTCCCGACCCCCATTCAGGCCGGCGCGATTCCGCCCGCTCTGGAAGGGCGCGACGTGCTGGGCATCGCCCAGACCGGGACCGGAAAGACGGCTTCGTTCACGCTGCCGATGATTACCATGCTGGCGCGCGGCCGGGCGCGGGCGCGGATGCCGCGCAGCCTGGTCCTGTGCCCCACGCGCGAGCTTGCGGCCCAGGTCGCCGAGAATTTCGACACCTATGCCAAGCACGTCCGGCTCAGCAAGGCGCTTCTGATCGGCGGCGTCAGCTTCAAAGAGCAGGACCAGCTGATCGACCGCGGCGTCGATGTGCTGATCGCAACGCCGGGCCGGCTTCTCGATCATTTCGAGCGCGGCAAGCTTCTTTTGACCGGCGTTCAGATCATGGTGGTCGACGAGGCCGACAGGATGCTCGACATGGGCTTCATCCCCGATATCGAACGCATCTTCGGCCTGACGCCCTTCACCCGCCAGACGCTGTTCTTCAGTGCCACGATGGCGCCCGAGATCGAGCGGATCACCAACACCTTCCTGTCCAACCCCGAGCGGATCGAAGTCGCCCGCCAGGCCACGGCATCTGAGACGATCACCCAATCGGTGGCGATGTTCAAACCTTCGCGCCGCGACCGCGCGGCATCCGAAAAGCGCAAGCTTCTGCGCCAGATGATCGAGGCCGAAGCCGACAGGTGCAAAAACGCGATCATCTTCTGCAACCGCAAGGTCGATGTGGATATCGTCGCGAAATCGATGAAGAAATACGGGCTGGACGCCGCGCCGATCCATGGCGATCTGGACCAGTCGCAACGGACGCGCACGCTTGACGGCTTCCGTGATGGCACGCTGCGCTTTCTGGTGGCCTCGGACGTGGCGGCGCGCGGGCTCGACATCCCGGCGGTGAGCCACGTGATCAACTACGACGTGCCGGGCCACCCCGAAGATTACGTCCACCGGATCGGCCGCACCGGGCGCGCCGGGCTGGAAGGCACCGCGCTGATGATCTGCGAGCCGCGCGACGAGAAGAACCTCGCCGCGATCGAGCGGCTGATCGAAAAGGAAATCCCGCGCGCCGATGCGGACGCCGAGACGGGCACCGACATGGGCACGGGCACAGCGGGGGCCAAGGACAGCCGCAAGGACGACGCAGCCGCACAGGACGCGCCGCAGGAGAAACCCAAGCGCAGCCGGTCGCGCCGCAAGGCCAAACCCGAAACGGCTGAAGACACCGCACAAGCACGGCCCGACGCGACCTCCAGGGCGGCAACGGACCAGCGCAGCGAAACGCCGGTCCAGGACGACGCCAAAAGGGCCGAGCGGGACGACACGGCAAAACCAGCATCCGAAGAGCCGAAGCCGCAGCGCGGCCGGGGCGGCCGGGGCCGCGGCGGCAAGGATGACAAGGTGGTCGGCATGGGCGATCACATGCCCGGCTTCATCGCCAAATCCTTCGACGAGCGCAAAACCGGCTGACGCCGTGCGGCGCGGCGCCCTTGGCGGGGCGCGCGCCTAGCTGCTGAGGCGGCTGATCACCACGGTCACTTCCGGCTTGCGTCCGATCTCGGCCGATGCGCTTTGCCGCGCGACCTTTTTCATCTCGGCCTCGAGCGCATCGTCATCGGCCAGCGTGCGGCGCCCGGCGCGGTTGATGAACTGCGACAGGTCCGCTTCCAGCACATCGACCAGCGGCGCGTTCGAGGTGCCGGTCTCGGCCAGCCCCATCAGCTCGACCCAGGGATCGCCAAGCGGCTCGCCATCCTCGTCGATGATCGCGGTCACCAGGATATGCCCGTTCAGCGCCATGCGAATGCGGTCGCGCACCACGCCGTCAAGCGCGCCGACATAGACCGAGCCCTCGTAATAGACCCGCCCCGTTTCGACATACTCGGCCACCTGCGGCGCCGCGCCGGTCAGGTCCAGCATCGTGCCGTTGGGCGCAAGGGCGGCGCCCATACCCTTCTCGCGCGCCAGCTTGGCATGGGTCCTGAGATGCCGGTGCTCGCCATGCATCGGGATGACCATCCTGGGCTTCATGATCTCGTGCACCCGCTCCAGGTCGGGGCGATTGGCATGGCCCGAGACATGGTAGATGCCGGCGTTGTCGTCGATCACATCGACGCCCATCTCGCTGAAATTGTTGATGATCCGGGCAACGCCCTTTTCGTTGCCCGGGATCGTCTTGGAGGAAAACAGAAAGAGATCGCCCTCTTTCAACGTAAGCCCCATATACTTGCCGCGGCTAAGCTGCGCCGAGGCGGCGCGGCGCTCTCCCTGGCTGCCGGTGACGATCAGCATCAGGTTTTCGCGCGGGATCTGCGCTGCGTCTTCGGGCGGCACGGTGGTCGGAAAATCGGACAGAACGCCCGCTTCCACCCCGGCCTCGATCATCCGCCGCATCGCGCGGCCCATTAGGCAGACCGAGCGGCCCGCCCGCTTGCCGGCTTCTGCCATCGTCTTCACCCGCGCGATGTTGGAAGCGAAGGTCGTGGCCACGAACATGCTCGTGCTGCCCGCCACCAGCTTTTCGATCGCCGGCCCCACGCTGGCCTCTGATCGGCCGGGATGCGGCGAGAAGACATTAGTGCTGTCGCAGACCAGCGCATGAACGCCATCTTGCGCGACCTCGGACCAAAGCGCGGGGTCGAAGGGCTCGCCCACCAGCGGTGTCTCGTCCAGCTTGAAATCGCCGGTATGCACGATCCGGCCGACCGGCGTGTCGATCACCAGCCCCGAGCTTTCGGGGACGGAATGCGACACCGGCAGAAACGACACGGCGAAGGGGCCGGCCTTTGTCTGTTCGGGCCAGGGCAGGACCACCTCGACGACGTTTGGATCGCGGCCATGCTCTTCCAGCTTGCGGCGCGCGTGGTTGGCGGTGAAGGCACGCGCGAAGATATCCGCCTCCAGCCGCCCCCAAAGGTGGCCCACCGCGCCGACGTGATCTTCATGCGCGTGGGTGATAAAGATGCCGTCGATTCGGTCCTTGCGCTCTTGCAGCCAGGCGATGTCGGGCAGGATCAGATCGACCCCGGGCGAGGTGTCCATATCGGGAAAAGTCACGCCAAGATCGACGACGATCAGCCGCTCGCGGCCCTCCGGCCCATAGCCGTAGACATAGCAATTCATGCCAATTTCCCCGGCGCCGCCGAGGGGAAGGTAGATCAGCCTGTCGCTGCTCATGTGGGGGGATTATCCTTGTTGTACTGGTGAATGACGGTCAGCCCGTGCATCGTTAAGTCGTCCTCGAGCGTATCGAACAGCGCCTCTGCCTGCTGAAAGAGCGGGGCCAGCCCGCCGGTGGCGATCACCTGCATCGGCCGTTCGCGCTCGGCCTTGATACGGGCGCATATCTCACGCACGAGCCCGATGTAACCCCAGAAAACACCCGATTGCATGCACGCGACCGTATTGGTGCCGACCACCTTTTGCGGCTTTGAGATATCGACATGCGGCAGCGCCGCCGCGGCCATGTGCAAAGCCTCCAGCGACAGGTTGACGCCCGGCGCGATCACGCCGCCCACATAGGCGCCGTCTCGGGCCACCACGTCGAAGGTTGTGGCGGTGCCGAAATCGACGACGATCAGGTCGCCGCCATGCCGGTCAAAGGCGCCGGCGGCATTCACCAGCCGGTCGGGACCGACGATGGTGCCCTCGTCGACCCGCGGCGCTACGGGAAGCGCGCATTCGGGCTTGCCCACCACGATCGGCCGGGTGTCGAAATAGCGATCGGACAGGATGCGCAGATTCAGCACGACCCGCGGCACGGTGGACGAGATGATCACCTCGTCGATCTCAAGCGCCAGCCCCTGGTGCTTCATCAGTGTCGAGAGCCAGACATAGTATTGGTCGGCGGTCCGCTGCCACGCGGTCGAGGCGCGAAAGGTGGCCAGAAACCGGCTGCCGTCCCAGATCGCAAAGACCGTGTTGGTGTTGCCGCAGTCGATGGCAAGTAGCATGTGACGTTCCCTTTCGCGCGGTCCTAGAAATAGATGTCGGCGGCGGGGATCTTCACCGGCCCCCGGCCCGTGATCAGCACAAGCTGGCCGGTTTCGTCAATGGTGTCGAAGATGCCGCTGATCTCGCCCTTGGCGGTGCGCGCGGTGATCGTATCGCCAAGGCGGGCGGCGCGCTCCAGCCAGTCGGCGCGAATGGGCTCGAAGCCAAGACGCTCCAGGATCCGCTCTTCGGTGGCGTAGTAGCCGGCCAGCACCGTCAGAAAATCCTGCGGCTTGACCACCTCGCCGACATCGGCGAGCGCGATGGGCGCGAACTTGGCCTGCTTTTCCGGCGGCGGCGCGTGGCGCAGGTTGACCCCGACGCCCACAGCCAGCCACTCGACCACCGGTCCGGTGCTGATGCTTTCCAGAAGGATGCCCGCCACCTTGCGATCGTCCAGCAGCACGTCATTGGGCCATTTCAGCGACAGAAGATCGCGGTCCACATACATCGCCAGCGCCTCGTAAAGCGCGTTGGCGGCAAGAAAGGATCGCAGCGCGGCCCAGGCCGGCATGCCGCCGGGGCGCAGCATCAGCGTGGCCTTTAAATTGCCCGGTGCGTCGGTCCAACTGCGTCCGCGCCGGCCGCGCCCGGCGGTCTGCGTCTTGGCCATGATCCAGGTCGGTTTGCGCAGGCCTCGGGCCATGCGCAACGCCTCGGCATTGGTGCTATCGACCGTATCCAGCTCGATACAGTCATAGCCCTCTGGCCAGGGATCAGTTGACAAGGGTCGCTGCGGCGGCCGCGGCAAGACCCTCGACGCCGAACAGGTTGATCACGCCCAGCACCATCGCGGCGGCCGAGGCGATCAGCACGCCGCCCAGGATCGGCGAGCCGCCCCGGTCGAGCCCCTCGCCCTCTTCGCCGAAATACATGTAGTAGACGATGCGCAGGTAATAGAACGCGCCGATCACCGAGGCGATCACACCGGCCACGGCCAGCCAGGCAAGATCCGCCTCGACCGCGGCCAGAAGCACGTAATACTTGCCGAAAAAGCCCACCATGGGCGGCACGCCGGCCAGGCTGAACATCAAGACCAGAAGCGCCAGCGATTTGGCCGGGCTGGTCTTGGAATAGGCGTTGAGCGCGTCGATATCGGTCACGTGGCGGCCATCGCGCTCCATCGACAGGATGAAGGCGAAGGTGCCGACATTCATCGTCACGTAGATCGTCATGTAGACCAGCATCGCCTGCACGCCGAACGCGGTGCCCGCCGCCAGGCCCATCAGCGCATATCCCATATGGGCAATCGACGAATACGCCATCAGCCGCTTGATGTCGCGCTGGCCGATCGCGGCGATCGCGCCGAGGAACATCGAGGCGACGCTGAGCAGCGCCAGGATCTGGCTCCAGTCCGCGACCACGCCGCCGAAGGCGTCATGCACCACGCGCGCGAAAAGCGCCATCGCGGCAACCTTCGGCGCGGTGGCGAAGAACGCCGTGACCGGCGTGGGCGAGCCTTCGTAGACGTCCGGCGTCCACATGTGGAACGGCACCGCAGAGACCTTGAAGGCAAGCCCGGTGATCAGGAACACCAGGCCAAAGAGCAGGCCCAGCGAGACATGCCCCTCGGTCGCGGTCTGGATGATGCCGGAAAACAGCGTCGTGCCGGAAAAGCCATAGGTCAGCGACGCGCCGTAAAGCAGAAGGCCCGAGGACAAAGCGCCGAGAACGAAGTATTTCAGCCCCGCCTCGGTCGATTTGATGCTGTCGCGGCGCAAAGAGGCCACGACGTAAAGCGACAGCGATTGCAGCTCCAGCCCCATGTAGAGCGTCATCAGATCGCCGGCCGAGACCATGGTCATCATACCCACCGATGCCAGCGCGATCAGCAGCGGGTACTCAAAGCGCAGAAGGTCGCGGCGCGTCATGAAACCCTCGCTCATCACCAGGATGGCGGCGCCCGACCACAAGATCACGACCTTGGCAAAACGCGAGAACGCATCGTCGTTGAACATACCGCCAAAGGCGGTGCGGCTGCCGGTCCCGGTGACCGCGATCCAGATGCCGATCCCGGCAAGAACCGCGGCGGTGGTCCAGACCATCAGCGGCGCGGTCTTGTCCTTCGAGGTATAAACCCCGCCCATCAGCGCGATCATCGCAAAGAGCGCGATCAGAACCTCTGGCAGGACGATATTGAAATCTGCTTGGGTCATGGGCGTGCTCTTAGTTTCCGGCCATGCGCGTCTCGGCATCGAGCAGCGCGGTTTCGTGTGCGGTGACCAGCGCCTCTACCGAGGGGCCGATGATATCGGTGACAAGCGCGGGATAGACGCCCAGAAGGATCGTCATCACCACCAGCGGCGCAAAGATCGCGCGCTCGCGGCGGCTCATGTCGGTGATCGATTTGAGGCTTTCCTTGATCAGATCGCCCATGACGACGCGGCGATAGAGCCAAAGCGCGTAGGCGGCGCTGAGGATCACGCCGGTGGCGGCCACGGCAGCGACCCATGTGTTGACCTGGAAAGCCCCCATCAGCGTCAGGAACTCGCCCACGAAACCGCTTGTGCCCGGCAGCCCGACATTGGCCATCGTGAACAGCATGAAGATCAGCGCATAGGCCGGCATCCGGTTCACCAGCCCCCCATAGGCGTCGATCTCGCGGGTGTGCATCCGGTCGTAGATCACGCCGACGCAAAGAAACAGAGCGCCCGAGATGAAACCGTGGCTGATCATCTGGAAGATCGCGCCGTCGAGCCCCTGCTGGTTGGCGGCAAAGATCCCCATCGTGACAAAGCCCATATGCGCCACCGACGAATAGGCGATCAGCTTTTTCATGTCCGACTGGGCCAGCGCCACCAGCGAGGTGTAGACGATGGCGATCGCGCTCAGCCACAGGACAAACGGCGCCAGAAGGTCCGAGGCGACCGGGAACATCGGCAGGCTGAAGCGCAAGAAACCGTAGCCGCCCATTTTCAGCAGGATCGCCGCCAGCACGACCGAGCCCCCGGTGGGCGCCTGTACGTGGGCATCCGGCAGCCAGGTGTGCACCGGCCACATCGGCATCTTGACGGCGAAGCTCGCGAAAAAGGCGATCCAAAGAAGCGTTTGCAGCCCGCCGGTGATCTCGACCCCCAGCACGCTGAAGGTGGCAAAGCTGAACTGGTGGCTCAGCAGCGTCGGGATATCCGTGGTGCCGGCATCGACATACATGCCGATCATCGCCACCAGCATCAGCACCGAGCCCAAAAAGGTGTAGAGGAAGAACTTGAAGCTGGCATAGATCCGGTTCGCGCCGCCCCAGATGCCGATGATCAGGAACATCGGGATCAGGCCGCCCTCGAAGAATAGGTAGAACAGCACCAGATCAAGCGCGCAGAACACGCCCAGCATCAGCGTCTCGAGCACCAGAAAGGCGATCATGTATTCCTTGACGCGGGTCTTCACCTCCCAGCAGGACGCGATCACCAGCGGCATCAGGAAGGTGGTCAGCATCACGAAAAGGACCGAGATGCCATCGACGCCCATCTTGTAGGTCAGGCCCAGGATCCACTTCCGTTCCTCGACGAACTGAAAGCCGGTGTTGCCCGGATCGAAGCCGAAGATCATGAAAAGCGAGATCAGGAAGGTCGCGCTTGTGGCAATCAGGGCGAGCCACTTGGCGTTGTTCTGCGCCGACGCGTCATCGCCGCGCAGGAAGAAGGCCAGGATGGCGGCCGCAACCAGCGGCAGGAAGGTGATGATCGACAGAAGGTTGTCCATTACTCGGCTCCTCCGCCAAGCGTCATCCAGAACACCAGGAAGACGACCCCCAGGACCATCGCGAAGGCATAGGTGAAGACATATCCCGATTGCGCCCGGCCCGCGAGGCGGGTGAAGAAGGGCACGATCCCCATCGCGACGCCGTTCAGCGAGCCGTCGATCACGTTGCCGTCGCCCCGCGTCCAGAGAAAGTTGCCAAGCCACTTGGCGGGCTGAACGAACAGGTAGTCGTAGATCTCGTCGAAATACCACTTGTTCAGCAGGAAAAGATAAAGCGGCCGCTGGCTGGCCGCCAGCCTGCCCGGCAATTCGGGTTTGCGGATGTAGAACTGGAAGGCGATCAGAAAGCCGGTCAGCATCGCCACGAAGGGCGACACCTTGACCCAGGACGGCACGTGGTGCGCATCGTCCAGGACGTGGTTGTCAGGCCCCATGTAGATCGCGCCCTCGCCCGGTGCGGGGTACGCGCCTTGGCCCGCCTCGCCGCCGGCCGCGTCGTGGCCGCCGTCTTCGCCCTGATCGGCGCCCTCGGTCGTCTCGCCGGCCGCATGGGCCGCGCCCAGAAGCAGCGGCGCC
>JABDLJ010000009.1 GCA_013003075.1 Paracoccaceae bacterium
GAGATCAAGGAAAGGTCACCGGAGAGGCATATACCGGTCCCGACACAAAAAGGGACATCACCAATGCTTCGACTGGCCTCGCTTCTTTTCTCGATGATCGCCAAACAGCTTTGGTTGTGGGGCTGACGCCGCTTCAGGCGTCCAGAAATACCCGGATCGCGGCCTCGAATTCGCGTGGCTTCTCGGCGTGAAGCCAATGCCCCGCGCCGGGAATCTTCGCGAAGCGCGCCCTCGGGAAAAGCGCGCGAATGCGGTCGCGGTGCTCGGGCCGGACATAGTCGCTGTCGCCGCCCGACAGGAACAGGGCCGGGCCGTCGAATTGCCCGTCAACTTCCGGAAAGCCGATGATCCCCGGCATCTCGCGTTCCAGCACATCGAGGTTGAGGCGCCAGCGCCGCCCCTTCACATCCAGCGATTGCAGCAGGAAGGCGCGGCTGCCGTCTTCGGGAACGTGTGGGGCAAGCTGGCGGTCCGCGTCGCCGCGCGTTTCCACCTGCGCGAGATCGACGGCCCGCATCGCCTCGATATACTGCACCTGCGTGTGGCCATAGCCCACGGGCGCGATATCGGCGACCACCAGCTTGCGCAGCTTGTCCGGCTGCGTCAGCGCCAGCACCATCGCCGCCTTGCCACCCATCGAATGCCCGACAATGTCCCACGGGCCTTCGCCGATCACCTCGCCCAGATCAGCCGCCATGTCGGCATAGCTGTGGGTGTCGGTCATCGGGCTTTCACCGTGGTTGCGCATGTCGACGGATACGACGCGGCGGCTGTCAGCTAGACGCTTGGCGATAACACCCCAGTTGCGCGCCGACCCGTAGAGGCCATGCGCGATCATCAGGGGCGGGGCGGCGGTGTCTTCGCCGTGGATGACGGAATTCAACATGGGCCAGTGCCTAACCCGACCGATCGCAAAGGGCCAGCCGTCACAACCGCTTGCGGCGCGGGTCAAGCGGGTCGCGCGACAAAGCCTCGCGCGAGACGACCGTGACAGTGGCAAAGGCCACATAGAGCAACAGGTACCAGGATCCCAGTTTGGCGAAATTCACCATCTCGCCGGGGATCTGCCCCGAATAGATCCACGTACCCGTGGCCGTTCCGATGTTTTCGGCGATCCACAGAAACCCCGCGGCCAGAAAGGCGGATATAGGCATGGGCATCCAATAGGCAGAGCCGTCGATGCGAAACCAGACGCGGGTGCGCGCGAACAGCACGACCGTGGCGATGAAAAGCGCGATGCGGATATCGGGCAGGAAGTGATGCGCGAAAAAGTTGATATAGATCGCGACCCCCAGCACAAAGGTCATCCAGATCGGCGGATAAGGGGCAAAGCGCATGTCGAACACCCGGATCGCCCGCGCGATATAGGACCCGACCGACGCATACATGAACCCCGAAAACAGCGGCACGCCCATCAGCTTGAAAAGACCGGGCTCGGGATAGCTCCACGACCCGGCACTGACCTTGAAAAGCTCCATCGCCGTGCCGGTCAGGTGAAAAAGTAGGATCACACGCGCCTCGCTCCAGGTTTCGAGCTTTGCCCAAAGGAAGACGGCCTGTGTAAGGATCGCGAAAAGAAACAGCGCGTCGTACCGCTGGATTGGCCAGTCGGGCTGCCAGATCGCGCGGGTGACAAGGATCGCAATCAAGAGAAGCCCGCCAAAAAGACAGGCCCAGCCCTGTTTCAGCACGAACATGACGAAACTGGCCAAGCCGTGCGGAAGCCGCGCGCGCATCCAGTCGCCAAGTTTGCGTTCAAGCCGTCGTGTGGCCGACGGCGCGATCGGCCGATTGCTCACGCGTTGGGATAGATCGGGAAGCGGCCGCACAGTTCCAGCACTTCGGCCTTTACCGCGGCCTCAACCTCGGCATTGCCGTCTTCACCATTGGCGGCCAGCCCGTCGACCACCCGGACGATCCAATCGGCAACCTGCCGGAACTCGGGCTCGCCGAAGCCGCGCGTGGTCGCGGCGGGGCTGCCAAGGCGGATGCCGCTGGTGATGGTGGGCTTTTCACTGTCGAACGGAATACCGTTCTTGTTGCAGGTGATGTTGGCCCGCCCCAGCGCCTTTTCGGTGGCATTGCCCTTGACGCCCTTGGGTCGCAGATCGACCAGCATCACATGGCTGTCGGTGCCGCCGGTCACGATGTCGAGCCCGCCCTTGATCAGCTGATCGGCCAGCGCCTGCGCGTTGGCGACCACCTGTTTCTGATAGGTCTTGAACTCGGGGCGCAGCGCTTCGCCAAAGGCCACGGCCTTGGCGGCGATTACATGCATCAGCGGGCCGCCCTGAATGCCGGGGAAGATGGCCGAGTTGAATTTCTTGGCCAGCGCTTCGTCATTGGTCAGGATCATGCCGCCGCGTGGACCGCGCAGGGTCTTGTGGGTCGTCGTCGTGGCCACATGCGCATGCGGGAAGGGCGAGGGGTATTCGCCCGCCGCCACGAGCCCCGCGAAATGCGCCATGTCGACCAGAAGCCACGCGCCGACGCTGTCGGCGATCTCGCGCATGCGGGCAAAGTCGATGATCCGCGGAATGGCGGACCCGCCGGCGATGATCATCTTGGGCTGATGCTCGGCCGCCAAGACAGCGATCTGATCGTAATCGATCTGAAGGTCGTCCTTGCGCACGCCGTATTGGACCGCGTTGAACCATTTGCCCGACTGGTTGGGCTTGGCGCCATGGGTCAGGTGACCACCGGCATCGAGGCTCATCCCCAGAATGGTGTCGCCGGGCTGCAGAAGCGCCTGAAAGACCCCCTGGTTGGCCTGGCTGCCCGAGTTGGGTTGGACATTGGCAAAGCCGCAATCGAAAAGCTCGCAGGCCCGCGCAATGGCGAGGTTCTCGGCGATGTCCACGTATTCGCAGCCGCCGTAATAGCGTCGGCCCGGATAGCCTTCGGCATATTTGTTCGTCATCACCGAGCCCTGCGCCTCCATCACCGCGGCGCTGACGATGTTCTCGCTGGCGATCAGCTCGATCTCGTTTTGCTGGCGGCCCAGTTCCTTGCGGATCGCGCCGAAAAGCTCGGGGTCGCGGCTCGAAAGCGGTTCGTCGAAAAATCCGGTGTCACGATGCGCGGCGTTCATGGCGCTGTCTCCTATCGGCGTGCGGTTGGCCCGTGTTCTAGCGCCAAAGCCGGGCGCGCAAAAGCGCCTAATCCGGCGATTTGGGCGGCAAGGGCGGCAATTCACGGGGCTTGTGTTTCCCTTCGGCGCGCGCAATGTCTTATCGGGAACGAAGGACGGGTGGCCGATGCGGCACATCGAAACGATCGCATTTCAGGCCAGCCGGGCCGAGATTGCACAAAACGCGCGCCGCAGCCTTGTGGCCCAATACGGAGACGTCGCGCCCGACGAGGCGGATGTGATCGTGGCGCTGGGGGGCGACGGCTTCATGCTTGAGACGCTGCATGCGACGCAAGAGCTTGAGGCACCGGTCTATGGCATGAACTGCGGCACCATCGGTTTTCTGATGAACGAGTTCGGCGAAGACGGGCTGGTCGACCGGCTGCGCGGGGCCGAGGAAGAGGTGATCAATCCGCTGGCGATGCGGGCGGAATGTGCCAACGGATCGCGGCACGAGGCGCTGGCGATCAATGAGGTATCGCTGCTGCGGCAGGGCCCGCAGGCGGCGAAACTGAAGATCAGCGTGAATGGCCGCGCACGGATGGAGGAACTGGTTTGCGACGGCGCGCTTGTGTCCACGCCCGCCGGGTCCACCGCCTATAACTACTCGGCGCATGGCCCGATCCTTCCGATAAATGCCGAAGTGCTGGCGCTGACGGCCGTGGCGGCCTTCCGGCCCCGGCGCTGGCGCGGGGCGCTTTTACCGAAGAACGCGGAAGTGCGGTTCGACATCCTCGACCCCGAAAAGCGCCCGGTCATGGCCGATGCCGACGGCAAGTCGGTGCGCGATGTGGTCTGGGTCGAGATCCGCAGCGAGCCCAAAATCTCGCACCGGATCCTGTTCGACCCCGGCCATGGTCTCGAAGAACGCCTGACCCGCGAACAATTCACCTGAGCGGAGCGCGCAGTGCCTGCGCGCGCATGATGTTTGCGTCGTCGCGTCTTGCGACGCGTCGACTATGCCTCCGGCGGGAATATTTCGGGCCAGAAGACGCTTCTTCTGGCCTCAAATATCCCGGGGTGTGGGG
>JABDLJ010000038.1 GCA_013003075.1 Paracoccaceae bacterium
GGAAGGACCAAGACGCGCATGGCGATAGAAGCCCGGGAAATCGAGGACCTGATCCGCGCTGAATTCCCGAATGACAGGATCACGATTACCGATCTGGCGGGGGATGGGAATCACTATGCCGCCGAGGTGATCGACGAAAGCTTCCGCGGTCAGAACCGCGTCCAGCAGCAGCGCGCGGTCTATGCCGCGCTGAAGGGCAAAATGGATGGCAATCACGGCGATCTACACGCACTGGCCCTGACGACCAAAGCGCCGGATTGACCCTCTGGACCGAGGCTCTGCATCTTGCAAGGCGGGGCTTTGAATGAAATGGACCGGGCAGAGCCTGCCAAAACGACAAGGACGAGACACATGAGCGATGCACAAAGCCAGATCAAGCAGACCGTGACCGACAACGAGGTCGTGCTGTTCATGAAGGGCACCAAATCGATGCCGCAATGCGGGTTTTCAAGCCGCGTCGCCGGGGTGTTGAATTTCATGGGCGTCGATTTCGCGGACGTGAATGTCCTGGCCGACGACGCGATCCGGCAGGGCATCAAGGATTATTCGGACTGGCCGACGATCCCGCAGCTTTACGTGAAGGGCGAGTTCGTGGGCGGCTGCGATATCATCACCGAGATGACGCTGTCGGGCGAACTCGA
The DNA here is from genome assembly GCA_013003075.1 of Paracoccaceae bacterium. GTDB lineage: Bacteria > Pseudomonadota > Alphaproteobacteria > Rhodobacterales > Rhodobacteraceae > JABDLJ01. The sequence continues at coordinate 642 of JABDLJ010000038.1, forward strand.
CACGCTTCTGGCCGAAAACGGCGTGACCTTCGACAAGGACGCCGCCGACAAGATCCGCGAAGCCAACGCCTGACGCCACATTCTACCTACCGCGAAAAAGCCCCGGGCCATCGGCCGCGGGGCTTTTTTTGTCGTCAAGCCGGCCTGCGCCGCAAGCGAATGCACCACACTAGCTGGCCAGCTTTTCCTCGACAGAGGCAGCAAGCGCTTCCGCGCGTGCCGCAAAATCTGCAAGAGTGTCAGTGACTTCCGGCGGAATGACAGCGACTTCCACGGTCGTCGGCTCGGGCCCCGGCGCCTCGCGCAGGCCTTCCAATTCAGCCTGAAGCGCGCCCACGCGTTTTTCCAGTAGCCGTACCTTGTCGTCCGCGCCGGCGGTCTTGTCGGCAAGCAAAAGCCCCGCCATCAAAAGCATCCGGCTTTCCGGCATCCGGCCGATCTGGTTGAGAAGAGCGGCGGCCTCGTTGTCGAGCATCTGCGCAGCGGCTTGCAGGAAATGCTCTTCGCCTTCCTGGCAAGCGACCTCGAACTGCCGTCCTCCGATGGTGATGTTGACCTCAGGCATCGGCGGCCTCCCCTACGATTGTGCCCAGCCGGGCAAGAATGTCGTCAATCTCGGCCCGGTCGCCGTCACGCAATGATTTGAGCGCGGCCAGCTCGGACGCCATCGCGGCATCCACCAGTCCCTCATCGGCAAGACCGGCGGCGTTTGCTTCGCGCAGCGCGGTGTTCGAGCGCCGCAGGCCCGAGTTTACCGCGATCATCTGCTGCAGCTCGCCATCCTTGGCCGCCAGTGTGTCCCGAAGCGCCGAGATCTCTTCCTGAAGCCGCGCGACATCCGCTTCAAGCCCGGTAACGGTCGTTTCCTGCTTTTCCTTGATCGCGCGCACCCGCTCTTCGAGCTGGGCGTTGGCTTCACGCTCTGCGGCAAGCTCTTCGGCCATCGCCTCGTCGCCGCCCGCGGCCAGTCCTTCCACACCAGCGCCGATCCGATCCAGCGCTGCCGATATCCGTCGTTCCAGTTCCGAAATGTCGCTCAAATCAATGTCCTTCCTGATCGCCGCCCCACGCGTTCTGTCTTGCCGGACGCGATTCGTCTTTCGCATGTTTGCATGAATTTTACCAATCTGCAGGGCGAATACAGCCCCCTTGCGCTCAATACCTTACGAGGCGCGCTTGATCTTGCCAGCAAGGCTGATATCAGTCGCACCAAGCCGAGCCAGCACGAGAGGACAAGCCGCGTGGACATTCCCAGCCTGAGAGATCTTCACCCCGACCACTGGAACAAAGCCTGCGCGATCCGGGCGCTGTCTATGGACGCGGTTCAAGCCGCCAATTCAGGCCACCCGGGGATGCCGATGGGCATGGCGGATGTCGCGACCGTGCTGTTTGAAAAACATCTTAAATTCGATGCCTCGGCGCCGAACTGGCCCGATCGGGATCGGTTCATCCTGTCGGCCGGCCATGGCTCGATGCTGCTCTACTCGCTGTTGCACCTGACCGGCTATGCCGACATGACGCTGGAGCAATTGAAAAACTTCCGGCAATGGGGCTCGATCACCGCCGGACATCCTGAATACGGCCATGCCAGCGGCATCGAGACGACCACCGGCCCGCTTGGCCAGGGCCTTGCAAACTCTGTCGGGTTCGCGATGGCCGAAGAGATGCTGCGGGCGCGGTTCGGGCGCAAGATCGTCGACCACTACACTTATGTGATCGCCGGCGATGGCTGCCTTATGGAGGGCATCAGCCACGAGGCAATCGGCCTTGCGGGCATGCAAAAACTGTCCAGGCTGATCGTTCTCTGGGACGACAACAACATTTCGATCGACGGCAAGGTGACGCTCTCGGACATCACTGACCAGAGGGCGCGCTTCAAGGCCGCCGGCTGGCAGGTACTCAGCTGCGACGGTCACGATCCCAAGGACATCGATGCGGCCCTGTCCAGGGCAAAATCGTCGAAGAAGCCTACGATGATTGCCTGCAAAACCCATATCGGGTTCGGCTCGCCCGCCAAGCAAGATACCAAGGGTGCGCATGGCTCGCCGTTGGGCGATGACGAGATCCGCATCACCAAGCAAGCCTATGGCTGGCCGCACGGCCCCTTCGTGATCCCGGACGACATCAAGGCTGGCTGGAAGGCGATCGGCGCCCGCGGCGCGTCCGAGCGCGAAGCCTGGGAGGCACGGCTGGGCGATCTGTCTGCTGGCCGCCAGAAAGAGTTTGGCCGCGTGATGTCCGGCGAGGCCCCGAAGAAACTCAGCTCGGTCATCCGCGCGCTGAAAAAGCAGATCTCGGAAAGCGCGCCGAACGTCGCCACGCGCAAATCGTCTGAAATGGTTCTGGAGGTCGTCAACCCGGTCATGCCGGAAACCGCAGGCGGTTCGGCAGACCTGACCGGCTCAAACAACACGCTGACAGCGGACCTGGGGATATTCGGCCCCAGCAACCGCAAGGGCCGCTATATCCACTACGGTATTCGCGAACACGGCATGGCCGCGGCTATGAACGGCCTGGCGCTGCATGGCGGGGTCAAGCCCTATGGCGGCACGTTCATGTGCTTCACCGATTATGCGCGCGGCGCGATGCGCCTGTCGTCGCTGATGGGCGTTCCGGCGGTCTACGTGATGACCCACGATTCCATCGGGCTTGGAGAAGACGGCCCGACGCACCAGCCGGTCGAGCATCTGGCGATGCTGCGCGCCACGCCAAATGTGAATGTGTTCCGCCCTGCCGACACGGTCGAGACCGCCGAGGCTTGGGAGCTTGCACTGACGTCCAAGCGGACGCCGTCGGTCCTGTCGCTGACGCGCCAGGGGCTGCCCACGCTGCGCAAAGAGCACAAGATCAATAATCTGACAGCCAAGGGCGCCTATGTCATGGCCGATGCCGAGGGCAAACGGCTGGCGCTTTTGATGGCGACAGGCTCGGAAGTCGAGATTGCGATGAAGGCGCGCGATATCCTGCAATCGGAAGGGATCGGCACGCGCGTTGTCTCGATGCCGTGCTGGGAGATCTTCGAGGAACAGGATGAGGCCTACCGGCGGCGCGTTCTGCCCGCAGGTCCGGTGCGCGTGGCTGTCGAGGCGGCAATCCGGTTCGGCTGGGACCGTTGGCTGTTCGGAGAACGCGGCAAGCGCGAGAAGTCGGGATTTGTCGGCATGCACGATTTCGGAGCATCGGCGCCCGCAAGCGATCTGTACCGCGAGCTTGGCATCACGCCCGAGGCCGTGGCCGAGAAGGCCAAGTCGCTTCTTTAGTCGCCCGCGGGCCGCAAAGCACGAGCCCGTCCGGCTGTTGCCGGACGGGATATCAATGCCTCCGGCGGCGATGTATTTAACACTCGGACGCGGCAAATCGCGCCAGATCGGCGGCCGGACTGGTCCAAAGGGGCAAATTCTGCCAGGATTTCTGAGCGTGTTGGGACCGCGGCGGACGGCGCTGCGGAAATGCTGTTGCACAGGGAGACCGGCCGCGCCGGCTAAATCGCCATGAATTATGTGATTATCGGAATCGTACTTCTTTCCATTACGCTGATCGCCGTGTCCGAGACGATGGGCTATGACGCAACGACTTACGTGTCGCGAAAGTTCATCGATCTTCTGGAACTGATCTCGTTCTGGCGCTGAGGAAAAGCGGTTGACCTTTCCGCCGGTTTCTTCTTGTTAAGCGCTCAGGTTCTTCAAAAAGACATCAGGAGTGCGAGACATGACGGTGAAAGTTGCAATCAATGGATTTGGCCGGATCGGGCGGAACGTTCTGCGGGCAATCATCGAGTCCGGTCGCACAGATATCGAGGTCGTTGCGATCAACGATCTGGGGCCGGTCGAGACCAACGCCCACCTTTTGTGCTATGACAGTGTGCATGGCCGTTTCCCGGCAACGGTGACGACCACCAAGGACACGATCGATGTCGGCCGCGGGCAGATCCGTGTCACCGCGCTGCGCAACCCTGCCGATCTGCCCTGGGGCGATGTCGACATCGTCATGGAATGCACCGGGATCTTCACGTCCAAAGAGGCCTGCCAGGCGCATCTTGAAAACGGCTCCAGCCGCGTCCTGATCTCGGCTCCGGGCAAGGACGCAGACAAGACCATCGTCTACGGCGTCAACGACAGCGTCCTGAGCGCGAGCGATATCGTCGTGTCGAACGCGTCCTGCACCACGAACTGCCTCTCGCCGGTCGCCAAGGTGCTGAACGACGAGATCGGGATCGTCAGGGGCTTCATGACCACGATCCACAGCTATACCGGCGATCAGCCAACGCTTGATACGATGCACAAGGATCTCTATCGCGCCCGCGCCGCGGCAATGTCGATGATCCCGACCTCCACAGGCGCGGCCAAGGCCGTGGGCCTTGTCCTGCCCGAGCTGAACGGCAAGCTCGACGGTGTCGCGATCCGCGTGCCGACGCCGAACGTGTCGGTGGTCGACCTGACATTCGAAGCCGGGCGCAAGACCTCGGTCGACGAGATCAACAACGCGATCCGCGCCGCGGCCGACGGGCCGATGAAAGGCATTCTGGGCTATACCGACGAGAGCCTCGTCAGCATCGATTTCAACCACGACCCGCATTCATCGATCTTCCACACCGACCAGACCAAGGTGATGGAAGGCACGATGTGCCGGATCCTGACCTGGTACGACAACGAGTGGGGCTTTTCCAACCGGATGGGCGACACCGCCGTTGCGATGGCCAAGTTCCTCTGATCGAGGCCAGAAAGAAAAGCAAAAAGCGCCCCTAGAGGGCGCTTTTTTTTGCCGGGATCGTTCGTGGACCGTCCCACAGGCTATGCAAAACATGCATGGCGGCTTGTCTGAAATGTGCGTTGTTTAGCGCTAACGGAGGCGTATGTGTCAGTCACGAGCAATGAAACGCCACACCAAGAGAAAGGAGAGGCATCATGACTTCGATCGTAGCAGAACTGAAAACCGCCGCTCAAAAGCGTGCGGCATACACACGGACCGTCCACGAGCTTCAGAGCATGCCTCTGAACACGGCGCTGGACCTCGGGATCTTCCGCGAAGATGCCGCGAAAATTGCCAAGCGGGCCGTGTACGGGCACTAAGCCTGAACGCAAAGCGGCTGGACCGGCGAGTTCGCTAGCGCCGGCCTTCAGGACTTCACTATAGATCAAGGACTTATATGACGGCGACAGCGCCGCAGTCCGCCATGATGGACGTAGCCAAAGCAAGGCCCGTCATACACCCCCAATCCGCCGGCAGCGTGGTCATTTGGCCGCGGCCCGGCCCCAAAACGAAATGAACGGCTTATGACCAAGCTCGTTTCGCAACTGATCACTGCCGCAGAAAAACACGCGGCCTATTCAAGGACGGTGCATGAGCTGTCCAACCTGCCGACCGATACGGCACTGGATGTCGGCATCTATCCCGGCGATGCGAAGAAAATCGCGCGCGTGGCAGTCTACGGCAAGTAGGCGAATGCCAAGAGAAAACAGGCGGACGGGCGGCAACGCCTGTCCGTTCTTCAGGTGGGAAAGTGCCGGTCGAGAGCGGTCTTGATCGCCGGAGGGACGAAATCGGTGACATCGCCGCCGAGCCGGGCGATTTCCTTGACCAGCCGCGATGCGATTGCCTGATATTGCGCATCGGCCATCAGGAATACGGTCTCGATGCTGTCGTCAAGTTGCCGGTTCATCCCAACCATCTGATATTCATACTCAAAATCAGCGACCGCGCGCAGTCCTCGCACGATGATCCCGGCCCCCACATCGCGGGCACAATCCACCAGCAGGTTGTCGAAGGGATGGGCCACGATCTCGACACCGGTCTTGGCGCTCAGCTTGGCGCATTCGGCCTCGACCATCGAGACGCGCTCTTCCAGCGAGAAAAGCGGGCCCTTGTCCTTGTTGATCGCGATGCCGATGACAAGCCGATCGACCAGCAAGGTCGCGCGCCCGATGATGTCGAGATGCCCAAGGGTTAGTGGATCGAAAGTTCCCGGGTATAGTCCGACGCGCATGGAGGCGGTCCCTTCCGATTGGGTGTCTGGCTGGTCTTCTGAGCGATTTCAGGCGCTTGCGCAATAGGGCAGCGTCAGTGCCCCATCACCATGCCTTCAAGCGCGTCGCGCTCCATGGCCAGTTCGGACAGGCGCGCCTTGACCACGTCGCCGATCGAGATCAGCCCCACCATCTTGCCATCCTCGATGACCGGCAGATGCCGAAACCGGCCGTCGGTCATCAGGGTCAGGACCGCGTCGGCATTATCATGCGGCGTGCAGGTCACCAGATCGCGGGTCATCATTTCGTCGACCGTCTCGCTAAGGCAGCTTGAGCCGCGCCGCCCAAGGTCACGCACGATATCGCGCTCGGACAGGATGCCATCCGGGATCCCGTCGTCCTTGGCGACGATGACGGCGCCGATCCGCTTGGATGAGAGAAGCTCTACCGCCGCGCTCACCGGTGTTCCCGGCTCGATCTTGATGACCCCGGTGACAGGTTTCGACTTAAGGATCTGATGGACCAGCATCTAAGGCGCCTCCGTAACAATACCTTGGCCCCTACCGTCGCCGCTGAAGGGCGATTGTGTCAAGTCAGAGCCTCAAGTCGCGCAATCTCGGCGCGCAGGCCCGAAATCAAAAGGTCTGAAAAGCGGCCCAGCCGTTCGCTGCGGCGCTCGTCATGGTGGCGGATCAGCCAGAAGGTACGCGACAGGCTCAGCTCGTCCGTGAGGATGCGGGCGATGCCCGGCACGGCCGGCAAGGCAAAGTCATGCACGATGCCGATGCCAGCGCCGGCGCGGATCCAGTTAAGCTGGACCGAGACCGAGTTGGACGCAAAATCAACCTTGTCCGCCCCGGTTTCGCTGAGATAGTCGAGTTCTTTGTCGAAGACCATATCGGGGATATAGCCGACGACCGGATGCGCCTTGAGATCGGTCAGGCCTTGGATCGGGTCAGCGCCTTCAAGGTAGTCCCGGCTTGCCGCCAAATGAAGTTTGTAGTCGGCGATCTTCTGGACAGTCAGCCGCCCCGCTGTCGGCCGGCTGACCGCGATGGCCATGTCGGCCTCGCGCTTGGACAGGTTGAAGACGCGCGGCAAGGCGACGATTTGCACCTCCAGTTCGGGGTGGTCGTCCATGATCGCACGGGTGACCTGCGGCAGAAGGTAGTTGGCACAGCCATCCGGGGCTCCGATCCGGATCTGGCCGCTCAGCCGCCCGGCCCGGCCGCGCAGATCGTCCGCCCCCCTCTCCATCGCGGTCTCGGCGCGCATCGCGTGATCGAAAAAACGCTGGCCCTCGTCCGTCAGAACGTAGCCCTGCGGCGACTTGGTAAAAAGCGGCACTTCCAGCGCCCTTTCAAGCCGCTGCACCCGGCGCCCGACGGTCGCAGGGTCCAGCCGCAAGGCGTGCGCCGCCCCCGATAAGCTTTCGCTGCGCGCCACGGACAGGAAAATCCGCATGTCATCCCAGTTGAATTCCATAGGCGTCCTTGTATTTCTGCAAAACGCTTTTGGCAAACTCCGTCTATGCCGATGAGCGATGCATCCCTATTCTGACAGCAATCACACAATTGGAGGATACCGTGGAAAAACTGTCGCACTATGTGAATGGCGAACGCGTTGCCGGGACGTCCGGGCGCTTTGCCGATGTCTTCAACCCCGCCACGGGCGAGGTTCAGGCGCAGGTTCCGCTGGCCTCCAAGGACGAGGTGGACGCGATTGTCGCCAAGGCCGCCGAAGCGCAGCCCAAATGGGCGGCAACGAACCCCCAGCGCCGGGCGCGTGTGCTGATGGAGTTCGTTCGCCTTCTGAACCGGGACATGGACAAGCTAGCCGAGGCGCTCAGCCGCGAGCACGGCAAGACCATCCCCGATGCCAAGGGCGATGTGCAGCGCGGCCTGGAAGTGGTCGAGTTCTGCATCGGCGCGCCGCATCTTCTGAAGGGCGAGTTCACCGACAGCGCGGGCCCGGGCATCGACATGTATTCGCTGCGCCAGTCGCTTGGCGTCGTCGCCGGCATCACGCCGTTCAACTTCCCGGCCATGATCCCGATGTGGAAGCTTGCGCCGGCGATTGCCTGCGGAAACGCATTCATCCTCAAACCGTCCGAGCGTGACCCCTCTGTGCCGCTGATGCTGGCCGAGCTGTTGAAAGAAGCCGGACTGCCGGGCGGCGTCCTTCAGGTCGTCAACGGCGACAAGGAAGCGGTGGACGCAATCCTCGACAACGAGACGATCCAGGCCATCGGCTTTGTCGGATCCACGCCGATCGCACAGTATATATACTCGCGCGGCTGCGCGAACGGCAAACGTGTCCAGTGCTTCGGCGGCGCGAAGAACCACATGATCGTCATGCCGGATGCCGACATGGATCAGGCGGCAGACGCGCTGGTCGGTGCGGGCTATGGCGCCGCCGGCGAGCGCTGCATGGCGATCTCGGTCGCCGTGCCTGTCGGGGATGAGACCGCAGACCGGTTGATCGAAAAGCTGGTGCCGCGGATCGAAAAGCTAAAGGTCGGCCCCTACACCGCCGGAAACGACGTCGATTACGGCCCGCTGGTGACCGCCGAGGCCAAGACGCGCGTGCTGGGCCTTGTCGAGCAGGGCATCAAGGAAGGTGCCGAGCTTGTCGTCGACGGGCGCGGCTTTTCCATGCAGGGCTACGAGGACGGGTTTTTCGTCGGCCCGCATCTTTTTGACCGGGTGACCCGCGACATGGAGATCTACAAGCAAGAGATCTTCGGGCCGGTCCTGTCGACGGTGCGCGCTTCAAGCTACGAAGACGCGCTGGCCCACGCGATGGACCATGAATACGGCAACGGTACCGCGATCTTCACCCGCGATGGCGACACCGCGCGCGATTTCGCCAACCGGATCAATATCGGAATGGTCGGTATCAACGTGCCGATCCCGGTGCCGCTTGCCTATCACACCTTCGGTGGCTGGAAGAAATCGGGCTTCGGCGATCTCAATCAGCACGGGCCGGACGCGTTCCGCTTCTACACAAGGACCAAGACGGTTACCTCGCGCTGGCCCTCTGGGATCAGGGAAGGCGGCGAGTTCAACTTCAAAGCGATGGACTGATCTTGAAGGCCCATTCGGACAGGCGAAAGGCGGCCACGGGGCCGCCTTTCTTTCCAGAACCCGGCTCCGAGGGAAACTAGGCTCTCTTTTTCCTGCGCACTGCCACAAGAGTGCCGAGGCCGGCGATCAGCAACCAAGCGGCTGCAGGAAGCGGGATTGGCGGAATGCCTGTATTGTACCAGGAGATGTGCGAAATTGCCTTGTCATCGAGGTCACCGGTATCCCAAAGACCACCAAACACTTCCGTCGGATCCAGCTCGTAGACCGCCCATCCGCCGTCATTCTGAGGCTGACCGGCCTTGAGCACGATGTAATGCGGTCCAACCGGCTCGGTGACGCCATCCGCAGGTGTCCATGTCCAGCTTCCGCTGGTCGCACTGTCGAAGGTTACATCGAACACGCCGTCGGTATAGCCCGGGGCATATTCATCAACGCAGGACGGATCCTGCTCGTCGACATCGTCGCACTTGTAGAGCGCTGGCGTATTGATCTCAGGATCGTCCAGGATCAGCGGGTCCGGAAAAGGATCGTTTCCGCCGAACACACCCACAAGAGTCGCAGCACCCGCAGACGCTCCGGTGAAGCAAACAGCTGCCGCTACGGCACCTGCGCACAAGATCTTTGATACTTTCATCGTAGTCCCCTCACACCTCATAAAGGCCACATGCGGTAATTCGCATAGGTACGTTAACACGAGCATCAGCCAAACTCAATGAATTGAGGCGGAAATAAGGCGGAAATGTGGCATTCGAAATTGAATTTTTCAGTTATTTTCGCGATTTTTCAAAGGATTGGACGGGACAAAATTTGAAGTTTTGCCGGGATTGTTTCCAATTCGAAGACATCAGTCGGCCGGCGTAGGAGGGGCCGCCGGGGCTCTGCGCCCAAGGGGCCGCAAATCTCTGCGATGTCCGGGACTTGCGCCGAAAGGGCCGCTCTGATTGTCTTGCCCAAAGAGGTGGAGGGCCCATGGTGAACAGCGAACCCGATTTCACGATCGGCGTGGAAGAGGAATACCTTCTGGTCGACAAGCAGACCAAGGACCTCGCCGAAGCGCCGGACGGGCTGATGCAAGCTTGCGCCGCCGAGCTGGAGGACCAGGTCAGCCCGGAGTTCCTGCAGTGCCAGATCGAGATCGGCACGAAAGTGTGCGCATCGGTCGGCGAGGCGCGCGAGGATTTGCGTCATCTGCGCAGCACAGTGGCCAAATGCGCGGCCGAGTACGGGCTCGCTCCGATCGCCGTCTCGTGCCACCCGTTCGCCGAGTGGAAAAAGCAGCACCATACGAACAAGGATCGCTACAATGCCCTGCAACGCGACCTTGGCGGCGTTGCCAGCCGCCTGCTGATCTGCGGGATGCACGTGCATGTCGGTGTCGAAGACCCAGAGCAGCGGGCCGACCTGTCGAACCAGTTCGCCTATTTCCTGCCGCATCTGCTGGCGCTTTCAAGCTCGTCGCCCTACTGGCAGGGCCAGGATACCGGGCTTGCCTCGTACCGGCTTACGATATTCGACAACTTGCCGCGCACCGGCCTGCCGCCCCAGTTCTCTAGCTGGGGCGAGTTCGAGCGTTCTGTGCAGGTTCTAATAGATCTCGGCGTGATCGAAGACAGCAGCAAGATCTGGTGGGATCTGCGCCCGTCGTCTCGTTTTCCGACGCTCGAGACGCGCATTTGCGATGTTACGCCCCGGCTGGAACACACGCTGACGCTGGCGGCTCTGACCCAGGCAACGATCCGCATGCTGCATAGGCTGGGGCGGAAGAACCAGCGCTGGCGGCTCTACGATCTCTTCCTGGTGGGCGAAAACAGGTGGCGCGCACAGCGTTATGGGACCACCGAGGGGATCATCGACTTCGGCCGCCGCGAGATCGTTCCTTTCGATGAGATCATCGACGAATGGTTGGAGCTGATCGAAGAGGATGCAGGCATCCTGCAGTCGACACGCGAAGTGCACGGCGCACGCGACATTCTTGACAGCGGCACCAGCGCCGAGCGGCAGCGCGCCGTCTTTGCGAAGGCCCGTGAAGACGGGGCCGACAGTGACACGGCAATGCGGCAGGTGGTGGCGCACCTGATCGATGAGTTTCACGCCGATCTCTAGGTTGCCCGCCTCGTGGCGCGGCCAAAGACTGCTGAAGATCTGATGTCACAAGTTCGCCATATTTGGCGTTGCCGTTTAGAAAGTGCCTAAAAAACAATCATTAATTGGCGCAATAACTGAAACAATAGGGGCCAAAGCGGCCGATTATCCGGGAATCACCGATTTGACGCCCCAGCATCCGCGATGCTGGCGGTGAATCCGGCAAAAATCAGGAAAAACTATGGCAATTTGGCCATGATTTGTTAGCTTAATCGCATTGTGACGCCATCGCTATGGGCCGATTCGCGGCTCGTGCGCTTATGTGGTGTGTAAGTTCGAACGACCGAGGGGGTTTTTATGTTTGAGCAAAAGACTTTGAAGGCAGCATTCGCTGCCATGGCGCTGACTGTTCTCGGCGCCACCGGGGCAAGCGCTGCCGCTGTAACGTTTTTCAACGGCTTGGACGCGCAAGCGACCGTTTCCTGCACAGTTTCCTGCGATGGCCTGGTTTCGACCGATCCGTCCGTTTGGGGCGAAGAGGCGACCCTGTTCAACAGCATCGATGTTGATGGCGACGACCCCGGCACGGGCGTGGGCCTCAACGATGAAAATGACTGGGTCAGCGCTGCGGACGGCGGTGCATTTACCGGTACCAAGGACGAAAGCCCGGACACAACGTTCGAATCCTCTGCCAAGTACGTTCTGATCAAGCTTGGCAACGAGCCATCGATCGGCCTTATCCGCAACACGTCCGGCGGCAGCCAGTCCTACACCTTCACCAACCTGTGTGAAGGACCGGACAACAACTGCACCGGTGGCGGCCTGAGCCACATCACAGAGTTCGGCATGTTCGACGTGCCGCAGATTCCGCTGCCCGCAGCCGGCTTCCTGCTGATCGGTGCACTTGGCGGGCTCGGCGCGCTGCGCCGCAAGTAATCTGAACTAGCCCCTCATATTGGCGGGCGGACCAAATTCGGTCCGCCCGCCTTTTGCGTTTATGCCACCGGCTCGGCGCAAGCCGGGACGCGTTGCATTCGCCCGGGAATTCCCGTCCACTGCAAGTATCCGCTGCAAATTTCAAGCAAAGCCTTCCGATGGACTTTGACCTTTCCGACGAGCAAACCGCCATATTCGATATGGCAAAGCGTTTTGGCGCCGAGTACATCGCGCCGTTCGCCCAGGATTGGGATGAAGCCGGCACGATACCCAAAGAGCTTTGGCCAAAGGCCGCGGCCCTGGGGCTGGGAGGGCTCTTTGTCGGCGAAAGCGCGGGCGGCGCGGGTCTGACGCGGCTTGACGGCACGCTGGTCTTCGAGGCTCTTTCCATGGCCTGCCCGTCGGTGGCCGCCTTTCTTTCGATCCACAACATGTGCGCCGCGATGATCGACAGTCATGGCGCCTCTGCCCTGAAATCTCAGGTGCTGGCGGATACGATTGCCATGCGCCGGTTCACCTCATACTGCCTGACAGAGCCCGGCGCGGGCTCCGATGCGGCCGCTTTGCGCACGCGCGCGATGCAGAACGGCGAGAACTATGCGCTCAGTGGCACCAAGGCGTTCATATCGGGCGGCGGCTATTCCGATGCGTATGTCGTCATGGCCCGCACCGGTGGCGACGGTCCGTCCGGCATTTCGGCATTCTTGGTGGACGGCGATGCCGAGGGGCTCAGCTTCGGCGCCCCGGAGCGAAAGATGGGATGGAAGAACCAGCCCACCCGGCAGATCCAATTCGACGATTGCAGGGTGCCCGCCACGCGCTTGATCGGCGAGGCGGGTCGCGGATTTGTATATGCAATGCAGGGGCTTGATGGCGGGCGGCTCAATATCGCGGCCTGCTCGCTTGGCGCGGCGCAATCTGCGTTCGATGCCACGCGCACTTATATGGCCGAGCGCACCGCGTTCGGCAAATCCATCGACAGCTACCAGGCGCTGCAATTCCGACTGGCGGATATGGAGATCGGGCTGACCGCGTCTCGAACGCTTTTGCGGCAGGCGGCCTGGAAGCTGGATCGCAGCGATGCGGATGCAGCCCGTCATTGCGCGATGGCCAAGGCTTTCGTGACCGAGACGGCCTCGCGGATTGCCGACGACTGCCTGCAGCTTCATGGCGGCTACGGCTATCTGCAGGACTACGGGATCGAAAAGATCGTCCGCGATTTACGGGTCCACAGGATCCTGGAAGGGACCAACGAGATCATGCGCGTTGTGATTGCCAGGGACTTGGTCTCGTGAGTGATCTGATCATACGAAGAGAGGGACAGGCAGGACGGATCACCTTGAACCGGCCAGACGCACTGAACGCGCTGACCTACCAGATGTGCCTTGATATCGACGCCGCGCTGCGCGCCTGGGCGACCGAGGATGCCGTATCCCTGGTGGTGATCGACGGCACGGGCAACCGGGCGTTCTGCGCTGGCGGCGATCTGACCCGCATGTACGAGACCGGGCGGTCGTGCGACTTCAGCTATGGCCGGCAATTCTGGCGCGACGAGTACCGCCTCAATGCCTTGATCGCCGGCTATCCCAAACCCTTTGTCGCCTTGATGCACGGCTTCACGATGGGCGGCGGGGTTGGCGTGTCGTGCCATGGCTCGCACCGGATCGTCTGCGAGACTTCTCAGATCGCGATGCCAGAAGTGGGCGTAGGCATCGTCCCCGACGTGGGCGGCTCGCTGCTGCTTGCCCGCGCACCTGGACGGGTCGGGGAGTTTCTTGGCGCCACCGGTACCCGAATGTCGGCAACAGACGCGATTTATTGCGGCTTTGCAGATTCTTATGTCCCGCAGTCCAAGTGGAGCGCGCTTTTGTCAGAGCTTCAGGCGGATGGGACAACCGCGCCGATCGATGCCTATGCCGTCCCGCATCCGGGCGCCTTGCTGAAGGACCACCAGCCGCTGATCGACGCCTGTTTTGCGCAACCGTCGTTGCACGAGATTGCCGAGGCGCTGGAAGCGGAAGGCGGTGAATTCGCGGACAAGGCCCTGAAGGCGTTGTCGCGGGCCAGCCCGCTGGCTGCCGCCTGCGGGATCGAACTGGTCCGGCGCGCCCGCAGCCATAACAGCATTGCCGAGGCTCTGGCGACGGAGTTTCGCTTTACTTATCGCTGCATGGGCCAGGGCGATTTTCTGGAAGGCATCCGGGCCGCGATCATCGACAAGGACAAACTGCCGAGATGGGCGCACCGAGCCTTTTCAGAAGTGACCCGGGACGAAGTTACAGCCATGCTGGACACGCTCGGACCGGCAGAACTGTGGAGCAACGAGGATCAGCCATGAATATCGGATTTATCGGACTTGGAAACATGGGCGCTCCAATGGCCGCAAATCTTGCAAAAGCCGGTCATCAACTCGCCGGTTACGATCCGGTGGCGCCCTACCCTGATGGCGTCAAGGTCGCGCCCGATGCCGCCGGCGCGGCGGACGGCGCCGATGTCGTCGTGACAATGCTGCCCGATGGCGGGACGTTGCGCTCTGTCGCCGCCAGCATAATCCCCGCCATGAAAAGCGGCGCGGTCTTTGTGGACTGCTCGACCGTGGATGTAGAAGCGGCCCGCGACGTCGCGGCCCAGGCCGAGGCCAGCGGGCTGATAGCGCTCGACGCGCCGGTGTCGGGCGGGGTCGTCGGGGCCGAGGCAGGAACGCTGACGTTCATGGTCGGCGGCTCGGATACGGCTTTCAAGATCGCCTCTGAGCTGTTTGATATCATGGGGACAAAGGCTGTTTACTGCGGCCCAAGCGGAAACGGCCAGGCCGCCAAGCTGTGCAACAACATGATCCTTGGCGCAACGATGATCGTAACATGCGAGGCCTTCGCCCTTGCCGATAAGCTGGGTCTGGACCGGCAGGCGCTTTTCGACGTGGTATCGACCTCTTCGGGGTCGAGCTGGTCGATGAACACCTATTGCCCTGCGCCGGGCATCGGCCCCGAAAGCCCGGCGGACAACGACTACAAGCCCGGCTTTGTAGCTGATCTGATGCTGAAAGATCTCCGGCTGGCCCAACAGGCAGCCAAAACGGTCGGCGCCGACACACCGCTTGGTCGGCGCGCCCGGGATCTTTACGCGCAATTCGTCGAGGCCGAAAACGGATCGGGGCTCGATTTTTCGGCCATGCTGCCCCGCTTCGAACGCAGCGCACGGTCCTGATCGAAAGCCTTCGCAGCGGCATTGGTCGGCGACGGTGTTTGCGCTAACCTTTCAGCGAGTTCGGATCGGCGACACAGAAACCGCCAAAAACCCATGAAAACTAGGGCTCTGGCGCCCATTACTTGCGAAGATTGCTTTGCCTTTCGGCACCGTTGCGCTAAGTCAACGCCACACGGATCGCAACGGACGACTTCGTAATTTGGGAGAGAACATGAAACTCACATCAATCAGTGCGACCTTTGCCGTCGCAGTCTCGGCAACTGCGGCCTTCGCAGGCGGCCACGTCGACAAGACCGGCTGGCCGGACAGCTTCACTGTGGGCACCGCGTCGCAAGGCGGCACCTACTTCGCCTATGGCTCTGGCTGGGCCAACCTTGTGGCCGAAGAGCTGGGTATCTCCGGCGGCGGCGAAGTCACCGGCGGACCGATGCAGAACATGGCTCTGGTTCACACCGGAGACGCTGCCTTCGGCATGACCACGATGGGCCCCGCGGCAGAATCGCTCGCCGGCACCAACCCGATCGCCCCCGGCCTTCAGATGTCCGGCGCGTGCGCCATGTTCCCAATGTACCAAACGCCGTTCAGCGTGACCGCGCTGGCCTCTTCGGGGATCGAAAGCATCGCTGACATTCCCGCCGGCGCGAAGATCGGTTTCGGCCCTGCAGGCTCGACTTCGGACACCTATTTTCCGCGCATGATGGAAGAGCTTGGCGTCGACTTCGAGCGTCGCAACGGCGGCTGGACCGACCTCGGCGGTCAGCTTCAGGATGGTCTTCTCGACGTCATCGCCTTTGCGGCGGGCGTTCCGGTCCCGGCTGTAAGCCAGCTTGAAGTGCAGACGGACGTGAACATCATCGAGTTCACTGAAGAAGAGCAGGCCAAGATCCTCGATGCCTTCCCCGTCAGCCAGTTCAGCATCGCCTCCAGCACTTACACAACGCTGGAAGCGGATGCGCGCTCGGTCTCGATGTGGAACTTCGCGATCGCAAATTGCAATCTGCCCGAAAGCTTCGTGGAATCGGTTGTGGACGTCGTGATGTCCGACAACGAACGCATGATGAACATCCACAAGGCAGCCCGCTCGACCCTGCCCGAGAACTGGGACAAGAACGGCGTGCTGAAATGGCACCCCGGCGCGGCCAAGTGGTTCAAGGAAAATGCTGGCGCGGACATCCCCGACGGCATGATCCACGGCATGTAACTGCCAAAAAATGACTTCCAAAGGCCGTCCCATCGGGGCGGCCTTTTTCATTCGGGCACTACCCGCGCAAGGTGCAGATGGCCGCGTACCTGCGCCGTTCCAGTTTGCGGGCCTTCCCTTCGGCCGCAAGTGCCGAAAGGGCGCGGCAGGTTGCCTCGTGGCTAAGCCCGACATCCCACGCAAGGCTCGGGACGGTTCCATTCTGTCCCTGGTCGGCCAAAGCCGCCAGACCCCGGTCCGTTGCCGGCCTGATGGCCAAAAGCTCTGGACGACGCCGATAGGCCTGAACCTGCCTGGCGAACCGCTCCATCCCGGCCTGTGCGAAATCGGGGTCTGACGCGATCTGCTCCAGCACGGGCAATGTGCGACCCAGAATGACTTCGGCGGCCGCTTGCGCCACCGCATCCCAATGATACTTCACGGAAAACAGGCTGGCTTCGGCAAAACTTTCCCCCGCAAGGGCCCGATGCGGCGTCACCAGATGGCCCGCCTTGGTGTGGCGCACCATTTCAACTTGTCCGGATCGCACCGCGAACAGCCCGCGTGCCAAATCGCCTTGCAGAAATACCGCTTGCCCCGGTGCAAGGCGCAGCGCGGTTGAAGCAGAGACGGTGAAGCTATCGAACGGAAACGAAAGAATTATGATCGAGATCAAATATCGCGCTCTGCGATTTTCCTAGACACGGGCAAGATGCAACGACAAGGAGCCAAAATGCCAAAGCCGCCAATTCTGCTTTCTTTCAGTGCTTTTGCTGCAATGCTTGCAGGCTATGCCATTGCGCAATCTGCTCATGACGAAAATCACGGCCATCAGGTCAAAGCCGCACAACACCTCCCGACGGAACCCGGACAGGGCGCCTTTGCCTCCATCGCAGAGATCGCCGCGCTTCTGGCCGCAGATCCCGGAACCGATTGGAAGCGGGTCGATATTGATGCCCTGCAAGCTCATTTGGTGGATATGGACCGCCTTGTGACACTGGCGCGCCCTGCCAACGAGGATTTGCAGGACGGGCTGCGCATCACGCTGCCGCTGGATGGCCCGGAAGGGGCCACGCTTCTGCGTATGCTGCCCGCGCACGGGCCGGTGCTGGAAGCCGAGACCGGCTGGACGAGCGATCTTGAGATCACCGAGACATGGATTGTCTGGACCGTGACCTCGCCCACCGAAGCGCTGCGTATTCAGGGGCTGGGCTTTTTTGGTCTGATGGCAACGGGCGATCATCACCGCGCCCATCATCTGGCGCTTGCAACGGGCGAGATGGCGCACTGAGCCTGTCAAAAGAAACGGGCCGCCCGATAATGAGCGGCCCGTCACTTCGATGAACAGGCCGGCCAAGGATGGCCGGCCATGCGCATCGATCAATTGTTGCGGCGACAGTAGAGGCCACTGTCGACCAGTTCTCCAGTCTCTGTGTCCTCGACCAGAACTTCGCTTTCGCAGTTGAAGCGGAAGATCCAGAGGCCCGTGAAACGGTCAGAGCCCAGGATGATCTGTTCGCCGTCATGCTCTTCCACATGAACGCCCCAGAAGTTGGAGCCATCCTCTGCGATAAAGCGCCCGACCTCGTGCACGTTCCAGGACGCGACACCGCCGTTGCCGGTGTGCCAGTGACCCGGGCGATATTCAACGGCGCGCATGCCGGCCGAATACCACGAGATGAACGAGCGCGGGCCGGCATCGAAGGTCGGCGTATCGCCTGCCGTGGACGGATCACCCTCGACATTGTGCATGGTCAGATCGCCCGCACCCACGGCCAGATCGGGGTCCGTGGCTTCGATCGGCGCGAAATAGCCCATGTGCCCGAGGTATTCGATATCAAGCACATCACGATTGTCCGGCGACTCGCCCGGAACCGATGGCGGCGCCAGCGTGGTGGTTCCGCCCATAAGGTTGTTCAGGACGTGGAAGTAGCCCCAGCCGTCGAATGTGGCGCTAAGACCCACCGGGTCGGCAAGATTCGTGCCTTCGATGACAGCGAGAAGGGCGTCGCCATTGTCGGTGCCCGAGCCATCGCAGGTTGAAGGATCGTACTGATCTCCCAGGCCGACGATTTCAAGACCGGCCGAGCGCGGCACGAACATAGCCGGGATACCGCCTTCCACCAGCATGCTCACAGTGGATTCGCAGCCCGTGGAATGGTTGAAGACGACAGCGGCGTCGTAGCCGGCCGCCTCGGCGCTGCCGACTTTCGTCGTGAACGCGCAGGCGCCCCGCTGGATCACCGCGATCTTGCCTGGCCCAGAGGCCGGATCGAGCGCGCTGCACGCAAGACCCACGTAGTCAGCATCGCCATCGACTGCGCCGCCTGGCAGCACTTGGGGCACGTCAGAGCCCTGCGTCGCCAGGAAGCCGCGGAAGTCGGGCCCGCCGCGCACCTCGTTCCGGAACGGATCGAAGTCTTCGTCACCGGCCCAGATATACTGGCCCACATCGCCGCCAAAGACGGCTGCATGGCCGTTGCCCTCGCCCGGCTCAACGCCGAACACCGGATCGACCGCAGGATAGGTGCTGTCGCCCAGAACGAAAGGATTGGCCGGATCATCGACATCGATGACCACGAAGCCGGCATCCCAGTAGCTCAGGACTGCCTGATAGCGTCCATTGATCTTCTCGACCCAAACATCGTGCAATCCCGAGAAGGCAAAGACACCGGTTTGAAACTGACCGTCCTCGGTGATTTCGCGATAATTGCCTTCGATCAGCCAGTCTTCCAGGCCCACCCGCGTAAGCTCTTTGGGCGACTGCGGCTTGGAGATATCGACCAGCACCACGTCGTTCAGCTCTACGTCATCGACGGCGATCGTGTAGGTCTTGCCGTCCTTGTCGTCGGTCCATTGATAGGTGTTGTGCGTGCCGCCATCGTTGATGGCGTGCTGCTTGATCGCGTGCGGATTGGACGGGTCCGTCACATCGTAGTAGGAAATGCCGCCCTTACCCAGTTGGCGTTTCCCGCTGCCATTGACCTGACCGCATTTCTCTTCCGTCGCCACAAGTACATCACGGGTCTTGTTGCCGGTGGTGATGGTGTGAACCTTCACATCATTGACGCGCGTGTTCGGAGCCGACTTGATCTCGGCAACCACGGCGCCTTCGATGAAGTTGCGCTCGTAGTTTTCAAGCGTTTGCGCGATATCCACGATAAAGACGCCGGCGCGGGTGCAGCTAGGCTCTTGAAAGGTGCCGACATAGGCATAGCCCTTGTGCGACCAGACATCGGTGTAAAGACCATCGGTTACGCCAGCAAGCAAGTCGCGGCCGATGACCTCGAAACCGTAGTTCACGTTCTGCGGGATGTGCCCGTCTGGCAGAGGTGTGTCATGTGCTAGCACAACTCCGCCCAAAGCCGCGCAAGCAATGGCGGCGGCTGATATGGTGAGTTTTCTCATTCTTTTTTCCCTGTAGTGGCGGCGTCCTTTTTGGCGGGACGCACAGAGATCCAGGCGGTTTCGCAGGACCCCATTGGCTCACTCTGGCTCTATCCCGATCATAACTCAAGAAAAAGTGATGACCGTCCTGGCGTCAACCGGGCGTCCGAATTCTCGTTTGGCGAGTAATATATTTCGGCTAGCGCACAGCCGCGCCATTCGGGTATCAAAGGCCTAAATCAACACAGGTGCCGCAGATGCACCATCCCGGGGGGAAGACATGACCGACACCGCACAGCATGACCAGGTTGTTGCCGAAGGCGTCGATGAAGAACCGATCGAACCCAACCGGCGGCTCTTTGAAGGCAGGGCGCTTTGGATCGTCAGCGTACTGGCCGGACTTTATGCGGCGTTTCACATGGCCGCGCTCAACGGCGTTTCGATCTCGGAATACATTGGGATCGAGATCCCGTTCCTGCCGACCTTCCCGATGGAGACCTGGAACTTCCGGATCGTGCACGTGGCCGGCGCGCTGGCGCTGGGGTTCGTGCTTTTCGCCGGCAGCGGATTTGCTGCAGAGGACCGGCCCCGCAGGACGACGATAAGCTATATATCCTACGGTCTTATGGCGCTTGCGCTGTTTTCGCTGGGAACGGCCTTTTCCTTCGCGATCGATATCGCCGGCGGCACGATGTGGAACGGCATCGATGCCGGCATCAAGTTCCGCGAAACCTGGGTATTCGGCGCGCCGCTTTGGATCGCGACCTTCGGCGGCATTGTCCTGAGCTGGTTTCACAGGCGCGGGCGGAGCTCGTTCTCGGAACCTGACCTCGTGCTGGTGGTCTGCGGCTTCGCCGTAGCGGCCTACCTGATCACCATATTCGGCACGCTGATGCGCAACTCGACGGGCACACCCTTCGCGCCGATCGGCATGTCGATCGCGGCCGTCGCGGGCGCCGCGCTGATCATGGAACTGACGCGCCGCGTGGCCGGGCTTGCGCTGGTCATCATCGCCGGGATCTTCCTTGTCTACGTCTTCACCGGTCACCTGCTGCCGGGCTTTCTGAATTCTCCGGCGATCAGCTGGCAGCGCTTCTTCAGCCAAGTCTACACCGATGCCGGTATCCTGGGGCCGACGACCGCCGTGTCATCGACTTACATCATCCTCTTCATCATCTTTGCGGCCTTTCTGCAGGCCAGCAAGGTGGGCGATTATTTCGTGAACTTCGCCTTCGCGCTGGCTGGACGCGCGCGCGGCGGTCCGGCCAAGGTTGCGATCTTCGCCTCTGGCCTAATGGGCATGATCAACGGCACCTCGGCGGGCAACGTGGTGGCCACCGGCTCGCTGACGATCCCGCTGATGAAGAAGGTCGGCTACAAGCCCAAGACCGCCGGGGCGATCGAAGCCGCGGCCTCGACCGGCGGGCAGATCATGCCGCCGATCATGGGCGCAGGCGCCTTCATCATGGCCGAGATCACCGGCATTCCCTATACCGATATCGCGATTGCCGCGGTGATCCCCGCAATTCTCTATTTTGTGTCGATCTACTTCATGGTCGATTTCGAGGCCGCCAAGCTGGGCATGCGCGGGATGCGCGACGACGAGCTTCCCAAGCTGAACGAGATGATCCGCCGGGTCTTTTTGTTCCTGCCGATCGTGATCCTGATCGTGGCGCTTTTCATGGGCTATTCGGTGATCCGGGCCGGCACCCTTGCCACCGTCGCCGCTGCGGTCGTCAGCTGGCTGACGCCGTACCGGATGGGTCTGCCGTCGATCGTGAAAGCGTTCGAGCTGGCAGGCATCATGTCGATCCAGATCATCGCGGTCTGCGCCTGTGCCGGTATCATCGTCGGTGTCATCTCGCTGACCGGTGTCGGCGCACGGTTCTCCAACCTGCTTCTGGGGCTGGCCGAGGCAAGCCAGCTTCTGGCGCTGTTCTTTGCAATGTGCATCGCGATCCTTCTGGGCATGGGCATGCCGACAACGGCCGCGTACGCGGTCGCAGCTTCGGTGGTGGCGCCGGGCCTGACGAATTTGGGCATCCCGCCGCTGACCGCGCATTTCTTCGTCTTCTATTTCGCCGTGGTCTCGGCCATCACACCGCCCGTTGCGCTGGCCAGTTACGCGGCGGCGGGGATATCAGGCGCCAACCCGATGGAGACCTCTGTCTCGTCCTTCAAGATCGGGATTGCGGCCTTCATCGTGCCTTTCATGTTCTTCTACAATTCCGCACTTTTGATGCAGGGCTCGTGGCTGGAGGTCGGCCGCGCGGGGGTGACGGCCGTGTTCGGCGTCTTCCTGCTGTCGTCGGCGGTGCAGGGCTGGTTCATGGGCGGGCGCTCGGCGTGGTTCCTGCGGCTCGGGCTGGTGATCGCCGCGCTCTTCATGATCGAGGGCGGAGGCATCACCGATCTGATCGGCATCGCATTGGCGACGGGGGCGTACTTCGTTCAGAAGATCTTCCACCCCGACCCCAACGCAGCGATCCCGGTGCGCGGCGCAGACTAAGGCGCGGTGCACCACCTTACTCAGGCGCCGACCGAGCCCGGTTTCGTTCAGGATCCTTATCCGTTCTACGACGAGGCGCGCGCGCTGGGCGATATTGTCTGGTGGGAAGACTACGCCCTGCCGGTCGCGACGTCCTATGCTGCGGTGTCTGCCATTCTGCGCGACCGCCGGATGGGCCGCGCGCCGGTTCGGCCACCCGACATACCGGCGCACCTTGCGGCGTTCTACGCCGTAGAGGCGCACTCGATGCTAGAGCTCGAACCACCCAGGCACACGCGCCTGCGCGGGCTTGTGATGCGGGCATTCACATCGCGCCGCATCAAGGCGCTTGGCCCAGAGATCGACGCTCTCAGCCACCAGCTCATCGATGATCTGCCGCAGGGCGAATTCGACCTCTTGCCGCGCTTCGCCCAGAAGTTGCCGGTGATCGTCATCGCGCGCCTGCTTGGCGTGCCCGAGACGATGGCAGATCAGCTGCTCGCCTGGTCGAACGCCATGGTGGCCATGTACCAGGCTCGGCGCACCCGGCAGATCGAAGAGCACGCCGCCGCTGCGGCCACCGAGTTCGTGCAATTCATGCGCAGCTACGTGGACAAGCGCCGCGTCGATCCGGCCGACGATCTGATCACCCACCTGATCGCGGCTGAAGCGGATGGCGAAAAGCTGTCGACCGACGAGCTGATCACAACCTGCATCCTGCTGTTGAATGCCGGCCACGAGGCCACCGTCCACACGATCGGCAACGGCGTCAAAGCGCTTGTGGAACATGAAACCGGTCCCGAGGCGCTGGGGCCGGACGCCGCCGAAGCCGCGGTCGAAGAGATCCTGCGCTTCGATCCACCGCTGCACATGTTCACACGTCATGTCTACGAGAATCTGGAGCTTTTCGGCCATCGCTTCGCGCGCGGTGACGAAATCGGCTGCCTGCTTGGGGCGGCGGGTCGTGACCCGGTGGTCTGGCAGGCGCCGAACCGGTTCGACCCTGCGCGCGCGGTCAAGGTCAATCTCGCGTTCGGGGCCGGGATCCACTTCTGCGTCGGGGCGCCCCTTGCGCGGCTGGAGCTGCAGATCGCCCTGCCCGCACTCTTCCGGCGCATGCCGGATTTGCGCCTGGCAGAGCGGCCGCGATACGCCAATCTCTATCATTTCCATGGGCTGGAAGCCCTGCGCCTTGCAACCCGATAGGCTTGCTTAGAGGCAAGACCGCTGAAGGGCTTTCCCGTTGCAGCAAGCGCTGCGCCCCGGTCCGGCGCAAGGTCAGAGCGCCGCGCGCCCAGCGCCCGCGGGCGGCTCGATGCCGCCCAAGGGCGCGCGCCTCACAATGGCAAGGCAGTCGTCGATTTGATCTCTTCCATCGATAAAAGCGCGGTGACGTTGTATATCTTCACCTCGGATATCAGGGCCTGGTAGAACTCGTCATAGGCGCGCGCGTTGCGGACCCGCACCTTCAGGATGTAGTCGATATCGCCGGCCAGGCGATGCGCTTCCTGCACCTCGTCCCGCTCGCGCAGGGCCTTGAGAAACACGCGCTGCCAGTCGGCGTCATGCTCGGAGGTGCGGATCAGGACAAAGAACGAAGCCTCGATCCCAAGCGCCTCGGCATCCAGAAGAACCGTGTTCTGGCGGATCACCCCGGCGTCGCGCAGCTTCTTGACCCGGTTCCAAACCGGGGTCTTGGACGAGCCAACCGCCTTGGCGATATCGTCCAGCGACTGGCCTGCGTCGCGCTGTAGCTCGCGCAGGATGTTTCGGTCCATGTCATCTATCCGGACACTCATTCCTATTCTCCGCCTGTTTCGGTCACTTCATCCCCAATCTGTGTTTGAATAGAACATTTGTCCTTATTTGCAAGGCATCATGGCAACATAATGGAATAATGTTCTATATGTTGCTGGAACGAAGAGGCGTGAGACATGAACCACTTTCCGATTTTCATAGCCGTCGAAGGCCGGCGCATCGTTGTCTCGGGCGGCGGCGAGGCCGCGCTTGCCAAGCTTCGCCTGCTCTTGAAGACCACGGCGCATGTCACGGTTTTCTCGGCCAAGGCGGGCCCCGAGATCGAGGCGCTTGCCGACGCCGGCCGCATCACGCTCACCAAACGGGCACTGGAGCCCGGCGATGCGATGTGCGCGCGCCTGTTTTATGCCGCCAATGACGACGCGCGGGAAGATGCGCGGGTGGCACGGCTCGCCCATGCCGACGGGGCGCTGGTCAACCGGGTCGACAATCTGGGCGAGAGCCAGTTCATCACGCCAGCCATCGTCGACCGCGATCCTGTTACGGTCGCGATCGGCACCGAGGGCGCTGCCCCGGTGCTGGCGCGCGCGATCAAGGCCGATCTGGAAGCGCGGCTTCCCGCCGGGCTTGGCACGCTTGCGCGCATCGGCAAGGCATTTCGCGCCCGCGTCGAGGCCCTGCCCTTCGGTGCCAGGCGCCGAGCGTTCTGGGCGGACTACTATTTCAAGGCGGGCCCGCGCGCGCATGAGGCATCGGGCGAGGCGGCTTTGCGCGGCACGCTTGAGGCCCTGCTGGATCGCCACCTCGACCAGCCCGATGCCCCTGGCCGGGTCGAGTTCGTCGGAGCAGGCCCGGGCGATCCCGAACTCCTGACGCTGAAGGCCCGCAAGGCGCTGCACGAAGCGGATGTCGTGATATACGACCGGCTTGTCTCGGCCGAGATCCTCGAATTGGCGCGCCGCGAGGCGAAGATGGTCAATGTCGGCAAAGAGGGCTTTGGCCCGTCCACCACCCAGCAAGAGATAAATGGGCTGATCGTGTCACACGCGCGCCAACGCGCCCACGTGGTCCGCCTGAAATCCGGGGATGCGACCGTGTTCGGCCGTCTCGACGAGGAAATCGATGCCTGCACCGAAGCCGGGGTCACCTATTCCGTCGTGCCCGGCATCACCGCAGCTTCTGCGGCTGTTGCGACGCTGGGCCAGAGCCTGACCAAACGGGGCCGCAATTCCGCGGTTCGCTTTGTGACCGGACACGACATGAAAGGCTTCGCCGAGCATGACTGGAAGGCGCTCGCGCAGCCCGGTGAGGTGGCGGCCATCTACATGGGCAAGCGCAGCGCCCGGTTTATCCAGGGGCGTCTCTTGATGCATGGGGCCGATCCCGCGACGCCCGTGTCGGTGATCGAAAACGCCTCGCGCGCCGATCAGACCGTGCTCGCCACGACCCTGGGCAAGCTGGAGCCGACGCTGTCCAAGGCCGATCTGAAAGGCCCCGCCATCACGTTCTATGGCCTCGCGCCCCGCGCTGCCGCCCTGGCCGCTGCAACCGATAGTCCAAGGGAGATCGCCCTATGAGCCGTGCCTTCACACCCAAGGTCGTCACCGGTAACGCCCTGATCGAGGGCGATGCCGTCTGGCTGACGGCCGATGATCGCTGGACCCGCCGGATCGAAGAGGCCGAGTTGATCGAGGACGAGGCCCATGGGCAGGTGCGCCTGCTTTTCGGCGACAGCCAGACCGATGTCGTGGTCGGCGTGTACCTCGCCGATGCCAAGGCGGGCCAGGACGGACCAGAGCCTGTGCATTTCCGCGAGGCGTTCCGCACCCGCGGGCCGTCGAACTATGCCCACGGCAAGAAAGTGGACCAAAAGTATGTATAAATACAACGACTTCGATGACGCGTTCGTACGCAGCCGCGTGGCCCAGTTCCGCGCCCAGGTCGAGCGGCGCATCGATGGCAGCCTGACCGAGGACGAATTCAAACCATTGCGCCTGATGAACGGGCTATACCTGCAACTGCACGCCTATATGCTGCGTGTCGCGGTCCCTTATGGGACGCTGAGCAGCCACCAGATGCGGCAGCTTGCGATGATCGCCGACCGCTGGGACAAGGGCTATGGCCATTTCACGACGCGTCAGAATATCCAGTACAACTGGCCGCAACTGAAAGACGTGCCGGACATGCTGGAGGCTCTGGCGGACGTGCAGATGCACGCCATCCAGACGTCTGGCAACACGATACGAAACGTGACCGCCGATCATTTCGCCGGCGCTGCAGCCGATGAGATCGAGGATCCGCGCCCGGTGGCCGAACTTTTACGGCAATGGTCCACCGACCATCCCGAGTTCCAGTTCCTGCCGCGGAAATTCAAGATCGCCGTCACCGGATCGGAAACCGACCGCGCGGTGACGAAAGCGCACGACATCGGCCTGCGCATGGTCCGCAACTCGGCCGGACAGCCGGGGTTCGAAGTGATCGTCGGCGGCGGCCTGGGACGCACCCCGATGATCGGCAAGGTGATCCGCGCGTTTCTGCCGAAAGCAGATCTTCTGGCATATGTCGAGGCGATCGTCAGTGTCTACAACCTGCTGGGCCGGCGCGACAGCAAGTACAAGGCGCGGATCAAGATCACGGTCCACGAGAACGGGCTCGACAAGATCCGCAGCCTGGTAGAGACCGGTTTCGAACAAATCCGGCCCGGCTTCACCGGGTTTGATCAGGGCTTGCTTGCAGAAATCGAACAAAGCTTCGCCCCGCCGGCATTTCGCGTACGCAACACTGCGGCATTCGAAGCGGCCCGCCATGAAAACCCCGCGTTCCGGTCCTGGGCAGACACCAACCTGACAAGTCACCGCCACCCGGACTATGCCATCGTCTCCGTCTCGCTGAAGGCGCAGGGCGCCACGCCGGGCGATGCCAGCTCGGACCAGATGCGCGTCATGGCAGATCTCGCCGAGCGCTACGGCCATGACGAGCTGCGCATCTCACACGAGCAAAACGTGATCCTGCCGCATGTCGCGAAGTCCGACTTGCCCGAGGTTTATGCCGCGTTGCGCAAGGCCGGGCTCGCAACTGCCAATATCGGCCTTATCTCGGACCTCATCGCCTGCCCGGGGATGGATTATTGCGCGCTTGCCACTGCCCGCTCGATCCCGATCGCGCAAGAGATCGCGACCCGGTTCGACGCGCTGAAGCTCGAGCATGATATCGGCCCGCTCAAGATCAAGATCTCGGGCTGCATCAATGCCTGTGGGCACCACCATGTCGGCCATATCGGCATTCTGGGGCTGGATCGCGCCGGGGTGGAGAACTACCAGATCACGCTTGGCGGCAACGGCACCGAGACCGCTACGATCGGCGAGCGGGCCGGCCCAGGCTTTTCCGCAACCGAAATCGTGCCGGCCATCGAGCGGCTGGTAGAGGCCTATCTCGACCAGCGGCAGGACGCGTCCGAGACCTTCCTGCAGACCTACCGCCGCCTGGGTCTTTCGCCCTTCAAGGCCGCCCTTTACCCAAGCCAGGAGAAACAATCGCATGCCGCTTGAAGCCCCCCTTGCCCCGGCCGCCGAGCGCGCCGCCGAGCTGAGTGCGCGCTATCGCCACCACTCGGCGACGGACGTGCTGGCGCACGCGCTGAACGACCCGCAAGTCGGCCGCATCGCCATGGTCTCGTCCTTCGGGGCGCAATCTGTCGCGCTCTTGCACATGATGTCGGTGATCGATCGCTCGATCCCGGTGATCTTTCTGCAAACGCAAATGCTCTTTGCCGAAACGCTTGGCTACCAGACCCAGGTCAGCAAGGCCCTCGGCCTATCCGACGTGCGGGTGATCGAGCCCGACCGGACCGAGCTTTTCCTGCGCGATCCAGATGGCGATCTGCATATCGGCAACCCCGACGCCTGCTGCGCCCTGCGCAAGGTCGAGCCGCTGGAGGATGCGCTTCATCCCTTCGATGCCTGGATCACCGGCCGCAAACGGTTTCACGGCGGCCAGCGCGTCGATCTGGAGTTTTTCGAGGCCGATGGCGAGGGCCGCATCAAAGTGAACCCGCTGGCTCACTGGACCCGCGACGACGTCGCAGACTACATGATCAACAACCGCCTGCCCAAGCATCCGCTTGTCGCGCAGGGATACCCCTCGCTTGGCTGCGCGCCCTGCACCACCAAGGTCGAGACCGGCGAGGATGAGCGATCGGGCCGCTGGCGCGGCCAGCAAAAGCGCGAATGCGGCATCCATTTTGCGGGCGGCAGGCCCGTGCGCAGGCCCAACGCGGCATAGACCCTCGCTTCCACCACTCAC
The DNA here is from genome assembly GCA_013003075.1 of Paracoccaceae bacterium. Taxonomy (GTDB): domain Bacteria; phylum Pseudomonadota; class Alphaproteobacteria; order Rhodobacterales; family Rhodobacteraceae; genus JABDLJ01. Next base: position 29,031 of record JABDLJ010000038.1, read on the forward strand.
TCAAGGACCCTATGCCATGAATGCGCGCTCCGTACTGGTTACCGATACTGGCTTTCGAGAGGATGACTGGGCCCACGATCTGACGCCGCTGAAGGAACTTGCGGCCAATGACGGCTCACCGGCCCTTGGCGTCGTTCTTGAACCGGACGCAGATCCGGCGGCGTTGCGCCGGCGGCTCGATGCGATCGACCTGATCGTTGTGAAGTTCCCCAGCTTTTCCGACGGCCGAGGCTTCACGATCGCGCAGCGGCTGCGGCTTATGGGTTATCCCGGGCGGCTGCGCGCGCGTGGCCACCTGATCGCCGACCAGTATGCAATGGCGCGGCGCTCTGGATTTGACGAGGTGGAAATCTCGGCCGATCTGGCGGCGCGGCAACCCCAACAGCAGTGGCGCGCTCGCGCCAACTGGCAAGCGCATAGCTATCAAAACCGCCTGCGGGGCTGACCCCCCTTTTCCTGACCCGGATCAACGCGTAATACGAGGCGCGGCGTCACCGATGCCGCGAAAGGACATGACAGAGCAAAACCCAGTGAACCAAGTCGCCGCCAAGCCCGTCCCCACCCTGCCTGACGCGCAGACCGTAACCGCCGTCCGCCACTATACCGACCGGCTCTTTTCGTTCCGGGTGACCCGCCCGGCCTCCTTGCGCTTTCGCTCGGGCGAGTTCGTGATGATCGGCTTGATGGGCGATCCCGATCCCAAGACAGGCAAGCAAAAACCGCTTCTGCGCGCCTATTCGATTGCCTCACCGGCATGGGATGACGAGCTGGAGTTCTACTCGATCAAGGTACAGGACGGCCCGCTGACTTCGAAGTTGCAGCACATCCAGCCCGGCGATCAGATCATTTTGCGCCCCAAACCGGTCGGCACGCTGGTTCACGACGCGCTTCTGCCCGGCAAGCGGCTTTGGTTTTTCGCCACCGGCACCGGCATTGCGCCCTTTGCCTCGCTCTTGCGCGAGCCTGAGACCTACGAGCGCTTCGACGAGGTGATCATCACTCATACGACGCGCGACGTGGCCGAACTGACTTACGGGCGCGAGCTGATCGAAAGCATCCGCAGCGACGAGCTGCTGGCCGAACTTATCGGCGAAGAAAACCTCGCCAAGCTGCGCTATTATCCCACCACCACGCGCGAACAGAGCCCCAAGATGGGCCGGATCACGACGCTGCTGGAGGACGGCACGCTGTTTGAGGATCTTGGCATCGACGGCATCGCACCCGACATCGACCGCGCGATGGTCTGCGGATCGATCGGGCTGAACACCGATCTCAAACGCATTCTCGAAAGCTTCGGGCTCCAGGAAGGTGCCAACAGCGATCCCAAGCATTACGTGGTGGAAAAAGCCTTCGTGGGCTGAAGCTTCATCGCCTCGGGAAGACGCCCGCCGCGACACCGGTCGCGACGGGCTTTTCTTCTAGTTTCCAAGCGCCGTTCGGACTTGTTCAAGCACCGAATTCAGGGCATCGGGGCTGTCCTTGGCAGCATCGAGCGCGGTTTGCAGCGCTGATTTCTGCAGCGCACCGATATCCGCCTCGTCGATCATCGTCTTGACCCGGTCCAGATCGAAGCCATCGACCGTCAGCGCATCTCCGGTGCCCTCTACCGCCTCGGTTGCGGTCTCCTCGGTTGCCGAGACGGCTTCTTCAGCGGTCTCTTCGGCTTCGCCGGCCACGTCTTCGGCCGCCTCCATCGCGCCCTCTGCAGCGTCCCCGGTGGCCTCGGCAGCGCCCTCTATGGCGTCTTCAGCCTCGCCCGCCACATCCTCAGCGGCATCCATCGCGCCTTCGGCGGCATCGCCGGTTGCATCCATCGCCCCCTCCAGCGCCTCTTCGGCCTCGCCGGCGATATCCTCGGCAGCCTCCATCGCGTCCTCGGCGGCCTCGCCTGCCGCTTCGGTCGCGCTTTCAACAGCCTCCGAGGCACCTTCCGCGGCATCCTCGACCATGTCGGCCGCGCCTTCAGCGGCCTCACCGACGGCCTCTTCAACGTCAGCCGCGGCATCCTGCACCGCGCTTGCCGCATCCTCGGCGGCATCCTCGACAGCCTCCGCGCCGCTCTCGGTGGCCGCGTCCATTGCGTCTTCGGCCTCGTCCTGGCCGCCGATCAAAAAATATCCCGCCACCAGAACGGCGGCGGCCAGAATGATCGCGATAATCCCTTTGTTCATCTCACAGGCTCCATTGATTCCCAGATTGCTCCTGCCTATAGGCCTCTGTGAAGCCAAGCGCCACGCCCCTTTCGCCTTGTCCGCCCGACTGGCGAAACTTGGCTGACAGATCAACGGCTTTACCGCTTGATTAGCCTGCCGCCTGCGCCTATTTTGCTGTCGGTACCAAAGGCACAACATAAAGGAAAATCGCCATCGCTCGCAGACCACACAACGCACCCCCGGTGCGTGACACCGGCCCCCGGTTCAACGATCGCATTCGGGCCCCGGAGATTCGCCTGATTGGCGCTGACGGCGAAAATGTCGGCGTCGTCACACCCGAAAAAGGGATGGAGCTTGCAGACGAGGCCGGGCTCGACCTGGTCGAGATATCTCCCAATGCCAAGCCGCCCGTCTGCAAGATCATGGATTTCGGCAAGTTCAAGTACGAAACCCAGAAAAAAGAAGCCGAAGCGCGCAAGAAGCAGAAGATCATCGAGGTGAAAGAGGTCAAATTCAGGCCCAACACCGACACGCATGATTACGATGTCAAGATGCGCAACGTGGTGAAATTCCTGGAGAACGGCGACAAGGTCAAGGTCACGCTCCGCTTCCGCGGACGCGAGATGGCGCACCAGAATCTCGGCCGCGAACTGCTCGAGCGTGTGGCCGCCGATGTCGAAGAGATCGGCAAGGTCGAAAACATGCCCAAGATGGAAGGCCGCCAGATGGTCATGATGATCGGGCCTGCGAAATAAGACGTCCAGGCTTGGCGCGCGCTTGCGCGGCCTGGCCAGGGCGACATCAAAAAACGGGCGGGCGCCATCCGGAACCCGCCTTTTTTTCCGCGCCGCAGGTCCGCGCCGGCAAGACGCTTTCTGCACAGGTCAGCGTTCGGAACATTCAGCCACACCCACCCTCCAAGTGTTTCAAATATCGCCGCCGGAGGCTCCCGCAGCCACGTCCCGTGCCGCCAGGCGCAGAAAAAGGTGACACGTTTGCGGCCATTTCTTCCAGAACCCGGCCAATTCGCGCGCCAATTACACTCAGGACAGGACGTTGACCCAAAGCCGGAAACAATCGGAGAAGTCACGCATTGCGCGCCCGGCCTCGCTGGCTTTAGACTGACAGGTGTACTTGGTGGGGAAGTGTAGTGATGTCAGAGGTTATCTCTCTGTCAGATCAACTGACGGATGAAGAATGGCTTGCTGAAATTGACGAGCTGGGTGAGGCGCGCGGATATTTCCAATCCGTCGGCCCCGATCACTCTGCGCTATTTCTCGACGAAAGCTTCGATGTGCTGCTCGTCAGCTTCGACACCATCGCCTCGGCCCGCGCCGGAAGCGCCTCGGGCATCCCCCACGCCATGCTGCAGGCGGAAATCCGCGGCTGGTCGCATCTTTCGATCCTCGCCAAGTCCAATTCCTGGTTCCGCGATCGGGCCGTCTACGGCTATTTCGACCGGCTGGTCGATGATGGGTTCTTCGAGGACTTCGACCACGTGATCTTCTACGGCGCAGGCCTGGCCGGCTACGCCGCTGCGGCGTTTTCCGTAGCCGCACCCGGCGCGACGGTCATCGCGATTGCGCCGCAGGCCACGCTTGATCCAGAAGTCGCAGGATGGGACGACCGTTTCATTCACATGCGCCGCACCAGTTTCACCGATCGCTATGGCTATGCGCCCGACATGGTCGAGGCGGCGGACAAGGTCTTCGTACTCTACGATCCCATAGTCGATCTCGATGCCATGCATGCCAGCCTGTTCCAGGGGCCGATGGTGCACCGGATCCGGCTGCGCCATACCGGACCCCGCACGGGTGGCACGGTACAGGCGCTCAACATCCTCGGCCCGCTGTTTGAAAAGGCCGCCGCCGGCACACTCCGTCCGCTTGATTTTTACAAGGCCTTCAAGCGACGCCACCGCTACATGCCCTATCTGCGAAACCTACTCGGCCAGGTTCACATCGAAGAGCGGCACTACCTGACCGCCCTGCTCTGCCGTGCGGTCCTGTCGCTCAAGAACTCGCAGCGCTTCCGCCATCATTTTGAGCTCGCCGAGCATCGGCTGATCGAGCAAGGTGGCCGGCTGCCGCCCACTCTTTCACAGCGGCGCGCCGCGCAAAGCAACGCACGCAACTCCTGACCGAAGCCTGCGCACCCACGATGCGCCCGCGCAAACCGACATCAGCCGAACATCCTGAAAGCTTGTGCAAGGGCGCACGCCCTAGGCGTCGTCCGAATAGTCGGGGATCTTCCGCTTCTGGACCCGGTCGATGAGCCGCGGCCCGAAGACGCCCAGTGCAGCGCCCAGCGCCAGCGCGAAGGCCGATCCATTGCCGAAAATCCAGGCAAGAACAGCCGCCGCCACGAGACAGGCCGCAAACGAGAACATCCGCAATTCGGTCGCCGTCAGAGGCGCCTCGGACAAAAGCATGCCCTCGATCGCCTTTTTTACATGCGGCTCTGCATAGGGCGCGCCCGCACCGGCAAGTATGCCCAAGATGAATGTTGCCAGCATGGCCGCTCCTTCGAAGTGTGGCGCGGCTCAGCCGCTCTCGCGGGCCGCAGTCTACCACGCTTGCCGCCTAGCGCAATCATCCGGGCCTTCGGCGGCCAGAACAGGGCTGGAACGGGCCCCGACGATGCGCTAAGCGAGGCTCATGCAACAGCGCCTGACACTTCGCCGCCCCGATGACTGGCACCTGCATTTGCGCGATGGCGAGATGATGAAGGCCGTTTTGCCCGAAACCGCCCGACATTTCGCGCGCGCCATCATAATGCCCAATCTTGTGCCGCCGGTGGTGACCGGCGCCGATGCCGCGGGCTACCGCGACCGGATCCTCTGGGCCAAGCCCAAGGGCTCGAAATTTCAGCCGCTGATGACGCTTTATCTCACCGAAACCACCGACGTGCGCGACCTGCGTGCGGCGGCCGAGATCGGACTGATCACCGCAGTCAAGCTCTACCCCGCTGGCGCAACGACCAATTCCGCCTCCGGTGTGCGCGACATCACGAAAGTCATGCGGGTCCTGGAGAACATGGCCCAGATCGGCCTGCCACTCTGCGTGCACGGCGAGGTCACGGACCCCGAGGTCGACATCTTCGACCGCGAGGCGGTCTTCATCGAAACCGTGCTGGGCCCTTTGCGCCAAAAGCTGCCAGAGCTTCGCGTCGTGATGGAGCATATCACCACCAAGGACGGCATCGACTACGTCAAGGGCGGCGGCGACACCATCGCCGGCACGATCACCACCCACCACCTGGTGATCAACCGCAACCACATCCTGGCCGGCGGCATCCGGCCGCATTACTACTGCCTGCCGGTAGCCAAGCGCGAAACCCATCGTCTCGCCCTGCGCGCCGCGGCCACGTCGGGCGATCCATCGTTCTTTCTTGGCACCGACAGCGCGCCGCATCTCGACAGTGCCAAGCTGCAGCCCTGCGGCTGCGCCGGATGCTTTACGGCCACCAACACGCTGTCGATCCTCGCCCATGTCTTCGAACAAGAAAGCGCGCTCGAACGGCTTGAAGCTTTCACCTCGCTCAATGGCCCGGCCTTCTACCGCCTGCCGGTCAACGAGGACACCATCACGCTGACCAAGGGCACCGCCGTTCAGCATCCGGCGCAGATCGACACCGCGGATGGGCCGGTCACTGTCTTCGATCCGGGGTTCGCGCTTTTGTGGCACGTCTCGGCGTGATGGCGTCACCTGGCCCCAAATACCTCCGCCGGAGGCTCCTCGCCTTCTGGCAGGACCCGACCGTCGCCGCCCTCGCGCGCAGCCCAAATCGGCACAAGGACCGCCCCACATGATCCCTGCAAGCTATCCGCCCAAAGACGACATCGCCCGGATCAGCGCGGGCATGCTGCTGGAAATCGGCGCGGTGCATTTCAATGCCAAAGAGCCGTTCACTCTGGCTTCCGGGCTGCCCTCACCCACATATATCGACTGCCGAAAGCTGATCAGCTATCCGCGCATCCGCGCCACGCTGATGGATTTTCTCACCTGCACGGTGATGCGCGAGGCAGGGTTCGAAGCCTTCGACAATATCGCCGGCGGCGAGACGGCGGGCATCCCCTTCGCTGCACTCGTGGCCGAGCGCATGGCCCTTCCGATGACCTACGTGCGCAAAAAGCCGAAGGGGTATGGCCGCAACGCACGCATCGAGGGCGAGATGACCGAGGGCCAGCGCGTGCTACTGGTCGAGGACCTGACAACCGACGGCGGATCCAAGCTGTCTTTCGTCGATGCGATTCGCGACACCGGCGCGAATTGCGCGCATACCGCGGTGATCTTCTATTACGGCATCTTTCCTGAAACCGTGGCGACGCTTGGCGATCACGGCGTGACGTTGCACCACCTGTGCACATGGTGGGACGTGCTGGAAGTGGCCAAGGAGAAAGAGATTTTCGACGCCGACACCCTTTCGGAGGTCGAGGATTTCCTGCGCGACCCGCGCGCGTGGCAAGCCGCCCGGGCCGGCGGATAAGCGCCGGGCGCGCCGCGGTCGGCAAATTGCCGCAGCTCCGCAGATGCGGCAAATTTGATCAAGATGTGGTGGCTTGGCGCTGGAGCTGAGGCCGATATTGAGGTATAGAAGTTACCCACACCCTATCCACAGAAACATACAAGTTGCGATAGGGAGCCTGCGCTTTGTATGACAGCGCACAACAACAAACCTGTGGGACAGGGCAGCAGATGAACGAGATCAGCGCAGTTCAAAGCGATCAGCATACCGCCACCGAGCCTGAAGCGCTGCCGCATAACATCGAGGCCGAGCAGCAGCTTCTCGGCGCGATCCTGACCAACAACGATATCTACGACCGCATTGCCAGCGTCATCAATGAGACGCATTTCTACGATCCGGTCCACGCCCGCATCTACGAGATCGCCTCCGCCCGCATCGCCAAGAACGCCCTGGCCTCGCCGGTCACGCTGAAAGCCTTTCTCGAAGAAGACGACGGCCTGAAAGAGCTTGGCGGCCCGTCCTATCTCGCCCGCCTGGCCGGCGCCGCGATCTCCAGCTTTGCGGCAAAAGATTACGCGCAGATGATCTACGATCTGGCGATCCGGCGCGAGTTGATGGGCCTGGGGCGCGATATTTCCGCCAAGGCCGCGCGCGTCGATGTCGCCAGCGAGCCCAAGGAGCAGATCATCGAGGCCGAACAGGCGCTCTACAAGCTGGGCGAGGCCGGCAAGGCCGAACAGGGCTTTCAATCCTTTCTCAAGGCGGTCACCGATGCCGTCAACGTCGCCAATGCCGCCTACCAGCGTGATGGCGGCCTTGCGGGCCTTTCCTGCGGGCTGACCGATCTCGACAAGAAACTCGGCGGGCTGCACCGCTCTGACCTTTTGATTCTCGCGGGCCGCCCGTCGATGGGCAAAACCTCGCTGGCCACCAATATCGCCTTCAACATCGCCAAGGCCTACAAGAAAGGCGCGCTGCCCGATGGTACCACCGGTGCTGTCAATGGCGGCTGCGTGGGCTTTTTCTCGCTGGAGATGAGCGCCGAGCAACTCGCCGCCCGCGTCCTGTCGGAAGCCTCCGAAGTGCCGTCCGAGCAAATTCGCCGCGGCGACATGACCGAGGCCGAGTTCCGCCGCTTCGTCGAAGCCGCCAAGGCGCTCGAGGCCTGCCCGCTCTATATCGACGACACGCCCGCGCTGCCGATCAGCCAGCTGGCCGCCCGCGCCCGGCGCCTCAAACGCGAACATGGGCTGGACGTCCTTTTCATCGACTACCTTCAGCTGGTCCGCCCCGCCAGCGCCAAGGATAACCGCGTCAACGAAGTGTCTGAAATCACGCAAGGGCTCAAGGCCATCGCCAAAGAGCTCGACATCCCCGTGGTGGCTCTCTCGCAGCTCTCGCGGCAGGTGGAAAACCGCGAGGACAAGCGCCCGCAACTCTCAGATCTCCGCGAGTCAGGCTCCATCGAGCAGGATGCCGACGTGGTCATGTTCGTCTTCCGCGAAGAATATTACAAAGAACGGGAAAAACCGGGCGATCATGACCTCGACGGCATCGCCAAATGGCAAGACGAAATGGAGCGCCTGCATGGCCGCGCCGAGGTCATCATCGGCAAGCAGCGCCACGGGCCGATCGGCAATATCGATCTCAGCTTCGAGGGCCGCTTCACCCGCTTCGGCAACCTCGTCAAACCCTGGCAAGGCAGCGGCGGCGAGTTCCAGTAGCCCGGCCCGTTTCATCTGGCCGCAAATACCTCCGCCGGAGGCACGAAAAAAGCGGCCCTCGATGGGCCGCTTTTTTCATCGCGTTTTGGGATCGCCGGGTTGGGCGTCAGGCCCGGGCGCTGCCCAGAAGCTTCCACAGCCCCGGCACCAAAAGCGCCGCCAGAGCCAGCTTCAGCCCATCGCCCAGCAGAAACGGCGTCAGCCCCCATTCCAGGATCGGCTTGTCCCAGCCGTAAAGCTGGCCGAGCCACAAAAGACCGGGGATGTAGATCAGCGCGGTGCCGATCAGCATTGCCAGCGCCATCAGCGAGACCGAGCGATCCCAGCCGCGGCGCGCCAGCGCGCCAAGCGCGAGGGTGGCCAGAACGTAGCCCAGAAGATAGCCGCCCGTGCCGCCCATCATGTAGTCCAACCCAAAGCTCTCGGAAGAGGAGTTGGCAAAGATATCATAACCTAACGCGCCGATGATCATGTAACCCACGATGGTGGCGAGCCCCAGGCGCGGACCATAGGCCGCGCCGATCGTCAGAACCGCAAATGTGCCCATGGTGATCGGCACCGGCCACATCGGGATCTTGATCTTCGCAAAAATCGCAAGCGCGGCGACACCCAGGACGACGAGGGCCGCGCGTTTGATCCAAAGCCCGGTGCCGGCCTCGGGCCCGACGGCCTCGATAAGCACCTTGTCGGCTGCAAGAGCGGTCATGTCCCTGTCTCCTCTTGGTGGGGAATTATCGTGCCTTTTCTGCACCGTCCGCCTCGCCCGCGCAAGGGCGATCACTGCGCCGGCCTGTAGAGCGTGACCATCTTGTAGTCCTTGGCCGGCCCGGCAACGCGCCAGGCGACGCGCCAGTTCGGCCAGTTTTCGAAGTCGTAGGCTACTTTGTAGGTATCGGGATCGCAAAAATGCACGCCATGTGCGGCAGCCCCCAGCTCAAAATCATGAAAAGCGCGCCCATCCTCGAAGAAGACGGCAATTCGGCCTGCGCGGCCCTCTTTCCACAGGTACCGGCGTGTGGCGGTCATCGGCGCGCCCTGTCCGAGCCGCATCTGGCCTGTCTCTTCATAGGCCAGCCCGTCCGGCGTCGCGATATAGACAGCCCGCCCCTCGACCCGGCCCGAGCTCGCGCCGCGCCGGTCGGTGATCTCGCGCTCGAAGATCCACGCGCCTTCAAAGGCGCAAAGGCTGCCCGGCCGGCTCACTCGGCGAAATACCCGTCGGTCGAATTGCCAAAGGGATCGGTGAACCGCACGTCGCTGCTGTCCGCTGACACAGAGACCACGCAGCAATCCCAGTCTTCTTGCGGCGGCCACTGGCTGCAGTACCAGTCGCCTTCGACGCGCCACCTGCCCCAATTGTCTTCCATGGTGGAATAAAGCGTTCGGCCCGAGGCGTACAAGGTCTGGCGCGCGCCGTCGTAGATTACCGTCCGGCCTTCCAGCGCGGCCCGGATATCGGCGCCAAGCTGCACCTGCCAGCCCTGCGCCGCCGCAAATCCCGGCAAACCGATAGCCCCAAGCGCCAGTAACCTGAGCATCCGCGCCCGCCTCTCTTGTCGCTCCTCTAAGGGCAGTCTATGACCGCTTCCAATTGCACACAAGAACAAGGCCCACCGATGATCCCCCGCTATTCCCGCCCCGATATGGTTGCCATCTGGTCGCCCGAGACCAAGTTCCGCATCTGGTACGAGATCGAGGCGCATGCCTGCGACGCGCAGGCCGATCTCGGGGTGATCCCGGCCAAGAACGCCGCCGCCGTCTGGAAGGCGAAGGATGCGACCTTCGATGTCGCCCGCATCGATGAGATCGAGGCCGTCACCAAGCATGACGTCATCGCGTTTCTCACCCATCTTGCGGAAATCATCGGCAATGACGAGGCGCGGTTCGTCCACCAGGGCATGACCTCGTCGGATGTGCTGGACACCTGCTTCAACGTTCAGCTGGTGCGCGCCAGCGATATCCTGATCGCCGATATGAAGACGCTTCTCGCCGCGCTGAAGCGCCGCGCCGAAGAGCACAAGCTTGATGTGTGCATCGGGCGCAGCCACGGCATTCACGCAGAGCCGGTCACCATGGGCCTGAAATTCGCGCGGTTTTATGCCGAAATCGATCGTGGCCTGACCCGGCTGCGCGCTGCGCGGGCAGAGATCGCCACCGGCGCCATCTCGGGCGCTGTCGGGACCTTTGCCAATATCGATCCGGCGGTCGAGGCGCATGTCTGCGCCAAGCTGGGACTAGAGCCCGAGCCGATCAGCACGCAAGTCATCCCCCGCGACCGGCACGCGGCCTTTTTCGCGACCCTCGGGGTGATCGCCTCCAGCATCGAAAACATTGCCATCGAGGTCCGTCATTTGCAGCGCACCGAGGTTCTGGAAGCCGAGGAGTTCTTTTCCAAGGGCCAGAAGGGCTCTTCGGCGATGCCGCACAAGCGCAACCCGGTGCTTACCGAAAACCTCACCGGCCTGGCGCGCCTTGTCCGCATGGCCGTGGTGCCGGCGATGGAAAATGTCGCGCTCTGGCACGAGCGGGATATCTCGCACAGCTCGGTAGAGCGCAATATCGGGCCCGACACGACGATCACGCTCGATTTCGCGCTGGTCCGGCTGACCCAGGTGATCGACAAGCTGGTGATTTATCCCGACAACATGCTGGCCAACATGAACAAGTTCCGCGGTCTGGTACATTCCCAGCGCGTGCTGCTTGCGCTGACGCAAGCCGGCGTGTCGCGCGAGGATGCCTATCGCCTCGTTCAGCGCAACGCGATGCGGGTCTGGGAGGAAGGTGCCGACTTTCGAACAGAGCTGAAAGCGGATCCCGATGTCACCGCTGCCCTCAGCGACGCCGAGATCGATGAAAAATTCGACATCGGCTATCATACAAAGCATGTCGATACGATCTTTGCGCGGGTTTTCGGCAGCAAGTGACCGCCCGGCTTTGCCGAATGCCGGTCTTGTGCTACAATTTGTTGGCCAAGACGAACAGGAGAGACCAAAATGGCGTTCAAAACGCTTTTGACGGCAATTATTCTTGCAGCCGCACCGACACTGGCACTGGCCGGTGGCTGTTCCTCGGGGCATAGCGAAGCCTCGATGACATGCGAGACGGGTTCCGTGTGGGACGCTGATACCAGAACCTGCGTGCCCAACACGACCAGCTAGGGTCCTGCCACGACAAATGGCCTACGCGCTGCCAGATACCGGCCAGCGCCGTCTTGGTGTTGCCTTTGCCTTGGGCGCGGCTAGGTCCTGCGGCATTGGATAGATCTGACAGAGGATTGAACATGCGCGCCCTGCTTTTTGCCACTGCCCTTGCTATTCCGGGTGCCGCCCTCGCGGTCGGGACCGAAACCGACACGCCTCCGACACCGACCAAGACGACGACAGAGTGCACGGATGGACAGATCTGGGACGAAAAGACCGAGACCTGCACAGCTCCGCAGGAAAGCCGTCTTGACGACGACACGCTTTATGGCGCGGCGCGCGAGTTTGCCTATGCCGGCCAGTACCAAAATACCCTGAACGCGCTCGCCGCCATGTCGGATCCGACCGAGGACCGGGTGCTGACCTATCTTGGATTTGCGCACCGCAAGCTAGGCGATACCGAGCGCGGGATGGACTTCTACCGCCAGGCACTGGCCGTCAATCCCGACAACCTTTTGGCGCGCTCCTACATGGGAATGGCTTTGGCTGAAGAGGGCGATATGGTGGGTGCCCGGGCGGAGCTTTCGCAGATCCGAGCGCGCGGCGGCCGTGACAGCTGGCCCGCTTTCGCGCTTAAGTCAGCGATCGCGAAAGGTCCGGGGGAAGCTTACTGAGCGTCTTGCAGGCATCGTTTTCCGCTGTCTCTTTTGCGCGCCTCGCAACCCGGCATTAACACTTCTCTGCAAAATTCCGCTCTGGCGACAGTAATTTGCAGATTGGCGTACCTTGAACCTGACCCTTGCATCCCCGGATCGGCTCGATCCCGTTAAGGCTGCTTTGTCGCGACGCGAGAAGGCCGCCGTGCTGGTGCAAATCCTGCTCAGCGAAGGCGCAAAGCTGTCGCTGGAAGAGCTTCCCGAGGACCTGCAGACCGATCTTGCCAACACGCTTGCAGCGCTGGGTCCGGTAGACCAGGCCACACGGGACGCGGTTGTCGAGGATTTCGCGCGCGAATTGTCTGGCCAGTCCTCGCCCTTCGGACGCGGCCTGTCCGGCGCTTTGCGTTTGCTTGAGGGCACGATCAGCCCGGTTCTGGCCCAGAAACTGCGCGCCAAGGCCGGTCTGACCGGCGCCGACAACCCTTGGGAGCGGATCACGGAAAGCCCCACCGAGAAGCTCGCGCCCCTGCTGGAGCGTGAAAGCATCGAAGTCGCCGCCGTGATCCTGTCCAAGCTCAGCGTTACCAAGGCAGCCGAAATCCTCGGCCAACTGCCCGGAGAGCGGGCGCGGCGGATCACATATGCGGTCAGCCAGACCAGCGCGGTGCGCCCCGACGCGGTGCGGCGCATCGGACAGACCCTTGCCAGCGAGCTCGCGATCGAGCCCGAGCGCGCCTTTGAAAGCGGCCCGGTCGAGCGGGTCGGGGCCATCTTGAATTCCGCCCGCGGCTCGGTACGCGACGAGGTGCTTGTCGGGCTCGATGAAACCGATGCGGCCTTTGCCGAAGAGGTGCGTCAGGCGATCTTCACCTTCGCCAATATCCCCGAACGCATCGACCCGCGCGATGTCCCGAAGATCGTACGCCTCGTCGAACAGGATGTGCTTGCGCGCGCCATCGCCGCCGCGCGCGGCGATCTGGAGACCGCCGGAGAGTTCCTGCTTGGCGCGATCTCGAAACGCATGGCCGAGACAATCCGCGAAGAGGCCGGCGAGATCACCGATCTGAGCGAAGAGGATGGCGAGGAAGCGATGGGGCTGGTCGTCGCGGTCATCCGCCAACTGGAAGGCGAAGGCGAGATCCATCTGGTGGCCGGGGAAGCCTGACGCCGACACTGATCTCAGCGCTCGGATGCCGGGCTGCCTACCGGACCAAGCCGTTCGAGGGGCGTCATGTCTGCATTCTTCGAAACGAGGGCGCCGATATGCCGACCGCGCTTTTGGTGCCGTCTGCCGGGGCTCGTCCCCGCTGGCCTGCCGCCGCGCTCGGTCAGCGCAGCCGCGCCGCTGCAACCACCGGGCCGTGATCGACGCGCTGAACGATTACCGCCACCGGAAGGCCGGGCTTCACCTTGGCCTTGCCCTGCCAGCTTCCGCGGCCATTCCACTCTCCCAGCACATGCAGCGACGAGACGATATTGTAATACGCAATCGTGCGGCCGGCGTTTTCGCCGCGGGTAATCGAAACCGCTTCCTTGGGACGATATTGCACAAGCTGCACCGTCACGCGTCCGCGGACCCCGCCGGTGCTGCGCGCACGTACGGCGACTTCGTTGCCGGTGCGGCTGAGATCGAGCGCCACGGGTGGGCGCTGCGCCTTGTGCCTCTGGATCGCCTCGACCAGCTGCATGGGCCGTGTTCCGATCACATGGTCGACACCGCCGACGATCATCTGAGGGGTATAGACCGTCCGCGAGCCTGCGACCCGCGCATAAGCGCGCTGCCGCGTGGTATAGCTGGGGTCGGCGAAATCATCCTTCCAGCCGATGTAATCCCAGTAGTCCACGTGGAAGGCCAGCGCGATCAGGTCCTCGCGCGCGGCCAGATCCGCAAGGATCGCATCGGCGGGTGGACAGGACGAGCAGCCTTGCGAGGTGTATAGCTCGACCACCACCGGTTGCTCCTGCGCCTCTGCCGTGCTCAGGGCCCCCACCCAAAGTGCCGCCAAGACGGCTGCAAAAAAGCGCATGCGCAATCCCTTCCGAAACAAGCTTTGCCCTTGGTACCCAAAGACGCGGCCCCGCACCAATCAAGGTTTTGCGAGAAAGCGTAACACCGGTCTCAGTTTGTCGTGAACAGAAGCCGGTTTTGGGTCTTTTCTTTTTCGGTGCACAATTGTATACATTCGCCCGAACAGGCTGAGGCTGCCCGCGCGCCGCCCGCGGCCGAAAAACCTGCGTGCGCCTGCGCGCCTGCCCTTGTATGACAACAGTTGACGCTCAAACCAAACGGAGCCCTCGATGACAATTCAAGTCGGACACGATACCGCGAAATCCCGCAAGACGCTGAACGTCGGCGACAAAAGCTACGCCTATTATTCGATCGAAGCGGCCGAGGCGGCTGGCCTGGGCGATTTCGGGCGCCTGCCTACGGCGCTGAAAGTGGTGCTGGAGAACATGCTGCGGTTCGAGGATGGCAGCACGGTCAGCACCGACGACATCCGCGCCTTCTCGGAATGGGCCGACAAGGGCGGCAAGAACCCGCGCGAGATTGCCTATCGTCCGGCCCGCGTTCTGATGCAGGATTTCACCGGCGTGCCCGCCGTGGTCGATCTGGCGGCGATGCGCGACGGGATCGTGGCCCTTGGCGGCGACGCCGAGAAGATCAACCCCCTCAACCCGGTCGACCTGGTGATCGACCATTCGGTGATGATCGACGAGTTCGGCAACCCTCGTGCCTTCCAGATGAACGTCGACCGCGAATACGAGCGCAACATGGAGCGCTATACATTCCTCAAGTGGGGCCAGTCGGCCTTCAACAATTTCCGCGTGGTGCCGCCGGGCACCGGCATCTGTCACCAGGTCAATCTTGAATATCTCGCCAAGACCGTCTGGTCCGACAATGACCAGAACGGTGAGACGGTGGCCTACCCCGACACGCTTGTTGGCACCGACAGCCATACCACCATGGTCAATGGTGCGTCGGTTCTGGGCTGGGGCGTTGGCGGGATCGAGGCCGAGGCCGCGATGCTGGGCCAACCGATCTCGATGCTGATCCCCGAAGTCATCGGCTTCAAGCTGACCGGCGCGATGCCCGAGGGCACGACCGCGACCGACCTGGTTCTGAAAGTGGTGCAGATGCTGCGCGAAAAGGGCGTTGTAAGCAAATTCGTCGAGTTCTACGGCGACGGGCTGGCCAACGTGCCCCTGGCGGACCGCGCCACCATCGGCAACATGGCCCCCGAATATGGCGCCACCTGCGGCTTTTTCCCGGTCGATGACGAAACCATCCGATATCTCACGCAGACCGGCCGCGACCGCGATACCATCGCGCTGGTCGAGGCTTACGCCAAGGCGCAAGGCATGTGGCGCAACGAAGGCTACGAGCCGGTATATACAGATACGCTTGAGCTTGACATGAGTACGGTCGTGCCGGCCATCTCGGGCCCCAAGCGCCCGCAGGATCACACGCCGCTGACCCGCGCCGCCGCGAGCTTTCTCGATGTCGTGAACGAATACCGCGGCATCGACACATCCGCCGCCGCCGAGGACATGGAGGCCGAAGGCCCCGCTCCGTCCGAAAACGACCCGCGCAAGACGGTCGCGGTCGAGGGCGAGGATTACACGCTGCGCGACGGCTCGGTCGTCATCGCGTCGATCACGTCCTGCACAAATACCTCAAACCCCTACGTGATGATCGGCGCGGGCCTTGTGGCGCGAAAAGCGCGGGCGCTCGGGCTCAATCGCAAGCCCTGGGTCAAGACCTCGCTGGCGCCGGGCAGCCAGGTCGTGTCGGCCTATCTTGAGGCCGCCGGACTGCAAGAGGATCTCGATGCCATCGGCTTCAACCTCGTTGGCTATGGCTGCACCACCTGCATCGGCAACTCGGGCCCGCTGCAGCCGGAGATCAGCAAGGCGGTGAACGACAACGACCTGATCGCGACCTCGGTTCTGTCGGGCAACCGCAATTTCGAGGGCCGGATCAGCCCCGATGTGCGCGCCAACTACCTGGCCTCGCCGCCGCTGGTGGTGGCCTACGCGCTTGCGGGCGACATGAATATCGATCTGACCAACGACCACCTTGGCACCGACAAGGACGGCAACCCGGTCTTTCTTCGCGATATCTGGCCGAGCCAGTCGGAGATTGCCGAACTGGTCGAGGCGACCGTCACCCGTGAGGCGTTCCAGGAGAAATACGCCGATGTCTTCAAGGGCGACGACAAGTGGCAAGGCGTCGAGACCACCGATAGCCTGACCTACGATTGGCCATCCACCTCGACCTACGTCCAGAACCCGCCCTACTTTCAGGACATGGGCGTGGATGCGGGCACGATCTCGGACGTCAAGAACGCCAAGGTGCTGGCGATCCTCGGCGACATGGTAACGACCGACCACATCAGCCCTGCAGGCTCTTTCAAAGAGACAACGCCCGCCGGCGAATACCTGACCGACCGCCAGGTGCCGCCGCGCGAGTTCAACTCTTACGGCTCTCGCCGCGGCAACCACCAGGTGATGATGCGCGGCACGTTCGCCAATATCCGCATCCGCAACGAGATGCTGGACAGTGTCGAGGGCGGCTACACGCTTGGCCCGGACGGCAACCAGATGTCGATCTTCGATGCGGCGATGGCCTATCAGGAGCAAGGCACGCCGCTGGTGATCTTCGCCGGCGAGCAATACGGCGCCGGCTCCAGCCGTGACTGGGCCGCCAAGGGCACGGCACTTTTGGGCGTGAAGGCGGTGATCGCCGAGAACTTCGAGCGCATCCACCGCTCCAACCTCGTCGGCATGGGCGTGATCCCGTTCGAGTTCACCGGCGGCGACACCCGTGCCTCGCTTGGACTGAAAGGTGACGAGACCGTCTCGATCACCGGGCTTGAGGGCGATCTGAAGCCACTGTCGGACGTGCCCTGCACGATCACCTATGGTGACGGCACGACGAAAGAGATCACGCTGAAGTGCCGGATCGATACCGGGATCGAGATCGAGTACATCGAAAACGGCGGCGTTCTGCACTACGTGCTGCGCAATCTCGCCAAGGCGTCCTGAACGATTGCACCGGCACGCCGAACGGTGTGCCGGTGCGTCTCGGCAGTGGCCCATGCCAGGGCGCACAGGGTCTGGCCAGCGGCCAATCCACGTGTTTGTCCCGGCAGATTTCTGACATGTTTTGCCCGCAGATTCGGCACAGACCGTTTCCGCGGGGGCACCAGTATCGCGATTGGGGATCATTGATCCGCGCCAAGCTTCAATCTCGGCGGTTTTCCACCGGTTTCTCGTACCTTACGGCGAATTACGGCACATTTGTGTTCAGGAGTGGGGTGGATAATGAAGCGTAACGAGTATGGTCGAGTACAAAGTATGACCTGCCAACTGCCGTCGATGTCGCTGCCAGTGTTTGAGCTGGGGATTTTCGTCGTACTGGCGATGGCTGGAAGTATGTAGCCTTTTTCTCCGGGGGCTTGTCCGGTGGTGTCCTCCACCCGGCTCCGCTCTAACCCGCCCGGTCTTGGCGCCTGCTATTTGCTCGCAGCGTCGATGGCCGGGCGGACCCTCGTTTCAAGAGACCTTTGCGTGATCGGCCCGGCGAACCGGAGCACGACGTTTCCATCGCCATCGATCACATATGTCTCCGGCACGCCGTAGACGCCCCAGTCGATGGCGACCCGGCCCGAGCTGTCGGTGCCAATCGCAGCATATGGATTGCCAAGCTCTTCGAGAAACGCCAGTGCCTTTTGCGGATCGTCCTTGTAGTTGATGCCGTAGATCGGGATGCCCTCATCGGCAAGCCCTTGCAGGTTGGGATGCTCGACGCGGCAGGGTGCGCACCAGCTGGCCCAGTAATTGACGAGCTTCACTCCGGGCTCTGTCAGCACCGAGACATCGAAAGCGGGATAAGGGCCAAGCGGCGCAAGGTCGATCCCGGGCGCAGGCTGCCCGACGCGGACCGATGGCAGCGCATCGGGATCGTCGCGCTGCATACCGAAAAAGAAAAGCCCGGCCAGCGCGGCAAAGACCAGCGGCGGCAAGATCGCCAGGGGCGAGATCCTAGCCATTCTTGTGCCGCTCCTCGGCATTCTTCAGCGCACGCGCAACGGAACGTCCGCGCCGCAGGCTGAGGACCACAAGCCCGACCAGAAGCAGGATCGACACCGCGTAGGCCGAGGTGACCTCGATCGCGTATTTGCCAAGCTCCGGCATCAGCTCATCCTCTCGCGCAGCGACAGTGCATAAAGCCGGCGCGCGCGGATCTCGGTCCGGGTCCGCATCAGGACGAGCGCCACGAAAAGCAGCACGAAGCCCGCGATCGACATCAGCAGCGGGAAGTAGAAGACGTCGGAGACGTTCTCTTCGGCGTCCATCGACAGAGAGGCGCCCTGGTGCAGGCCCTGGTTCCAGAAAAGCGCGGCATAGCGCGACAAGATCGCGAAGACCGACCCGACAAGGCACAGAACGCTGGTCAGATCGGCAGCGGTATCCGGATCCTCGATCGCCGCCCAAAGCGCGATGTAGCCCAGGTAGAACAGGAACAGGATCAGAAAGGAGGTCAGCCGCGGGTCCCACACCCACCAGGTGCCCCAGATCGGCTGGCCCCAGATTGCGCCGGTTGCCAGCGCGATCAGCGTCATCGTCACGCCCACCGGCGCTGCGGCCTTGGCGGCAAGCGCCGAGACGTGATGGCGCCGGATCAGCCAGATCAGAGAGGCGACCAGCATCATCGCCCACGCGTTGATCGCCATCATCGCCGCCGGTACATGCAGGTAGATGATCTTGACGCTCTCGCCCTGCCGGAAATCCGCCGGCGTGAAGAAAAAGCCCCACACAAGGCCGGTACAGAGGCAGAACGCAGCCGCCCCGAACACCCACGGCATCCAGCGGTCGGTCACGGCCATGAAGCGGCGCGGATTGGCATATTCCCATAGCGACATATGCGTTATCTATTGCTCCACGGTCCGGGGCTCAAGCCATGATCGCACGCGGGACTAGCGCAGATTGACGCGCAGCGCCGCGGCGGCGGCAAATGGCAAAAGGGCAACGGCGCCAAGAGTGATCCCTCCCAGCAGCGCAAGCGGGGTTCCGGTGGCCAGGCCCTCGGTTCCGCGGCGCACGGTTTCGGCGCCGAAGATCAGCGTCGGCACGTAAAGCGGCAGCACCAGGATCGACATCAGAAGGCCGCCGCGTTTCAAGCCGACCGTCAATGCGGCACCGAACGCTCCGATCATCGACAGTGCCGGGGTTCCGAATGCAAGGGTCAGGGTGATCCAGTAATAGCCCGGCCCCGGCAGGTTAAGCAGGACGCCAAGAAACGGTGCCACAAGCGTCAGCGGCAGGCCCGTCGTCAGCCAATGGGCCAGCGCCTTGATCGCGACCACGCCTTCCAGCGGGATCGGCGCCGTCGCCAGAAGATCAAGCGAGCCGTCCTCGAAATCGGTCGCGAAGATCCGGTCAAGCGACAAAAGGCACGCAAGCAATGCGCCCAGCCAGAGAATTCCGGGTGCGATCAGCGCCAGGGTCGCGTTTTGCGGGCCCACGCCGAAGGGCACCAGCGTCGTGACGATCAGGAAAAAGGCCAGCGCAAGGCCGAAGCCGCCCCCGGCCCGCACGGCAAGGCGAATATCGCGCAGGAGCAGCGCGATCACAGGAAAGCCTCGTCGAATGCGCCGCCTTGGGCGGGCGCCGCGCGAAACGCGCTGACATCCAATGTGCCCGCGCCGATATCAAGATCGACATGAGTGGCGATCACGGCCGAACCGCCGCCTGCCAGATGCGTCTTCAGCGCCGCCGCAAAGAGCGCCACGCTGGCTGTGTCAAGCGAGACAACGGGCTCGTCCAGCATCCAGATCGCGCGCCCGGTGACCAAGAGCCGCGCAAGCCCCAAACGGCGCTTCTGGCCCGCCGAGAGGTTGCCCGCCGGCCGCTCTTCCAGCCCGCGCAAATCGAACGCAGCCAGCGCTGCATCGATCGCACCTCCGCCATAGATCGCCGCCCAGAACCGCAGGTTCTCGGCAACGCTCAGCGTCGCCTTCAGCCCGTCGGCATGGCCGGCATAGGCGATCGCGCCGTCCGGCGCCTCGATCCCGCCGTCCAGCGCGGACTGCAGCCCCGCAAGGGTACGCAGCAGCGTTGTCTTGCCCGACCCGTTCGGCCCGCGCAACTCCAGTGCCTGCCCGGGCTCAAGCGTGAAGGACACACCCTCCAGCACCGGAACGCCGCCGCGCGCGCAGGACAAGTCAGTGACGGTCAGTGACATGGGGCGGATCTGGCTCAGACCGGAACCAGGGCCAGCGCCACGCGCCGCCCTTCGGACAAGAGCACGTTGTAGGTGCGGCAGGCGGCCGGCGAGGCCATGATTTCCACTCCGATCCCGGCGTCCTCCAGCGCAGTCCGAAAGCGGGCGGGCACCTGGGCGATCTCGGCCCCGGTTCCGGCGAACAGCACGTCGATATCGAGCGCCGCAGCGATCAGGGCCTCGGTGTCGTCATATCCGCCCCATTCGGCCACGCCGCTGGGCAATACCGCGATATGGCCCTCATAGACCTTGCCGCCGATCCGGAAGAACCCCGGCCCATAGCCATCAACCGGTTGGCTTTCGTTGAATGTGATCTCGTTCAGTCGCATGGCGCGCACTCTAATCCCAAACCGGCAGGCCCGAAAGGGCCGAGACAGCGATGATCACATACGCCGCCGCACGATAGGTCTTTTCCTGCTCGGGCCGGAATATCGCCGCCCCGGCAATGGTTCCGGCCATGTAAGGCAGGATCAGCAGAAGACCGATCATGACCGCCGAGAGCACAAGCTGGCCAAACAGCCAAAGAACCGCCAGCAGCCCGATATCGGCCAGGATCAGGTAAAGCGTGATATTCGCCCGGATCGCCGACGCCGGCAAGGGGCTGGCCATGTAAAGCAGGATGACAGGCGGTCCCGGCAGGCCAACCGATCCGGCCATCAGACCGCCTACGCCGCCGGTGCAAAAGACCAGTTTCGGCGTCAGTACGCCGCGATAGCGCACCCCGGCGATCAGCAGCGACAGCAACAAAAGAGCGGCCAAGGACACGCCGTAGCGAAACGCTTCGGCGGGCACGACCGTCAGCGCCCAGACACCGAACGGCAGCGCAACCAGCAGCCCCGTCGCAAGGCGCAGCACGTCCGCCGGGTTCCCGTCGCGCAGCGCGCGAGGGACATTCGGCAACGGGCCGATGATGTCCATTGCGATAAGTGTGGTGAGCGCCTCGAAGGGGCTGAGAACCTGCCCCGCGACAGGCAGGTAGACCATCGCAGTGCCGAACCCGGAAAACCCGCGCACCAGTCCGGCCACAAGCGCCGCCGCCACCAGCCAGATCAGATCGCCGGTGGCCAGAGCGCCAAGGCTCATGCGTCGATATTGCCGAACTGATTGCCGACATTGGCATCGGGCTTGGACCAATCCCGCTTGACCCCCAGATACAGCAGGATCGCCGAAGCCACGAAGACCGAGCTATAGGTACCCACGATCACGCCCCAGATCATCGCGAAGACGAAACCGCGGATCACGTCGCCGCCCAGAACAAAAAGCGAGATCAGCGCCAGAAGCGTGGTGACCGAGGTCATGACGGTCCGTGACAGGGTCTCGTTGATCGAAAGGCTCAGGACGTCCTTGAGGTCTTTCTTCTTGTACTTGCGCAGGTTCTCGCGCACCCGGTCGAACACGACCACGGTGTCGTTCAGCGAGTAGCCGACGATGGTCAGCAGCGCGGCGATGATCGCCAGGTCGAAGCGGATCTGCAGCTCTGAAAACACGCCGATGGTCAGGATCACGTCATGGATCAAGGCGGCCACGGCGCCCACGGCAAACTGCCATTCGAAGCGCAGCCAGATATAGACCAGCACCGCCGCGATCGCGAGCACAACGGCGATGATCGCGGTCTGGATCAGTTCGCCCGACACCTTGGGGCCGACGCTTTCCACCGATGGGAATGTCATGCCCGGCTCAAGCGCGCGCAAGGCGTCCTGCACCTCGCGGACCACTGCAACCGACACCGCCTCTTCGCCCTCTTGCGCCTGGATCCGGATCATCGAAACATTCTGGTCGGCCCGGAAATTGGGGTCGAAGACCTCGGTGATCGACACATCTCCCAACTCGAGCGGATCGAGCGCAGCGCGGTAAGCGGCCACATCGACCGGTTGCGCGCTTTCGGTCCGGATCGTGGTGCCGCCCCGGAAATCGATCCCGAAGTTCAGACCCTGGATCAGGAAGGACGCGAAGGCCACCACCATCAGCACCGCCGAGATGCCAAGCCACATCTTCCAGCGGGCGAAGAAATCGAACGAGGTCTCTTTTGGAACCAGTCTCAGGCGCATCGGCTCATACCTCGATTGTCTTGGGGCGGCGGCGCTCGAACCACATCACCACCATCAGGCGGGTGACGAAGATCGCGGTGAAGACCGAGGTCAGGATGCCCAGCCCCAGCGTGATCGCGAACCCGCGTACCGGCCCCGACCCCATCGCAAAGAGGATCGCCGCCGTGATGAAGGTCGTGATGTTGGCATCCAGGATCGCCGACAGCGCCTTTTCGTACCCAAGCTCGATCGCGCGCGAGGGGCCTTTCGCCGTTTTCAACTCTTCGCGGATGCGCTCGAAGATCAGCACGTTGGCGTCCACCGCCATGCCGATGGTCAGAACGATCCCGGCGATCCCCGGCAAGGTCAGCGTTGCGCCGATGATCGACAGAAGGCCGAAGATCATCGCCACATTCAGGATCAGCGCGATATTGGCGAAGACGCCGAAAAGCCCATAGCTCAGCGCCATGAAGACCAGCACGGCGCCGAAGGCGACGATGCAAGCGATGCGGCCGGCATCGATACTGTCCTGACCAAGCTCGGGCCCGATCGTGCGCTCTTCAAGAAACGTCAGTTCGGCCGGCAGAGCGCCCGCACGAAGAAGGACCGCAAGCTGGGTGCTTTCCTCGACCGTGAAATTGCCGGTGATGATGCCAGAGCCGCCGGGGATGTGGTCCTGGATGGTCGGCGCCGAGATCACCTCGTCATCGAGCACGATCGCGAAGGGCGCGCCGATGTTTTCCGCCGTGTAGTCGCCGAACTTGCGGGCGCCGGACGGGTTGAAGCGGAAAGTGACCGCCGGGCGGCCGTTCTGATCGAAACTGGGCTGCGCGTCGGTCAGCTCTTCGCCGGACACCACTGCCGAGGGCTCTATGATGTAGAAGACCCCCGCCTCATCGAGCGACGGCAGAACCACGTTACGCCCGCCGGGATTGGCATTGGCATCGCCTGTGCGGCCGACGACGGGGTTGAAGGTCAGCCGCGCCGTGGTGCCGATCAGCTCTTTCAGCTCGGAGGCCGAGCCGATCCCCGGCACCTGGATCAGGATCCGGCTTTCGCCCTGCCGCTGGATCGTCGGCTCGCGCGTGCCCACCTCGTCGACGCGGCGGCGGATGATCTCGAGGCTTTGCTGGATGGTGCGGTTGTCGGTGGCGGCTTTTTCGGCATCCGACAGCTCTACGGTGATCAGATCGCCCGAGCCCGCCACCACGATGTCAGAGCTTGCCCCGCCGGTCAGCGACACCACCGGCTGCGCCAAGGCGCGCACCGCCTCGATGGCGCGCGCCAGGCCCTCGGGCTGGCTGATGCGCACGCGAAGCTGGTCGGGCGGTGATGGCTGGCGCCGCACGGTGCCGACCTCTGCACGCACCT
>JABDLJ010000035.1 GCA_013003075.1 Paracoccaceae bacterium
GTCGAGGCGGTCCTTCCAGCGCCACACCCAGTCGCCCTGATAGGGGAGCCCGTATTTCTCGCCAAGCGCGGCTTTTCGGCCCAGAGAGATCAGTTTCAGATAGTCTTTCTGGGGCCGGAACGGCCGCCGCGCGTTGCCCGATAGATCGGCCCGAAGGTTGCGCTCCAGCGCCGGGGCGGCGCGCACTGCATAGACGCCCGCCTTGGGTCGCGGCGCATGCGCCAGATGGGCGCAATCGCCGGCGGCATAGATGGCGGGGTCCGAGCTGCGCAGCATCTCGTCGACAACGATATAGCCGTCCTTCAGCTTCAGCCCCGTGCCGGCAAGCCAGTCATAGGGCCGCGCGCCGGCCACGCCGACGACGAGGCCCGCCTTGACCGTCCTGCCATCCGCCAGCTCTGCGCCGGCGCCCGTCAGACGCGCGACAGAGGCGTTTTCGATCCACGAAACGCTCAGCGAGGCTGCCTCGCGCAAGAGCCGCGGTCTTGCCCGCGCCCCGACGCCCTCCAGCACAGCGCTGCGGTCGATCACGGTCACTTTGGCCGGTCGGCCGCCCGCGGCGCGGGCATGGGCCATCGCCATCGCCAGCTCGATGCCGCCGACGCCGCCGCCGATCACCGCGATATCGCCGGTCTCCTCAGCCTTCAGATGCGCGGCCCACCGGGACGCGAAAGCGCCCAGTGGCTTGGCCCCGATGCCGTGGTCTGCAAACCCCTCAAGCTGCGGCATGTCGGTGGTGATGCCGATATCGATCGAGGCGATGTCATAGGCGATCTCGCCCCGCCCGGCGATGTGGATACGCCGGGCTGCGCGGTCGATGGCGTCCACCGCACCGAGGATCAGCCGCGCCCCGGCAAAGCGGGCGAGCCGCACCAGGTCGAGCTCCAGCTCGTCACGGCCGTAATGCCCCGCCACATAGCCTGGCAACATGCCGGTGTAAGGCGCCGTCGGCCCGGGATTGACGACGGTCAGGCGTGCCCCAGCCAAGGGCTTCATCCCCCAGCGTTTCAGCACAAGCGCATGGGTGTGGCCGCCGCCGATCAGCACCAGTTCGCGGGTCAGGGGAAGGGTAGTGTTCATCGCTGCCCTCCTTAAGGCGAAAGGGGCGCTTTGGCGAGGCCCTCAGGGCGTGATCCAGACGCCCTGCCAGGTCGCGCCCTCTGGACCGGGAACAAAGCTTGCCCGGCGGTGCAGATCGCGCGCAAGCTGCAATGTCTCGATGCCCGCAAGTGTCACCTGCACCAGCCGGAAGACCTCGGCTGACGGGGTCGGCGGGAAGTCGGCCAGATCCTCGGCATCTTCCATCTCGGTGCCCGGGCCGGGACTTTCGGCGTAAAGCATGCGCTCATGCTCGGCCATCGCCTGCCAGACCGCACCCGGACCGGCCAGCACCTCGGCCGCGCCGCGCAGCCGGATCTGAAACCGCGCCTCGGCGTCCCAGACAAGGCACTCGCAAGCCGGATCCGCCTCCAGTTCGGCCACCTTGCCCGACAGCGCGTTGGTGTAGATCGCAAGGCGCCCGCCGGCGCGGTCGGCCGCGCGCAACACCACCATCCGCACCGCTGCGCCGCCCTGAAGATCGGCCGTGGCCAGCGCGATGTTGCGGGCCGGCGCGGCGGGATCGGACATCGCCGCTTCCAGTCGCCGCCAGACAGCGGCCTGGGTGCCGTCCAGCGTAGTGAAATCGTCACTCATATCCCGTCATCTCCAGATATCCGACGCCCTGGTGCGAGCCTGTCACCCGCACCGGGCCTTCCCAGTAGGGCACGGTCAGGTCCATCCACGCGCCGGGATTGACCGCCGCGATCTCGACGTCAAGCCCCCGCGCGGCAAGCTCTACCCGCCAGCGCGTGGGAACCTCGCGCCCGGCAACCTCTGTCCGGCGCAGCGGCGTCAGGCGCAGAGCGTCGCTGCCCAATGGCGTCGCCGTGCCATCCGCCGCGATCCAGGTGGCGCCGGTGAAGGCGCCGCCATCGGCGCCGCGCACTTGAAACGCCATCACCTTGTCGCCGCTGTCGAGGTGCAGCGCGGTCCAGTCCCAGCCGGGCTGGCCGCCCGTCAGGATACTGCTGAACCACTCGCGATCAAGCCAGGCCTGCCCGGTGACACGCTGCGCGCCGTCCGGCGTGCGAATGGTGCCGCTGACCTGGTAGTAGGGCTGACTGTAGTAATGGCTGGCCTCGCCAGAGGGGGATTTCACCGAAAAGCCCTGATCGCCCTGCAACACGTATCCCCGATCTGCGACAGCCTGAAGATCATACGAAAAATCAGATCCTTGCGCGAAGATATTGATGTCCGAAAGGTTCGGGCCCGCCATCCGCCATTCGTCGATGAACGCCTCGAAGGGCTCGCCCGAAACGCCCGCCTGACCAACGCCGCCGCGGCCATAGCGCTCGGCCACGAAATGCGCCTCGGGCGTCGTCAGGGCCGCATGTCCCAGCCAGACGACCGGGCTTTGCCAGCCGCTGTCCGGGCCGGCGACCAGCGCGGTTCTGAAAAGCGTCCATTGCGCGCCATAGTCGCGTCCGTCCTCCCCGACAAGATTGGCCGTGACATACCACCACTCGATGCGGAAGTCCTCGTGGGGCGCGTGGTCTTCGGGGAAGACGATCTCGGTGCCGCGGGTGGCTGCGGCGAAGCCTTCGGCGTCCTGGCCGAGACCGGAAAAGCCCTGCGGCAGCACCGGCCCCGCGCAGATCACCATCGCTGCACACACCGCATATGCCAATGTTCTAGCGTTCATTTGCGAATACCTTGATCAGCTCGGACGGCGCAATGCGTGCAAGGCGCCAGGCCGGCCAAAGGCTGGCCGCGCCCGCCGCCACCAGCGACAGGGCGCCCAAAATCGCCCAGTCGCGCGGAAAGATATGCATCGGCAGGCGCCAGCCGAACGCTTCGACATTGATCACCGCCAGAAGCACCCATGCCAGAAGCAGGCCGACCGGGATCGCCAGAACCAGCGTCAGCGTCGCCAGCACCAGCGCGCGCACCAGCTCCAGCCGCGCAAGCCGTGCGCGGGTCAGTCCCAGCGCCCACACCGGCGCAAGCTGCGGCAGGCGCATCGTGGCCAGCGTCAGAAGGCTGGTGAGGATCGCAAAGCCCGCCACCGCCAGGGTCAGAACGTTCAGCGCGCCGGTCACGGTGAAGGTGCGGTCAAAGACATCGATCGAGAACGCCTTCAGCGCCGCCTGGTCGGTGAGGTTGTCCTCGGCAAGGCCTACGTCCCGGATCAGCCCGTCGGCCAGCGCATCGGCGCGGTCCGGGCTGACGCGGACCCCGTAGTTGAGCCGCGGGACATCGGGGTAGCGCGCCGTCAGGACCTCGGGCGAGATCAGAACCTGCGCCAGCGGATTGCCATAGTCGCTGTAGACGCCCACCACCGTCAGGGCGCCGCCGGGCAGCGGCACGTCGTCGCCCGGACCATAGCCGTCGCGCCGCGAAAGCTGTTCGTTGATCAGCGCGCCAGAGCCATCGGCGACCCGGTCCCAGACATCGGGAAGGGCGCTTAGAAGCGGCCAGTTCTCGCGGTAGGTGGGGTGATCGGCCACGCCGTAAAGCTCGGCCGGCGCGCCGCCGATCTCGATCTCAACGTTCCAGATCGGCAGCACCGCCTCGCTGCGCGGCGTAAGATAGGCCAGAAGCCGGCCGGCCTGCGCGTCATCCTCGGCGCGCACGTAAAGTTCGGAGGCAAGACGCTGATCGAGCCAGCCCGTGAAGGTCAGCCGGAAGCTGGAGACCATGGTACCGACGCCGATATTCGTCGCCAGCGCCAGAAGCAGCGCCATCAGTGCAAGCGACAGTCCCGGAAGCTGCTGGCGCGTGTCGGCCCAGAACCATTGCGCCAGCGGCTGGCGGGCCGCGGTCTGCGCCAGCCGCAACGCGCCCGCCAGGATCAGCGGCAGCAGCAGCGCGCAGGCGATCAATAGCGCGCCCAGCATCAGAAAGCCCGCCACGAGGCCAGCGCCCGCCGTGCCCGCGATCAGCGCCACGGCCAGAAGCCCGATGGCGGCCGCGCCCTGCGCCCAGAGCGCCCGTTCAGAGGCCATCGCCCAGGCGCGCGGCCGGGCGGGGGCGAGGATCGGCATGCGCGCGATCTTCCACAGGCTCGATCCCGCCGCGGTCGCGGTGCCGAGGATGGCGATGCCAAGTCCGGCCGCCCACCAGATCGGGCGCAGCGTCAGCTGTCCCTCGACCGGCGCCCCGTACAGGCCGCGCAAGGTGGCTGCGACATCGGGCAGCAGCGCCGCCGCGATCAGGTAGCCCAGACCGATCCCGATGATCCCGGCCAGAAGCGCAAAGACCATCAGCTCGGCCACCAAAAGCCCGATCAGCCGCCGCGCCGGAAGCCCCAGCGTGCGCAGCGTGCGAAAGACCGGGCGGCGCTGCTCGAATGCCAGGCCGACCGTGCCGTGCACGATGAACAGCCCAACGGCGAAGCTGAGAAGGCCAAAGGCTGTCAGGTTCAGGTGAAAGCTGTCGGTCAGCCGCGCCAGGTCCTCTGCGCTGCCGGCCGCCTGACGCTCGATATCGGGGGAAATCTCGTTCAAGCTTCGCAGGGCAGGCGTCTGATCTGAAACGACAATCAGCCGGCTAAGCTGTCCTTCCAGCCCCAAGAGCGCTTGCGCCACGCCGATGTCGGCAAAGGCGATGCCCGGCGCAATCTCGGGCGCATCTATGACGGGTGGCAAATCGGGGCTTGTCCGCAGGCGCGCCGCCGTCGCCGGCGCCGCCAGAAGCCGCCCCGGCGCGGCGATGAACTCTGATGGTCCGGTCTCGATCGCCGCGCCGGCGGCCGCGGTTTGCGGCGCGGTAAAGGGGTCGATCCCCACCAGCCGCACGCGGCCGCCTTCGACGCTGACCCAGCCCTCGACGATTGGTGAGACGCGCCAGCCTGCCCGCCGCAGCGCGCCATAAAGGGCCGCGTCCATCGGGCCGCCGTTTTTGGCCTTGATCACCTCGCCCGCGCCGCCGCCCACGGCATCGGTGGCCCGGCCATAGCTTGATCGCGCCTCGGCGTTGATCGCCTGCACCCCCGACCAAAGCGCAGTGGCCAATGCCAACCCCAGAACAAAGGTCAGAAGCTGAAAAGGCTTGCGCTTCCAATGGGATAAAAGCGCGGAAAGGGCGGTACGGGTCATGCCGCGATCTGCCCGCGGGACAGGTGCAGGCGCGATCCCAGCCGCCCGGCCAGCCGGTCCGAATGGGTGACCATCAAAAGCGAAGCGCCGGTCTCGGCCACAAGATCCAGCATCAGGGTGATCACTTCGTCGCCAAGCGCTTCATCAAGGTTACCGGTCGGCTCGTCGGCCAGGACAAGGTCGGGCCGCACGGCAAGCGCGCGCCCGATGGCGACGCGCTGCTGTTGGCCGCCGGACAGTTGCTCGGGGTATTTGGCGGTGTGCTCGTCCAGCCCCAGGCGCCGGGTCACCTGCGTTTGCCAAGCGTGATCCTCGCGCCCCGCAAGCCGCGCCTGAAAGGCGAGATTGGCCGCAACGTCCAGCGACGGGATAAGGTTAAACTGCTGAAAGATAACGGAAAGCCGCGTTCGCCGCATCTCGGCCCGGCCCAGATCGCCAAGGCTGGCGATATCCGTCCCGCCGATCAGGACCCGGCCGCGATCGGGCACTTCCAGCCCCGCCGCCATGTGCAAAAGCGTCGACTTGCCAGAGCCGCTTTCGCCCGTCAGCGCCAGCGTCTGGCCAGCCTCAAGCGACAGGCTTACCCCGCGCAAAACCGGCGCCGGGCCGGCATCGCCAGGGTAGGACTTGTGAATATCGTCGAGTTCTAAAAGCATTGCGCCCCGGATGTGCTATGGCCCATCAGACATATAGCGGACGCGGGCGGGCTGCCCAGATCGTTAGTCGACACTGAGACCAGATGGCACAGTTTCTGGCCGCCCTAGCGGGCGGTCTTTGGCGGTCGCGCCGGTCAAGGCGTTCAGAAACGCCACCAGGTCATCGACGTCGCGATCGCCCAGATCGACCGGCCCGATATCGAGCGCGGCGCGGTGGCGGGCCATCTCGCGCCGGTCCGATTGCACCACGAAATCGATCGCCTCCAGCCAGGGGGCAACCGGCAGCCGCGCCTGATCGGGCGTCCAGTTGTCCAATGACGCCAGAGGGTTGGCGTGATGCCGGATGATCGCGTCCAAAGTGGGGAATGCGCCGTTATGGCCATAAGGCGCGGTCAGCGCCACGTTGCGCAAGGGTGGGGTCCGAAAGCGGTATGCATCTTCCAGCGCATCGCTTTCGCCCATGCGGCCGACATCGCGGACCATCGGATCAAAGCGCCGGGTGCGCCCGGGGCCAAAGGCGGGCAGCGCAAGCGCGTGGAATTTCTGATCGCTGAAAAGCGGGCCGGAATGACACGAAGAGCACTGTGCAGCGCCATAAAACAGCGCCATGCCGCGCTGGGCATCCGGGGCGAGGCGAAGCTCTTCTCCGGCGAGATAGGCATCGAGCGGGCTGTCGTGATTACGCCACTCAAGCGCGATGAACGCGCCGATGGCATTGGCGATATGAACGATCGTCACATCTTCGGAAGTCTCTACGCCGTCAAAGGCTTGCACGAACATCGCACCGTATTGCGGGATCACGCGAACGCGCTTGGCGAGGATCGGCCACGCGGCATCGATCCGGTCATGCACCGCGCCGGCGATCTCATTTTCCCGCGGATTGCCGGCCATCTCGAACTGGGCGGTCAGCGGAAAAAGCGCCTGGGCGGCAAGGATGTGATCGAGCCCTTCCGGCAGCCACTCTTCAGCCGGAGAATTGAAGCCGTTGCCATACAGATCGGAGACCGACAAACGGCCATCGTGAAACAGCACCGACACTGATTTATGCCCCAGATTCCATAGACCTGGCGCATTTCGCGGGATCCGCTTGCGGATCTGTTGGGCGCCGGTGCCGGCGGTGCGGTCGGGGCCGATACCACTGCCGCCCTCGCCGATGCCCAGGCTCAGGCCGTCGGCGCTGCCCAGATCGTGATGGTGGCAGGTGCCGCAAGAGATGTTGCGGTTGCCCGATAAGATCTTGTCATAAAACAGCAATTGCCCGATCTTGGCTTTCGCGGGATCGACCGCGATGAAATCGGCATCCGTCAGCGGAGGCGGCAGATCAGAGGCAAGCGCATGGCCCAGCGAGACGAGCGAAACGCACAGAACCGACAGCACTCTGTCCAGTTTGTACCGAAGGCGGGGCAGCGATTTCACGGTGTGTACGTCGTCCTGATGGTGCTTTTCGCCTTTTGTACACCGGCTTTGGCGGAAATCGAAGAGGCGCGTGACCTGATGGAGGCGGGCCGCTTCGAAGAGGCGTACGAGGCGCTTTGGCCGGCGGCGCGGTCGGGCAATGCCGATGCAGAGGAGTTGATCGGTGTGATGTACGCGCTGGGGCTGGGTCGCGAAAAGGACCCTGAGCGCGCCTTCGAGTGGTACCTGCGGGCTTCGATGAAGGGCCATCCCGGCGCGCAGTCGGGCGTGGGCTGGTACTATGAGGTCGGGCTGGGCATGCCCGCGCCCGATCTGGTGCGCGCCTACATGTGGTACACGCTGTCGGCGATCGGCGGCGATCCGGATGCGGCAATCTCTTTGGAAGAGGTCGTCAAGAAGATGAGCCAGAACGAGATCGACCGCGCCCTGATCCTGGTGCGCGACTACAAGGTCTGGATGTACCCCTTCCGCTAGTCGGTTCGGCAAGCCCTTGAAAAATAGTCGCAAAGCTGTAGCTTTGACAGCGTAAGCGGGGACGTGTTCGGCGAGAATTAGCTTGTCTTGAAGCTGTATTGGTGGGGATCAATATTGGACGATCAGGAGTATTGCGGCCGATTGCCGACATGGCGAGAGGTGTTTTTGTGGGTGTTGGTGGCCGATCTTCTGGTGATTGCGGCCTATTTGCCGGCACTGTGGCTGGGCCGGGTGCCACAGCCGCTCAATCTGGATGGCGAATTGAATGTCGGCGCCTGGTGGGCCAGCGGCAAGCTTTTGCTGGGCGCGGCGCTGGTGCTTCTGGCTGGCCGATCGCGCGCGCCCGAGGGTCCGGTCCGCTCGGCCTTTTATCTGGCGTTCAGTTTCGGGCTGCTGTTCTTGTCGCTGGATGAGAACCTCGGCATCCATGAACAGATCACTGCCTGGACGCAGCGTTCGGGCGCCGGGCTGCCGCTGATTGCCGGGCGGCATGGCGCCTGGATCGCGGTTTATGGCGCGACTGCTGTCGTTCTCGCTTTGATTTTCCTAAAGGATATTCTGGCGATGCTGCGTACCGACGCGGTGTCTTCTGCCATGGTGGGCTTCGGGCTGAGCGCTGTCATTGCGGGCGGCGTAGTGGTCGAGATCATGGGCTATTACGCATTTTTCCAAAATCCGCTCATGCAGGTTGCCATCGAGGAGGCGCTTGAACTTTTCGGCTGGAGCCTGCTTCTGGCCGGCCTTTACCGGCATTTCCTGCGCCACGCGTTCTGAGCGCGCGCCGGCCGCGCCTTTCGGGCTGTCGGCACGAGCCCGTCAAGAGTGCGCCGATTTGATTTGCCTCAAGCGCAATGGCGCGCCGGCGTCCCATGCTTGGTGTGTTATCTTGGGATTGAGGAGGAGACATCATGAAATCGGTATTGGTCTTGGCAGCAACCGCTCTGGCGGTTTCGACGTCGTTTGCGGCTGCGCAGGATGCCAGCATCGGCGCGGCAGAGTACATGAACAGCTGCGCGCAGTGCCACGGCGCAAGCGGCGAAGGCAACGGGGTGATCGCGGGGTTCCTGACCAAGTCGCCCCCCAACCTGACGCTTCTGCAAAAAGAGAATGGCGGCGTCTTTCCGTTCTCGGCGGTCTATAACACGATCGACGGCACGTCCGCGTCGGGCGTGCATGGAACCAGCGACATGCCGGCCTGGGGTGCGCGCTATTCGGCGAAGGCCGGAGAGCAGCTTGGATTTGACTACACCGGCGCGGATGTCGAGTTCTTCGCCCGGGCGCGGATCCTGGCGCTGGTGGAGTTCATCTCGACCTTCCAAGAGTAGCGGATCCGCCGAAACAAGAAAGGCGCGACACCTTTGTGGTGCCGCGCCTTTTTGGCGTGAAGGATCGCCTGGCTTAGTTCAGATCGGCGCTGCGCTGGGCGTCGATCGCGGCCTCGGCTTCAGCCACGGCCGAATTCAGCGCGTTGAAGATCTCTTCGCCGCCGTCGATATTGGACTTGAACCAGTCATAGACCGGGGATGCGGCGTCCTTGAACGCGGCTTTTTCATCGGGCGTCGGCACGTATAGATCGCCGCCACCGGCCTGGAAATCCTGGTAGGCCTGGATCGACTTGCGCTTTGGCGAGGCGAAGGTGGCCTGCTGCAGTGCATAAAAGCCGTCCACGACGACGCGCTGAAGCTCTGGCGGCATCGAGGAGAAGCTTTCGTTGTTCATGAACCACAACGCGCCCATGTAGGCGTGCCCGTCCAGCGTGACATATTGCAGGCCGGCATCGGGGAACTTCATGCCCATGATGTCGGTGATGCCGTTCTTGGAGCCTTCGACTACGCCGGTCTGGAAGCTGGTGAAAAGCTCGGGCCACGGGATCGGGGTCGGCGAGGCGCCAAGCGCCTTGACCAGCTCTTGCGGCAGGTCGGCGACCACGGTGCGGATCTTCAGCCCTTCCATGTCGGCCGGAGAGGCCACGCGGCGCTTGGTGTTGGCGAAGTTGCGCCAGCCGCCGGTGTTGCCGATGGTCATCAGGCGGATCGCGCCGCCCGAGACATCCAGCGTCATCTCTTTCATCTTGTTGGTGAACTCGGTGCCGTTGGCCAGGGCGGCCTCGGCCACGCGGTCGTCGGCCATCAGGTAGGGCAGATCCAGAACCTGCACGAACGGGAAGATGCCGGACGCGCCGCCAGAGGTGGAGATGTAGATGTCGATGTTGCCGTCAGCGATGCCCTGCAGGCATTCCGCGCCGTTCGAGCAAAGCTGCGTGCCGATGAACAGCTCGACCGCGATCTTGCCGTTCGAGGCCTGCTCGACGTGATTCTTGAAAACCACGAGACCGTCATAGTCCTCGTCGTTTTCGTTCGAGTTTGCCGTGGCGCGCAGATTGAACTCTGCATGGCCTGCCGCGAACGCGCTGAAAGCGCCCCCGGCCAGCATGGCAGCGGCAAGGGCCGCCGTTGTAAGACCTTTGAGCATGGTATTCCTCCCTTGGCTTTTGGTCATTGTGAGACGCGGACTGCGCGCCCCGTTCATTGAACGAACCCGGTCAGGCGCGGGATCGTCAGAGATATCGCCGGGACATAGGTGATCAGGAAGATCACGATGACCTCGACGGCGAGAAACGGCAGGATGGCCTTGGAAATGGTCTCGACCCGCTCGCCCGAAACGGACGAGGCGACGAAAAGCACCAGCCCCATCGGCGGGGTTGCCAGCCCCACGGTCAGGTTCACCGACATGATGATCGCGAAATGGACCGGATGCACGCCGAGATCGACGAAGATCGGCCCCAGGATCGGGCCCAGGATGATGATCGCGGGGCCTGCGTCGAGGAACATGCCGACGATGAAGAGAAGGATGTTGATCAGGAACAGCAGCATCAGCGGATTTTCCGACAGCGACAGGATGTAGTCGGCCAGGATCTGCGGCGCATAGCTGAGCGACACCACCGTCTTGAACGCCATCGCTGCACCGACCAAGAGCAGCACCACCGCCGAGGTGAGGGCGGCGCGGCTCAGCACCTCTGGCAGATCGCGCAGGCTCATGGTGCGCAGAATGAAGAAGGCCACGATCACCGCGTAGAAGACCGCGACGGCGGCCGCCTCGGTCGGGGTGAAGACGCCCACCAGGATGCCGCCCAGGATCAGAATCGGCGTCTGCAGCGGCACCACGGCGCGTTTGCAGACGATGCGGAAGTCGCTAGAGACCTGTTTGCGCATCGCCATCAGGATGACATGCGCGATCACCAGGCCGATGGCGAAGAAGATCCAGCCGTTGATGCCTTCGGGCGCCATCGCGCTGGCGATCATCGCGAGGATGCCGCCGAGGTTGACGCGCAGAAGGAAGAACGAAAACCAGCCCTCGATCGGCGAGATCGACTGGTCCTTGATCACGATCCGTTCGGCTTTCGGCAGATCGTAGCGGTCGGCCAAAACGCGGATCATGACCATCAGGCCGACGCCGACCATCACCCCCGGCACGATGCCGGCGAGAAACAGCGCGGCGACGCTTTCGCCCATCACGTAGGCGTAGATGATCATGATGCCCGACGGCGGGATGATCGGCCCGATCACCGAAGAGGCCGCCGTGATCGCGGCGGCAAAGCGGCGGGTGTAGCCCTGCTTTTCCATCGCCGGGATCAGCATCGAGCCAAGCGCCGAGGTGTCGGCCACCGCCGAGCCCGAAAGACCGGCAAAGAGGATCGAAGAGAGGACGTTCACATGCGCCAGCCCGCCGCGCAAATGCCCCATCAGTGCTTGGCTGAATTCGACAAGGCGGATCGTGATGCCGCCCTTGTTCATCATTTCGCCGGCCAGCATGAAGAACGGGATCGCCATCAGCGGAAAGCTGTCCATGCCGTTGTAGACGTTGCGGTAAAGCAGGGTGATGTCCTTTTCCTGCCCGTTAAGCCAAAGCAGCAGCCCCGGCGCGGCCAGAAGCCCGAAGAAGACCGGCAGACCGATCAGCAGGAACAGAAGGAAGAGCGGAAGAAACCAGATCAGCATGTCCGTTACTCCGCCATTATTTCGTCAGGGCCGGCCGGGATCGGTCGAAGATCGTCGCCCGAACCCAGAAGGGTGATGATTGAACGCAGCATCAGCTCGATATTGACGATGATCAGCAGCACCACGCCCACAAGAAGCGAGGCCATCATCCACGAGCGCGGCACCCGCAGCCATTCGGAGAAATCGAGCGCGGTGGGCACGTAAAGCGCCGCTGTCGCAAAGCGCCCGCCGAACCCGGTGACCTCTTTCCAGCCGATGGGCAGCGCGACCAGCAGCACCGCCAGCGCCACGACCAGAAGGAAAAGAGAGATGATCGCGCCCAGGCGCTGGGGCAGCGCGCGCACGGCCAGATCGATCGCCACGAAGCCGCCGCGCCGGTAGGCGGTGGGCGCCATCAACCCGGTGAGCCACAGCATCATGAAGCGGGCGGCCTCGTCGGGCCAGGGCAGGGCGTTGTTCAGGACGTAGCGGAAGAAGACCTGGATCAGAATCGCCAGGACCATCAGCCCGATCGCCAAGATACCGATGGCACGGCCGATCTTCAGCACAACGTCGTTCCAGAGCTGAAAGGGCAGCAAAAGCCCTGTGAGTAGCGCCATGGCGACTATCCTCCCTCTGCGGTCCTTTTGCGGACCTTTTGTCGTTCTACCTTCGGCGCTTAATCGTTTTGTGTAAAGCGTCTCGAAGGCTCCTGTTGGTTCTGGCCGCGTCAGTCAGGCGGCCCGAGCGGGCGCAATCCGCCTTGCGCGAAGACAAGCGGAGCGCCGTCCGATTTGGCCACGCGTTCCACATGGCCAACGATGATCAGGTGGTCGCCGCCGTCATGGGCGGCATGGCGGGTGCATTCGAAACGCGCCAGTGCGCCGGCCAGAAGTGGCACGCCGGCCTCGCTGGCCGACCAGTCGATACCGCTGAAATCGAACCCGTCGCGGGTGAAGCGGTTGCAGATATGAACCTGCGCGTCGCTGAGGATGTGGATGGCGTAGTGGCTGGCCGCTTCGAAGGCGGCAAAACGCTTGGAGGCCCGCGCCGGCGACCAGAGCACCAGCGGCGGGTCGAGCGACACGCTGGCAAAGCTGTTGGCGGTGATGCCGAGCGGGCCGTGCAAGGTTTGCGTCGTCACCACGGTGACCCCGGTGGCGAACTGACCCAGCGCGTCGCGGAACGCTCGGCTTGCGTCGATATCTGGCCTGAAAGCGGTCATGGCACCTCGTGTCCGAGGGCTTCGGTATGTAGCTCAAACCAGGTCTGCCGGTCCATCGGGACTTTCGTCGCATCGCCGATCGTCTTGATGCGGCTCAGGGTATTGGTGCCCATCACCGGCAGGATCCGCGCCGGATGCGCCAGAAGCCACGCCACGGCCACGGCGGCTTCATCGGTGCCATGCGCGTCGCCGATCGCTTTAAGCTTGGCGCGCAAGCCACTGTTCTTGCTGTCGAAAAGCCCGCCGCCGCCCAGCGGCGACCAGGCCATCGGCGGGATGCCGCGTTCCTGCAGGAACGCCACATCGCCATTGGTGAAACCGTCATGCGCCAGCAGGCTCAGCTCGATCTGGTTGGTCACCAGCGGCGCCTTGGTGGCGGCTTGCAGCAGCGTCCAGTCATGCAGCTTGAAGTTTGACACCCCGACGCAGCGGACCTTGCCCGAGGCGACGACCTCATCCAGCGCGGCGCCGGTCTCGGCGGCGTCCATCAGCGGGTCGGGGCGGTGGATCAGCAGAAGGTCGATCTGCTCTATATGCATGTTTGTCAAAGAGTTATCGACCGACTTCAAGAGATGCGCGCGGCTGGTGTCGTAGTATTTGACGCGGGCATCCGCATAAAGGCCGGCGGGCGCGACGATATCGCACTTGGTGACGATTTCGATCTGGTCCTTCAGGCCGGGCGCGGCCTTCAGTGCGGCGCCGAGTATCGCTTCGGCCTCGTATCCGCCATAGATGTCGGCCTGGTCCATCGAGGTGATGCCCTGCGCCAGGCAGGCCTCGATCTTGGCCTGCACATGGGCGGGGCTGGTGTTGGCGTCGTCGCCAAGCCGCCACATGCCATAGACGATGCGGCTGAGGCTCAGATCGGCGGTCAGGTCGATGCGGTCCATCAGCGGCGTTCTCCGTCCCCGAGGGGCGTTGGGGGTGTGGTTGCGGGCACCCGGCCATAGGCTTCGGGCAAAGAGCAGGTCTTGATATTCGGCAGAACGCGAGTGCCGAAAGAGATACACTCATCGATATGCGGATATCCCGAGAAGATGAAGGCGCGGATGCCCATCTTCTGGTAGGCTTCGATCCGGCTCATCACCTGATCGGTGGACCCGACCAGCGCCGCGCCGCAACCAGAGCGTGCGCGGCCGACCCCGGTCCAAAGGTTGGGCTCGATATAGCCGTATTTGTCGGCAAGCTCGCGCGCCCGGGCCTGGTGCGAAACGCCAAGGCTGACGCTGTCATGGGCGCGGTCGCGGATCAGCTTGCCGTACTCGTCGTCAAGCTTGCTGACCAGATGGTCGGCATATTCGCGGGCCTCGGCTTCGGTGTCGCGGACGATCATGTGAACGCGCAGGCCATAATCGAGCGTGCGGCCATGATCGGCGGCCCGCGCGTGCACGTCGCGCATCCGTTGGGCGATCGCCTCGGTGGGTTCGGGCCACATCAGGTAGACATCGCAATGCTCGGCGCACAGATCGAGCGCGGCAGGCGAGTAGCCCCCGAAATACATCAGCGGGCCGCCGTTCTGCTGGTAGGGTCTGGCCGGATCGGTGGACACGCCCTTGAAGGTGTAGATCTCGCCTTCGTGGGTGATCTCGTCCCGCGTCCAGGCCTGGCGCAGGATCTCTACCACTTCGCGGCTGCGCTGGTATCTGTGGGCGCTGTCGGCCACCTCGCCGGGGAAATCCGACGAGATGATGTTGATCGTCAGCCGGCCTTTCAGCATGTGGTCGAGCGTGGCGATGGTGCGCGCGAGCATGATCGGCTGCATCTCGCCGCAGCGGACCGCGGCAAGCATGTTGATCGTGTCCGTGAGTGGGGCGCAGCCGGCGACGAAAGACAGCGTGTCCTGTCCGACCTGGTACGACGAGGGGCAGAGGATGTTGCGAAAGCCCTGGCGTTCTGCCTCCAGCAGGATGTCCCGGCAATGCTCCCAGCTGGAGCGCAATGCGCCGTCCGGCACGCCGAGATATGCGTAATCGTCCGAGCACAGCGCCGAGAACCACGAGACTTCGGCGGCATCGAGATCGGCAGAGGTGACGGGGACGATGGTCATCGAATCTTTTCCCGGGGTGCAGATTTTACTTGCCTAGCACTGTCGTTGGATTGCATCAATGGTGTATCAATCTGTAACATGGCGCCATGACCGATCCAACCGCACTGCCCAAGTACGTGCAAACAGCCGAGATGCTGATCCGCGAGATCGGCGCGGGCCGGCTGATCGCGGGCGAGCGGTTGGCGCCCGAACGCGAGATGGCAGCAGGGCTGGGGATCTCGGTCGGAACGCTGCGAAAGGCGCTTGCGGACCTTGAAAAGCGGGGCCTTCTCGACCGGGTGCAGGGCTCTGGCAACTACGTGCGCGCCGGCGCCGAGGCGGCGGGGGTCTACGCGCTGTTCCGGCTGGAGCTGTTGGAGGGCGGCGGGCTGCCCACGGCCGATCTTCTGTCGGTGACGCGCATGGCAAAGCCGCGCGGGTTGCCCCGTTTCGGCAGCGCGGCCGAGGGTCACCGGATCCGCCGGCTGCGGCGTCTTGGCGGGCTGCCTGCCGCGGTCGAGGAGATCTGGCTGGACGGTGACCGCGCCGTGCAGATCGCGCCGGAAGATCTTAGTGAAAGCCTTTATCTTTACTACAAATCGCGGCTTGGCTTCTGGATCACCCGGGCCGAGGATGCGGTGAGCGTGGGCACGGTGCCGGACTGGGCCGGCCCGCCGTTCGGGCTGCGCCCGGGCGCGGCGTGCGGCTATATCGAGCGGACGAGCCACGCCACCGATGGCAGCGTGCCAGAGGTCTCGCGAACCTGGTTCGATCACACCCGCGCGGCCTATGTCGCGCGACTGAAATAGGAAGACAGATGGGCGACGTTCTAAACTACGGCATGATCGGCTGCGGCATGATGGGCCAGGAGCATATCCGCAATATCGCGCTTTTGCCCCGGGCTCGGGTGGCGGCGATCTACGAGCCGGACCGGCTGATGGCCGAAAAAGCCAAGGCGATGGCGCCGAATGCCAAGATGATGGGCAGCGTGGCCGATCTGCTGGCAGAGCCGTCGCTTGACTGCCTTTTGATCGTCAGTCCCAACCACGCGCATGTGGCGCAGCTGGAAGAGATCGCGGCACAGCGCCCGCTGCCGATGCTGGTGGAAAAGCCGCTATATACCGATCCGGCGGACAAGGCGCGGATCGCGGCGCTGGCGGCGAGCTATCCCGCGCCGATCTGGGTGGCGATGGAGTATCGCTACATGCCGCCCGTTGCCAAGCTGATCGAAGAGGCCGAGGCGGCGACCGGCGGAATCCGGATGCTGACCATCCGCGAGCACCGCTTTCCCTTCTTGCCGAAGGTCGGCGACTGGAACCGGTTCAACCGCAACACCGGCGGCACGCTGGTGGAAAAATGCTGCCATTTCTTCGACCTGATGCGGCTGATCCTGAAGGCCGAGCCTGTGCGCGTGATGGCAAGCGCGGGCCAGGAGGTGAACCACCTCGATGAAACCTATGCCGGCGAAGTGCCCGACATCTGGGACACCGCCTATGTCATCGTCGATTTCGACAGCGGTGCGCGCGGCATGCTGGAGCTGTGCATGTATGCCGAGGGCGCGCGCTTCCAGGAAGAGATCGCGGCTGTCGGACCGAAGGGCAAGATCGAGTGCCTGGTGCCGGGGCCGGGGCGGTTCTGGCCGACGCATCTGGGCGCGCCGCCGGTGCCGCAGGTGATCGTCAGCCCGCGCAGCCCCAAGGGGCCGCTGGCGGTAGAGATCCCGGTCGATCCCACACTTCTGGATGCGGGCGATCACAATGGCTCGACCTTCTACCAGCATGCGCTGTTCCAGCGGGCGGTGCGCGGCGAGATCGTTCCCGAGGTTACGCTGATGGACGGCGCGCGCGCGGCCGAGATGGGCATGGCGGCGCAAGAGGCGGCGCGGCGCCGCGCGGTGGTGGCGCTTTAGGGCGCGGGACCGGACGGCGGGTTATTCGCCGTCCACCGTTGCCACGCGCAGACGGCCGCGGCCCATCTTCTTGGCTGAGGCGCCCTCGATCGGGCCCAGAAGTTCGGTGAAGTCCTCGCGCAGCCGCGCGATTTGGGACTGCACGACGTTTTCCTCCATCTCGACATCTTCCAGCGCGCGGCGGATCTCGCGCATCGCGGCATGCGCCTCGGTGATCTTGTCGTTCAGCCGCTCGGTATCGGCGCGGCGATGGGCCAGCATCTCGCGCGCGCGGGCGATCTTCTCGTCGGAAAAATGCGTCGCCAGTTCGCGCGACTCGAAGCTCATCTTGGCGGCC
Source organism: Paracoccaceae bacterium (assembly GCA_013003075.1). GTDB lineage: Bacteria > Pseudomonadota > Alphaproteobacteria > Rhodobacterales > Rhodobacteraceae > JABDLJ01. The sequence goes on from JABDLJ010000035.1 coordinate 17,159, forward strand.
ATTTCGAGCACTTCGTTCTCCAGCTCGGCCAGTTCGGGATGGTTTTGCAGGAAGAGATAGCGCTCGCGGATGGCGTCGAACTCGCGCTCAAGCTCGAACGCGCCCGCGCGGTCGGCGGCATGGGCCAGCCAGTAGGCGCGGGTGATGTCGTCCATGCCGACCTGAAAGTTGCGATGCGAGGTCTCCAGCCGCAGGACCCGCAGGCTGGAGGGCAGATAGACACACAGCACGGTGATCAGGATTGTTGCTGAAATCTGGACAATGCGACCTGAAATCCAGATCTGTTCACCGGCAATGTCCACCGGGACGGCGATCCAGGGCATCAGCCCAAGCGCTGCAAGGATCGTTGCGACCACCAGCGCAGTTGCCGCGGCAGCCATGATTGCAAGGCCAAGCCCCTGCGCTGCCATGGAAAATCTTGGTACTCGAACAGAATGGTCCGCTGACATTTTGAAACTCCCCCACGAAGTAAAATACCTTGGGCTCAATCATACTCCGTTTGAGCGGAAATCCGCCTCACATTCGTGCGACGCGGGATGCGAACACAGCGTTTCGCGCCGGGGGACAACGCCGGGGCGCACCTCACCCTGCGGTCTGTTCGCGACGCCGCCATGTCGCATACCGGTTCGCCGCGCGGCACCGGCGGGGGGCAGAGTTGGGGCGTGAGGTTCATGATCCGGAGGGCTGGCCGATGCCTGATGCAAACCTGTTTGCTGCGAACCTGTCGGAGGTTCTCAAACCCGTAGCGGAGGCGCGCGGGCTTCCCAATGCGCATTACGTCTCGGACGAGATGTTCGCCGCCGAGCGCGAGGCGGTCCTCTTCGACACATGGGCGGGACTGACGGTGGGCGCGCAGGTGCCCCAGCCCGGCGATGCGATCCCGGTCAGTTTCCTGGGCATGCCGCTGGTGGCGGTGCGCGGGCGCGACGGCCAGGTCCGGGTCTTTCAGAACACCTGCCGGCACCGGGGCATGATCCTGGTCAGCGAGAAGGGCAAGGTCGGCAACGTGATCCGCTGCCCCTATCATTCGTGGTCCTATGCGCTGTCGGGCGAGCTGAAGGCGACACCGCATGTCGGCGGGCCGGGGCACAACACCCATGCCGAGATCGACCGCGCCACGCTGGGGCTGGTGGAGATCCGCAGCCATGTCTGGCGCGACGTGGTATTCGTGAACGTGAACGGCAATGCGCCGGCGTTCGAGGACTACGCCGCCGATGTGATGGCGCGCTGGGCCGAGTTCGAGCAACCGATCCACCACGGCGGGCCGGAAAGCTCGTTTTCCTTCGATGTGGCGTGCAACTGGAAACTGGCTGTCGAGAATTACTGCGAAAGCTACCATCTGCCGTGGATCCATCCGGGGCTGAACAGCTATTCGCGGCTGGAGGATCACTATCACATCGAAGAGCCGGGGCATTTTTCTGGACAGGGCACGCGGGTCTACCGCCCGACGCTGACCACTGACGGGCGCCGGTTTCCCGACCACCAGGGGCTTTCGGACAAGTGGGACGCGGGCGCCGAGTATATCGCGCTTTACCCCAACGTGCTGTTCGGCGTGCACCGCGATCATTCCTACGCCATCATACTGGAGCCTGCCGCCAAGGACCGGACCATCGAGCATGTCGAGATCTACTATGCGGATCCGGCGGTGCAAGGCGAGCCGTTCCGCGATATGCGCACAGCGAATGCGAAGATGTGGTACGGGGTCTTCGAAGAAGATGTCTTCGTGGTCGAAGGCATGCAGACCGGGCGCATGGGCCGGTATTTCGACGGCGGCAAGTTCTCGCCCGCGATGGACGGGCCGACGCATATGTTTCACCACTGGGTGGCCGAACGGCTGAGCCAGGTGCAGCTGGCGGCCGAGTAGCGCTGGGCGGTGGCGGATCCAGGCGATCTCGATCCGCGGCTTCTGGCCGCCCATGCGCGCGGCGACGAGGCCGCGCTGGTCGCGCTTTACACCGCGGCGGCCGATATCCGCGAGGCTGCGGGCGATACCGAAGCGGCCTGTTTCTATCTCACCCACGCCTATGTCTTTGCGCTGCACCTGGGCCATCCCGAAACCGCTCGCTTGCATGGCCGGCTGGTGGCTTACGGGCGCGAGGAGTAAGCTTTGATGCCTCCGGCGGCGATATTTGAAACACTTGGACGGGGCTGGGCGGCGCCCGGAAAGAAAGGGCGGTGCGGGCGATGAAATCAGCGGCGCAGGTCGTGGTGATCGGGGGCGGGGTCGTCGGCTGCTCGGTTTTGTATCATCTGACCAAGCTCGGCTGGCGCGATGTGCTGCTGATCGAGCGCTCGGAGTTGACGAGCGGGTCCACATGGCATGCGGCGGGCGGGTTTCACACGCTGAATGGCGACACCAACATGGCGGCGCTTCAGGGCTATACGATCAGGCTGTACCGCGAGCTGGAAGAGATCACCGGCATGTCTTGCGGGCTGCATCACGTGGGCGGGATCACCCTGGCAGACAGCCCCGAGCGGCTGGACATGCTGAAGGCCGAGCGGGCCAAGCATCGCTACATGGGTCTGGAGACCGAGATCCTGACGCCTCAGGAGATCAAGGCGCGCGCCGAGCTGGTGAATGTCGAAGGGGTTCTGGGCGGGCTTTATGATCCGCTGGACGGACATCTCGATCCGTCGGGCACCACGCATGCCTATGCGCGCGCGGCGAAGATGGGCGGGGCGCAGATCGTCACGCAGTGCCGGGTGCTTGAGACCAACCCGCGCAGCGACGGCAGCTGGGACGTTGTGACCGAGCACGGCACGGTGCATGCCGAGCACGTGGTCAATGCCGCCGGGCTTTGGGCGCGCGAGGTGGCGACGATGGCGGGCGTCTACCTGCCGCTGGTGCCGATGGCGCATCAGTATATCGTCACCGGCGACATACCCCAGATTTATGAGCGCGGCGCGGAGTTTCCGCACGTGATGGACCCCGGCGGCGAAAGTTACCTGCGGCAGGAGGGGCGCGGGCTATGCATCGGGTTCTACGAGCAGAAATGCGAGCCCTGGGCGGTGGACGGCACGCCGTGGGATTTCGGCCATGCGCTTTTGAACGATGCCTTCGAGAAGATCGAGGACAGTGTGGCCTTTGCCTACCGGCGCTTTCCGGTGCTGGAGCGGGCCGGGGTGAAATCGGTGATCCACGGGCCCTTCACCTTCGCCCCGGACGGCAACCCGCTGGTCGGGCCGGTACCGGGCTTGCGCAACTACTGGTCGGCCTGTGCGGTGATGGCGGGGTTTTCGCAAGGCGGCGGCGTTGGGCTGACGCTGGCGCAGTGGATGGTGGAGGGGATGCCGGACCGCGACGTGATGGCGATGGACGTGGCGCGGTTCGGGCGCTGGACCACGCCGGGCTATACCGTGCCGAAGGTGATCGAGAACTACCAGCGCCGCTTTTCGGTAAGCTATCCCAACGAGGAACTGCCCGCCGCGCGGCCCGCGCGCACCACGCCGATGTATCAGGTTTGGGATCGCATGGGCGCGGTCTGGGGCGCGCAGTTCGGGCTGGAAGTGGTCAACTATTTCGCCCGGCCAAGCGCGCCGCGTTACGAGACGCCGAGCTTTCGGCGCTCTGATGCCTGGGAGCAGGTGGCGGCCGAGGTGCGCGCGGTGCGCGGCGGTGTGGCGATCAACGAGGTGCACAACTTTTCGAAGTTCGCCGTCATCGGGGCCGGCGCGCGGGGCTGGCTCGATCGGATCATGGCGGGGCGCATCCCCGGGCCCGCGCGCCTGGCGCTGACGCCGATGCTGGCGCCCTCGGGCCGGATCATCGGCGATTTCACGGTGTCCTGCCTCGAAGAGGGGCGCTTTCAGCTGACGGCGAGCTATGGCGCGCAGGACTATCATATGCGCTGGTTTGAGCAGCATCCTGAGCCAAAGGTCCAAGTCGAGAACGTCTCGGATCGGCGCACCGGGTTCCAGATCGCCGGGCCGCAGGCGCGGGCGCTTCTGGAGCGGGTCACGCGCGACGACGTCTCGGCCGATGCGTTCCGGTTTCTCGATGTAAGACAAATGACCATCGGCATGGCGCCGTGCGTGGTGCAGCGGATCAGCTATACCGGCGATCTGGGCTTTGAGATCTACACCGATCCGATGTGGCAGCGGCATCTTTTCGATACGCTCTGGGCGGCCGGGCAGGATCTGGGGCTAACCCCGTTCGGCATGCGCGCGATGATGAGCCTGCGGCTGGACAAGTTCTTCGGCTCGTGGCTGCGCGAGTACTCGCCAGACTACACCTCTGCCGAGACCGGGCTCGACCGGTTCATCGATTGGCACAAGCCGGCCGAGTTCATCGGCCGGGCGGCAGCCGAGGCCGAGCGCGCGGCGGGGCCGGCGCGACGGCTTTGTGCGTTCGAGGTGGATGCGGCGGACGCCGATGTGGTCGCCTATGAGCCGGTCTGGATCGACGGCGCGGTCGAGGGGTTTTGCACCTCGGGCGGCTATTCGCACCATGCCGGGCGATCGATCGCGCTGGCGATGATCCCGGCCGAGATGGTGCGCACGGGGCTCGCCGCCGAGATCGAGATCCTAGGCGAGATGCGGCCCGCGCGGCTGATCACGACGCCGCTTTTCGATGCGGACGGGGCGCGGATGCGCGGCTGAGCGCGCAATGTCGTTGCTGGGCTCGCTGATCTCCAAGTGTTTCAAATATCGCCGCCGGAGGCATGAAATTTTTTTGCCTCCGGCGGAGGTATTTCGGGCCAGGTGAAACTAGCGGGCGCCAAGCTGACCCGAGAGCGTCTTTGCGGCGTCGACGACGTGGCCGGCAAATTCCCCGACCCTGTCGGCGCTTACCCGGCTGACCGGCCCCGAGATCGAGATGCCGGCGACCGCTTCGCCAAGCGCGTTGAAGATCGGGGCGGCGACGCAGCGCATGCCGGCGGTGCGTTCTTCGTCGTCGATCGCGTAGCCGCGGGCACGGGTCTTGGCCAGATCGGTCATCAGCGAGGCCTGCTGGGTGTGGGTCCGCGGGGTGAAGCCTTCAAGCTGCTGGCTGGTCATCCGGCGCACCCGGTCATGGCCGAACTGCGCCAAAAGCGCCTTGCCGATCCCCGAGGCGTGCATCGGCGAAAGCGTGCCGGGCGGAAAGAAGGCGCGGATCGAGGCGTGGGTCTCGATCTGGCTGACAAAGAGCACATGATCGCCGCTTTCCACGCCCAGGTTGGCGGTCTCGCCGGTGGCTTCCATCAGGCTGCGCATCACCGGGCGGGCCCGCTCTGCCAGGTTGGTGCGGCGCAAGAAGGCCGAGCCGATGCGGTAGGCGCCGGGGCCCACCGCCCAGACCTGGCCGACCGGGTCCAGCTCGACGATGGCGCGCGCCTCCAGCGTGGTCAGCACCCGGTAGGCGGTGGCCGGCGACTGGCCAAGATCGGAGGCGAGCTCTGTCAGGGTCATGCCGCCCGAGCGCGCCAGCCCGTCCAGGATCATCATGGCGCGGTCGAGCGACTGGATGGTGTTCTGCTCGGTCTTGTCGTGGAACGCGCGAGGGCGTCCGCGGGGTTTTCTATCGGCCAAAAGGGCGCTCCTACTCGCGATTCGTGGAATTTATTTGCGATATGAAAATTTATTTTACAAGATGAAAAATGTAACATACTGAAAATAAACAAGTAAGTGCATTTTTCACTCTTAGAAAAATAATTTCAAAAAAATTGTCTTGGGCGAGGGGGCGCTCTAGTTACTGCGTCAGTGCTTTTTGGAGGAGCAAGCCGATGTCCATGCAAAACCCTGTTTTCATTCCCGGGCCGACCAATATGCCCGAGGTCTTGCGCAAGGCGGTTGATATGCCGACGCTCGATCATCGGTCGTCCACTTTCGCGACGATCCTCAATCCGGCGCTTGCAGGTGTCGCCAAGGTGCTGAAGACAGAGGCAGGCAAGATCTTCGTCTTCCCCTCGACCGGAACCGGCGGCTGGGAGACCGCGATCACCAACACGCTGTCGCCCGGCGACAAGATCCTGGTGGCGCGCAACGGCATGTTCTCGCATCGCTGGATCGACATGTGCCAGCGCCACGGGCTGGACGTTCAGGTGATCGAGACGCCCTGGGGCGAAGGCCTTCCGGCGGATCTCTACGAAGAGGCGCTGCGCGCCGATAGCGGCCACCAGATCAAGGCGGTTCTGGCCACCCATAACGAAACCGCGACCGGCGTTGTGTCGGACATTGCGGCGGTCCGCGGCGCGATCGATGCGGCCGGCCACCCGGCGCTGTTTCTTGTCGATGGCGTGTCGTCGATCGGCTCGATGGATTTCCGGATGGATGCGTGGGGCGTCGATATCGCCGTCACCGGATCCCAGAAGGGCTTCATGCTGCCTGCCGGCCTTGCGATCGTCGGCGTCTCACCGAAAGCCCATGCCGCGATGGACGCGGCCAAGCTGCATCGGACGTTCTTCGATCTGCGCGACATGGAGAAAGGCTATTTGGTCAATGGCTTTCCCTATACGCCGCCGGTCGGGCTGCTGAACGGTCTTTCGATGGCCTGCGACATGCTGCTGGACGAGGGGCTGGAGAACGTCTTCGCCCGTCACCGCCGCATTGCAGATGGCGTGCGCGCCGCAGTGGGCGCCTGGGGGCTGAAGCTTTGCGCGAAAAAGCCGGAATGGGCGTCGGACACGGTCTCGGCGATCCGCACGCCGGAGGGGTTCAACGCCACGGACATTGTCACGCATGCCGCCGATCAGTACGGTATGGCCTTCGGTGTCGGCCTGGGCGAAGTGGCCGGCAAGGTGTTCCGCATCGGCCATCTGGGCCAGTTGTCGGACGCGCTGGCGCTGTCGGGGCTGGCGACGGTCGAGATGGCGATGGCCGATCTGGGCCTCAATATCGAGCTTGGCTCGGGCGTGGCGGCCGCGCAGGCGGTCTATCGTCACGGGAAGAACGGCGCCAAGAAGGCAGCAGCGTGATGAAGGACGAGGCAAACATGTATATTCCCACTTTCGACGACGTCGTGGCCGCGCATGAGCGGATCAAACCCTATATCCACCGCACTCCGGTTCTGACGTCGAGCTACTTCAACGACCTTGTCGGCGCCGAGTTGATCTTCAAGTGCGAGAACTTTCAAAAGGCCGGCGCGTTCAAGGTGCGCGGGGCGTCGAACGCGGTCTTCGGGCTGTCCGACGAGCAGGCCAGGAACGGTGTGGCGACGCACTCATCCGGCAACCACGCGCTTTCGCTGTCTTTCGCGGCCGGCCGGCGGGGCATTCCCTGCCACGTGGTGATGCCGCGGACCGCGCCGCAGGCCAAGAAGGACGCCGTGCGCGGCTATGGCGGGATCATCACCGAGTGCGAGCCTTCGACCACGAGCCGCGAAGAGACCTTCGCCAAGGTGCAGGCCGAGACCGGCGCCGAGTTCGTGCATCCCTACAACGATCCGCGCGTGATCGCAGGGCAAGGCACCTGCAGCCGCGAGTTCATGGAGCAGACCGGCGGGGTCGATATCATGGTGGCGCCGATCGGCGGCGGCGGCATGATTTCAGGCACGTGCCTGACCTTGTCGAATATCGCGCCAGAGACGAAAATCATCGCCGCGGAGCCAGAGCAGGCCGACGATGCCTATCGCAGCTTCAACGCCGGCCATATCATCGCCGACGATGCGCCAAATACCGTCGCCGATGGTCTGAAGGTGCCGCTGAAAGAGTTGACGTGGCATTTCGTGTCGAACCACGTCACCGACATTCTGACAGCAAGCGAGGAAGAGATCATCGCGGCCATGAAACTGACCTGGCAGCGCATGAAGATCGTGATGGAGGCAAGCTGCGCCGTGCCGCTAGCGGTCATTCTCAAGAACAAGGAAAAATTCGCCGGCAAGCGCGTCGGCGTCATCATCACCGGCGGCAATGTCGATCTCGACACGCTGCCTTGGATCAAGTGACCGGAGGAAGACAGACATGAACGCTCCTACCAAATTCGACGACCTCGAAGTCGGCTATGATATCCCCGCTGCCATCGGCATGGACGAATCTGAGATCCAGACGCCGTGCCTGGTGCTCGACCTTGATGCGCTGGAACGCAACATCACAAAGATGGGCGATTTCGCCAAGGAAATGGGCGTGCGGCACCGCGTGCACGGCAAGATGCACAAGTCGGTCGACGTGGCCAAGCTGCAGGAAAAGCTTGGCGGCTCGGTTGGCGTGTGCTGCCAGAAAGTGTCGGAGGCCGAGGTCTTCGCCCGCGGCGGCATCAAGGATGTGCTGGTGTCGAACCAGGTGCGCGAGCCGGCCAAGATCGACCGCCTTGCGCGTCTGCCCAAGCTAGGCGCGCGCGCGATCTGCTGTGTCGATGACGTGACCAACGTTGCCGATCTGTCGGCCGCCGCGGTGCGTCACGGCACCCAGATCGAATGCCTTGTGGAAATCGATTGCGGCGCCGGCCGTTGCGGCGTCAACACGACCCCCGCCGTGGTCGAGATCGCCAAGGCCATCGATGCCGCCGAAGGGCTGAAATTTGCCGGCATCCAGGCCTATCAGGGCGCCATGCAGCACCTTGACAGCTATGACGAGCGCAAGGCGAAGGTCGATATTGCCGTGGCAATGGTCAAGGATGCGGTCGACACGCTGAAGGCCGAGGGGCTGGAGTGCGATATCGTCGGCGGCGGCGGCACCGGCTCTTACTATTTCGAGGGCAGTTCGGGCGTCTACAACGAGCTTCAGTGCGGCTCTTACGCGTTCATGGACGCCGATTATGGCCGGATCCTCGACAAGGACGGCAACCGGATCGACCAGGGCGAGTGGGAAAACGCGCTTTTCATTCTGACATCGGTGATGTCGCACACCAAGGCCGACAAGGCGATCGTGGACGCCGGCCTGAAGGCGCAGTCGGTCGACAGCGGCCTGCCGGTGATCTTTGGCCGTGACGATGTCGAATACGTCAAGTGCTCGGACGAGCACGGTGTGGTTTCCGACCCCAAGGGCGTTTTGAAGATCAACGACAAGCTGAAGCTGGTGCCGGGTCACTGCGATCCGACCTGCAACGTGCATGACTGGTTCGTCGGTGTGCGGGGCGGCAAGGTCGAAACGCTGTGGCCGGTTTCGGCGCGCGGCAAGGCCTACTGACCCCGGCACGGCCCGGACCGACGACAGGCCTGGATATCGCCCTTTGGGCGATGCCTCCGGCGGAGGTATTTCCGGCCAGGTGAAGACAGGGGCGGCGCGTTCCGGCGGCGCCCCTTTTCACAAGAAATTCAAAAGGACTGCATCCCATGATTATCGTACCCGAAGCTGCCATTGCCGATCTCATCACGCCGCAGGCCTCTTTCGACGCGGTCGAGGCCGTGTTCGGAGCGATGAGCCGAGGGGATGCCTACAACTTTCCGGTGATCCGCGAGGCCATCGGCCATGCAGACGCGCTGTACGGGTTCAAGTCCGGCTTCGACCGGGCCGGGCTGAACCTGGGCCTGAAATCGGGTGGCTACTGGCCCGGCAACGCGGATAAGGGCCTGACCAATCACCAGTCCACGGTGTTTCTCTTTGACGCCGATACCGGCCGCGCCAAGGCCGTCGTGGGCGGCAATCTTTTGACCGCATTGCGTACGGCGGCGGCCTCGGCGGTGTCGATCAAGCACCTGGCGCGGCCTGATGCCAAGGTGCTGGGCATGGTCGGCGCGGGCCACCAGTCGGCCTTCCAGATGCGCGCGGCAGCGGCTCAGCGCGACTTTGAAAAGGTGATCGGCTGGAACTTTCACCCCGAAATGCTGTCGCGTCTGGAAGCGACGGCGGGTGAGCTTGGGCTGCCGTTCGAGGCGGTCGATCTTGACCGGCTGGGCGCCGAGGCCGATGTCATCATCACCATCACCTCGTCTTTCGATGCGATCCTGAAGGACGCGCAGATCACGGCGGGCACGCACCTGGCGTGCATGGGCACCGACACGGTGGGCAAGCAGGAAGTTGACGCCGCGATCCTGGCGCGGGCCAGCGTGTTCACGGACGAGGTCGCGCAATCGGTGTCGCTGGGCGAGGCGCAGCATGCGGTGAAGGCCGGGCTGATCGGCGAAGGCGATATCGCCGAGATCGGCGCGGTGATCAACGGCACGCATCCCGGCCGCAGCAGCGCCGAGCAGATCACGCTATTCGACGGCACGGGCGTGGGGCTTCAGGATCTGGCCGTGGCGGCTGCCGTGGTGGAAATCGCGGTGGAGACGGGCGTCGCGATCGAAGTCGATTTCTGATTTCATACCAGATGTCTAGATGGGCAGGCGCTCGGCAATGCGCTTGGCCATGAAGTCGATGAAAAGCCGCGCCTTTGGGTCCTGATAGCGCCGGTGCGTGTAGAGCATTGCCAGTTGCACTTCCAGCGGCGGCGTTGCGGTGGCCACCGGCACCAGCGCTCCCGAGGCAAGGTGGTCGCTGATCTCGAACACCGGTTTCAGGACGATGCCGTGCCCGTCCAGCGCCCAGGCGGTCAGCACGTCGCCATCATCGCTTTCAAAGGGCCCCGAGACCGAATAGCGTTCGGGGCCGTTTTCCGTCTGAAGGGTCCAGCGATATTCGGGCGCGCCGGGAAACCGAAGATTGAGGCAATCGTGAGCCTCGGCAACCAGCGCCGCACCATTGGCGGGGTTGCCGCGTCGGGCGATGTAGTCCGGCGCGGCGCACAAGACGCGTGGGCAGTCGGCGATCTTGCGGATCTTCAACGTTGAATCCTCGGGCTGGCCGAGGAAGATCGCGACGTCCAGCCCTTCTGCGGCCAGATCGATCTTGCGGTCCGACAGGCGCAGGCGCACGTCGATCAGCGGGTAGGCGGCCTTGAACTTGGGCACCAGCGACGCCACAAGGCGGCGGCCAACCCCCAGCGGGGCCGAGACGAAGAGCGTACCGCGCGGGCTTTGCGTGACATGGGTGACCGCGGCCTCGGCGGCCTCGAGCGCATCGAGCACCTTCAACGCGCCATCATAGAAAAGCCGGCCCTGCTCGGTGGGTTTCAGCGTACGGGTGGTGCGCTGGAAGAGGCGCACGCCGAGATGCGCCTCAAGCTGTGCGATGCGCGCCGAGGCGACGGCTGGTGAGACGCGCTGATCGCGGGCGGCGGCCGACATCGATCCAAGGTCGTAGACCCGGGCGAAAGTGCGGATATTGTCGAGATAGGACATGCGCGATTATCAGGCGTTGTTTGAAACTCTTGGCTCAATTTATCGAATACCTAAAAACTGGGCCCGCGGCTAGAGTATCGTGGTCGAGGCGAGACTGCGCATAACGGGGCGAGGTGTATCATGTTTGAACTGGCGATCATCTGGGACTGGCTGGCCTTCGCGATACGCTGGCTGCACGTGATCACCGCGATCGCCTGGATCGGGTCGTCCTTCTACTTCATCGCGCTCGATCTCGGCCTGCGCCAGGCGCCGGATTTGCCGGCCGGGGCGCATGGCGAGGAATGGCAGGTGCATGGCGGTGGCTTCTACCACATCCGCAAATACCTGGTTGCGCCGTCCCAGATGCCCGAGCATCTGACCTGGTTCAAGTGGGAAAGCTATGCCACGTGGCTGTCCGGAGCGGCATTGCTGGCGGTGGTGTACTGGGCCGGCGCCGAGCTGTACCTGATCGATGGCGAAAAGGCGGACCTGGCGACCTGGCAGGCGATCCTGATCTCGGCCGGGTCGCTGACGATCGGCTGGATCGTCTATGATCTTCTGTGCAAGTCCGCGCTTGGCAGCCGGCCGACGATGTTGATGCTACTGCTCTTTGGGCTTCTGGTGGCGATGTCCTGGGGCTACACCCAGATTTTCACCGGCCGCGCCGCGCTGCTGCACCTTGGCGCTTTCACCGCGACGATCATGACGGCGAACGTGTTCTTCATCATCATGCCGAACCAGCGCGTGGTCGTGGCCGATCTGACGGCGGGCCGGACGCCCGATCCCAAGTACGGAAAGATCGCCAAGCTGCGCTCGACGCACAACAATTACCTGACGCTGCCGGTGATCTTCCTGATGCTGTCGAACCACTATCCCTTGGCATTTGCGACTGAAAATAACTGGATCATCGCGTCCCTGGTCTTCCTGATGGGGGTCACGATACGGCATTACTTCAATTCGCGGCATGCGCGGCAAGGCAACCCGACATGGACCTGGGCGGTCACCGCGGTGATCTTCGTGGTGATCATGTGGCTGTCGACGGCGCCAATGTTTGGGTCCTACGAGGAGGCGGCGAGCCGTCCGCTCCGGCCGGCCGAGGCGCTATTCGTGGAGAATACCGAATTCGAGGAGGCCTACAACGTCGTTCTGGGGCGCTGCTCGATGTGCCATGCGCGAGAGCCGGGCTACGGCAACATCCTCTGGGCGCCGAACGGTGTGCTGCTGGAGACGGAAGGCGATGTGGCGCGGCACGCCCGGCAGATTTTTCTTCAGGCAGGTGTCAGCCACGCCATGCCGCCTGGTAACGTGACATGGATGGAGCCGTCCGAGCGCGCCCAGATCGTGCGCTGGTACCGCTCGGCTCGCCAAGGCGGCTAGGCCCGCGCGGGCGGGCGCGCCGGGCGCGAGCCTCGGGCAGGTCCCCGCCGGGTGCGCCGCGCGACGAGAGAGGTGCGCAGCGCTGTGACCATTTGGCTTTATTCAGTGGCAATCCGCGCCATGCAACGGCAAGGGAAGCGAAACCGAACCGATGAGCAGAGGGCGTGCGGTCCCCGCTTTCGGCGGACCGCTTGAGACGGCGGAAAACTTGCCGTGATGCTGCCAAACGCGCCCGGACACCGGATGCCAGCCGTTATCCATGCGCGGAAATCGCTGAAAGCATATCCGCTTTGGCCGGACGATCCCAAGCTTCGCAAGAACGCGCGGGCACCGGTAGCCTCGTCATGCGCAAACGCGGTCCGGGCGGCTGAGGACAGAAGATCAGGCTGCCGGGCGGGCAGTGCCTAGAAGTCCTCCCACTCGTCTTCGGGGTTGTCGAATGACATCGCATCTTCCGTTCCCGTGGCCTGAAGCGCGCCGCCGCCAGAGCTCTCTTGCGTGCCGGTCTCGCGGGTCGACGAGAATGTGGGCGGCGCGGCTTGCGGTGCCGCTTTTCGCTCTTGCACGAGGACCGCGCCTGCCTCGACCGTGAAATGATCGGCGCTGTGGGCAAGCTCGTCGGCGACGGAATTCAATGCCTGGCTCGCCGCGGTGGTCTCTTCGAACATCGCGGCGTTTTGCTGAGTGACCTGGTCGAGCTGCGCCATGGCCTCGGACATCTCCGACAGTCCGCTGGACTGCTCTTGCGCCGAGGCAGCGATATTCGCGACGTGATCTGAGATGCCGCTGACCGAAACGACGATCTCCTCAAGCGCCGTGCCGGCATCGCCGACAAGTTTGACACCGCGTTTGACATGCTCGCCCGAGGTCGAAATCAGCTGGTTGATCTCGCGCGCCGCTTCGGACGACCGTTGGGCCAGCGCGCGTACTTCCGAGGCGACGACCGCGAACCCGCGTCCGGCGTCGCCGGCGCGCGCCGCTTCGACACCGGCGTTGAGGGCCAAGAGGTTGGTCTGAAAGGCGATATCGTCGATCACGCTGATGATCCGCGATATCTGCTTTGAGCTGTCGGCGATTTCGCCCATGGCGTCCACCGCGCTTTGAACGACGCCGCCAGAGGCCTCGGCGCTGCTGCGTGCGGCGCTGACCACGTCGTTGGCGCGGCGTGCCGCTTCGGCGGCAGAGCTTACCGACGCCGTCATCTGCGCCAGGGCCGCGGCGGTCTGTTCAAGTGTGGCCGCCTGCCGTTCGGTGCGCACCGACAGATCCTGCGTCGCGCCGGTGATCTCGGTGACATCGCTCTGGATCGCGTCGGACTGGGCCTTTACGGTTGCGATCGTGTCGTGCAGCGCCCGCATCGCGGTGTTGAAATTGTCTTGCACGGCCTCGTATTCGGCGCTGAACGATCCTTTCAGCGATACCGTCAAATCACCGCTCGACAAGCGTTGAAGCCCCTCGGCCAAGGCGCTGATCATGCCGTTTTGAGCCGCCGCCATTTCCGCCTGCGCGGCCTCGGCAGAGGCCGCCGTGTTGACGCTGTCGGTCACGTCCGTGCCGAACACCATGATCCGAAGAAGCGTGCCGTCTTCGTCGCGTACCGGGATGATCGAGCCCAGAATCTTTTTGGTTTCCATCATATTGGCGGGCACATCTATACTTCCGAAATAAGCGCTGCCGCCCATACGCATAGCATCGCACCACTGCGCGTCATAGCTTCCTTCGGGCGACACGAGCTCTGGCAGCTTCTGGGTGACGCTTTCGATCTCGGCCAGACCGCAGACCGCCAGGAACTGGGCATTGGCGCGCAGGATCTCGGCGTCGGGGCCGAATTCGGCGAGCGCCTGCTGGGCATCGAGCGCGCTGACGATCGCGCGGTTGACCCGGCGCGAGGTCACGTCCGACCAGCCGACGACCGCACCAATGGGCTGGCCCGCCTCATCAAGAACCGCGCCAATCGAAACCTCCAGATGCATCTTGCCGATCGGCACGGTGATGCGCTGCATGGCGTCGGCCGCAAGATCGCTGGTCGGTGCCGCGTCCAGAGCGCTTGCCACCTCGGGCAGCGCCGCGCCGACAAGGTTGTCCGGCGCGACATCGAAGTCGCTGATATTGTCGGCGATCAACTGCTCGAGCGCGCCGTTGGCAAAAGCGATCCGGCCGTCGGGCCCGACCACGCACATTGCCGAGGAAGAGCCGTCAAACCCGGCGCCCTTGTAGAGTGCGTCGCGGCGCGCGGCTTCGGCCCCGGCAAGCTCTGCCTGAAAGGCTGAAAGCCCACGCGCGATGTCTCCGACCTCGTCCTTGCGGCCCAGCGAATGAATGGTGTTGTCGAACGCGCCGCCGGCGACCTTTGCCATGGCGTCGTTGATCGCCGAAAGCGGCAACGCCAGCATGCTGCGCAGCACGAAATACGAGGCCGTCATTGCCAACAGAAAGACAATAACCGCGATCACCGCGGTCATGAACTGATTTCCCGAAATGGATGCCTTTATCGGCTCCATCGACCACTGCAGCGCCAGGGCGCCCTCGACCGCGCCAGTTTGGGCGCCTATGATCGGAAGCGTCACGACCAGCGTGTCGCGGTCAAACCTGGCGCCCTGATCGGCCAGCGCCTGCATCGCCTTCGCCCGCAGACGCTGCGCGGTCGCATCGCCCGCCTCGCCGCTTGCGGCAACGAAGGCGCCGCTGTCGTCCAGTATCACGGCCGCGGTCGCGATTTCCGCGTTCTGCTGCAAAACGCCGGCAAGCTCGGCCGCCGCGCGTTCGGGCGTGCGTGCGTCGGCGCCAGACAGGACTTCGCCGATGCCGCGGGCCGAATTCGTGGCCAGCCGTTCCAGACCGTCCAGCGCGACCGTGTTCGACAGCATGAAGGACGCGATCTCGAGCACGATCACGACGCTAGCGGTCACAAGAAAGATCAGTCCGATGATCTTGGCGGAAATCGTCGTCTTGACCGACGCCAATGCGGAGGGTGCGCGAAGCTTGGGCACCTTGAATTTCATGGCTTGTCCTTTGGCAGCGAAGGAAAAAGTTCCTTCGGACAGAACCGCTTGCCCTCGCTCAATACCGCCATCGCCCTTTCGCCGCGGTTAACTGCGACTTCGCGCGGCGGCGTTCACCGGATATCAACCTTAATTGGCGCACACCGCTCGCCAGTGGCCGAACCAACCGGGAGCAGCGATGAAGATCTGGGGCCTTCAGGCAGTGCGCAGGGCGTTCGCGCAGGGGCCGGGCAAGCGCTTTCCGGCGCAGGGCGGCGCGCGCGTCTCGCAGGGCCTCTTGTTGCCGTCGGGCCCGGCGCCTTTCACGTTGATCCCGGGCCAGCGGATCTTCACCATCGGCTCTTGCTTTGCGCGCGAGATCGAGCGCCATCTGACGGGCTTCGATCTGCCCTGCGCGGCGTTCCGCGCGCCGCCGGCGGAATGGCCGCATCGCCCCAACGGGCTTTTGAGCGAATACAGCCCGCAGGCGATGGCGCAGCGGATCGGCTGGGCGCTGGACGACGTGCGCACGCGGGACAGGGGCGACACCATCGTGGGCGATACCGACGATGCGGTGATCGACCTTCTGCTGCCCGGCGGCGCGCCGGTTACGCGGCAGCGGGCGGAGGCGCGCAGGGACGAGATAGATGATGTCTACCGGGCGCTTTTTGGCGCCGATGTTCTGATCCTCACGCTGGGGATGGTAGAGGTCTGGCGCGACGAGGCGGCCGGCCAGTGGCTCAACCGGATGCCGCCCACGGCGTTGATGCGCGCCGATCCCGGACGCTACAGCTTTCGGCGCCTGCCGCCTGTGGCCTGCGTGCGGGCGCTGGCCCCGGCGCTGGAGCGGCTGATCGAGGCCGGCACCCGGCGCATCATCCTGACGGTATCGCCGGTACCGATGCAAACCACCTTCAGCGGCCAGGATTGCGTGACGGCGAACAGCTTTTCGAAGGCCGCCCTGCGCGTTGCCGCCGAAGAGCTGACGCGCCAGCTTGCCCCGGCGGTCGACCATTTTCCCAGCTACGAGATGGTCACGTCGGCCGGCCTTTCGGCGTTTTGCGACGACCTGGTGCATGTGCGGCCGCAGGTGGTCGCCCAAGTCATGCAGGCGATGCGCGCGCGCTACATCAAGCCGGACGAGGCGGCGCAGGGGCAACCGGCGGACGCGGGCGGCCTGCCGAGGATGTCGGAGCCTGCCTAGGGCGCAGGCGCCTCGTGCCCGACCCGAGCGAGCCCATCCCAGACCGGCGCGGCCTTGGCCATGGCTGCGGCGCGCCCCGCATTGGGTGCCCGGCCGGCGCGCCCCGGTCTGGGATGGGCCCGATTGCCGGCCTGTCTGGTTTCCCGGGGGCGGCTTTTGGATCTCTGGATGGCACGCACCTGCGATGCGTCCCGCCTGTTAAGGATATACCTCGCCCCCTTGGATCCCCGCGCGCCCCGGCTGCAAGAGCGGCGCGCGAAACGCTCGGACCCGCAATCGGCCACCCGCATTTGGCGCCCGCGCGGGTGCGCCATTGAGATCGCCCGCGTTGTCTGACACTTTGGCCCGATCACCCAGAGGGAGCACGCGCATGCAGATCGGAAAGGCCGGTCCGGCTACGACATCCATTTCCACCGCCACGCCGGACACCATCACTGTGCGGGGCCGTGACCTGACGTCCGATCTGATGGGCAGCGTCAGCTTCACCGAGTATTTCTTCCTGCTGACCACCGGCCGCGCGCCCTCCGAGGATCAGCGGTATTTTCTCGATCTTCTGCTGGTCTCGATCGCCGAGCACGGGCTGGTGCCGACCAACCAGGTGGCGCGGATGACCTACGCGGCGGACACCGATTTTCTGCAAGGCGCCGTGGCGGCGGGGCTTTTGGGCTGCGGCAAGGTCATCCTGGGCACCACCGAGGTCGCGGGCGCGTTTCTGCAAGAGGCCGCGGCGCGGATCACCGCCGAGGGGATCACCATGGCCGATATCGTGACCGAAGCCCGCGAGGCCGGCCGCCGCCTTCCGGGGTTCGGCCATCCGATCCACAAGCCGGTCGACCCGCGCGCCCAGCGGATCCTGTCGCTGGCCGAAGAGCGCGGCGTGGCGGGGACCTATTGCAGCCTGGCGCGGCAGACCGAGGCCGCCGTGGCCAATGTCTGGCCCAGGCCGTTGCCGATGAACGTGTCTTTCGCGATCCCGGCGGTACTTCTCGATCTCGAGTTTCCGGCCTCTGTGCTGAAGGCCATTCCGATCCTGGCGCGCACCGCGAGCCTTCTGGCGCATCTGGCCGAAGAGGCTGACACGCCAATCGGCTTCACGCTGGCCCATCACGCCGAAAGCGGCATCACGTTCAAGCCGCAGGAGGACTGACCGATGCAGGCCCCTGATGTCGAAACGCGGCCCTGGGCCGAACAGGCGGTGCTGGACGATGCCACCTTTCGCGCCCAGATCGCCTATCTCTTCGAGCGCTCGGCTTTCTATCGTGACAAGCTGCGCGCGGCTGGTTTTTCCGATGCCGCTGCTGTGGGCGGGCTGGCCGATATCGCCAACCTGCCGTTCACCGAAAAGGACGAGTTGCGCGCAACTCGCGATACTGCGCACCCCATCGGCACGCATCTGGCGGCGCCGATGGAGGATATCGTGCGGATCTACTCCACCAGCGGCACCACGGGCACGCCCAGCTATATCCCGCTGACGGCGGACGATCTGGCCGGCTGGGTCGAGATCTCGATGCGCTCCTACAGCGCCAGCGGCATCGAGGCGGGCGAGCGCATGGTCACCACCTACAACGCGGGGCCCTTCGTGGCCGGGGTGACGCTGGATGCCTTTGCCGGGCTTGGCGTCTGCCATATTCCGGTGGGCGCGGGCAACACCGAGCGGCTGATGGCGGCGGTTGAGCTTCTGAAGCCCAGCGTCCTGGGCTGCACGCCGTCCTACGCGCTTTACCTTGCCGAATGGGCCGAGGCGCGCGGTATCGACACCGCGGCCTCTTCGGTCAAACGCATCCTCGTTGCCGGAGAGCCCGGCGGCGGCGAGCCCGCGCTGCGCGCGCGGCTCGAAGCGGCCTGGGGCGCGAAGGTGACCGAGGCGATGGGGATCGGCGATATCTCGGTCTCGCTTTGGGGAGAGTGCGCGCACCAGACGGGCATGCATTTCTCGGGCCGCGGATACGTTCATGCCGAGCTGATTGATCCCGGCACCGGCGCGCCGCTTGAGATGAAGGATGGCGCCGAGGGCGAACTGGTCTACACCCATCTGCGGCACCGCGCGGCGCCGCTCTTGCGTTTTCGCTCTCGCGACCGGGTGCGCATTTCCGCAGGACCCTGCGGCTGCGGGCGCACCGCGCCGCGCGCGCGCTGTGTCGGGCGCACCGACGATATGCTGATCGTACGCGGGGTGAACCTGCATCCCACCGCGGTGCGGCAGATTGTGGGCGAATTCGCGCCCCATGTCAGTGGCGTCATTGCGCTGAAGCCGAAGACGAAAGGCGTCAAGCAGGCGCCGCCAGTGCCGCTGGTGGTCGAGCTGGCCGAGGGCGCCGCGCCGCCAGACGACCTGGCGGACCAGATCGCGGGCCGGATCCGCGACAAATTGATCGCGACGACCGAGGTGCGGCTCGTTTCTTTTGGATCGCTGCCCAGATCGGACTATAAATCCAAATTGGTCGACTGGTCCGATGCCAGCTAGGGCACCGGCACCAGCCGCCGTGCCGATACCCATGCCAGACGCCCGGCCCGCAGATGGCCCCGAACCGACGCAACACCAGACAAAGGACACCCCATGACCGACAAGATCCGCAAAATTCAGACCCAGGGCGTGCACCACATCACGTTGATGGGCGCCGACCGGCAGACCTCGATCGATTTCTGGGAAGGCACGCTGGGGATGCCGTTCATTTTCGATCAGCCCAATCTCGACAACCCCAAAGAGGGGCACCTGTATTTCGATCCCGGCGACGGGCGGCTCATCACCATCTTCAGCAACGAGGACCGCAAGGTCGACAGCACCCGCACCTCGACCGAAGCAGGCGCGGTGCATCACATCGCGTTCAATATCTCGCAGGCGACGTTCAGGCAGACCGTCACGCGGCTCGATGCGCGCGGGATCAAGCATTCGGGGCCCAAGGACCGCGGCTTCATGGACTCGATCTATTTCGAGGACCCGCTCGGCCTTCTGATCGAGCTGGCCTCTTACCGGTTCGAGCCGCCCGAGGGCCATCGCCATGCCGAGGTGATGATCGAAGCGCACAAACTGCGCGTGGCGCGCGGCGACTACAACATCAAGGAAGAGCATCTGGCCGACGCGATCGAGCTGATCGTGGAGCGCAGCCAGCTATCGCTTTCGGATGACCGAAGCCCGAAAAATCCATTCTGATCGGTCTGTTGTAAAGGAAAGTTCAGGCGCGGGATCCGCCCGCGCCACCCGGCGCTGCCGCCCGGCTTACGTCCGCCCGCGCGCGCAGGTGCGGCAGACGCCGGTGTAGGGGACGGCCTTCAGGCGCACCTCGGCGATCGGCTCTCCGCACGTCTGGCAGATCCCGTAGGTGCCGTCCGCGATCCGCGCAAGCGCCCCTTCCAACAGCCGTATCTCTTGCAGGCCGGCATAGCCCACCGCCTCGAGCACCTCGTCATCCTCAAGGTCGATCGCCTGTTCCTCGGGGTCGCGGTCCAGCGGTTCGTCAAGGGTCTTCTCGATCTCCTGCAATCGCGCCTGCAGCTCGGCGATGCGGGCTTTGATACGCGTCGCGTGGGTCTCGGTGCCTGTCATATCCTGCGCCTTTCGTCATGGGCCGCCAAACGGTGCGTCAGGGTTTCACAAGCGCGGCCAGACCCGATTGATCCACATCAACGCAGGTAGCCGGCCGCGGGGCGCCGTGGGCGTCTGCCGGCGTGTCCGTTGACATTGATCAAGGGCCTCCGGCCGATTGTTGCTAGAGATAGCCCCATGGTTCAGCACCTTGGCCACCGCAGGACTGCACCCGAGCCCGGCGTGCCACAGGTCGGGCTTGCCGAAAAGGTGCAGGCGCTGCGCGACCCGTCGATCTATCCGGTCCCTTGCGACACCGTGGAGACCATCGAGACGCATATGTCCTGGGTCTTTCTGGCCGGCGACACGGTCTACAAGCTGAAAAAGCCTGTCCGGTTCGCCTATCTCGACTTCGAAGAGCTGGACGCGCGCGCGACGTTCGTACGCGAGGAGGTCCGGTTGAACCGGCGCCTTGCGCCCGAGATCTACCTGGGCGTCTCGGCGCTGACGCGAACCGCGGCCGGCGCGCTCGAGATTGACGGCGCAGAAGAGACCGGCGCAGCAGAGAACGGCGCAAAAAAGGACGGCGCAGAAAAGGACGGCGCAGCAGAGGTCGTGGACTGGCTGGTGCGGATGCGGCGCCTGCCGGCCGAGTTGATGCTGGACACCATTATCGCAAAGGGCAGGGCGCGGCAGGCGACAGCGGCCGGCGTGATCGGCGTTCTGGCGCCCTTTTATGCCGGTTCAGAGCGGCCAAGAACGTATCCCGCGACCCGTATCGCCCGGTTTGCCGACCAGTTCCGCGAGGACGCAGCGGTGCTGCTCGACCCCTCCTTTGCGCTGGATGGCGCGCGGGTGTCGGCCTTGTGCGACCGATGCGATCGCGATCTTGTGGACCTCACGCTGGTGCTGCGGGCGCAGGCCTCCAAGCGCCTGCTTGTCGACGGTCACGGCGATCTGCGGCCCGAGCATATCTGCCTTTGCAGGCCGCCCGTGATCTTCGACTGCATCGACTTCGATCCCGAATTGCGGATCGTCGATCCCTTCGAGGAAATCGCCTTTCTGGGCATGGAATGCGCGCGCCTTGGGGCGCCGTGGATGCTTGGCCCGCTTTACAAGGGCCTGTCGTCGGCGCTGGACGTGTCGCCGGATCCCAGGCTGATGGCGTTTTACTGGCGCGCGCGGTGCATGTTGCGGGCGCGCCTCGCGCTGGCGCATCACTACGACCGGGATCCCAGGACGCCTCAGAAGTGGCGGCCGCTTGCATTGCGCTATCTCGATCTGGCCGAAGCGGCCGAACAGGTCACGGCGCCGCTGGCCGGGCCTGATCTTCAGCCAGCCGCCGGATCGCGCCGGCAAACCCCGACGCGGCGCTGACGATCTGCGGGCGAAACGCGCCGCTCAGGCGAAACGGCGGCACGGTGTCCGAAACGATCAGGCGCGACAGCTCTGGCGCCGACAGGGTTGCCGCGGCATCGCCCACGAACAGCCCATGCGCGGCCAGACCGCTCACCGCGCTGGCTCCGGCATCGAGGCAGGCCCGCGCGGCGCGCAGAAGCGTGCCGCCCGAGGCGACAAGATCATCCACCAAAAGGACATGCGCGCCCGTCACATCGCCGGCCAGAAGGCTGCCGGTCACAACCCCGCCGCTGCGCCGCTTTTCCATGAAAGCCGCCCCGATCTCGCGCCCAAGCTGGCTTTGAAGCGTCTCGCGCAGAAGCTGCGCGCGCTTGACGCCGCCGGGATCGGGCGAGGCGACGACCAGCGGCGCATCGGGCGCGGCGCCCAGCATCGCCGGAAGCTCGGCGGCGCGCGGCCCCAGGATATCGCCCAGCGACAGGCTGAGCGCGGGCACGCGGAAGGCGTTTTCGAACGCAGACAGGTTATGCGCCTCCAGCGTCACGATCCGATCGGTTCCGACCGCCTCGAAAAGCTGGGCCACATAGCGCAGGGTCAGCGGGTCATGCGGCTTGGTTCGCCGGTCCTTGCGGGCATAGGCAAGGTAGGGCGCAACCGCCGTCACACGTCGTGCGCCGTGGTCGCGCAAGGTGGCGATCAGGAACAGCAAACGGCACAGCTTGTCGTTGCAGCTTTGATCGGGGCCGCCATGCAGGGACTGGATCACGTAGGCGTCGGCGCCGCGCACCGGCACCATCGGGCGCATCTTGTGTTCGCCATCTTCGAAGTCGCGCTCTTCAAGCTCGGCCAGTGGCTGGCCGAGCGCATTGGCGACGTTCGCCGCGAATTCGCGGCTTGCGGCGGGCGCGAAGATCAGCATCGCGTCACCGCGCCGCCAAGACGGGATCGGGGGCAGGGCAGGTCAATGATGGTCCGACACCGCTTGCACCAGCTCGCCCGACAGCTCACGCGAGGCCGCATGGCTGACATCGCCAAGGCTCAGCATCCCGACCATCCGCTTTTTGCCGTTCAGCACGGGCAGCCGGCGGATCTGGTGGTTCTCCATCAGGCGGATGGCATCGTCCAGCTCTTCGGAGGTGGTGCAATAGATGATTTGGTCGGTCATCACGTCGCGGGCCGTCAGCCGTGACACCTCCTTGCCGCTGGTCAGGCCCCGGCAGGCGATGTCGCGGTCGGTCACCATCCCGACCAGACGGTCGTTCTCGCCGATCGGCACCGCGCCGATATCCTCTTTGCGCATCAGCTCTGCCAGCTCGGCAATCGGTGTCTCAGGAAGGCGCCACTCGGCGCCCTTGTGCATGGCCTCTTCGACTTTCATCGCTTGTCTCCCCTTTGTCTCTGCGGGGCCGCGCGGCCCCGTCGCGGGCGGCCCCGGCCCCCAGCCGTCGCGCGGGACCATCGCCACCCAGAAAAAGCTTGCCCGAAATCGCCACTGCGGGTCTTGATCGCCGTCAATCGGCGTTACGCGCGGTCGCGGGCCAGGGCGCGGCACTCGGCCTCGCGTCCCCGGATCACCCGCTGGCCTTCCAGCGGCCCGCGGGTTTCGGTCACCACCGTGCGCTGGCCTTCGCCGGAATGGTCCTGGCTGAAGAAGATCACCACCCAGTCGTGGGTGCGGCCCAGCCGGTGGGCCATCGCGGTGTTGGAAAAGAGCACCGTGAAATACCACCCGTCGCGGTCAAGATGCAGGATCGGCAGCCAGCGCTCGCCGCGCGGGTTGAAACGCTTGGGCGCAATCAGCGGAAGCGCGCTGCGGCTGGCGCGGTCGCGGTAGATGCGGTCGACGTCAAGCAGCAACTCGGCGGACGGCTCTGGCTGCGCCGAGCGCCGGCGATCGGTAAGCCTGCGCGACAGGCGGGCCGAAATGGTATCCCGGATGGCGGCCTGCCGGCGCGGTCCGATCCCCGGTACCTGCTCCAGCCGGCCATCGTAGGCCGCCAGCTCCAGCGCCTCCAGCGTGTCGACATGCAGCGTGTCGTGGATCTTCTGCGCAAGATCGGGACCGACGCCGGGCAGGGTCTGAAACAGGACTTCAGGGCGGCTTTCGCCGCGCAGCCGGTTCAGCATCGGCCAGCGCCCGGTGTCCAGCATCTGACCCGCCGCGCCGGCGATGCTGTGACCGATCCCCGGCAGCGCGACCATCGCGTCCTCGCCGCCCTGCCGGTAGATCTCGCGCACCGGACGGTCCAGCGTGGCAATCTCGCGCGCGGCGCGCCGGTAGGCGGTGATGCGAAAGTGGCTTGCGCCCTGTTCCTCCAATAGTGCGGCCGCCTCGTCGAGCCGCGCCGCGATCTCGGCGTTTTCGCGGTCGATCGAGGACGCGCTGGGCTGGATTGTGCTATCTTCGGTCATCATGCCACCCGTTCGGGGGCCAGACTATGCCGGGCGCGGCCGGCGTTTATTGATCGTTGTCAAGGCCGCACGCGGCGGTATCGGAAAAGCTGGCCCCGGTGCGGGCCGTATGAACCACAGCAAGGAGCACGCGAGGAATGGCAGCAGGGCTTACACAGGCGGCGCGCGCGGCGCGGCGCATTCTTTCGCTGGCGGCGCTCGTGCTTGCCGTTGCGGCCTGTGCCGGGACCAGCAGCCTGGGCGAGCAAACCCGGCCGCCGCCCGTCTCGCCCTTCCAGGCGCAGCTGAACCGAAGCGGCATCCCCTACACGGTGCCGCCAGAGGGCAAGGCGATCCTGGTCAATATCCCCGCGTTCGAGCTGGTGGCCTTCGAGGACGGCATGCCGGTTTTTCGCAGCAAGGTGATCATCGGCACGCCGGAAAACCCCACGCCGCGGCTTGAGACCCACACCACGCTGGTCCGGTTCCGCCCAAGCTGGCGGCCGACGCCGGATATGGTGGCAAGCGGCGAATATCCCGACAAGGTCTGGCCCGCGGGGCCCGGCAACCCCCTTGGCCTGGCCGCGATCCGGATGGAGCCGGGGCTTTTGGTCTATCTTCACGATACCAACCGGCGCGATTTCTTCGCGCTGGACTACAGGGCGCTGTCGCATGGCTGTATCCGGGTCGAGCGCTGGGACGAGTTGATCGCATGGCTTCTGGACTGGCCCCGCGAGCGGGTGCACCTTTTCGCCAATGGCCGCGGCACCGTCGATGTGAAGGCGTCCCGGGTGCCGGTCACGCTGGGCTATCTGACCACCTTCCCCGACGCCTCGGGGCAGCTTCTGCGGCACCCCGATCTTTACGGCTATGGCGCGCCGCAGGTCTCAGGCCGGCGTGCAGGCACTGCCCTGTTGCAGGACACCGCCCGCACCTCGGTCCTGGCGATGCGCGACGCGGGAGGCTGCAGCGCGGCCGAGTGAGCCTGCCGGGGCGCACCGCGCCGGCCGCTTGTCAGGGTAGTGCCTTGTGAGACTGCAAATGCGCCCGTGCGGCGCCAAGTGTGGTGGCCAAATCGCCGGCGGCATCGACTTTCGGCCAGCCATCTGCGTCCGGCGCCCTGGCGATCTGGGCGCGCACCACGTCTTCGGTGGCGTCTGAAGCATCGGGCGCCCGGCTGCGAACCCGATCAAGCAAAGTGTCGGGCGGCGCCGACAGCCAGAGCGGGGTGAACGGAACCCCCGCTTTTTCGGCAACCGCGCGCGCGGCCTCGCGGTGCTCTGCCAACAGGAACGTGGCATCGAGGATGACGCTGTGCCCCGCGGCAAGCGCGGTCTCGGCCTTTCCGAAAAGCCGTTCGTACGTACGCTGCCCGGCGCCTTTGGAATAGGCGCTTTGCGGCAATCGCTTCAGGGCGTCCACATCGAACAGGGCCTTGCGTTCCAGATCGCTGCGCAGGTGCAGCGCCCCGGGGATCGCCCCGATCGCAGGCGCAAGACGGTGCGCCACGGTTGTCTTGCCGCTGCCAGACAGCCCGCCGACCGCAACAAGGCGCGCCGGCGCCGGCTCCAGAAACGCGGCTGCGTCGCTCAGGTAGCACCGCGCCGCCCGCGCCAGGGCATCCTCGCCCGTCAGGCGCCATGTCTGGACATCCACCATCGCCCGGATCGCCGAGCGGATCGCAAGAAAGAGGGGCAGGGCGGCCAGCCCCTCGATATCGCCTGTCGCGAAGATGTAGCTGTTCAGCGTGGCGTTGGCCTGGGCATGCAGCTTTCGGTGCCAAAGATCCATGAGCAGGAAGGCCAGGTCATAGTAAACATCGCAGGTCCCCAGCCGCTCGTCGAATTCCAACGCATCGAAGGGCACCGGGCGGCCTTCCAGCATCACCAGGTTCTTCAGGTGCAGATCGCCGTGACAGCGCCGCACCCGCCCGGCGCCGGCGCGCCGGTCCAACAGTGCACTGTGGCGTTCAAGCTGGCTTGATGCACCCGACCCGAAGCCCGCGATGGCCTTGGCGCCAAGCGCATCGGTCATGCCGGAATAAACCCGCCCAAGCTCGTCGATGATCTCGCGGATCAGGATCGCCCCCTCGCCGCTGCGCGAGCGCGGCGCGGCCTCGTGGTAGCTGGCGACCGAGCGGCCCAGCTCGCGCGCGATCTCTTCGGTCAACAGGCCGGCATCGGCGATGCTCGACAGCTCTGCCTCGGTGGAAAAGCGGCGCATCACCAGCGCGTATTCGGCCGGCGGGCCGGTACCATCCAGCGCCAGGGATCCCGACGGGGCGCGGGTGATCGGCACGACGCTTTGATAGATCATCGGTGCGGCCGGCAAGTTCAGCGACAGCTCGCGCTCCAGAACCGCGTGGCGCCGCGCCAGCGTCGAGAAATCGAGATAATCGTACTTTACCGGGCGCTTGATCTTGTAGGCGCGGTCGCCCGCCAGGAACACGATCGCGCAATGGGTGCCGATCACCTCGACCGGGTCGGTCGTACCATGCGTCGCCGGATCGCTCAGAAAAGCGACTACCTCGTCTTGCGGCTGCGCATCGGGGCTGGTTGCCATGCACCTCTCCGTCCTGCGGTCTTGGGCAAGCCTAGCCGATTGCGGCGGCGCCGAATTGACCGATATCAGGGCGCGGCGGAAAAATCGTTACCGCGCAAAGGCAAAGCGCGCGTCTTTTCCGGCAGATCGGGACGGTTGTCACCAGGCGCGCCTGGTGCGGGCCAAGGCAGGTTCGCCCTCGCGGAAGGCTCAGAAGCCGGCCAGCGGCCGCGCGGACCTAGTCGGGCGTCACATTGATGCCCCACCATGTAGAGGCACTGGCCACGCTTCGGATCGGCGGCACAAGCGCGATCAGCACGATGCCGACCGAGAACAGGCACCAGATGGCCGGCATCTCGTTGGGGTCGGACGTCATCGCGGTCGCCAGCAGCGGCCCGGCAAGCATGTGAAAAAGCGTAAAGCGCCAGGCGCCATACACAAGCGGCAGCCCGAAAATAGTGATCACGTAGCTGGGAAATGGCGGCCAATAGCCAAGCATGCCATGAAGCGGGACAAACAGCCCGTTATAGGGGATGTCCCAGGCCAGATGCCGCTCACCCGAGCGCGTGCAGACCGTCTCGCCGCACAAGGACGAGCCCGGGCGGCACGCCCCTGCCCAGTCGAGCGGCGCGATCTGCAAAAGCATGATTGCCACCGACACACCGCAAAGGGCAAAGACCGCGCGCCGGACCCGCTGCCTTACCGGCTCGGCCACAAGCTCCATCGCGAAGGCGTTGATGATGAAGGGCTGAAAGACGATGTGCAGGTAGGCAAGCCAGGTCACCGCTTTGTTCGCAGGTGTCCCGCACGCGTCAAGCGTGGCGTATCCGGCGACCTGAAGCGCTTCCATGACGGTGAAATAGCCAAGCGCCACCCAGATCGGCGCCGCCTCCTTGCGCGCGATGGCAACGCCCGTGGCAACGGTGCCAAGGCCGAGCATGGCAAGCGATGTCTCGGGGCTCCAGCACACGCGCGCTTGTCCCTTCCCTGGTGAAACAGATCGAAGAAGGAAATCTTATCAGTATCTTGCAGCTCTATCGCCGTGGCGCTCAACCGGCCGTGTCGACGAATTTCAAAGGCCCGATCGGGCGCACGAAACTGGCATGCGGCCCGGCGTCGGCGTCCTTTCGGTCGATCGACAGCTCGACTGTCTCGCCCTGCTGAAGATCGCCGAACCCGTCGCCGGCCACGCTGTTGCGATGGAAATAGACCAGCCGGCCGTCCGTCGTCGCGATCTGCCCAAAGCCCTCTTGCGCGTTCAAGACCTCGATCCGGCCCTGAAGCGGCGCCTCGTGCACCTCTGGCCGGCCCTTGTTGATGTCCTTCCATTTGCGCAGCATACGCTCCATCGCGGCAAAAGCGTCGCGGATCGCGACATAGATATCGATATGCGCGTGATCGTCGCCGGGACGCCGGTCGACGTTCAAGGTGCGCCCCGGCATCTGGACGGTCAGATCGATGACATACTCGGTGCCGGTGCGGTGGCGCTTGTGCGGCGCGCGCACCCAGACCTGGCAGCTGACGATATCGGGTGAGATATGCGCAAGGTGCGCGGCGCGCTCGCGTATGCGCGCCTCGATGGCGTCCGAATGCGCAATATCGACGAAAGTGACTTCGGCGGGCTGATCCAAGCTTCGCTCTCCTGTTGTTGCCCTTCATCCCTAGCAGGATGCGCGGCGCAGGATTTGAGCCGTATCAATCGGCGCGTTGACGGCAAGGTCGGGGCGCGCGGCGTTCCGCCGGGGCATCGGCGGCCTCGCCGGCGAAAAAACCTCTTGCGGGAATTGACGCACCTCAATTCGCGCGTGCCCCTGCGGATCGATACTGGCGGCAGAACACTGGCCGCAGAACACTGGCGACAGAACACTGGCGACAGAACTCAACGACGGAGAGATCCCGATATGCCCATCGAGGCGCTAGAGAACACCGTGGATGCCCTCAGGGCGCGTCTTGCGCAGGAAAAGCGCCTGGCGCATGATTTCCGGCTGGACCGGCTCCATCTGGAACCCGACGGCATCCTGACCTTCGAGGCCGAGGCGGCGAGCTTTGCCCAGAAGAAGATCGCCTTGGGGATTGCCGCCGCCATGCCGGCAATCGAGGGCATCGTGGACCGGCTGCATGTGCGCCCCGCCGTGCGGATGGGCGACGCCGAGATCCGCGCCCATCTGCGGCGCATCTATTCGACCGACCCCACGCTGGCGGGCGTGGCGGTCTTCGAGCGGCGCGGCGAGACGCTGGCGCCGGTGGCCGACATCGCGCAGCCGCTGGGCAAGCTCGACTACGAGGTCGTCGACGGGATCGTGACGCTGAACGGGTCGGTCAACGGGCTGACGGTCAAGCGGTATATCGGCGTTCTGGCGTGGTGGGTGCCCGGTGCCCGCGATGTGATCAACGGGATCGAGGACGCCGCCGCCGAGGCCGACAGCCCCGACCGGATCGCCGAGGCGGTTCGCCTGGCGCTTGAAAAGGACCCTTACGTGAATGACGCGCAGGTCAAGATCGGCGTCAGGCACAGCGTGGTGCGGCTGACCGGGCTTTTGCCGTCCGAGCCGCAGCGCGACATGGCGGAGACGGACGCCTGGTACGTCTTCGGCGTCGATGACGTGATCAACGAGATCGAGCTGCTCGCCTGAAGACAAGATCCAACCGCCAGAGAGGTCAGGAGGCCACCATGGAGACCAAGCCTATCCGCTACGAGGATGTAAAACGGCTTTTCGGAAATCTCGCGGACCACAAGATCGGTGAGATCGTCAAGAGCGGCTTGCCGTTCTCCGAACTGGAAAACATCGCGCTTCTGCTTGCCGGCGATACCGATCATCTGCGTGATTTCGGGCATCTGAGCCCGCGCGCGCAGGATTTGTACAACCTGATCCGGACCGAAGACGACGACTGGTCCGACGACCGCCCCTCCTAGGGCTGGCGGCCTTGCGCACCCGGTGCGGCGGCGCCACTGTCGCCGCCGGCGCCTTGGTCCGCGCGCGCCTCTTGCATCAGGCGTATCACTTCGGCGTCCGGAACCTGGGCGAAATCAACGTAATGCGCGCCGATGGCATAGAAAAACTCCGGCGTCTGAAGGCAGACGATCTCGTCGACCTCGCCTTGCAGCGCGCTCAGCGTGTCTTGCGGCGCCACCGGCACCGCCAGGATTAGGCGCGCCGTGCCGCGTTGGCGCGTCGCTTTCAGCGCCGCCCTGACCGTGGCGCCGGTCGCGATGCCGTCATCGACGACGATCGCGGTGCGCCCGCGGATCTCGATCTCCGGTTGGCCTTGAAGATAAAGCCCGCGCCGCCGCCGGATCTCGTCAAGCTGGGTCTGGGCGAGGGCGTCGATATCCTTGGCGCTCAGTCCCGCCATCGCAGCGATCTGCTCGTTGACCACAAGCTGCGGGTCGTCGCCGTTGACGATCGCGGCGGCGGCAAGTTCGGGCTGGCGCGGCACACCGATCTTGCGCACCATCACCAGGTCCATCGGCGCACCGAGCGCACGCGCGACCTCGGCGCCGATCGGCACGCCGCCCCGCGGCAGTGCAAGCACCAGCGGGTTTTCATAGCCGCGCCCTTCAAGCGCGCTTGCCAGGGCGCGCCCGGCGGCCTGGCGGTCTTGAAACCTGGTCACATCGGGCCTCCTTTTGCGATCGGTGTCGTCCTGTTTCGGGCGGCATCCGGCCTTGGCGGCAAATCGCCACCGGCGTGATGCGCCCGCTTTGGCGACGAGCCTACCACGCGCCTTGGTGGGCCCCCGTGATCTGCCTCAAAGCGCGTGCCAAGTGGCCCGTGTGCCGCCGCTATGTCTTGAACAGGCGATAGATCGCGGGGATCACCAGGACGGTCAGCGCCGTCGAGGACAGAAGACCGAAGAGCAGCGAGATCGCCAGCCCCTGGAAGATCGGATCGACCAGGATCACCGCCGCGCCGATCATCGCGGCGATCGCGGTCAGCAGGATCGGCTTGAAGCGCGTGGCGCCGGCCTCAATCAGGATGTCGGTCGTCACCGGCTGGCCCGGATCGGCGTGGCGGATGAAGTCCACCAGCAGGATCGAGTTCCGCACGATGATGCCGGCAAGCGCGATGAACCCGATCATCGAGGTCGCCGAAAACGGCGCCCCGAAAAGCCAGTGGCCCAGCATGATGCCCAGAAATGTCAGCGGCACCGGCGTCAGCACCACCAGCGGCAGCCGGAACGAGCCGAACTGCGCCACCACCAGGATATAGATGCCCAAAAGCGCCACCGCGAAGGCCGCCCCCATGTCGCGGAACGTGACCCAGGTCACTTCCCATTCGCCATCCCACAAAAGCACCGGATCGCGGGTCTCTTCGGGCTGGCCGTTCAGGCGGATCTGCGGCTTTTGCAGGCCCTGCCAGTCCATCGCGTCCAGACGCTCCGCGACCGCGAGCATGCCGTAAAGCGGCGCTTCGAACGCGCCGGCCAGCTCGCCGGTCACCATGATCACGTCATAGCCATTGTGGCGGAAGATCGGAAAGCTGGTCTCTTCGCCCACGATCCGCACCACATCGCCCAGCTCGACCACACCGCGCGCGCCGGGGATCGCGTTGGCCGGTACCGGGACCGAAAGCGCGGTCTCGTCCATCACTCGGTTCGCGCGGTCGCGGCCCATCACAATCGGGATCGGGCGGCGGCGCTCTGCGCGATGCGAATAGCCGATGGTGGTAGAGCTGTTCAGCAGGCGCAGCGTCTCCAGCGCGTCGCGTTCCTGCACGGCGAAGAAATCCATGTCGCTCACCGACAGCTCGGCGCGCAGCCTGCGCGCCTTTTGGCCATAACTGTCATCGACATCGACGATGAACGGCACCTCCTCGAACGCGCCGCGTACCCGGGCAGCCACGGCGCGCCGCGTCGGCGCATCGGGGCCGTAGATCTCGGCCAGTAGCGTCGAGATCACCGGCGGGCCCGGTGGCGGCTCGACCACTTTCAGCACCGCGCCGTCCGGCAGGTCGAGCCCGCGCAGACGCTCGCGCAGCTCCAGCGCGATGTCGTGGCTGGCCCGGTCGCGGTGGTCTTTTGCCGCCAGGTTCAACTGCACATCGCCCAGCTCGGGGCTTTGCCGCAGAAAGTAGTGGCGCACCAGCCCGTTGAAGTTGAAGGGCGCCGCCGTGCCGGCATAGGTCTGGGCCGAGCGAACCTCGTCAAGCGTCATCGCGATGCGCGCGGCGGCCTGCGCGATGGCATCGGTATCCTCGACCGAGGCGCCTTCGGCCAGGTCGATCACGATGGCAAGCTCTGACTTGTTGTCGAAGGGCAGAAGCTTCACGGTCACATCGCGCGTGTAAAGCGCGCCGAGCGAGCCGAACGAGGCAAGCGCGACGATCACAAGAAACAGCGTGCTGCGCCATTTGCTGCGCAACAGCGGGCGGGCGACGGCCGCGTAGAGCCCGCCCAGCCTGCCGCCCGGCTGGCCGCTTTCGCCCGCGCCGTGATGCCCGGCGCTGCGCCCGGCGACCTTCAGCATCAGCCAGGGCGTGATCATCACCGCCACGAAGAAGGACAGGATCATCGCGGCCGAGGCAGCGGCGGGAATGGGACTCATGTAGGGGCCCATAAGCCCCGACACGAAAAGCATCGGCAGAAGCGCGACCACCACCGTCAATGTCGCCACGATTGTCGGGTTGCCCACCTCGGCAACGGCCGCAACTGCTGCCGACAGGCGGCTTTGCTCTTCGCGCTTCATGGCCCAGTGGCGGGCGATGTTCTCGATCACGACGATGGCGTCGTCGACGAGGATACCAATCGAGAAGATCAGCGCGAAAAGCGACACCCGGTTCAGCGTGTAGCCCATCAGCCAGGCGGCAAAGAGCGTCAGCAGGATCGTGACCGGGATCACGATGGCCACCACGAAGGCCTCTCGCCAGCCGATGGCGATCAGGACCAGCCCGACGATGGAAACCGTCGCCAGCGCAAGGTGAAAGAGCAGCTCGTTTGCCTTCTCGTCGGCGGTCTCGCCGTAGTCGCGCGTGATCTCTACCTCGATGCTGTCGGGGATCAGGTGACCTTCCATCGCGTGGACCCGGTGCAGGATTTCTTCGGCCACGGTGACCGCGTTGGCGCCGGCCCGCTTGGCAAGCGCCAGCGTCACGGCCGGGCGGCGCGTGATGTCCCCGGCCGCGTCGCGGGAAAGGGTGGCGACGTGATGCTCATCGAGATCCGACACGAACGCGACATCGGCAAGGTCGCGGACATAGACCGTGCGGCCATCGCGGGTCGTCAGCTCCAGGTTGGCGATCTCTTCGGGTGTCGACAGCGTCTTGCCGATCACAAGGCCGATCTGCTCGCCCTGGTCGCGCAAAAGCCCGGCGGGCGCGGCGCTGTTGGCGCCCGACACCTTGCCGGCCAGTTGCTGCAGCGTGACGCCGTAAAGCGCAAGCCGCTCGGGGTCGGGCGCAATGCGCAGCGCCTCTTCGCTCGGCCCGACAAGATAGGTCAGCCCGACATTGCTGATCTTGGCCAGCTCGACCTCGACCTCGCGCGCGATGCGCGTCAGATCGGCCGCGGTGATGCCGCTGCGGCCTTCGGCCGGCGAGAATGTCAGCGCCACGATGGCGACATCATTGATGCCGCGGCCCACCACCAGCGGCTGCGGAATGCCCACCGGGATCCGGTCGAGATTGGCCAGCATCTTGTCGCGGACCCGCAGGATCGCGGTATCGGCAGAGACGCCGACCTTGAAGCGGGCAGTGACCATCACCCGGTCGTCGCGGGTGTCGGAATAGACATGCTCGACCTCGTCGATGCCCTTGACGATGGTCTCCAGCGGCTCTGTGACCAGCTTGACGGCATCCTCGGCGCGCAACCCGTCGGCGCGCACATGGATATCGACGAGCGGCACCGAGATCTGCGGCTCTTCCTCGCGCGGCAGGCTGACCAGCGCGATCAGCCCGACTGCAAGCGAGGCCAGCAGCAACAGCGGCGTCAGTGGCGAGGCGATGAAGCCGCGCGTCAGCCATCCGGCAAGACCAAGCGGGCCGGCCCTGTCCCGACCGCCATCAGTCATCGGAAACCACGATCGCTTCGCCGGCGCGCAGGCCCGACAGGATTTCGCGCCAGGCGCCGTCTTCCTGCTGAACAAGCCCGCCCGGCACCACCGCCCGGGCGACGCTTTCGCCGCCCGCGCCTTGAACCGTCACGAAATCGAGCCCGCCCTCGCGGACAAGGGCCGCCTGCGGCACCAGGATCGCCATCCGCTCGGCGACCGGAAGCCGCACCGGCAGCCGCTGGCCCACGAAGCGGCCGGTCAGACCGTCAACCTCGACATCGGCCTGAACCCGGCCGCCTTCGATCAGCGGGTAAAGCTTGACCAGCCGGCCGGTCCGGGGCGCACCGCCGGGATCCGTGCCAAGCTCGATCCGGTCGCCTTCCTCAAGATCGCCGGCATGGCGTTCCGGCACCGCAAGCCGCAGGAAGAACCCGCCGCCGCCGATCACCGCCGCAGGCTCGGTCGGCGCGATGACCGACCCGCGAGAGACCGGGACCGACAAGACCACCCCGGCACCGGGAGAGACGATTTCACCCTCGGCCATGCGCTGCTGGACCACCTGCCGCTCCGAGCCGAGGCTGCGCAGCTGGCCGGCAAGCACGTCATAGGTCGTTTCAAGCTGGTCGAGCCGCTGGCGGGTGATCACGCCGCGCTCGATCAGCTGCCGGCCGCGCTCCAGGTCGGCCAAAGCGGTGTCGCGCTGGGCCTCCAGAGCCTCGATCTGCGCGTTCAGGGCATCAAGCTGAAAGCTCAGCTTGTCGTCCTGCACCATCGCGATGCGCTGGCCTTCTGCGACCCGGTCGCCTTCGGTGACCTCCAGCGCGACCACGGTTCCGCCGATCCGCGCCCGCGCGGGCACCCGGTCGCGCGCCTCGACCTGCCCGAAGACGGCCTTCCATTCCACGATGGGCACCGCCTCGACCGTCAGCGTCCCGGCCGCGGCCGGGCCGGCCCAGACGGCTGCGCCGAGAAGGAAATATCTGAAAAAACGTCGCATCGCTGCCCCCGGTCGCTGGTTTCGATAGGCCTGTGACCCTGCCGATACGCCAAGTCCGTACAGATCGCGTTGACTTTGATCAAGCGCCGCACATCCGCCCGGGGCGCCCTCACTCGTGCCGCAGCGCCTCGATGGGATCAAGCCGCGCCGCGCGCCGCGCCGGAAAGAACCCGAAGACGATGCCGACCAGCGCCGAAAACCCGAAGGCCAGCAACACGATGCCGGGATCGGGAGTGAACGGGATCGACAGCCAGTTCGTCCCCAAAATCGCCAGCCCAAGCCCAAGCGCGATACCGATCAGCCCGCCGATCAGCGACAGGATGATCGCCTCGACCAGGAACTGCAGCAGGACCTGCCGCGCCTGCGCCCCGATCGCCAGGCGAATGCCGATCTCGCGGGTGCGTTCGGTGACCGACACCAGCATGATATTCATGATCCCGATCCCGCCCACCACAAGGCTGACCGCGGCCACCGCCGACAAAAGCCCGGTCAGGATATCGGTGATGCCGGACAGCATGGTGGCCAGCTGCTTCATGTCCATGACCGAAAAGTCGTCCTCCTCGCCGCGCCCGATGCGGCGGATCTCGCGCATCAGGATCTCGATTTCCTCCTTGGCGCGCTCGGTCGAAGCGTCTTCGCGGACCGACACGAACAGCGTCGAGACATCGCTGTTGCCGGCGATGCGGCGATGAAAGGTCTTGATCGGCATGATGACGAAATCGTCCTGATCGGCGCCGAAGGTCGAGGCGCCCTTGGACTGCAAAAGCCCCACGATCTCGCAGCTCAGCGCGCGGATCCGCACCGTCTCGCCGACCGGATCGGCATAGCCGAAAAGATCGCGGCGCACGGTCTCGCCCAGAACGCAGACCGGCTTGCCCGACTGCACCTCGGCGGGATCGAAAAACCGGCCGCGGGCCAGGGTCCATCGCGCGGCCTCGAAATACCGGTTGTCGGTGCCGACTACATCGGTGCGCCGGTTCTCGTTTCCGAAGACGACGCGCGCCCGGCTCTGGCTGATCGGCGCCGACAGGCCCACGCTGGCAAGCTGGTTCTCCAGCATGTCGTTGTCGCGCACCGTGAACATCGGATCGGCGGTGCCGACCGGACCGCCCTCCATCGGATCCTGGCCCGGCAGCACCATCAGCACATTGGCGCCAAGCTTTTCGACATCGGCGGTCACCTGCTCGGTCGAGCCCTGGCCGACCGTGACCATGGCGATGACGGCAGCGACGCCGATCACGATCCCCAGAACGGTCAGAAAAGAGCGCAAGGCGTTGCGGAAGATCGCCTGGATCGCTAGGCGGACGGTTTCCCACAGCATCTCAGGCCGCCTTTCGCTTGCGTTCGTCGCGCTCGATCCGGCCATCGACCATCCAGATCAGCCGGCGCGCGTATTGCGCCATGTCGGTCTCGTGCGTGACCATCACGATGGTCAGCCCCTCGTTCTCGTTAAGCCCTTCCAGCACCTCCATGATCTCCACCGAGGTCTTGGTATCAAGATTGCCCGTCGGCTCATCGGCCAGGATCACCTGCGGGTTGCCGACCAGCGCGCGGGCGATCGCAACGCGCTGCTGCTGGCCGCCCGACAGCGCGCTGGGATCGTGGTGCGCGCGGTCTTCAAGCCCGACCTTGCGCAGCGCGTCGGCGGCCGCCGCACGCCGCTCGGCGCGGCCCAGCCCCTTGTAGATCAGCGGCAGCTCGACATTGTGCAGCGCGCTGGTGCGCGGCAGAAGGTTGTAGCCCTGAAACACGAACCCCAGGTAATGGCGCCGCAAAAGCGCCCTTTGGTCCTGGCTAAGCCCGGCAACCTCGATCCCGTTGAACCGGTAATGGCCGCTTGTCGGGCTGTCGAGGCAGCCGATCACGTTCATCGCGGTCGATTTGCCCGACCCGCTGGGCCCCATGATGGCGATGAAATCGCCCGCCTCGACGGTAAGATCGATGTTGTCCAGCGCGCGGACCGCGATCTCGCCCTCGCCGTAGACGCGCGAGATGCCGGCCAGCTCGATCAGCGGCGCGTCAGCCATCGCTTTGGTCCGTGATGACTGTGTCGCCCTCGGCAAGCGGGCCCTCGAGGATCTCGGTCACCAGCCCGTCACTGTCGCCGGCGCGCACTGCGATCTCCTGCGCGATCCCGTCCTTCAGGACCCAGAGCGTCTTGTTATCGCCGCCCGCCGCATCGTCGAGCCGGTCGGGGATCAGCATCCCCAGAAGCCCGCTGCGCTCTTCCTCGGTATCCTCGGCCGGCGCGCGCGGCGGCGCATAGCGCAGCGCGGCGTTGGGAACGACCAGCGCGCGGGTGATCTCGGCCACCACGATGTCGGCGGTCGCCGTCATGCCCGGCCGCAGCAGCATCTCGGCGTTGTCGATTGTCAGGATCGTCTTGTAAGTCACCACCCCGTCGATGGTTTCCGGCGCAAAGCGGATCTCGGAGATCTCTGCCGGAAAGCGCCGCTCGTCATAGGCATCGACCGTGAACTTTGCCTTGTTGCCAACCGCCACGCGGCCGATATCGGCCTCGTCGATATCGACCTGAAGCTCCATCTGGCGCAGATCCTCGGCCAGCCGGCGCATCTTCGCCTCGGACACGGCGTGGACAGTGGTGCGCGGTTCCGACCTGGAGGAAGGCGAGAGCGAGGGCCTGCCGGTCTGGTCGCGCCACGTGGGCGACCCGGTGCTGGCGAGCAACCTCACGCGCCGGACCGATTTCGCGCTGTTCATTGTCCATGCGCTGACCGACGACAGCCTGCTTCGGGAGGCCCCGGCCATTGTGAGTTGCAGAAGTGAGTCGGCGCTGATGCATCGCGACACGACCGGGGCGGCGAGGCCCGAAGAAGGGCAGGACTGAAAGCGTCATCGTAGCGTTTCGACGCAGCGCGGGGCCAATCCGAAGACTTGGGTTGCTCACGGGTCTATGCAGCGACGGCGCGTGGAAGGCCCGGTGGTCCAATGGCAAGGAGTGACACATGCCGGATCGCGGCCTCGGTACCCCCTCGGATCGCGCGCGGTGCGTGCGGGAATGGACGGCACCTTCGGAACTGACACCGATTGCCAAGGCCCGCTTGACGAGCCGCTTTTCGCGATCGGTCGGTGGGCCGGCGTCGGCGCAGGCTTTGGCCAAGGCGGCATAGGCACTTCAAAGCTCTGGGTGTTGTTGTCCGAGGTCTTCGGCGACCTCCATGGGCGGGCCTGCATGGCCATTGTCATGTATCTTGCCTTAGGAAGAATGGTCGTCAATCAAAGGGCTGGGATTGGCAAAGCCGGTCAGGTCTTTGAGATCGGTGATCTCGATATGATTTCCGGTGACCTTTACGCCGTAGGGTTCCAGCCCCTTGAACGCGCGGCTGAGGTTCTCGGGTGTCATCCCCAGAAATGAGGCCAGACGTCGTTTCTCCGTGGTGAGGTCAAAGGCGTCGGATTGCGTGCGGCCTCTTTGACGCAAAAGATAATTGGCCAGCCGCTCCAGAGATGTGCGCAACTTGAGGTTCTTGGTGTTCTTGACGACGGCGCGGTAGCATTGCGAAAGCTCTGTCACGATGGCGCGCGCAAATGCGTTGTCGGTGTCAAAAACGGCGCGAACGTCCTCTGAGGGCAACAGAATGATCCGGCTTTTTTCAAGTGTGCGCGCTGACATCAAATAGGGGGCATTCTTGATCGTTGCGGCCAGAATGAATGTCGAGACCGGGCGGACAGTTGCCAAGCTGGTTTCGCGACCGTTCCAAGAGGAAAACAGATCGACGGAACCCGAAATGACAATATGGAGAAAATCCGGCGTCTCGCCTTCGGTGATCAAATCAATTCGCGGCGGAAAATTCTGCACATAGGACCCGCGCATGAGGGCTTCGAAGCTGGAATCCTCCATATCGGCAAAGAGCGCAAGATCGCGGACTTCCTGCCTGTACGGCTCGGCATTCGGCACCGCGCTTCCCCTTCATTGCTTCGCCGCATCATTTTGCGTCACTTGATAAATGTCAAGCCGTGGATTGATGCTTCACTGCATTCCGCTTGACGCGCGATCCTGCAGGACCTGACTAATTTATGTAAACCATTTATATTGCTGTATAATTCCGTCATTCTTGATCTGGATCAACAGATTTTTCCACCAAGGGGCACAAACCCATCGCAACCGAAAACAGCAGCATGAAGACTGCAAAAGGCGGAGGGGCCGCGATGGAACTTCAAAACAAAGCCACGGCACTGTGGTCAAATTTCTTCAAGGTAGAGATGGTGCAGATCAGAACGTTCCACATGACGTGGTTTGCGTTCTTTTCGTGCTTCTTTGCATGGTTCGGTATTGCGCCGCTGATGAGCGTTGTGCGCGATGAGTTGGGCCTGACACCAAATCAGATCGGTTGGGCGATTATCGGCTCGGTCTCCGTGACCATTTTCGCGCGACTGTTCATTGGATGGCTCTGTGACCGCATCGGGCCGCGAAAATCGTATACTTGGCTTCTGCTGATCGGCTCATTGCCGGTGATGGGCATTGGCCTGTCATATGACTTTCAGACCTTCTTGCTGTTCCGTGTCCTGATCGGTGGGATCGGTGCGGCGTTTGTGATCACCCAATACCATACATCCGTGATGTTCGCGCCCAACGTCGTGGGTCAGGCGAACGCCACATCCGCCGGCTGGGGCAACCTCGGCGGCGGTGTGACCCAGTTTGTCATGCCACTTCTTTTCTCGGTTATGGTCGTGGGTTTTGGCTTCTCCGAAGCTGTTGGCTGGCGTCTGTCGATGATCGTTGTCGGTGTCATCATCTTCCTGACCGGTATTGCCTACTACTTCCTGACCCAGGATGCGCCCGACGGAAACTTCGACGACCTGCGCGCCCAAGGTAAAATGGAAGAGAAGAAAAAGGTGACCGGCAACTATATGCAGGCCCTCAAGGACCCGCGGGTCTGGGTGTTGTTCGTGATCTATGGCGCGTGCTTCGGCATCGAACTGACGGTCAACAACGTCGCTGCACTTTACTTCATGGACTATTTTGACCTGACTTTGGTCACTGCGGGTCTTGTGGCCGCGTGCTTTGGCCTGATGAACCTTTTCGCCCGGACACTGGGCGGTCTCTTTGGTGACAATTTTGGATCGCTCTGGGGACTTAAAGGCCGCAGCTTCTGGCTCTTTATATGCCTGTTCTTCGAGGGCTGCGCGTTGATGGTCTTCAGCCAGATGCACGTCCTCTTTCTCGCATTGCCTGCGCTGATCGTCTTCTCCTTGTTCACACAGATGGCCGAAGGGGCCACCTACTCGGTCGTCCCGTTCATCAATAAGAAGTCTCTTGGCGCGGTGGCTGGTGTGGTTGGGGCAGGCGGCAACGCGGGCGCCGTTCTGGCAGGCTTCCTTTTCAAAAACATAATCGACTGGAGCCAGGCGTTCTTCATCCTCGGCATCATCGTCACCTGCGCATCGTTCCTGGCCTTCTTCGTGAGGTTCTCGACCCGGCAGGAAGATGAGGAACGCGCAAACTTCGCGGCAGCGAATATCGAGACGCTGAGGCTGCGTGCGCTAGAGGCCAATGAGGCGCTGGAAGCAGGCCTGACCGCCATCGCCAAGAAAAACGGCAGTCAGCCTGCCGAGTGATTTCGAACCCGGCGGGCCGGTGAGCGGCCCGCCAAACCACGCAATACGCCACCACGGGAGGACCCCACCATGGCGACGACAGCAACCCAATCCGCCAACAGCGGCTATCAGCTGACCGACTGGCGGCCGGAAGACCCGCAATTCTGGGAGAGCGAAGGCAAACGCATCGCAACCCGCAACCTCTGGATTTCGATCCCCAACCTGCTGCTGGCCTTTTCGGTCTGGATGGTCTGGTCGGTCGTTGTCGCCAAGATGCCGTTGATCGGCTTTGACTTCTCGGTCGGCGAACGGTTCTGGCTTGCCGCGCTGCCGGGCCTGTCTGGCGCAACCTTGCGTATTTTCTACAGCTTCATGGTGCCGATTTTTGGTGGTCGGAAATGGACCGCGATCTCGACAGCCTCGCTGCTGCTTCCCGCCCTTGGCATCGGTTTTGCGATCCAGAACCCCGAGACCAGCTATGTCACCTTCCTGATCCTCGCCCTGATGTGCGGCTTTGGCGGCGGCAACTTCGCCTCCTCGATGGCCAACATCGCCTACTTCTACCCGAAGGCGACCAAAGGCAACGCGCTGGCGCTGAACGCTGGTCTTGGCAACCTCGGCGTGTCGGTGATGCAGTTCGTGGTTCCGGTTGTCATCACCATGGGCGTGTTTGGTGCCATCGGTGGTGAACCGCAGCAGCTTTCGGATGGTGGCCAACTGTTCCTTCAGAACGCCGGCTTCATCTGGGTGCCTTTCCTGGCCGTCAGCGCCATCGCAGCGTGGTTCGGCATGAATGACATTGCCGATGCGAAATCTTCGTTCAGCAGCCAGTCGGTTATCTTCACCCGCAAGCACAACTGGATCATGTGTATCCTGTACACCGGCACATTCGGCAGCTTTATCGGCTACGCTGCGGGCTTCCCGCTGTTGATGCGGACCCAGTTCCCCGAAGTCGACGTTCTGCGCTATGCCTTCCTTGGCCCGCTTGTCGGCGCGCTGAGCCGGGCCGCGACGGGTTGGGTGTCGGACAAGTTCGGCGGTGGCCGTGTGACGTTCTGGACGTTCCTCGGCATGATGGTTGCCGTCTTTGGTGTGCTGCAGTTCCTGCCGCTCGGCGACAGCACCGGCAACTTCTGGGGCTTTTTTGCCTGCTTCATGGCGCTGTTCTTCCTGACGGGCGTGGGCAACGCGTCGACCTTCCAAATGATCCCCTCGATCATGAAGCAGGAAGTGCCGCGCTTGATGCCGAAGCTCGATGCCGGGGCGCTTCAAAAGCAAACGGAAATGGAAAGTGCCGCGATCATCGCCTTCACATCGGCGATCGCTGCCTACGGGGCGTTCTTCATCCCGAAAAGCTACGGCACATCCATCGCCATCACAGGCGGTCCGGCTGCAGCTCTCTGGGCGTTCCTGATCTTTTACGCCGTCTGTGCCGTGATTTGCTGGATCTTCTATTCCCGCAAATCTGCGCCGGTTCCTTGCTGAGCCCTTAGCAATCCTGCTGCGCCGCCGATGCGGCGCGGCCCCCGCATCAAGGAGAAAACGACATGAGCCACCTGCTCGACAGATTGAACTTCCTCCAGTCTACGGACCTTGAACAATTCTCGGACGGGTTTGGCAAAGCCACCAGTGAAAAACGGGATTGGGAAGACACCTACCGCAATCGCTGGCGGCACGACAAAGTCGTCCGTTCGACCCACGGTGTGAACTGCACTGGGTCGTGCAGCTGGAAGATCTACGTCAAGTCCGGGATCGTGACCTGGGAGACGCAGCAAACCGACTATCCGCGCACCCGCGCCGATCTGCCCAACCACGAGCCGCGGGGCTGTGCGCGGGGCGCGTCCTATAGCTGGTATCTCTATTCTGCGAACCGAGTAAAAAACCCGCTGGTGCGCGGGCGCTTGATGAAGGTCTGGCGCAAGATGCGGGAGACGATGCAGCCGATCGAGGCATGGACCAAGCTTCAAGCCGATCCGATCCTGCGCGCGTCCTATGTGGAAACACGCGGCAAGGGCGGCTTCGTGCGCGCCACCTGGGACGAAGCGACCGAGATCACCGCCGCCGCCAATGCCTATACCGCGAAAACCTATGGCCCCGACCGCGTCTTCGGCTTCTCGCCGATCCCTGCGATGTCGATGGTGTCCTACGCCGCCGGGTCTCGCTACCTGTCGCTGATGGGCGGCGTGTGCATGTCGTTCTACGACTGGTACTGTGATCTGCCGCCGGCCTCGCCGATGACCTGGGGCGAGCAGACAGACGTGCCGGAAAGTGCAGACTGGTACAACTCCGGCTACCTGCTGCTCTGGGGTTCCAACGTGCCGCAGACCCGGACACCGGACGCACATTTCTACACGGAAGCCCGCTACAAGGGCACCAAGTCCGCCGTCATCTGCCCCGACTATTCCGAGGCCGCCAAGTTTGGCGATGTCTGGCTGAATGCAAAACAAGGAACCGATGCGGCGCTGGCGATGGCTTTTGGCCACGTGATCCTGCGCGAATTCCACCTTGATCGTCAGTGCGAGTATTTCGAGGACTATACCCGCAAATACTCCGACTTCCCGATGCTGGTAAAGCTGGACGAAAAGGACGGCAAGCTGGTGCCGGGCCGTTTTCTGCGTGCCGATGATCTGGACGGCAAGCTGGGTGAAGAGAACAACCCCGAATGGAAGACCGTCGCATTCGACGAGATGTCCAACGCGTTCGTGTCGCCCAATGGCTCCGTTGGCTATCGCTGGGGCGAAGACGGCGAATGGAACCTCGAGGAGAAGGCCAAGGCGGCCGACACGAAACTCAAGATGTCCCTGGTTCTCGAAGAGGATCACGACGATGTTCTGGGCGTTGATTTCCCCTATTTCGGGGGCGAGGCCTTCGGCCAGTTCAAGACCGACGCGACCCATCCCGACGTTCTGACCCGGAACATCCCGGTCAAGAAGATCAAGACTGCCGATGGTGAGATTGCCGTTGCGACCGTGTTTGACCTGTTCTGCGCGAACTACGGCCTTGATCGCGGACTGGGTGGCGATTGGGTCACAAACGACTACGCCAACGACATGCCCGGCACGCCCGCATGGGCCGAAAAGATCACCGGCGTTCCCGCCGACAAGATCGCGCATGTGGCCCGTGGCTTTGCCGACAATGCCGAGAAGACCGGCGGCAAGTCGATGATCATCATCGGCGCCGCGATGAACCACTGGTTCCACATGGACATGAACTATCGCGGCGTCATCAACATGCTGGTGATGTGCGGCTGCGTTGGCCAATCGGGCGGCGGCTGGGCGCATTACGTGGGGCAGGAAAAGCTGCGGCCACAGACCGGCTGGGCCCCGCTGGCCT
Organism: Paracoccaceae bacterium; assembly: GCA_013003075.1. Lineage (GTDB taxonomy): Bacteria > Pseudomonadota > Alphaproteobacteria > Rhodobacterales > Rhodobacteraceae > JABDLJ01. The sequence goes on from JABDLJ010000035.1 coordinate 60,468, forward strand.
TCGCGCTCGATTGGAACCGCCCGCCGCGGCACATGAACTCGACCTCGGCCTGGTACGCGCACACCGACCAGTGGCGCTACGAGACGCTGACGGCGGGGGAAATCCTGTCGCCGACCGCGCCAGAGGGCGATTGGGACATCTCGCTCATTGACTACAACATCCGTGCCGAGCGCATGGGTTGGCTGCCCTCTGCGCCGCAGTTGAAGACGAACCCGTTCGATGTCGCCAAGGCCGCGAAAGAGGCCGGCAAGGAAATCCCGGCCTATGTCGCCGAGACGCTGAAATCCGGCGATCTGGAAATGTCTTGCGAGGACCCCGACAACCCCGCCAACTGGCCGCGCAACCTGTTCGTTTGGCGCTCGAACCTCCTAGGATCATCCGGCAAGGGGCACGAATACTTCCTTAAACACCTGCTTGGCACCGACCACGGTGTCATGGGCAAGGATTTGGGCGAAGACGGTGCACAGCTGCCGAAAGAGGCCAAATGGCACAAGGATGCGCCGCGCGGCAAGCTGGACCTCTTGGTGACCATCGACTTCCGGATGAGCACCACGTGCGTCTACTCCGACATCGTTCTGCCGACGGCCAGTTGGTACGAAAAGGACGACATGAACACGTCGGACATGCACCCGTTCATCCACCCGCTGCAAGCGGCGGTGGACCCGGCCTATGAGAGCAAATCGGACTGGGAGATCTTCAAGGCGATCGCCAAGAAGTTCCAGGAAATCGTGCCAGGTTATCTGGACAAGGAAACCGATATCGTCGCGCTGCCGATCCTGCACGACACTCCTGCGGAAATTGCGCAGGATCAGGTGAAGGACTGGAAGAAGGGCGAATGCGACCTGATCCCCGGCAAGACGGCGCCTGCCTTCGTCGCAGTCGAGCGGGATTATACCGCGATCTACGACCGCTTTACTGCGCTTGGACCGATGCTCGACAATCTGGGCAACGGCGGCAAGGGTATTACCTGGAACACCCAGGACGAGATCGACAACCTGTCGGCCCTGAACGGTGTGCAACTGGACGGTGCAGCGGCGGGACGGCCCAGGATCGAGACCGCTATCGACGCCTGCGAAGTGATCCTGATGCTGGCCCCCGAGACCAACGGCAACGTCGCCGTCAAGGCCTGGGAAGCTCTGTCCAAGGCCACGGGCCGCGAACATGCGCATCTGGCCGAGGGCGAACATGGCAACAAGATCCGTTTCCACGACATCGCGGCGCAGCCCCGCAAGATCATCTCCAGCCCCACCTGGTCGGGGATCGAGAGCGAGAAGGTCAGCTATAACGCGGGCTACACCAACGTGCATGAGCTGATCCCGTGGCGGACGCTCACGGGCCGCCAACAGCTTTATCAGGATCACCTTTGGATGCGGGCCTTCGGTGAAGGCTTCATGTCCTACCGGCCACCGGTGGATCTGAAGACAATCACCAAGGACGTACAGGACGAAGGCGATACGCTGGTCCTGAACTTCATCACGCCCCACCAGAAATGGGGCATCCACTCCACCTATTCCGACAACCTGTTGATGCTGACGCTGAACCGGGGCGGGCCGGTGGTCTGGATATCGGAGGTGGACGCCAAGTCTGCGGGCATCGTCGATAACGACTGGATCGAGCTTTACAACGTCAACGGTGCGTTGACTGCGCGGGCAGTGGTCAGCCAGCGGATCAAGGAAGGCACGACCTTCATGTATCACGCACAGGAAAAGATCGTGAACACGCCCGGATCCGAAAAGACCGGACATCGCGGGGGCATCCACAATTCCGTTACCCGCGCTGTCCTGAAACCCACCCACATGATCGGCGGATACGCCCAGCAATCCTACGGCTTCAACTACTACGGAACAGTGGGATCGAACCGGGACGAATTTGTCGTCGTCAGGAAGATGAAGAAAGTCGACTGGTTTGACCGAGAAGAAAACTGGAAGGCACCTGCACAGGAGGCAGAGACATGAGAATCCGCGCACAAATCGGGATGGTGCTGAACCTCGATAAATGTATCGGGTGCCACACGTGCTCTGTCACCTGCAAGAACGTCTGGACCAGCCGCGACGGTGTTGAATATGCGTGGTTCAACAATGTCGAAACCAAGCCGGGCCTCGGCTATCCGACGGACTGGGAAAACCAGGCGCGCTGGAAAGGCGGCTGGGAAAGGACCAAGGCAGGCAAGTTGCAGCCCAAGCAGGGCAGCAAGTGGCGCATCCTGTCCAACATTTTTGCCAACCCCTCTATGCCCGAGATCGACGACTACTACGAGCCGTTCGATTTCGACTATGACCACCTGAAATCCGCGCCCGAGATGAAGGCCTTCCCGACGGCGCGCCCCCGATCCAAGATCACCGGCGAGCGGATCGAGAAGATCGAGAAGGGCCCGAACTGGGAGGAAATTCTGGGCGGTGAATTCTCCAAACGCTCCGCCGATTACAACTTCGACGGCATCCAAAAGGAGATTTACGGGGAATACGAGAACACTTTCATGATGTATCTGCCCCGGTTGTGCGAACATTGCCTCAACCCGGCCTGTGCCTCGTCCTGCCCCTCGGGGGCGATCTACAAGCGCGAGGAAGACGGCATCGTCCTGATCGATCAGGAGAAATGCCGCGGCTGGCGGATGTGTGTCTCGGGCTGCCCCTACAAGAAGGTCTACTACAACTGGTCGACCGGTAAGTCCGAGAAATGCACGCTGTGTTACCCGCGCATCGAAAGCGGCAACCCGACGGTGTGTTCGGAAACCTGCGTGGGGCGGATCCGCTATCTGGGTGTCATGCTTTATGATGCCGACAAGATCGAAAGCGCGGCCAATATGGAAGATCCCCAGGATCTCTATGACGCGCAGCTGGGTGTATTCCTTGATCCCAACGACCCGGTGGTGATCGAAACCGCCCGAGCCGACGGCATCCCCGAGGACTGGATCAAGGCGGCGCAGGACAGCCCGATCTGGAAAATGGCGATGGAATGGAAGGTCGCCTTCCCGCTGCATCCCGAATATCGGACGCTGCCGATGGTATGGTACATCCCGCCGCTCTCTCCGATCCAGAACGCAGCCGAAGCCGGGGCCATCGGCATGGATGCTGGCATGCCGGATGTGAAGAACCTGCGCATCCCGGTACGCTATCTTGCCAACATGCTGACAGCCGGGGACGAAGCCCCGGTGATCACGGCGCTGGAACGGATGCTGGCGATGCGCTCTTACATGCGGTCCAAGACCGTGGAAGGTGTCATCGACGAAGGCATCGCGGCGCGGGTCGGCCTGAGCGGGCGCGTGATCGAGGACATGTATAAAATCATGGCCTTGGCCGATTACGAAGACCGCTTCGTGATCCCCACCACCCACCGTGAACAGGTCGAGGAAGCCTATGACCTACGCGGCGGCTGCGGGTTCACCGACACCAACGGATGCTCTACCGGATCATCCGGAAAGTCGCTCTTTGGCGGCGCCAAAAAACCATTGAAAATGCCAACGGAGGCGATGTGAAATGGACCGCACACTGAAAGCACTTTCGTTGATCCTGAGTTATCCGACACGCGAGTTGCAGCATGTCATGCCCGAGATCGGAGCCGTCCTGGCCTCGGACACGCGATTGACAGCCGCAGCACGTCGGGCATTGCGCCCATTGGTGGAGGAGCTTGCCGGGCGCGACATCTATGACCTTCAGGAGCAGTTTGTGCTGCTTTTCGACCGCTCGCGGACCCTGTCGCTTAACCTGTTTGAACATGTCCATGGCGAAAGCCGGGACCGGGGCGGCGCTATGGTGTCGCTGGTTGAAACCTACCGCGATGGCGGGTTCGACCCCGTCACGTCTGAATTGCCGGATCACTTGCCGGTCTTGCTTGAATTCCTGTCGACGCGTCCTTCGTCCGAGGTACAGGAAACTCTGGCGGACGCGGCCCATATTTTCGAGGCGCTGAACGCCCGGCTTTGCCGACGGGAAAGCCCTTATGGTGCCGTGTTCGCCAGTCTTTTGCAGCTTGCGGGTGTGAAGGCTGATCGGGAAGCGGTCGCAGAGATGCTGTCGCAGCCTGACGATGACCCGACCGATTTGGAGGCACTGGACGAGGTCTGGGAAGAAAGCGAAGTGCTTTTCGGCCCCGACCCAAACGCCGGATGCCCACAAGTGCGCGATATGCTGTCGCGCATGGATACGCCGATCACCCCCGCGCCCGCCCACCAAGCGGCAGAATAGGTAGATAGAGCCATGTTTCTCGACCTTGACTACTTCATCTTCGGCATCATGCCATACATCGCACTGACGGTCCTGATCGTGGGGTGCATTGCACGCTATGAGCGCGACCCGTTCACGTGGAAATCATCCTCCAGCCAGCTTTTGCGCCGCAAGCAGCTGTTCTGGGGCTCAGTCCTATTTCACGTCGGCATTATCACCGTGTTCGGCGGGCACTTGATCGGCCTTTTCACTCCGGTTGCGGTGCTGGACGCACTGGGGATTCCCTATGCGGCGAAACAGTGGATGGCGGTCATACTTGGTGGGGCGGCTGGCATCGCAGCGCTGATCGGTGCCTCTTTGCTGATCCACCGGCGCGTGACGGACCCGCGCATCTGGCAAACCACGAGCTTTGCGGACATTGGCATTCTGGTGTTGATCTGGTTGCAGCTTTTCATCGGGCTTGGCACGATTTTCCTGACCCTCCAGCACATGGATGGGTCCGAGATGGTCCGCTTCATGACCTGGTCGCAAAGTGTGATCCTGCTCAACCTCAATGCTTGGGCGATGGTTGTTGATGTCCATTGGCTTTACAAGGCGCACATCTTCCTTGGCCTGCTGATCACCATCCTGTTTCCGTTCACGCGGTTGGTTCATATGGTCTCGGGCTTTGTGGCACCGGTGCGGTATCTGATGCGTCCGGGCTATCAGCTAGTCCGATCGCGCCGCAGCAAAGCACTGCCCAAGCGGGCCGCTTCCAAAGCAACACCGGCGGAGTAGGGCTAATGAATGCAGCCCTTTTCCCCGACCTGATTGTGAACGGCGAACTTGTGCCTCATGGGCTGGTCGCAGCTGAGACGCAGAACCAGAACGCGCCTGCGGGCAAACCCGGTATCGCTTGGCGCAAAGCGGCCAAGGCCATCGCGATCCGGACCCTTCTGTTGCAAGAAGCCCGAGCCCGCGGGGTTAAGGCGGATGCCCAAGAGGTTGCTCCGGGGCGCTTTGAAACCAAGGAAGAGGCCCTGATCCGGGGCCTTCTGGATCAATCGATCGACATTGCTTTGCCGACTGAGGCTGACGTGAAAGCGGAGTGGCAGAAGGACCCGACACGTTTCAGGACGCCGTTGCTTTGGGAGGTGTCTCATATCCTGTGCGCTTGCGATCCCAGAAATGATGACGATCGGGCCAAGGCGTTGGCGCGCGCCACCGGCATTTTGGGTTTGGCATTGGGCGATCCCAAAGGGTTCCCCGCATTGGCGGCGCGTGAAAGCGACTGTGGGTCAAGATCGTCGGGAGGCGCGCTTGGCCAACTGGGACCGAACGACACCGTTCCCGAATTTGAAGCGGCGCTGCGCGAACTTGTAGAGGGACAGATTTCGGCCGCGCCGGTTTTGACCCGTCATGGCTACCATATCATCCGGCTGGATGCATGTGCCCAGGGGCAGGTCCTACCGTTCAACGCGGTGCAGCCCAAAATCGCAGAAGCGATGGAGAAAGCTGCATGGGCCAAGGCCGCGCAGGATTTCATCACGCAATTGGTCAATGCCGCGACTATCGAAGGGGCAGACATGAACATGGTCTGATCGGGAGGAAAGGACGATGGGCAAGGACACTGAAAGACTGTTGAACTCTGCAAGAGGCGAAACTGCGCGCATCGGTGATTTGGATAACCCGTTGGATTTCATCGCTGAAGATCACATGCGTGAGCGGGAGGTTTGCGCGTTGATCGACAGGTTGGTGTCGGCTGCGTCCCTGCAAGACGCAGATATCCACCAAATGCTGGCATTCCTTGAAGATCACTTGCCGCAGCATTTGGCAGACGAAGAGATCGACCTTTTCCCGATGATGCTGGAACGCTGTGATCCGGAGGATGAAATCGAGAAAGTGATCGACAAATTGCATTCCGACCATGGGCATGCGCTTGCAGATGCGCCGGCCATTATTGCCATGATCCAGTCGGTCGCAGCGGCATCGCCCCAGCTTTCTGACGACGATTGCCAACAGATGGCGGCATTCGCGCATCACGCGCGTCGCCACCTCATTCTTGAAAACGCAGTCATCCTGCCAATTGCACGGGCACGCCTGACAGATGACGACCTTTCGGTGATGAAAAGGCATATGCTGGAACGCCGCGGGTTACGGTCCACTTCGGAGAACGACCGATGTTAGACGACTTACTTGATCGCAATGTCGCGTGGTCCGACCGCAAGAATGCCGAGGAGCCAGGTTACTTTGCGCGCCTGGCAACGCGGCAATCGCCGGAGTTCTTCTGGATCGGCTGTTCTGACAGTCGCGTGCCCGCCAATGTTGTGGCCGGTCTGGACCCTGGCGAGGTGTTTGTTCACCGCAATGTCGCCAACGTCATCCATTCGTCAGACATGAACATGTTGTCGGCCCTCGAATTTGCTGTCGATGCCCTGAGGATAAGGGAAATCATTGTTTGCGGGCACTATGGATGCGGTGGCATCAAGGCCGCGACCGAAGATCTCCCCCATGGACTTGCGGATCATTGGCTGGAACCGATCCGGCGGCTCGCGCGCGCCTACGCTGTCGATCTTGCCCATGAAGCGAATGAGGAAGCGCGCCGGGATAAGCTGGCGGAGTTAAACGTCATTGAGGGCGTGCGCCGCGTGGCGGAAACGCCAATCATGCAAAGAGCCTGGAGGGATGGCGTCGATATTCGCGTGCACGGGTTGGTCTATGGCCTGAAGGATGGTCGTCTGCGAGATCTCGATTGTTCCGTTGGTCCGGGTCATTTCGTACCGGGAATGTCGCAATGACAATTCTTCAAAGGGTCGAAGGCAAGGGCTGTGGATGCGAAAGACCGTCGCAGAAAGCTTCGCTGATCAGTGTGGACGAAGCTTTGGCGCGCATTGCCCGAGAAACGCGCGTGATTTCAGAGACCGAAAATGTACCATTGGCGCAAGCTTCGAGCCGGGTTCTCGCCCGATCTGTCAGAGCGCTTGGAATGGTTCCGCCCTTTGATAATGCGGCAATGGACGGCTATGCGATCAACACAAGAGCGCTGGTTGGGGCTGGTCCCTGGGACCTTGAGGTCGCCGGTCGCATTGCTGCAGGTCAAGTTGCAGGGCGAGATATGCCTTCTTCCGTTGCGATTCAGATATTCACGGGCGCGCCCCTTCCCGCAGGGGCAGACGCAGTTGTGATGCAGGAAGACATCCAGCGACGCGCCGATACCATCCGGCTCAAACGATTGGTCACACCGGGAAGCCAAATCCGAAGAGCGGGTGAAGATATGACCGCCGGAAGAATACTTCTCCCGGCTGGCCAAGCACTCTCGGCCAAAGATATCGCTGTCTGCGCGGCAGCGGGGCACGCAACCGTGTGTGTTACCCGTCGAACCCGCGTTGTGCTTCTGGTGACCGGCGATGAAGTATATCAACCGGGCGAGGCGCGCAGTTCAGCTGGGATCTGGGACGTCAATACCCCGATGCTGTCCGCTGCGATGGCCACATTTGATATCGAATTTTGCGGTGCGCATGCCGCGGCTGACACCCACAGTGCGCTGCGCGCGCAAGTGCGCGAACTCGCCGATGGCGTTGATTTGATCGTCACCACCGGCGGGATTTCTGTAGGCGAAGAGGATCACGTCAAACCTGCCCTGTCTGATTTGGGGGCAACGATCACCTTCTCGGGTGTGGATCTGAAGCCGGGCAAGCCGGTTTCGTTTGGCCATCTGCGCGGCGCGCATTGGTTGGGCCTGCCGGGCAATCCGTTGTCCGCATTTGTAACCTGGCAGCTGTTCGGCACGGCCCTGTGCGGCTCTCTTGCCGCGAAAGAGAGCCCCGGCGCCTCCAGGCGGCACGTCGTGTTGTCGCGCGATTTGCATCATATGCCGGGCCGATGCGAGCTGCGTCTGGCGCGTCTCACAGGCTTTGATGGTGAAGGTCGCGAGGTCGTCAATTTTCCACAGGCAACCCATTCGGGCCGCGTTGCGCAACTGACGGAAATGGATGGCCTGCTTCTTGTCCCTGCCGATGCCGATCAACTGCCCTGCGGGGCTCTGATTGAGTTTCAACCGTTTTAGAATGAAGGGGGCACCACACATGCAGATTGCCTGCACAATGTCACCGGGCCGCGGAGACACGGATCTCTTGCTGTCTCGCCTTGCTAAAACACTGGCGGCGCGTGGCCATACCACCTGTGGCACTGTCCAGATCAACACCGAACGCGGCGGCGGCCCTTGCGATATGGATGTCCGCCTCTTGCCAAACGGCCCGACACTGCGCATTTCGCAAGATCTCGGGGCATCTTCGAAAGGATGCAGGTTGGACCCGACGGCGCTGGAAACTGCCGTCGGTCTGGTTCAGTCGCGCTTGAAGAAAGGGGCGGAGCTTTTGATCATCAACAAATTCGGTAAACACGAGGCCGGGGGGCGCGGATTCAGAACAGTGATTGCCGACGCGATTGACCTCGGCATTCCCGTTCTGTTGGGTGTCAACGCGCTGAACCTCACAGCGTTTCAGGAATTCATTGGCCCGGAAGTCGTACACCTGACGCCCTCAGAAGCGACAATCCTCAGGTGGTGTGAAGCTGTCTTGGCAACCGAGCATCAAGCTGCATCGTAAGCGTCTGGCGCGCTCTTTTCGGGCTTTTATCTGGGGGCCGTCGGGCGTCATACAAAAGTGAACTTGGCGGTGAGTATGATATCCAATCTGCTACCGAAAGCTTTTTGAAGTTCGCATAGGTAGAGCGGTCCGGCACGCGGCCCTTCAGCCCCAGCTTGCAGAACCATCGGTCCGCAAGGTTGAGAGGGACTTTTTCGTCCAGCCGTCGTTCGGATCGGATGCCTTGGAGACACTCCAAAAGCAGCATCCTCAACATCAACTCGGGATCAACGCACGGGTTTTCTTGTGAAGACCTGCTGACCTGAAGAGACTTGGATTACAGGCAGGTCTGTTCTGTGCAAAAGGAGACGGGCGACCGCGCACCAGCCCCGAAAACCATCGCCCTGATGGAACCCAGGCCGATCATGCACTGACATTCAAACTGGACCACTTAGGTGGGGCTGATCAGGATTTGGTCAAACTGAAGCGCGTTGTAACCGGAAAGCCTCTGAGACCTTACCGACCTTGTAACGGGACATAGCCATGTGTCTCGCGCCGGGTCGCTCAAGAATTCAGTCAGTTGAAGGCGGGCTTGGGGCAGGGACAACCGCAGTCCTTGCTCGTCGGTGTCGGATCACGTTCTGAGAAGCGACTGATCCGGTAACAAGTGAAAGCGGACCTCGTCCGCTCTCGTTTCGGTCATCTCAACACTCCCAACGGCACCCGCGACAAGTTGATGCTAGCTCGTCGTGCGCTTGCCCTGAAACCGACCCCGTCCGCACGACCGCTTTGCGGACAGGCCGGTCATGCCGGCCCAGGGTCCATCTACATTGTCACGCCTCTATTCTGTAGCCCGGACGCGCCGCGCCCCGTTGATTTGCAGGCGTGAAGCCATCGCACTCAGGCGGCAAATCCAAGCTTGGCGACATGAATCTCGAAGGTGGGGTGCATCTCGGCTCCGACGATGTTTGTCTTGTAATGGCGATAGATCGATCGCCAATAGGGCTGAATGATCACACCTTCGTCCTGCATGATCTTCTGAAGCTTCGCCATGACTTCGCGCCGTGCGTCCGCATCGGCTATAGCCAGTGCATCTTGAAGCAGGCCGTCGAACTCGGCATTGGCGAAGCCGCTTTCGTTCCATGGCTCGCCCGACCGATAGGCAAGGGCAAGGACCTGAACGCCCAATGGCCTTTGCGCCCAGTCGGTGGTCGACAGCGGATATTTTGCCCAATCGTTCCAGAACGTGGAGCCGGGCAGCACGGTGCGCTTCACGGAGATGCCCGCATCCCGCAACATTGCGGCCGCGGCGTCGCTCGTGGCTTTGCGCCAGGTATCGTCGATCGAAATCAGGTTATGTTCAAAATCCCCCATTCCGGCCTCGTCCATGAGCACCTTCGCGCCTTCAGGGTCATGCACAGGGGCCGGAAGCTCGGCATATTCCGGGTGGATCGGCGAGACGTGGTGGTTCTCCGCTACCTGCCCATTGTCGGAAAAGCCGAGCTCGAGAAGCACCGAATTGTCGACGGCCATCGCCAGGGCGCGGCGCACCCGCGAGTCGGCATAGGGCACCATCCCATCGACTTCGGCAACCTGATTTGGACGAATGACAACTGTGTTGGCCGTCAGCGCTTCCGACTTCTTCCAGCCGATATCGTCCATGATGAGGATGAAATCGCCGAGCGACTCATAGACCATATCAACCTCGTCGGAATCGACAGCGGCGACGATTCCCGCCTGCTCCGTGCCGAAGTCCAGAAACTCAATCCGGTCGAGATACGCACCCTCTCCCCACCAGGTGTGATCCTCGTTCTTCACGAGAACCGCACGATTGCCGATCTCATACTCGCCAGGAAGATAAGGACCGGTCCCGACCGGGTTGTCGAGCGGATCACCATTGAAGCTCTGGTGGACGATCGCCGCGGGATAGTCGGAAAAGCCGGCAATGAGCGTGATATCAGGTTGTATGAGGCTCAGGCGGACGGTGGTCTCGTCCACGACGGTGATCGCGCCCTCGCGCGCCTGTCCGATTTCGGCATCGACCAGCGATCCCATCCGCGACGCCATTGAGTTCCCTTCGGCGCCGGCGTCGCACCAACGCGCGATATTGAAGGCTACATCTTCTGCAGTGAATAAATCCCCATTGTTCCAGGTCACGCCCGGGCGGACGTTCAGGAGGTATTCCGTAGCGTCTTCATTCACGTCCCAGCTTTCGAGGAGCATGGGCGCGATGCTGCCATCGATCTGGTACTCGACGAGATACTCAAGATACCCCCGCGTGTAATTCGACATCTGTGGCCAGTCGTAGGTGCGCGGGTCCTTCAGCGCCAGGACCGTGGATTCGATGCGAAGTGTTCCACCAGCCTGCGCGTGGCCAGCCGCCCTGACGGGATGCGTCAACCCAAGGAGGCCATAGGCAACAGTGGCACTCACTCCGAGGGACGTGGCACGCGCAAGGAAATCTCGCCGTGACAGCTTGCTCGCTCTCACTTCGTTTGCATAGGCGCGCGCGGCAGGATGAATCGTGTGGGACTGGGACATGAAATTCTCGTTTATCTCAAAAGGAAAATTAGGAGAGGGCAGCGTCATCGACTTTGGGCCCGCTCAGAGCACGGTCACCGCGCTCGTTTGCCGCCGGGCGCAACATGCACGCCGCCCGCGACCAATTGGGCGAGCAAATAACATCAGCGCCAAAATAGCAAGCAGGCTTACCCGTAGAGGGAGTTCTGGCACCCTTACATCCATGGCGCTAGCGCAGTCCGAGAGGATAGCGGCGGTCTCTGGCTTTCAACCGACGTTCGCTGCGGTTGCATTGGGGTCCGGTTGTCGGCATCTGCTTGGGGCTTATTTTGTTGAAAAACTCTTGCTTGATCGAGGGCTGACCAGCTGATTCAATTCCTATTGTAGGGAGGGATCAGCCATGATGGGACCGAGGCAAGAAGCGCAGGCGTCACTGTTTTATGAGTTCTCGCTGGAGGATCATGTTCCGCAAGATCACCTGCTTCGGGCGATTGATCGCTTCGTCGATCTGGGGAGCATTCGGGCGCACCTCGCGAATTTCTACAGTCACACGGGCCGCCCATCGGTCGATCCGGAACTGCTGATCCGCATGCTGTTGGTTGGCTATTGCTTCGGCATTCGCTCAGAACGGCGGCTCTGCGAAGAAGTGCATCTGAACCTGGCTTATCGGTGGTTCTGCCGTCTGGATCTGAGCGATCGGGTGCCGGAGCACTCGACGTTTTCCAAGAACCGGCATGGGCGTTTCCGCGACAGCGAGCTGCTGCGCCACTTGTTCGAGACGACCGTTGCCCGTTGCATCGAGGAAGGTCTGGTCAGCGGTCAACGTATGGCAATCGATGCTAGTCTGATCGAGGCGGATGCAAACAAGCAGAACTCCACACCGAAGGAAGAGCGGGACGTATCGACCGTTGATCCGGCAAATGCGCCCCGCGCGGTCCGAGAGTATCTCGACACCCTAAACGAAGCCGCATTTGGCGCGGCGAGCGAGGTCGAACCCAAGTTCACCTCACATTCCGATCCGGCTAGTCAATGGACAGCGGCCCGCAAGGGCCCTGCATTCTTTAGCTATTCCGACAATTACCTGATTGATACCGATCATGGCGTCATCGTTGATGTGGAGGCGACCCGCTAATCCGTCAGGCCGAGGTCGGATCGACCAAGACCATGCTCAAGCGGGTGAAGGAGAGGTTTGATCTCCATCCAGAGCGGTTGATCGCAGACACAGCATATGGCACCGGGCCAATGTTGGGCTGGTTGGTGGACCGCAAGATCGCGCCGCACATTCCAGTCTTCGATAAGGCAGGCCGATCCGATGGCACATGGTCTCGCGCCGACTTCGAATGGGATGCTGAGAATGACCAATACATCTGCCCAGAGGGCGAAGCGCTCAAGCAGTTCCGCCGCAACTACTCTGACCCAAACCGAGGTCCAACCGGCAAGGGCGTTGCTCTATATCGCGCTCTGAAGCTGACCTGCCAAATCTGTCCATCCAAAGCCAAGTGCTGCCCGAATGCAGATGCCCGCAAGATCACCCGTGAAGAACACGAAGACGCTCGCCAGGTTGCCCGCGACATCGCTAAGACCCGTCAGTACGATATCTCAATGAAGCTCCGAAAGAAGGTCGAGATGCTGTTCGCCCACCTCAAACGTATCCTCGGCCTAGGACGGCTACGATTACGCGGTCCATGTGGTGCCAATGACGAATTCCTCCTCGCCGCCACCGCCCAAAACCTCCGCAAACTGGCAAAGATCTTTCCTGCACCGCAGCAAATGAGGAAAGCCTGATAAGAAAGGCGCTTGCGTGCTGTTCAGATCACCACTTTCTGCACCCGCAACACGTTGTTTTTCAACAGAGTCGGCTCAAAGCTGCCATTCGCCGCAATAAGCACCAACGTCGCCTTTGCGGGATGAGGTGCCCCTAGATTTGTAGACGCTTTGCCCCCTTACTTTGAGCCGAGGAGGCGACCATGGGGACAAGCAACTACAGCGACGAGTTCAAGCGCGATGCGGTGCATGTCGCCATAGCGGTCATTTAGACTGCTAAAGATGATTGATCCCAGACTTATCCTTCGCAGAAACGTGCCGAAATTAAAAGGTGTGATAGCGGCGGCCGCTCTGCTTGGGCTCCCGAGGTCCGATTGCATCGGCCTCACGATTTCCAGCCGTATAGGAGAACGATCATGCCCCAGTATGTTGGTCTTGATGTATCCGTGAAAGAGGTTTCGATCTGCAGAGTGAATGCAAGTGGTGAGGTGCTCGCGCGTGGGACGGTGCCGACTGATCCTGACGTAATCGCCAGGTTCCTCTCAGAACATGCGCCAGAACGTCTGCGAAATAGCCATTGCCGACGAAAAAGCGCTGCGAAATGCGCCAAAGGCAGGAAAGCGAAAGCCACGACGCGGCGGCTAGGCCGAAGACGAATGGCCCCTTTGGGTCTTCTCTTCCACGAGTTTTGTACACTTGCCGCACATTGCGCCAGTTCGAGTGGGTCGCAGCATTGTTCGCGAAGGGCTCTTTCTTGCCGTTCTCTGCGTAGGCCAAGAAGGTCCGGTCCTGGCAAGCTGCTTCACGTCGCGGGCTTTGGCGTCTCACCGGGTGAGGGGAGCGAAACTGGTTTTGAAACGATCTGGCCAATGCTGTTGTGTAAGCAAAGACTGAACTTGATTGCACGGCTTGGTGGAAATTCACTGAAGGCTCATGCGGACAGAAGTTCCCTAATCGCGCAGGTCAGAGCGACTAGTAACCCACGCAAATACCGCCGTTCACCCGCCTTCGCTCTCGGGGGGCTAGACCACAGCAATTCCTGTGCAGTATGTGTGCAATATGGACGCGAAAACCGGGTCGCGGACCATAGGAGAGCTTGAAATGCCTAACAACGCAGCCATTGCGGCAGCGAGATTGTCCGTCGCCCCTATGATGGATTGGACGGATCGGCATTGCCGCTACCTGCATCGGCTCATCACCCGCTCGGCGCTGCTTTATACCGAAATGGTCACCGCTCCGGCGCTGGTGCGCGGCGGCGCACGGCATCTGATTGCCTTCGATCCCGCCGAGCAGCCCGTAGCGCTGCAGCTTGGCGGCTCGGATCCCGCCGAACTGGCCGAGGCCGCTGCAATGGGCTGCGCCGAGGGATACGCCGAGATCAACCTCAATGTCGGCTGCCCCTCGGACCGCGTGCAGTCGGGCACGTTCGGCGCGGTTTTGATGAAAACGCCCGGCCTCGTGGCCGAGTGCGCGGCGGCGATGATCGAGGCGTCCTCGGTCCCGGTCACCATGAAATGCCGCATCGGGGTGGACGACCAGGAGCCGCACGAGGTGTTGCCGGCGTTTCTCGACACCGTCCGCGCCGCCGGGGTCGGCCGCGTTGCCATCCATGCGCGCAAAGCGTGGCTTGAGGGGCTCTCGCCCAAGGAAAACAGGGACATCCCCCCGCTCGACTACCCGCTTGTGTTTCAGATGAAACGCGCCTTCCCGGACATGCATATCTCGTTGAATGGCGGCATCGACACGCTGGATGCGGCGCTGGCGCATCTTGAGGCGGGCATCGACGGCGTGATGATCGGGCGCGCCGCCTACCACGCGCCCTGGGATCTTCTGGGCGACGTCGACAGCCGCGTCTTCGGCCAGCCCGACCGGGGGCAGGGCCCGCATGACGTGGTGCACCGGATGCTGCCCTATATCGAGGCTCACCTGGCCCAGGGCGGCAATCTGGCGCAGGTCACCCGGCACATGCTGGGGCTTTTCGCCGGCCGGCCCGGGGCGCGGCAATGGCGCCGGATCCTGTCGGAACGGGCGCACCGCCCGGGCGCGGGGCCAGAGGTCGTAGTGGAAGCGCTGACGGCGGTGCCGGCTGAGGCCGCGCCCCAGGCCCACCAGAAACGCGCATGAAAGACCTGTTGTAAGTGTCCGGCATCATGGAATTTATGCCAGTGCTCGCTATTCTGGTCGTGGCCGGAGCTTTCGCAGGTGTGCTCGCCGGACTTCTCGGCGTCGGCGGCGGCATCGTGCTGGTTCCGGCCTTCTACCACGTGTTCTCGCGGCTGGGATACGAAAGCCACTGGCTGATGCAGATGTGCCTGGCGACCTCGCTGGCCACGATCATCGTCACCTCTCTGCGCTCGCTGCGCGGCCACCACCTGCGCGGGGCGGTCGACTGGGACATCCTGAGGCGTTGGGCGCCCGGGATCGCCATCGGGGCCATATTGGGCACCGAACTGGCAAAGAGCCTGCAATCGGGCGCGCTGCAGGTTATCTTTGCCGGGCTGGCGCTGATCATTGGGCTCTACATGGCGCTGGGGCGCAAGGACTGGCGGTTGGGCAACACCATGCCCGGCGGGCTGAAGCGGTGGCTCTATGCGCCCGGGACCGGCTTTCTGTCGGTGCTCCTGAGGATCGGCGGCGGCTCGATCGGGGTGCCGGTGATGGCGCTGCACGATGTGCCGATGCACCGCGCCGTGGCGACGGCGGCAGGCTGGGGCACGGCCATCGCGGTGCCGTCGGTGATCGGTTTCCTGCTGGCCGACATTCCGGCCGGCGCGCGGCCGCCGGGCACCTTCGGCGCGGTCAATCTGCCGGCCTTTCTGGTGGTGATCTCGATGACGCTTCTGACGACGCCCATTGGGGTGCGGCTGGCCCATGCCACCGATCCGGTGCGCTTGCGGCGGGTCTTCGCGATCTTCCTTCTGCTGGTGGCGGCCAACATGGCGCGCGAGGCGATTTGGTAGCCGGCGATCTTGATCGCTGCGGCTGGCAGCGCTTTGCCGCCACGCCGGCCCGCCGCGCCTGGGCTGGGTATGCGTGCGCCGCTGCCCTGGCATGGCTCGAAACCGGCGATCCCGCACCCCTCTGGCGCTACGGCGGCACCTGGTCGCCCGGTGTCGATGCGCTGGACAATGACGAAAGCGGCGCGGTGGCCGGCTCTGGCCCCCTGCCGCGGCCCAAGGCGCCAAGCCCCGGCGCGCCGGGGCTTGCAAAGGTGCCGCTGCACAAAGCGCAGCTCTCGGTGCTGCGCCCCGGCTACCCCCGGGCCCCGGACGGCGAAAGTCCCGCCGCGTTTCGCTTTCGACAGCATCGTGATGGCGCGCATCTTGACGGCCTTCTGCCCATTGGGCCGAAGCGTCGCCGGATGCTGCGTGAGCCGCATGCCTTCATCCTCGGCCTGCCGCTGAACGACACTGGCCCCGGCGCCAGCCCGCTGGTGGTCTGGGAGGGCAGCCACCGCATCCTGCAAGGCGCGATCGGCGCGGCGCTGGCCCCGCACAAGCCCGCCACATGGCCCGATGTCGACCTCACCGAGCCCTACCAGGCCGCCCGCCGCCGCTGCTTTGAAACCTGCCGCCGCGTTCCGCTGCACGCTGCACCGGGCGAGGCGCTGCTGTTGCACCGCGCCGTCCTGCACGGCATGGCGCCGTGGGAAGACGGTGCGGCGGCCCCGCCCGAAGGCCGGATCGTTGCGTATTTCCGCCCCACCACCACCTTGCGGACCTGGCTTCGCGATTGACCGCGAAAAGCTCTCCTTCATCTGGCCGGAAATACCTCCGCCGGAGGCATGAAATCTGTCTGCCTCAGACCGGCAACTCGGTCGTCTCCTTGATCTCTTCCATCACGAAGCTTGCCGTCACGTCGCTAAGATCGACCGCGGCAATCAAACGCTGGTAGAGCGCATCATAGGCCGCTACGTCGGCCACCCTTGCGCGGATCAGGTAGTCGAGCGCGCCCGACGTCCGGTAGACGCCCAGGATTTCGGGAAAGCGCGACACCGCGCGGGCGAACGCGCCCGACCAGTCCGCATCGTGTCGATTGGTGCGGATCGAGATGAAGACCACCAGCCCCAGCCCGACCTTCTCGGGATCCACAAGCGCCACCCGCGCCTTCAGAACGCCGGTTTCCTCCAGCCGCTTGATGCGCCGCCAGGTGGCATTGCGCGACAGGCCGATCCGGTCGGCCAGCGCCTCCACCGGCTGGCTCGCATCGTGTTGCAAAGCGCGAAGGATGCGCGTGTCATAGGTATCAAAATCACTCATAAAAAAATCTATAGTGGGAAAAAATCCCAAAAACTACCCAAATCAGTTTGCAGATTGGGAAAATGCCTCGCGCCATCGGGGGTATCAACAATGGCACCAAGCGACACAGACAAGGACCCCTGGAAATGCAGCGCCTCAAAACCCTCTTCACCGATCATCCTGCAAGCGTGGACGAAAGCTATCTGCAGCATCTGGCCTTCGCGATGCGGTTCTCGGCGATGCTGATGCTGGCAGCAGGCGCGGCGCTGGTCCACGCGGTCTTTCCGTTCCTGTGCAGCAAGACCGCCAGCCGGATCGTGGCGCGGCTTTATGACCGCACGCATGATCGCGGCGTAGCGTCCGCAACCCGGATCGCCGCGGAATAAGCCTTGCGTGCCTGATTGGATATCTGGCTGGTCCGGGCCGGCCCGGCGTCAGAGTTTCGCGCCGCCGCGCGCCAGTCGCGCGGCCCGGCCGCCGCGGCGCTTGTGAAACTCGCCGGCGCGCGAGGGAAGTTCGGCCATCACCTCGGCGCGCGCCTCGGGCGTCAGCCGCGACCAGGCGCTGATCTCGTCGATCGAGCGATAACAGCCCGCGCAAAGCCGCGTCTCGGGATGGACGACGCAGATATTGACGCAAGGGCTTTCGATTTCGCTTCGCTTCCAGATACGCTCGTTCATTGGCCTTGTCCGATATGTGCCAGACGGTCCAGCACGCCTTGCAGTATATAGCTCGCCGCGACGTGATCTATGACCTCGGCGCGACGTTTTCGAGACGTGTCCGCCTCCAGAAGCGCCCTTTCGGCGGCCACGGTCGACAGCCGCTCGTCCCAAAACCCGATGGGCAGGGGGGTCAGTCGCTCCAGGTTGCGCGCAAAGGCGCGGGTCGACTGGCAGCGCGCGCCTTCGGTTCCGTCCATGTTGCGGGGCAGACCCAGCACAAAGCCGCCGAGGTCCCGCTCGGAGGCGATCTGCAACAGCCGGGCGGCATCGAGCGTGAATTTGCGTCGGCGGATCGTCTCCAGCGGGCTTGCCACCGACAGCATCCGGTCCGAGACCGCGACGCCGACCGTCTTGTCGCCCAGATCCAGCCCGGCGATGGCCTTGCCGGCGGGCAGGGCGGCGGCGAAATCGGTAATCTCTTCGCAGATCATTGCGCGACGCCCGCGGCGCGGGCGGCTTCGAGAATGGGCAGGCGCGCGGCGTCGTCGGGAAAGACCGTCTGCGCCTCGGCCCAGATCGCGGCGGCGGCATCGCGGCGCCCCAGAACGCCGTACGCGCGGATCAGGCGGGCCCAGTCCTCTGGCGGGCCGCCCTCGGTGGCCAGCCGGTCCGAAAGCCCCGCCACCATGTTTTCGATCATCGCCATGCGGTCGGCGGCCGACATCTCGCCGGCGGCCTCGATATCCTCGGCGCTGGGCCCGCGCCCGGTGGGCGCCCCGCCGGTTGCGGGCAGCACGTAGTCGACCCCGGCCAGCATCGCCAGCTCTTCGATCTGGGCGCGGACCGGCGGCACCCAGGGCGCGCCGGGCGCGCTGTCGCTCAAAAGCCGCTGCCACAGCGCGAAGGCGCGGTCGGGCCGGCCCGTCTGGGCGAACATCAGGCCAAGATAATAGCGCGCAGTGCCGTTGGCGGCGTCCCGCTCCAAGAGCTTGCCGATCGCGGCTTCCGCCTCGGGCGAGACGAACCCGCCGGCGGCAATCACCATCAGGTCGACTAGCCCGGCAAAATCCTCGGCTGTCGCGGTATCGCCCTTGATCGCGATCACCCGTTCCTGCGCGCGGCGGGCGGCGCGGAAATTGCCCAGCGCGGCTTCGTTGCGCGCCAGAAGAACATGGCCCTGCAGATCATCGGGGCGCTCGGCGGTGGCCGCGCGCAGCTTTTCCATCAACTCGGCATAGGCCGGCTCTGGCGTCAGGGCGGGCGGCAGGTTTGCCGCGGCCTCTGCCTCTGCGGTGTCCTGGCCGGGGCGGTTGGCAAGCGCATCGTCCGCGGCCTCGATCCGGGCGGAAAGCGGCATGTCGGGATATAGCGGCGCGCCCAGCAGCCAATAAAGCCCCAGACCCCCGCCCAGCACCAGCGCCCCGGTCAGCGCCGCGACAATGCCGCGCGACGGGCCGCTGAGGGTCTCGGCGCCGGTGCCTTGCGCCTTGCGGTCGGCCTCCAAAAGCCGGCGCGACACCTCGATACGCACGGCCTCGGCCTCGGCCTCGGTCAGAACGCCGCGCGCCACGTCGCGATCGACCTCGCGCAGCTGGTCCCGGTAGACCTGCACATCCGACGCCGCCGCCGCATCGCCAGAAGGCCGTGCGCGCAGGATCGCAAGCGCAAGCAACAGCGCCACGATTGCCGCAATTCCGATGGCCGCGCCCCAGAAAACCATGTGCCCTCCTGCACCTCTGACTGTTTCATCTATCGCGCCGCGCCGCCGCGCAAAACCCCAAATGCCACCGCTGCCGGGGCGCAATGTCGCAATTGAGCGTGATCTGCCGCAGCGGACTTGGCATTGCGCGCCAATCGGACCAAAAAGAAACGACGCGCCGGCCGCTTCGGCGCCCCTTCGGAGCCCTTTGCCCATGCAACGCTATTCCGCCTTTGCCGTCGCCCGCGAGGCCTTGCGCAACCACACCGGCTGGACCCGCGCCTGGGCCTCACGCGCGCCGCGCAGCAAGTACGACGTCATCATCGTGGGCGCTGGCGGGCACGGGCTGGCGACCGCCTACTATCTTGGCAAGACCTTCGGCATCACCAACGTGGCGGTGCTGGAGAAAGGCTGGCTCGGCGGCGGCAATACCGGGCGCAACACCACCATCATCCGTTCCAACTACCTGCAAGATCCCTCGGCCGCGATCTACGAGAAATCGCGCAGCCTCTACGAGGATCTCAGCCAGGACCTGAACTACAACCTGATGTTCAGCCCGCGCGGCGTGATCATGCTGGCCCAGACCCACCACGAGGTGCGCGGCTACCAGCGCACCGCGCACGCCAACGCGCTGCAGGGCGTGCAGACCGAGTTCATCGGGCCTGAGCGGGTGAAGGAACTGGTACCGATCATCGACGTGAACGGCCCGCGCTACCCGGTATTGGGCGGGCTGTGGCAGGCACGCGGCGGCACCGCGCGGCACGATGCGGTGGCCTGGGGCTATGCCCGGGCCTGCTCGGATATGGGCATGGACATCATTCAGCAATGCGAAGTCACCGGGGTTAGCACTGAAGGCGGCCAGGTGACCGGCGTGACCACGACCAAGGGCGATATCGGCTGCGACAAGCTGGGCCTCGTGGTGGCGGGTCACTCCGGCGCGCTGGCGGCGATGGCCGGCTTCCGCCTGCCGATCGAAAGCGTCGCGCTGCAGGCGCTGGTGTCCGAGCCGATCAAGCCCTGCATGGACGTCGTGGTGATGGCCAACACCGTGCACGGCTACATGAGCCAGTCCGACAAGGGAGAGATGGTGATCGGCGGCGGCACCGACGGGTTCAACAACTACACCCAGCGCGGCAGCTTCCACCATATCGAGGAAACCGTCCGCGCGCTGGTCGAGACCTTTCCGATCATCTCGCGCCTTAAGATGCTGCGCCAATGGGGCGGGATCGTGGACATGACCGGCGACCGCTCGCCGATCATCTCCAAAACCCCGGTCGGCGGCGTCTTCGTCAATTGCGGCTGGGGCACCGGCGGCTTCAAGGCGATCCCCGGCTCGGGCTGGGCAGCCGCCGAGATGATCGCCAGGGGCGAGCCTGGCCCGCTGGCCGAGGCGTTCTCGATGAACCGCTTCCGCGAGGGCCGGTTCATCGACGAAAGCGTCGCCGCGGGGGTGGCGCATTGATGGACAACCCCATGCAAAAGGACGAAAGAAAATTTGCCGAAATCTCGCGGCAAATGGGGCCTCGCGCAAAAGCCGAAGCCCGCTATGACCCAACCCGGTTTTTACAGAGGCTCGCAGCTGACGGAGGCTCTGTGACCGCACATCAGCTTTTGGGCGGCACTGATCCAAGCAGCGGCTTCACAAATATGCTGTTGGCGGGACGGAATGATTTGCCGGTTGCGGCCATTGTGCAAGACCCGGAACGGTCCCGCGTTCTTTCCGCCACCGAGCTTTCCGCCACCGAGCTTTCCGAAGCTTCAAGACGGACAGGGGCGATTTGATGCGATCAGGGCTGCCAACCAGTGGGTATCCCCGGCGGAATGCCGGGCCGCGCCCGTCCGCCGGGCAGGCGGGCGCGGCCAGCGCCCCCCTCGGGCAAACGCTGCCCTTGCCATCCCAATTCTCGATTTGCGGCGCCGAGCCTCCATCTGGCGCCGCATCTTCCGTCTCTGAACAGATCGCTCAAATGCCCCCGAGCACCTTGACCCGCCTCCGCGCGGCCATATCTGTCTGTCAGGCCTATCCGGAGCACCAGACATGCAAGCCATCCTCTCCCGCCTGCCCAGCGCAGACAGCCTGCACGCCAATCGCGCGAAACTTGCCGGGCTGGCGGCCGGGATCGTTGGCACGCTTGTGCTCACCACGTTCGCCCAGGTGCTGTATACCGGGCAGGGCATCGGCGAGGATCCCGCGCCGGCCCCGGTGGTCTACCCCAAGCTTTGACCACCTGACGCAAGGTGTGGGCGCATGAGCCACGCGCCGCATCTCTTTGTCGCCCGCCTGGCGCGCGCTGTCGCCGTCTTGGGGCTTGTCGCCTATGTCGCGGGCTCGCTTTACGCTTTGGCGACCGGCAACGTGGGCATGTTCCAGCGCTTCGGCTCGCTGGGTGTGGCCGCCGCGATCCTCTTTTTCACCGATCGGCTTTTGCAGATCGAGCTTAACCGCCAGAAGGCGGTCGAAAAACTGCTGCATGAATACGGTCTGCGCTTCGAGGCGCTGTCGGCCGGCATCCCGCCCGACGATCTGCCAGAGCGCGGCTACAGCGCCGACTTCCTCGACGAAGAGGCCGAGTTCAACACCCTGCGCGCCCGGGCGGCGCGGATCAACGCCGGCTCGATCGTGCTTCTGACCGTCGCCACCCTGCAATGGGGCTTCGGCGAGGTTTTCCTGCAAGGGATTTCGGCATGACCGCGCCGCGCAACGATTGCAGGCGGCCGACAAAAGGCAGCCAGATGGCAGCCGCCTTGCAGCCCCGCGTTTTCGGAGGTTTTCCATGCTGATCCTGCACTGTCCCAACTGCGGCATCGACGCCGACGAGACCGAGCTTGCCGCCGGCGGCGAGGCGCATCTGAAACGCTTCGGTCCCGGCTCGGGCGATGAAGAGTTCGAGGACTACCTTTTCAAGCGTGAAAACCCCAAGGGCGTGCATTTCGAGCGCTGGCGCCATGCGGCCGGTTGCGGCAAGTGGTTCCATGCCGCGCGCTGCACCACGACGCTGGAGGTCTTCGGCACCTACTCGGCGCAAACCACTGAGCCGCCAAAGGAAATCTGCGACAAGATATCGGGAAAGCGCCCCGGCTGGGCCTGGAGATTGTTCAAATGACGCACCGTCTGCACGATCATGGCCGCCTGGTTCACGCTGACCGTCCGGTGGAGTTCACCTTCAACGGCAAGCGCATGGAGGGCTACGAGGGCGATACGCTGGCATCGGCGCTTCTGGCAAACGGCCAGCTTCTGGTCGGCCGCTCGTTCAAGTACCACCGGCCGCGCGGCATCGTCGCCTCGGGCGCTGAAGAGCCCAACGCCCTTGTGAACCTGGGCTCTGGCCGCCGCGCCGAGCCCAATCAGCGCGCCACCACGACCGAGATCTTCGAGGGGCTCGAGGCGCGCTCGCAAAACCACTGGCCCAGTCTCGAGTTCGATATCGGCGCGATCAATGGGCGGCTCTCGAAATTCCTGCCGGCGGGCTTTTACTACAAGATGTTCATGTGGCCGCGCGCCTTCTGGAAGCATGTCTACGAGCCGGTGATCCGCCAGTCCGCAGGTCTTGGTCCGGCGCCGGCCGCGCGCGATTCCGACCGCTACGAGCACTTCAATATCACCGTCGATGTCCTTGTGATCGGGGGCGGAATCGCCGGGATCACGGCAGCGACCGAGGCCGGCGGATCCGGTGCCCGCGTGCTGATGGTCGAGCAGACGGCGCATTGGGGCGGCCGCGCCCCGGCCGATCGGGCCGAGATCGACGAGACGCCCGCCGCCGACTGGATCGAGGACCGGATCGGCGCGCTGGAGGACATGGACAACGTGCATCTGCGCCTGCGCACGATGGGCGCCGGCATCTACGATCACGGCTATGCGCTGGCCTACGAGCGGGTGACCGACCACGATCCGTCCGACACCGCGCCGCGCCACCGTCTGTGGAAGATCCGCGCCCGGCAGATCATCACCGCCACCGGCGCCATCGAACGCCCGCTCGGCTTTGCCGGCAACGATCTGCCGGGAGTGATGCTGGCCTCTGCGGCGCGCGACTATGTCGAGAATTACGGCGTAAGCCCCGGGGATCGAATGGTTATCGTCACCAACAATGACGATGCCTACCGCACCGCGATCGCGCTCTACGAGGCCGGCGTCGACGTGCCGGTCGTTCTGGATGCGCGCCGCGAGGCGCTGGGCGAGCTGCCCGCCCATGTGCGCGGGCTTGGCATCCGCGTGGAGACCGGCCATGCCGTCGCCAAGGTCAAGGGCAGCGCCAAGGTCGAAGGTGTCGCGATCTGCCTGCAGGTCGGCGAGGGCACGGTGCAGGAAGAGATCGCCTGCGATGCGGTCGCGATGTCCGGCGGCTGGTCGCCTGTCGTGCATCTTTGGAGCCACGCCGGAGGCAAGCTGACCTGGCAGGCCGATGCCGCGCATTTCCGGCCCGACCCGGACGCCGCGCCCACGGGTGCGGGCGGCGAGGATTTCGTCGCGGCCGCAGGCAGCGCCAGCGGGGCCCTAGACACGGCCGGGGCTCTGAAAGACGCGCTGGCCGCCGCGCGCCGCGCCGTCAGCGCACTGGGCCTCAAGCCGTCCAAGGACAAGCCCCCCGCGGCACGGGCCGAGGATACCGATCCGATGAGCCCGGTCTGGATCATGCCCGAAGGCGCAGGGCACGAGCTGCGCTCGAAAATGTGGCTCGACTATCAGAACGATGTGAAGGTCACCGATGTGCAGCTGGCCGCCCGCGAGGGCTTTGAAAGCGTCGAGCACACCAAGCGCTACACCACGCTGGGGATGGCGACCGATCAGGGCAAGCTGAGCAATATCAATGGGCTGGCGGTCCTTTCGGATGCGCTGCATGCCGATATCCCAAGTGTCGGCACCACCACGTTCCGCCCGCCCTACACGCCGATCTCGATGGGCGCGATTGCCGGTGAAGCGCGTGGCGCGCTTTTCCAGCCGGTGCGCAAGACCCCGATGCATGACCGTCACGAGGCCGCCGGCGCCACCTGGGAGCCTGTGGGCCACTGGCGCCGGCCCTATTGCTATCAGCGCCCGGGCGAAAGCATCGAGGATGCAGTGCACCGCGAGACGGTGAACGCGCGCACCAATGTCGGGCTGCTCGATGCCTCGACCCTGGGCAAGATCTTGGTCAAAGGGCCCGATGCGGGGCGGTTTGTGGACATGATGTACACCAACATGATGTCCAATCTGGCAGTCGGAAAGTGCCGCTATGGGCTGATGTGCTCGGAAAACGGGTTCCTGATCGACGATGGCGTCGTTGCGCGGCTGGGCGACGACACCTGGCTGTGCCACACCACCACCGGCGGCGCCGACCGTATCCATGGCCACATGGAAGAATGGCTGCAGACCGAATGGTGGGACTGGAAGGTCTACACCGCCAATGTGACAGAGCAATACGCCCAGATCGCGGTTGTTGGGCCCAAGGCGCGCGACGTGCTGGAGGCGCTCGGCGGGATGGACGTCTCGGCCGAGGCGCTGCCCTTCATGACCTGGGCCGACGGCACGCTGGGCGTGGTGCAGGCGCGGGTCTTCCGGATCTCTTTCTCGGGCGAGCTGTCCTACGAGATCGCCGTGCCCGCCGGGCAGGGCGGCGCTTTCTGGGACGCGCTGAGCTCGGTGGGTGAGGCGCATGGGATGATGCCCTACGGCACCGAGGCGCTGCACATCCTGCGCGCCGAGAAGGGCTTCATCATGATCGGCGACGAAACCGACGGCACCGTGATCCCGCAGGATCTGGGGCTGAACTGGGCGATCTCGAAAAAGAAGGACGACTTTCTTGGCAAGCGCGGACAAGAGCGCAGCCACATGACCGATCCCGACCGCTGGAAGCTGGTCGGGCTGGAAACGCTTGACGGCTCTGTCCTGCCCGACGGGGCCTATGCGGTGGACCGGGACCTGTCACGCCACGCCAACAGCGCCGAGTTGAAACCGGGGATCGAGGCGGGCAAGAACGCCAACGGGCAGATCGCCATGTGCGGCCGCGTGACTTCGACATACTATTCGCCCAACCTGAAACGCGGCATCGCGATGGGGCTGGTGCGCGGCGGGCCGGACCGGATTGGCGAGGTTATCGAATTTGCCCGCACCGATGGCACGCTGATCAAGACCAAGATCGTCGATCCGGTGTTCTACGACAAGGACGGGGAGAAACAGAATGCTTGAGGCTGTCAGTGCTTTGGACGCAGCGTCCTTCAACGGCTTCGCGCGCATCGAAGAGGCCGGACTGCGCGGCATGATCACCCTGCGCGGCGATCTGGGTTCGACCGGCGTCAAGAATGCGGCAACCGGCGTCGCCGGGGTCGACATGCCCGGCCGGCGCGAGGCGAACTGCGTGGGCGAGAAGGGCATTGCCTGGATGTCGCCCGATGAGCTTTTGGTTCTGGTCCCCTATGCCGAGGCCGAGCATGCCGCAGGCGTGATCTCGCGCGCTTTGGCCGGCGAGCACGCGCTGGTCGCCAATGTCTCGGATGCGCGCGCGATGTTCTATGTCTCGGGTGACGGCGCGCGCGAGGTGCTGGCCAAGCTGAGCCCCGCCGACATGCACCCCGAGACCTTCCGGCCCGGCCAGATCCGCCGCACGCGGCTGGCCCAGGTTCCGGCCGGCTTCTGGATGCGCGATACCGAGACCTTCGAGGTGATCTGCTTCCGCTCGGTTGCCGACTACGTCTTCGGCCTTTTGAAGAACGCCGCGCAGCCCGGCAGCGAGATCGGCTACTTCTGACCGCTCCTGCGCGCGCGGTGGAACCAGGGCCCCGGCTTTCGCGTTTTGCCTGCAAGGGGTTGACCTTTGCGTTCCCAGCGCTTCATCAACCCGTAGACGCATGACTGACTTTAAAGGGGGATACACCCATGGCTTTTCAACTTCCCGACCTTCCCTATGCGCATGACGCGCTGGCCAGCAACGGCATGTCCGCCGAGACGCTGGAATATCACCACGACCTGCACCACAAGGCCTATGTCGATAACGGCAGCAAGCTGATCGAAGGCACCGAGTGGGCCGGCAAATCGCTTGAAGAGATAATCAAGGGCACCTACGACGCCGGCGCCGTCGCGCAAAACGGGATCTTCAACAACATCAGCCAGCTGTGGAACCACAACCAGTTCTGGGAGATGATGGGCCCCGGCGACAGCGGCATGCCGGGCGAGCTGGAAAAGGCGCTGACCGAAGCCTTCGGATCGGTCGACGAGTTCAAGTCGCAGTTTTCGGCTGCCGGCGCGGGGCAGTTCGGCTCGGGCTGGGCGTGGCTGGTGAAAGACACCGACGGAAGCCTGAAGGTCACCAAGACCGAAAACGGCGTGAACCCGGTCTGCTTCGGCCAGACCGCGCTTCTGGGTTGCGATGTGTGGGAGCATTCCTACTACATCGACTTCCGCAACAAGCGGCCGGCCTACCTGCAGAACTTCCTCGACAACCTGGTGAACTGGGAAAACGTCGCAAGCCGCATGTAGCGGCGACTGACATATCTCAAAACCCGCCCGCTCGCCCCGCGCTATCCTTGCGCGGGGCGTTTGCGTTCGGCGCGTGCGCTTCTTGATGCATAGCGAACCTTGGGGGATGAGATGGAAAAATTGGGCCTTGGTACATGGGTTCTGGTCGCAGACGGCCGCAAGGCGCTGTTTCTGAGGAGTATTTCAGACAAGCTTAAGCCTGAACTGGAGCTTGTCTCGAAGCACGAGATCGATAATCCGCCGGACCGTGAGCACGCCAGCGCGCCGCCGGGCAAGCGCAGCGGCGGGATGGGGCGCAAGGGCTCGGGCGTGGAAGAGCGCGACCTGCATGGGCTGGCCGAAGAGCGCTTTGCCCAGGACCTTGCAGAGCGGCTTTACAAGCTGTCGCATCGCGGAGAGCTGGCCCGGCTGGTGATCGCGGCGCCGCCCGCGACGCTGGGCGTTTTGCGCAAGGCGATGCACCCCGCCGTTGCAGAGGCAGTCAGCCAGGAAATCGCAAAGACCCTGACCGGTCATGACCTGCCCTCGATCGAGGCGCTGCTCGAAGCGGATCTCGCCAAGACCTGATCGCCCTTGCGGGATCTTCGGCTTTGCGTCATCGCTGGCGCAGGCGAGAGGTTAGAGGGCGCCATGTCGGCAAGCGCAAAAGGCATCTGGGCGATGGTTCTGGCCTGCACGGTCTGGGGGCTGTCGCCGATCTTCTATCGCGCGCTGGCGGATGTCCCGCCGCTGGAGGTGCTGTGCCACCGTTCGATCTGGTCGGTCGTCATCTTCGCCGCGGTTCTAGGGCTGCAGGGACGGCTGGCAGAGATCGGCGCACTTTTGCGCGAGCGCCGAAGTCTTCTGCTGCTGGCGCTCGCCGGGGTGATCATCTCGGTCAACTGGTTTCTCTTCATCTATGCCACGCAAGTGGACCTGGTGACGGAATCCAGTCTCGGCTACTACATCTTCCCGCTGGTCGCCGTGCTCTTCGGGTATGTCTTTTTCGGCGAGCGGCTAAGCCGTCCGCAGCTTGCCGCCGTCGGGCTGGCCGCGCTGGCCGTCGCCATCCTTGCGGTGCGCCTTGGCACGGTGCCTTGGATCTCATTGGCGCTGGCCATCACTTTCGCGGCCTATGCCGCGATCAAGAAGACCATCGCCGCCGGGCCGGTTCTGTCGGTGACCGCCGAGATCCTGATCGTTCTGCCGCTGGCCGTGATCTGGATCTGGGGAGCCCACGGCGCTGGGTGGAGCGGGCTTGGCGCGCAGGACCCCGGCGCGTTCGGCACCGATCCTGCCACGACCGCGCTTCTGGTGGCGTCCGGGGCAATGACCGCGGGGCCGCTGATCCTGTTGTCCTATGCCACCCGGCGCATCGCGCTGGCCACCGCCGGGGTGGTGCAATACCTCAACCCCACGCTGCAGTTCTTCTGCGCGATGGTGCTGTTCTCAGAGCCGCTGACGCCGGCCCACGCATTGGCCTTTCCGCTGATTTGGCTGGCGCTGGCGTTTTATTCGGTCGACAGCCTCGCTCAGGAAAGAGCGGCGCGCAAAAGGGCGCGGGCGGCCGGGACCTCGGCGGCGACCGTCAGGTAGTCGCGCAAGGACGCCTCGGCAAAGCCCTGGGCGACGATGTGGTCCAGAAGCGCCAGCAGGGGCTGCCAGTAGCCGCCGGTGTTCAAAAGGATGATGGGTTTGTCATGCAGGCCAAGCTGGCGCCAGGTCAACACCTCGAATAGCTCGTCGAGCGAGCCTGCGCCGCCAGGCATCACCACGATGGCGTCCGAGTTCATGTACATCACCTTTTTGCGCTCGTGCATGTCCTCGGTGACGATGAATTGCGTCAGATCCCGCTTGCCGACCTCGCGGCTCAGAAGGTGGATCGGGATCACGCCCAATGTCTCGGCGCCGGCCTCTTGCGCCGAGCGTGCAACCGCGCCCATCAGCCCCACGTCGCCCGCGCCGTAGACCAGCCGCCAGCCTTCCTCCGCCAAAAGCGCCCCCATCTCGGTGGCCGCCGCCTCGTATGCCGGATCGGCACCGAAGCGCGAGCCGCAATAGACGCAGACAGACAGGTGAGGACGAGACATCGGCAGAGGACCTTTCGGGATGGCTTTGACCCCTGATAGCGGTGTTGCTAAGGTCTCTCAAGCGCTGCGGAGAAGGCCCGCCAAGAAACGCCTCTTCAAGACGTGCACGGGAAAAAAGATATGTCCAAATACAATAGCTTCGTCGAAAACGGCGGGCTGATCGGGGTAACGGCCATCGGAGTGCTGGTTCTGGTGGTCGCCTATGCCGTGACCGGGGGTGAGCTGTGGATCAGGCCGGCCAGCGCGCCGCAGACCGTGGCGACGCAAGGCACCGCGCCAAGCGCGACGGCGTCCGAGCCGGTCGCCGAGGCAGAGGATACCGAAGAGGTGGCCGCGCTCGCGCCGCAGCCCCAGTCGCCTGCGGCCGAGGCGCAAGAGCCAGCCGCGCGCGCGCCGGCGCCGCTCACGCCCTCATTCGATATCGTGCGCGTCGAGCCCGGCGGCAGCGCAGTGATCGCAGGGGCGGCCGCGCCCGGGGCCACGGTTTCGGTCCTGGTGGACGGCGTCGAAGTTGGGCAGGCGGTGGCCGGCGCCGATGGCGGCTTTGTTGCCATCCTCGAGCTGGGCGCGTCCGATCTGTTGCGCGCGGTATCGCTTGTGGCCACGGGGGCAGACGGAACCGAAACGGAATCGATCCAGGTGATCGTAATTCAGCCGACACCGGCGCCAGAACCCGAGCCGCAGGCGCCTGCCGCCGTGGCGGAGGCCGGAAGTGACGGCGAAGCGGCCCCCTCGGCGGACGAGGCGGCCACCGAGACTGCCGGAACAGCTGCCACAGATGCCGCGACCGGCGCGGCGAGCGAAACGGTCGCTAATGCGGGCGTCGTGCCGGAAAGCGGCGCAGAGGGCACCGGCATCGCAACCGAGGCGACCGATCTGGCATCCGTTGATGCCGAGACCATCGCCGGCGCGCCCGCAGCCGGCCTCCAGAGCGGTACGGACGGCGTGCCGGCCGAGCCGCTCGCCCCGACGGTCCTTCTGGCCGACGAGGAAGGGATCAGCGTCCTTCAGTCGCCCGGCGAGGGCCCCGAGGCGCTGTCCAACGTCGTCATCGACGCCATAACCTATGACACAGAAGGCGAAGTTCAGCTTTCCGGGCGCGGGACCGGAGAAGGCTTCGTGCGGGTCTATATCGACAACCGCGAGGTCAGCACGACCGCGCTTGCCCCGGGCGGTCAGTGGCGCGCCGATCTGCCGGATGTGGATGCCGGGGTCTATACGCTTCGGATCGACGAGGTCGACGAAACCGGGGCGGTGACAAGCCGGGTCGAGACCCCCTTCAAGCGGGAACCTGCGGCCTCGATCCAGGCTTTGGCCGCACAAAGCGAGGCCCGCTCGGCCCGGATCGAGCTGGTCACGGTTCAGCCCGGCAATACGCTTTGGGGGATCTCCTCGCGCGCCTACGGCGAGGGCATCCTTTACGTGAAGGTGTTTCAGGCCAATCGCGACCGCATCCGCGATCCCGACCTGATCTATCCCGGCCAGGTCTTTGCCGTTCCGGACTGAGCAACACTGGTCAACAGCCCGTAGCGCGCCTAAGTAATGCGTCTCAGATCTAAATTCACCAAGGGACGGCGCGCAGCGTGAGCGATACTGAATTCTCCCAAGAGGCGCGCCGCAGTGGATGGCGCACCATTCGCCGCGTCGCGCCCTATCTGTGGCCGGACGACAAGCCCTGGGTCAAGCGGCGGGTGATCCTGTCGATGTTCGCGCTTGTGCTGGCGCGGGTGGTCTCGGTCATCACGCCGTTCTTCTACAAGGCCGCGGTGGACGGGCTGGCCGGCGATGCGCCCTCGGCCGCCTGGATGCTGGGCGCCGGCGCGGTCGGCCTGACGGTGGCCTACGGTGTCGCCCGCCTTCTGAGCGTCGGCTTCCAGCAAGGGCGTGATGCGCTTTTCGCCGCGGTCGGCCAGCGCGCGCTGCGCCAGCTTGCGCTGGAGACCTTCACGCATATTCACGAGCTGTCGCTGCGTTATCACATCACCCGCAAGACCGGCGGGCTGAGCCGTATCATCGAGCGCGGCGTCAAGGGCGTCGAGTTTCTTCTGCGCTTCATGCTGTTCTCGATCGGGCCTCTGGTATTGGAGCTTGTGCTGATCGGCATCATTCTGGCGGTTGTCTTCGACATCTGGTACCTCGCCGTCGTCTTCGTGACGATCGCGATCTACATCTGGTTCACCTTCAAGGTCACCGAGTGGCGCGTGAAGATCCGCAAAGAGATGAACGACCAGGACACCGACGCCAACCAGAAGGCGATCGACAGCCTTCTGAACTACGAGACGGTCAAGTATTTCGGTGCCGAGAAGCGCGAGGCCGACCGTTACGACGGCGCGATGCGGCAATACCAGATCGCGGCGCTGAAGACTTCGTATTCGCTGGCGTTCCTGAATTTCGGTCAGGCAGTGTTGATCACCGCCGGGCTGGTGATCGTAATGGTCATGGCCGCCATCGGCGTGCAGAACGGCACGCTGACGGTGGGCGATTTCGTTCTGGTCAATGCCTACATGATCCAGATTACCATGCCGCTGAACTTTCTTGGTACGGTCTACCGCGAGATCCGCCAGTCGCTGATCGACATGGGCGAGATGTTCGACCTTCTGGAGCAGCCGCGCGAGATCTCCGACAAGCCGGGCGCCAAGGAACTGGCGGTCGGTGGCGGACAGGTCGAGCTGGACGCGATCGAATTCGGCTACGATCGCAAGCGTCCGATCCTGAAAGGCGTCAGCGTGACCGCCCATGCCGGCGAGACGGTTGCCATCGTCGGCCCGTCGGGGTCCGGCAAATCGACGATCGGGCGGCTTCTCTTCCGGTTTTATGACGTGGGCGGGGGCGCCTTGCGCATTGATGGCCAGGACGTGCGCGACATCACCCAGGAAAGCCTGCATGCGGCGATCGGCGTGGTTCCGCAGGACACCGTGCTTTTCAACGACACCATCCGCTACAATATCGCCTATGGGCGCGCAGACGCCACCGGGGAAGAGATCGAGGACGCAGCGCGGGCGGCCAATATCCACGACTTCATCGTTGGCCTGCCGGATGGCTATGACACCACCGTGGGCGAACGCGGGCTGAAGTTGTCGGGCGGCGAAAAACAGCGCGTCGGAATAGCCCGGACGCTTCTGAAGAACCCGCCGATCCTGCTTCTGGACGAGGCGACCTCGGCGCTTGATACCGAGACCGAGGCGTCGATTCAGTCAGAGTTGAAAGCGATGGGCGAGGGGCGCACGGTGTTGACCATCGCGCACCGTCTGTCGACCGTGGTGGATGCGGACCAGATCGTGGTGCTGGAAGATGGCCAGATCGCCGAGCGCGGCACGCATGACGCGCTTCTGGTGCTAGATGGCCGCTATGCTGCGATTTGGAACCGTCAGCAGCGCGACGCCGATGCCTCGCTGGGATCGGCGCCAAGCCTGCGGGCGGTGGGCGACGATGTCACCGACTTGCCCAAGGATGGCCGCTGGCGCTGGCTGCCGGGGCAGGGCGAAAGCTGACGCGAGCGGACGGGGTCGCGCCGGCCTTTCTCATTCGGCGGCGCGCAGCGGCGGCTCTGCGGATTTCGGCATCTCGGTATAGGCCGGGCCGGTCTCCCACAGAAGCTCGGGTCCCTTGATCCGGCGCGCTTCGCGGGCAAGCGCCCAGTCGCGTGCATATCGGCTTCCGCGGCCCATCGACAGGCGGGCCAGAAGCCGGGCCAGCCAGCGGGCATAGGTCGTCACCCAGACCCGAAGCGCCAGCATCGAGGGGGTGAAGATCAGCGTCAGGCCAGTTGCAATACCAAGGCCGAAGACGACGGCCGTGGCCAGCTGCTTCCACCAAAGCGCCGTCGGGCTGTCGATCGTGTAGCCGCCACCGATGAAATCCAGGCTGAGGCCGAACATCATGGGCGCAAGGCCGGCCATCGTCGTGATTGTGGTCAACAGAACCGGCCGGATCCGCACCTCGGCGGTGCGCACGATGGCCTCGATGCGCGGCATGTAGCGCGCGTATTCCTGGTAGGTGTCGATCAGCACAATGTTGTTGTTCACCACGATCCCGGCCAGCGCCACGATCCCTGTGCCCGTCATGATGATCGAGAAGGGCTGCTCCATCACCAGCATGCCGATCAGCACGCCGGTGGTGGACAGCACCACCGCCAGCAGCACCAGCACGGCGTTATAAAACGAGTTGAACTGCGCCAGAAGGATGATGAACATCAGGCCAAGGGCGCCGGCAAACGCGCTGGACAGGAACGCCTGGCTTTCGGCCTGGTCTTCCTGGTCGCCTGTCCATTCCCACTCGACCCCGTTGGGCAGCGGATTTTCGGTCTCAAGCCAGTCGGTAAGCACCGCGATGCGTTCGTTTGCGTTCACCGGCGCGGTCACCAGGCCCTCGGCCTCAATCCGGTCGATCAACGCCTGGTCGGTCTCGGCGCGCGCTTCGGTGACAACCTCTTCGGCCGGGGTCTCGCCATCGACCGGCAGAAGGCCGGTGTCGGGGATCAGCTTGACGATCCCCGCAGAGACATCCGCCTTCACGTCGAAATACCGCTTCTGGTCGATCCGGTTGATCTCGGCCAGCTTGGCCACCGGCTTGCGGGTGATGAAATTCGACAGCGGCACAAGCCCGTCGGGCGTGCGTACCTTCAGCGTGTCCAGCGTGGAAAGCACGCGGTCCTGCTTGGGCAGGCGCACGCGGATCTCGATTTCTTCATCGGACGTATCGACCCGCATGGTATCGAGAAGAATGCCGCGCGTGACAAGCTGCACCATGCCGCCCACGGTCGCGACGTTCGCGCCGTAGCGGCCGGCTTTCTCGACATCCACGTCGATCTGCCAGTCGATGCCGGGCAACGGGCGGCTGTCTTCGACATCGATCAGCCCGGCCGTATCGTCGAATTTGGCGCGCACGATTTGGGTGGCCTCCAAAAGCGCCTGACGATCATCGCCCTTCATGCGCAGATGCACCGGCTTGCCCGAGGCCGGGCCGCGCGAGAGGTTCAGGATTTCGGTGCGGATACCGGGGATCTGGTCGAGCCGCGCCTGCAGGTTCTCCAGAACGACGTCGCCATCGAGATCTTCCAGCGAGACATCGTCGTCCGCGGCGGCATAGGCCGGCCGGTCTTCCCAGGGGATCAGCTCCAGCTGGATCTGGCCGATCGCGTCCTTCGGCCCGCTTGCGCCCCCGGTGTTCTGGTTAAGCCCGCCCGATCCTGCAAAGGAGAACGCGCTTTGCACGGCGCCGAACTCCAGCACCGCCTTTTCGGCCTCGCGTACCAGCGCGTCCTTTTCGACCAGCGACAGGTTGCCGCGCGCCCGGACATAGACGATGGCCTGTTCGGGCTCGCTTTCGACGAAGAACTCCACGCCGCGGTTGTTCTCGCCGAAATAGGCGAAGACAGACACGACCAGAAAGCCGATCGCGCCGATCGACACCAGCGGCATGACCGGGTTGGCGGCGATGAACTTGATGAACTGACCGAAATGGGTGCGCTTGTGGCCGGCTTCGATCTCGCGCGGTTTGCGCTCGAAGCTGGCCGCGCCGAGCGCGACCGAAGAGGCCATCGCGGCCAGGATGAACATCACTGCACCGATCAGCGACCCCGCGGCCGGGCTGACGCTGCCGGGCAGGATATAGTGCGGGTTCAGGACTTGCATGGCGGCCAGGAACATCGCGTAAAGCGCGATCGGGACAAGCGCCGCGCGAACCGGCCAGGGCGCGCGCTTTTTCAACGCGTTGGATGTGCCTTCAAAGAGCCGTGTCATACGGCCGGCGACACCGCCCATCACGGGCAGGTAGATCAACGCAACCACCAGCGAGGCCGACAGAACGAAGATCAGCGTGACCGGCAGCATGCCCATGAACTGCCCCGGCACGCCGGGCCAGAAGAGCATCGGCAGGAAGGCGCATAGCGTCGTGGCCGTCGAAGAGATGATCGGCCAGAACATGCGCTTGGCCGCCTCGACATAGGCCGCCATCGGGCCAGAGCCCTCGCGGATGCGCCGGTCGGCATATTCCACGACCACGATCGCGCCATCGACCAGCATACCCACGGCCAGGATCAGGCCGAACATCACGATGTTCGATACCGTCACTTCCATCAGCGCCAGGAACGCGAAACACAAAAGGAAGGATGTCGGGATGGCAAAGCCCACCAGCAGCGCCGAGCGGGTGCCAAGCGCGGCCAGAACCACGATCATCACCAGCGCCACCGCGGTCAGTACCGAGCCCTCAAGCTGGCTGACCATCGAGGCGACGATCCGAGACTGGTCGTTGGAGGTGCCGACATCGATCGCGGCCTGCAACTCTGCGGGCCACGAAGCCTGCTCGGCGGCCACTTCTTCGCGCACCAGTGCCGCGGTGTCGATCAGGTTGAAACCCTTGCGCTTGACGACCTGAAGCGCGACCGTGTTTTCGGCATTGAAGCGCGCGGTGCCGCTGCGATCTTCGAAGGTCAGGTTGATGTCCGCCAGATCGCCCAGGGTGACGACCCGGTCCCCGGCGACCTTTACGGGAAGATTGTAGACGTCCCGCTGATCGTCGAAAGACGAGGGGATCTTGACGGCGAATGCACCGCTATCGGTCTCGATATCACCGGCGGCGATCAGCTGGTTGTTGTTGACCACCACAGAGATCAGCTCGTTGGCCGTCACGTTGTAGGATTCCAGCCGAAGGGGGTCGATGATCACCTCCAGCATCTCGTCGCGATGGCCGGTCAGGCCGGCCTCCAGGATCGGCTCCAGCGCTTCAAGGCGGTCCTGCAAGTCCTTGGCGACACGCAACAAGGTGCGCTCTGGCACCGGGCCGGAGAGGTTCACGATAATGATCGGGAACTCGGAGAAATTGATCTCGTTGATCGAGTATTTGTCCGCGCCATCCGGGAAAAGCCCCTCGGCGGTGTTCATCCGGTCGCGGATGTCGGCGATGATCTTGGTCTTGTCCCAGCCGAAGTCGAACTCCAACACAACGTTGGCATAGCCCTCGGCGGCGGTGGCGGTCATCGATTTCAGGCCATCGAGGTCGGACAGCTCTGTCTCCATGGTCTTGATCAGAAGCGTTTCGCTGTCCTCGGCCGAAATGCCGGGGAAGGGCAGCGAGATCACGATCGCGGGTATCTCAATATCGGGCTCGCCCTCTTTGGGCAGGCTGAAATAAGAGTACCCGCCCACCACAAGCGACAGCGCGATGAACGCTAGGATCATCCGCGCGTGTTGGGCGGCCCAGTCGACGATGCGGGTCATTGCGTGGTCTCCCGGAAGGTCGGCTTGACCGGAACGCCGTCGGTGACGAACTCCTGGCCGACCACGATGACCGAAACCTGCTGGTCCAGCCCCGCGACCCAGATGCCTTCGGAGGTGTCGCGCAAGACCGAGATCGGTGCGAAGGCGGCAACGCTGGCATCGTCAACCAGGCGCACGCCCAGATTGCCTTCGGAGTTCAGCGTCAGCGAGGATTGCGGCAGAAGGTGCGCTGTCGCTCCATCCGAGGCGATCGCGATCTCTGCGGTCTGGCCGTCGCGGATCGACAGATCCGAATTGTCGACCTCGACCTCGACGCGGAAGGTGCGCGTGGCGGGGTCGGCAGAGCGCGACAGGAAGGTCACTTCGCCGATGACCTCACGGCCCGAGGCCAGCCGGGCCCCGGCAGGGGCGCCGACCTCGGCGCGCTCTACCTCTGTCTCTGGCACGAAACCGACCATCTTGATGGGATTGAGCTGGATGATCGTCGCGCAAAGCGCGCCGGGCTGCAGAAGCGATCCTATCTCGGCGGAATCGGACTCCAAAAGACCGCCGAAGGGCGCGCGGATTTCCAGTCGCTCCAGCTCTTTTTCGGCGCCGGCCACCGCGGCTTCGGCCGATTGCACCCCTGCAAGCGCCGATTGGGCCGCAGCCTGCGCTGCGGTCACGCGGGTTTCGGCGGCAAATCCGTCCTCGTTGAGCCGTGACGCGGCGTTTTCGTTGATCCTGGCATCCGTCAGTCGCGCCTGCGCTTCGGCAAGCCGTGCCGTGGTCTCGGTCAGGGCAATGTCGCGGGTGCCTGTGTCAAGCTTGCACAAAAGCTGGCCGGCCTCGACCCGCGAGCCTTTGCGCAAGGGCTCGGACACCACAAGACCGCTAATCTCGGCCCGCACGTCCACCTGGCGGGCCGCCTCGGTGCGGCCGCGCACGATCACGGCGCTGTCGATGGTCTTGGCTTCGCTGCGCATGGCAACCACCGCCACCACGGGGGCGGT
Source organism: Paracoccaceae bacterium (assembly GCA_013003075.1). Classification (GTDB taxonomy): domain Bacteria; phylum Pseudomonadota; class Alphaproteobacteria; order Rhodobacterales; family Rhodobacteraceae; genus JABDLJ01. Next base: position 97,807 of record JABDLJ010000035.1, read on the forward strand.
ATCCTCGATCGTCTCCTCGGCGTCCTCGCTGGATGCCTCGGCAATCGGCGCATTGTCGCCAGCATCGGCGAAATCGAGCAGCTCGTCGCGCTCGAACACCAGGAAATAAAGGACGCCCACAACAACAATGGCCGTCAGGATCGAAAAATATCGCATACGTTCGTCTCGTCACATGGCCCGGATATCCGGGTTTTCCGTTATATAATGTTGCTCTGCGCGGTGTCAGTCCCGCGACACGATAATTGTGATACGCTAAACTGATCGGTTCAGATTAGTTTTTTCTGCGTTTCGGCGCAAGAGTCTATCAAACTTGGCTTTTGGCGCCCTTGGAAAGCCTGCCCGAAGCGGGTAAAGAGCCCCGGACTTAAGGGTGGAGCCCCCGTTCATGGCAAGCGAAGACAGTTTCATCGACGAAGTGGCGGAAGAGGTCCGCAGGGATCGGCTGTTTGGCTATCTGCGGCGCTACGGCTGGATCGCGATCACGCTTGTGATCCTTCTGGTCGGCGGCGCGGCCTATAACGAATACCGCAAGGCGCTTTTGCGCTCGGAAGCCCAGCAGCGCGGCGACGCGATCCTGACGGCGCTGGAGGTCGAAGACATCGAAGCGCGGATCCGCGCCCTGTCCAGCCTGACCGCCGAAGGCGAGACCGGCGCGCTTCTGGCGCTGCTTGCGGCCGCAGAGGCGGTCGGGTCGGACGACGAAGGCGCTGCGCTTGCACGGCTCGAGCAGGTCGCCTCGGACCCCGAGGTTGCGCCGGCCTACCGCGACCTGGCCTCGCTGCACCTGATCATGCTGCAGGGCGATGCGATGGATCCCGAGGCGCGGCTAGAGCGGCTGGTGGCGCTGACGCTGCCCGGTGCGCCCTACCGTCCGCTGGCGCTGGAGCAGACCGCGATCGCCTATCTTGACCAGGGCAAACCAGAGCTGGCGCTTTCCACGCTTCAGGAACTGGTTGCAGAAGAGGGCGCAACGCAAGGCTTGCGCCGCCGCGCATCGCAGTTGATTGTGGCACTTGGAGGATCGCAAGCTGGGATCTGATCCGGTTTGTGCGCAAGGGCGCGGGGCGCAACGCACATCGCGCCGGTTGTTCGAGTATCTGGGGGACGTCCGCATAATGGGCCACGGGGGCAGTCGCAATCGCAAAGTGCAAGCCGCTTGCGCGGCAGTGCTTGCCGCAGGCCTTGCGCTGGCGGGGTGCGCCCCCGAGGAAGAAATCCTGGAAGGCGAGCGCTTCGATGTGCGCCCCGGCGCGGCCGCGCTGACCAAGCCGCAGCCGCAGGGCTTTGTCATGCCAAGAATGCAGACCTTGGCCGACTGGTCCCATCCGACGTTTTCGGGTGGCCGGTCGCCGGCGCACCTGGCGCTTGCCGCCGCGCCGCAAGAGGCCTGGCGTGCCCAGATCGGCGAGGGCAACGGGCGGCGGCACCGCATCACGGCCGATCCCGTAATCGCGGGCGGCACGATCTTCACGCTGGACAGCCGTGCCCTTGTCGTGGCGACCTCGCAAAGCGGCGAAAGGCTTTGGTCGGCCGATCTGACCCCGCCGGGCGAAAGCGCGAACGATGCATCGGGCGGCGGCCTGGCAGCCAGTGGCGGGCGCCTCTATGTCACCACTGCCTTTGGCTCGCTCACCGCGCTTGACGCTGCAACCGGGCAGCGGATCTGGCAACAAGCGCTTGGCGCCCCGGCAGTTGGCGCGCCGGTCGTAGAAGGCGATCTTGTCTACGTCTCGACCCGCGACAGCCAGGGCTGGGCCATCGAGACCGGCACGGGCCGTGTCAGGTGGCAGCTTTCGGCCGCGCCAAGCCCTGCGGGGCGCATCGGCAGCGCGGGGCCCGTGGTGGCCGGCCGCCTTGTGCTCTTTCCCTTCGCCTCGGGCGAGATCTCGGCGCTCTTGCGCAAAAGCGGATTGCGGGTTTGGAACGGCTATGCGGTTGGCGGCCGCGATGTGGCGGCCTACAGCGCGATCAGCGATATCACCGGCGCGCCGGTCATTGCTTCGGGGGCCGCGATCGTCGGCAATCCGGCGGGGCGGACCGTTGCGCTTGATCTGACCGATGGCAGCCAGCGCTGGGCCGCGCCCTTCGGCGCAATGAGCCGGGTCTGGGTCGCCGGTGACTCGGTCTTTCTTTTGTCCGACACCAACCAGCTTGTCCGGCTCGATCTGCGCAGTGGCCGGTTGATCTGGGCCGCGGACCTGCCGTTCTTCGAGAAGACGCGCGCCAAGCGGCGGCGCGACGTCTTTGCGCATTTCGGGCCGATCCTTGCCGGCGGCAGCCTGCTTGTCGCCTCTGACGATGGGCTGATCCGCCGCTTCGATCCCCAAACCGGCGCCGAGCGCGACAGCATCGAGATCCCGGCCGGGGCGGCCAGCAATCCCATCGTGGTCGGCGAGACGCTGTATATCGTGACCGGCGACGGCACGCTTCGCGCTTTCAGATAATCCGCAGGCGCGGTAAACCGGCGGCTCGAATCGCACCCGGAGAGAGGCCATGAGCTTCACACTCGCCATCGTGGGCCGGCCCAATGTGGGCAAATCGACCCTCTTCAACCGCCTCGTGGGCAAGCGCCTTGCGCTGGTCGACGATCAGCCGGGGGTCACGCGGGACTTGCGGGAAGGTCAGGCGCGTCTGGCGGATCTGCGCTTTACCGTGATCGACACTGCGGGTCTTGAGGAAGCAACCGACGAAAGCCTTCAGGGCCGGATGCGCCGCCTGACCGAACGCGCGGTCGAGATGGCCGATGTCTGTCTTTTCATGATCGATGCCCGCGATGGCGTCTTGCCGGCGGACCAGGTCTTTGCCGATATCCTGCGGCGCAAGTCGGCGCATGTCATCGTGGCGGCCAACAAGGGCGAGGGCCGGGCGGCGGACGCCGGGGTGATCGAGGCCTATTCACTGGGCCTTGGAGAGCCGATCCGGCTCTCGGCAGAGCATGGCGAGGGGCTGAACGACCTCTACGCGCAGCTTCTGCCCTTGTCCGAAAAGCTGGCGGCCAAATCGGCCGGCGATGCGCCCCTGACGGATGTCGCCATCGACGAAGACGACGCCGATGCGCCCCGCGTGCCGACCCGCGAGCGGCCCTTGCAGGTCGCGGTCGTCGGGAGGCCCAACGCCGGCAAATCCACGCTGATCAACCGGCTTCTGGGCGAGGACCGTCTGCTGACGGGCCCCGAGGCCGGGATTACGCGTGATGCGATTTCGGTGCAGATGGACTGGGACGGGCTTCCGGTGCGGCTTTTTGATACGGCGGGCATGAGAAAGCGCGCCAAAGTGCAGGAAAAGCTAGAGAAACTCTCGGTCTCTGACGGCGTGCGGGCAGTGAAGTTCGCCGAGGTCGTGATCGTGCTTCTCGATGCTGCCATCCCCTTCGAGCAGCAGGATTTGCGCATCGCCGATCTGGCCGAGCGCGAGGGACGGGCCGTCGTTGTGGCCGTCAACAAGTGGGACGCCGAAGAACACAAACAGGAAAAGCTCAAGGAGCTGAAAGAAGCTTTCGATCGCCTCTTGCCGCAGCTGCGCGGCGCGCCGTTGGTGACGGTTTCGGCCCTGACGGGACGCGGGCTCGACCGGCTGCGTGCGGCGGTGGAGAAAGCGAGCGAGGTCTGGAACCGGCGGATCTCGACCGCGCGCCTCAACCGGTGGCTCGCCGACATGGTCTCGGCCCATCCGCCCCCGGCGCCGGGCGGACGCCGCATCAAGCTGCGCTACATGACCCAGGTGAAGACCCGTCCGCCGGGTTTCGTTGTCATGTGCTCGCACCCCGAAAAGCTGGCCGAGAGCTATTCGCGGTATCTTGTCAACGGGCTGCGGACCGACTTTGACATGCCGGGCACGCCGATCCGGCTGCACCTTCGCAGCCAGTCCGACCAAAACCCCTACAAGAACAAGACCAAGTCAACGCCTTCGCGGCTGCGCAAACACCTGGGCAAAAAGCCCCACGGAGAATAGCAAAAGCCCGGAACTTGCATCCCGGGCTTTCGATTTTCCGCGCTGATGCAGGGACGCTATTCTTGCCGAAGCGATCCGCTGCCATGTCCGGCCATCCCGCCCATGACTTCCTCGGTGGCCTCTTCGGTCAGCTCTTGCGGAAGTGCAAGGTTCAGCACGATGGCGATGACGGCTGCCGGCAGAAGGCCACTTGTCATCAGGATCCGCGCCGTGTCGGGCAGATGCTGCACCGCGCCCGGCTCAAGCTGCAGGCCGAGGCCGATTGACAGCGAGATGGCGAAGATCACCATGTTGCGGCGGTTCCAGTTCACGTCCGACAACATCGACACGCCGGCGGCAACAACCATCCCGAACATCACGATCACGCCGCCGCCCAGGACCTCGATCGGAATGGTGCGGATGACCGCGCCGACTTTCGGCACCAGGCCGCAGAGGATCAGGAAGAACGCTCCGATCGTCACGACATGGCGGCTCATCACGCCGGTCATCGCAATCAGGCCCACGTTCTGGCTGAACGAGGTGTTGGGCATGCCGCCGAAGATACCGGCGATTGCGGTGCCGATACCGTCGGCATAAGTCGCGCCTTCGATCTCTTCCTCGGTGGCTTCGCGGCCAGCGCCGCCCTTGGTGATCCCCGATACGTCGCCGACGGTCTCGATGGCCGAGACGATGGCCATAAGGCAGAAGCCGATGACGGCGGCTGTGCTGAACTCGAAACCGTACTTGAAGAGCTCGGGCGCAGCGAAGATCGGGGCGCGATCCCAGCTGGCCGCGACGCCGTCCACGGTGATCATGCCGATCGCCAGCGCGTAGAAATAACCTGCGATGATGCCCAGAAAGACCGCCGAAACCGACAGCATGCCGCGGGTGAAGAACTTCAGGCCCAGTGTGACCAGGATCACCACAAGCGCCGCCGACCAATTGAGAAGGCTGCCGTATTCTGGCGTTCCGATCGCCGGCACGCCGCCAGCGGCGTATTGAATGCCGACCCTGACGAGGGCCAGACCGATCATGGTGACCACAAGTCCGGTGACCAGCGGCGGCAATGCGAACCGAATGCGTCCGATGAATAGCCCCAGCGTCGTGTGGAACAGACCGCCGATCAGAACGCCGCCGAAAAGCGCCGGCAGCGCCTCGACGCCCTTGCCCGCAACGAGCGGGATCATGATCGGGATAAACGCAAAACTCGTACCCTGCACGACCGGCAGGCGGGCGCCGACCGGGCCAAGCCCGATGGTCTGAAACAGCGTTGCGATACCAGCGAACAGCATCGCCATCTGGATCAGGTAGGACATGTCCGGAAAGCCAAGCGCGCCCTGGTCCGATCCGAACCCGAAACCCGCCGCGCCCGCGATGATTATTGCAGGCGTCACGTTCGAGACGAACATCGCCAGCACGTGCTGGATACCAAGCGGCACAGCTTTGTGCAGGCCGGGCATGTAATTGGGATTTCGCAACTGCTCTGGCGTTGCGATATTGGATGTTGCCATGACGATCCCTCCTGTCAGGCTGGCTTTGCGCCATTTGATCCGCGTTTAACCTGCCGTCCGGGTTCGGGCGCAGGCAGTGCACGGTATTCTACGCAACGCTTATGGTTTGTGCGCGCCTGCTACATAGCCGAAGCCTGACTTTTTGGGATAGCCGTTAATTGATGGAAGCATCTTCAATATAAATTTGAAGATCGCGCGGCTTGCCCGGGCCTCAGCCGCGGCGCAGCGCGCGGCCCGCCAACAATATGGCTACAAGGGCACCGGCCGCCGCTCCGACCATCAGCGCCGTGTTGTTGCCCATGTTTTGCAGGGCCACCGCGACAAGCGCCCAAGCCAGCGCGGCGGCATAGGCAGGCGAGCGGCCCGGTCTGGTCTGAACCCAGATCCCGATCGCAAGCGCGACGGCAAGCGCGATCCATGCCCAGGCGATCTGGTCCGGCCCGATCCCATAGCCGGCACCGGTCAGCGCCAGCGAGACCGCACTCGCCGCGGTCAGCCAGCCAGCGTAAAGCCCAAGCGGTGCCGCAAGCCAGACCCGGTCGCGGCCCGGCGTGCGCAGGAAGGCCAGCACCGCTCCGCCCAGCATGATCCAGATCAGCACGGTGGCCCAGATCGGGCTTGTCTGAGCGACACTCAGCCAGGATGTACCGATTGCGAGCGACACAAAAAGCGGCCAGCGCGGCGCATCCCAGTCCGGATCCTCGGCGCGCCGGAAAAGGCCGAAGTACGACGAGACCAGAAGCCACAGGTAAATCAGCCCCCAGATGGAAAACGCGTAGCCGGCCGGTTGCGCGGGCGGCTCTACTTGCGGGACCGGGTACTGGTTGGGGTCGAAGCCGCCGAATTCGCCCGACCAGAACGGGGCCGAGGCAAACGCAAGGCTGGCGACAAAGACCAGCACGGCTTTCATACGCATCGTGTCCATATCTGATATACGCATCAAGGGCCGGATTGGTTCCCTATTCCAGCGCGCCCTCCGCCGTGATGCGGGTCTTGCCGCCGATCCAGGGGCCCAGCGCTTCGGGCAGCGTCACCGATCCGTCCGCCTCTTGGCCGTTTTCCAGCACCGCGATCAGGCAGCGCCCGACCGCAAGGCCCGAGCCGTTGAGCGTGTGCACGAATTCAGGCTTGCCGCCAGCTTCGGGGCGGAAGCGCGCATTCATTCGCCGGGCCTGGAAATCGCCGCAGACCGAGCAGCTGGAGATCTCGCGATAGGTGTTCTGGCCGGGCAGCCAGACCTCGATGTCATGCGTCCGCCGCGCGCCGAAGCCCATATCCCCGGTGCACAGAACGACCGTGCGATAGGGCAGGCCCAGCTTTTCAAGGATCCCTTCGGCGCAGCGCGTCATCCGGTCCAGCTCCTCGCGTGAGCGGTCGGGATGCGTGACCGATACCATCTCGACCTTCTCGAACTGGTGCTGGCGCAGCATGCCCGCGGTATCGCGGCCCGCGCTGCCCGCTTCCGAGCGGAAGCACAGCGAATGCGCGGTATAGCGGCGCGGCAGATAGCTTTCGTCCAGGATATGGCCCGCGACGATATTGGTCAGCGTCACCTCGGAGGTGGGGATCAGCCACATGCCCTCGCGCGTCTGATAGCTGTCCTCGCCGAATTTCGGCAACTGCCCGGTGCCGAGCATGGCCTCTTCGCGCACCAGAACGGGGGTGTTGGTCTCGGTCAGGCCGTTCTCGCCGATATGCGTGTCCAGCATGAACTGCGCCAGCGCCCGGTGCACACGGGCCACGGCGCCCGACAAGAGCACGAAGCGAGAGCCGGCCAGCTTCGCTGCGGTCTCGAAATCCATGCCGCCTTGGATGGCCGCCAGCTCGAAATGCTCTTTGGGATCGAAGTCGAACGCGGGCGGGGTGCCCCAGCGCCTCAGCTCGACATTGTCGCTTTCATCGGCGCCCTGAGGCGTGTCGTCAAAGGGCAGGTTGGGGATGCCCATCAGCAGATCGGTCAGCCGCGCGTCCTCGGCCTTGGCCTCTTCTTCCAGCCGGGCGATCTCGTCCTTCTTGGTGGCCACGAGTGCGCGCAGACGCTGAAACCCGGCGTCGTCGCCGCGCGCCTTGGCGGCGCCGACTTCCTTGCTGGCGGCGTTGCGCTCGGCTTGCGCGGCCTCGGCGGCGGCGATCTTGGCGCGCCGCGCGGCGTCGATGGCGAGGATCCCGGCCGAGGCGCCCGGCAGCCCCCGCCGCGCCAGGGCGGCGTCGAAGGCATCGGGGGTCTCGCGGATCATGCGGATGTCGTGCATGGGGCAAATCCTTGCGGCGGCTGGGTGATTCCGAGCGCGGTTATGCCGTATTTTCCGGCGGGGTGTAACCTATGCGTTCCTGGTAGGCGCGCCATTCGTCGTAGAAGTCGTCGTCGTCGAGTTCTGCGTTGATCCAGTGGGCAAGTGGGCCTTCGCCGGCTGTGAAGCCCTCCGGCAGTTTCACCGTGGCATCGCCGAAGGCTTCGTGCCAAGCTTCGTTAAGCTTTATTTTACTGAGATCAATGTCTCTAAGAGCAGCCCCCTTAAGTCCGTTTGGTTTGAGCCCCTTCAATTGAGCGTTGGCTAGTCTTGTCCGAAAGAAATAAGTGCCCTGCATGGTCGAGCCTTGGAAGCGTGCTTCCAAAAAATTGGCCGAAGTGAGGTCAGATCCGGTGAAATCGCTGCTACCGATTTGCGTATCGCGGATTTCTGTGCCTTTGAACGTAGCGCCGCGGAACTTGGTATTATAAAACAATGAGTTGTCAAATATGGTGCTCGACAGTTGTGCACCGGAAAAATCTGCTTGAGGAAAGCCTCCGCCAGTAAAGATAGCCTGGACGATACGCGCGCCGCGGAGATCCGCAAATTCGAAAGTAGAGTTTCTGAACAAGGCATCTTGTATAAGCACGCCCCTGAGCGTGGCATGATCAAAGATACCGTGCTTTTCTTTGGTCGTTTCTGGTGGGTCGAATACAAAAGATGGGCCTGATAAGACTGCGTTTGAGAAGTCTGTGCCGTAAAGATACACCTCAGTGAAGTCTGCATCCTCGACGTTGGCAAAGTAAAAGATCGTGCCCTCCAGTTGGCTTCCTTCGAAATCGGCACCTCGGAAGTCCCCCCTCGAAAGGTCGCATCTACGCAAGTTCGAGTTTCTTAGATCCAGCGTGAACGGTTCAGGTTTCCCGTCAGAGGTATTTCTTTCAATTTGAATTTGCTCTGGCGATCTTCGGCCAATGACCTGGAGTGCAGTCTGAACGCCGCTTCGCGGATTCGGCAGTCCGCGCGCCCAATTTCGAGCGTGGACATCTTCCAGGTCTTGCGGCCGGGTTTTTGCCGCATCGTGAGCAGCGCCGATTTTTTCATCTTGCTTCGAAATTTCTGCGATTTCCTTGCTGACCAGCGCATTCAAGTATCTTTGGAGCGGATTCAGATCATTTAAATCGGATGGCGCGTTCTCCCGCACATACGCGCACAGGATTTCCATGATCTGGATGTGGTCGCGCAGACTGTCCTGCGCGATGCGCTCCAGCGCGTAGATCGCGCCGATGCGGACTTCGAGGTTGGGCGCGGACACTTCTTCCATGATCGGTCTTTTGTAGTTGGGTTGGTGCTCTGCATTGTCTTCGTAAAGCAGATTGCCTGAAGAGCTTCTTCGCTGACGCCTTACGATCTTTTCTGCTCCCTAGCCTCCCACAGCCTTGTTGATCCGGTCGGTGATCAGACCCTGCTCGGCGGTGTCGGCCTGGCGCTGCGCGACATATGATCGCCATGCAATAAACGGTGCGCCGAAGACTGCGGCAAGCACCAATCCAATATTCCGAATGGCAGCACCGTCGGCATCGCCTGCAAAGGTGCCGATATGGAGCGCCGCTCCCAGAAACTGAATGAGCGCGCCTAACGCGCCGATAATAGTGACAAGGACAACGAGCAGTAGAAGAAAGCCAAGAACGCTACCCAGAGTTTTCGATTTGCTGAAATCAGGCGTGCGCCTCAGCCCGAGCCAAGCCAGCCACCCCTCGTCTTTTTCATTCATGATGCGGCTAATTCCTTTAAGCTAATCCGCCCACTATTTCGCCCCCGCCGTTGCTTGCCAAGCCCCAAGGCCACATATAGGGTGCGCGCCAATCTTGTGGGGTGCCGGCAGGTCCGGGGCCCCGATGACAATAGGGAACTCTTCATGCTTATTACGCCAGCCTACGCTCAGGCCGCCGGCGCCGGGAGCGCTGTGACCAGCTTTATTCCTCTGATCCTGATCTTCGGGATCATGTATTTCCTTCTGATCCGGCCGCAGCAGAAAAAGCTGAAAGAGCACCAGGCGATGGTCGAGGCGGTGCGCCGGGGCGACCAGATCGTCACCCAGGGCGGCATCATCGGCAAGATTGCCAAGGTGAAGGACGACGGCCAGGTCGAGGTCGAGATCGCCGAGGGCGTGAAGGTCCAGGTGGTCAAGTCCACGATCGCCAACGTCCTGAACAAGACCGAACCGGCCAGCAAGTAAGCATAGGGCGGCCCGATGCTGCAAATTGAGCTTTGGAAACGCGTCCTGATCTGGGCGGCCTGTGCGGCCGGCCTGTGGTTTGCGATGCCGAACCTGTTCTACACCTCGGTCGAGCGGCACAACGACGCCGTGGCCGAGATCGAGCTTCTGGGCGAAAGCCCTCAGCGGCTTGAGGCGGCCGGGGCCTGGCCGGGGGCGCTGCCGTCCTCGCTGGTGAACCTGGGGCTCGATCTGCGGGGCGGGGCGCATCTTCTGGCCGAAGTGCAGGTCACGGACGTCTATGCCGACCGGATCGACGCCTATTGGCCGGACGTGCGCGATGCGCTGCGCGAGGTGCGTGCAGAGG
>JABDLJ010000003.1 GCA_013003075.1 Paracoccaceae bacterium
TACTTCGATGCGCTCGATGAGGGTCGGCTGGACCGGCGGGCGGCGCAGATTGCGGCGGCGCGCGAGGCGCTGGCCGACAAGCGTGCGGCGGCGCCGATGTTCAAGCGGCGCAAGCTGGCAGCGCGGATTGCTGACCACGACGCCTATCTGTCGGTGCTTGAGCGGGGGACGGAGGATTGCGACGCCTATCTTGGGTATCTTTGCGACGGCGTCGGCCGGGCGCGGGTCGTGGGCGACGTGACGCCGGCTTACGGGCTTTTGAGCGCCGAACGGCTGGCGGCGATGGCGCGGATGGCGTCGGATGTGCGCTTTGTCTATCTGCTGCGCGACCCGGTGGACCGGCTTTGGAGCCATGTGCGCATGATGGCCGCGCGGCGGTCGGACAACGGGAAAGTGGACCCGGCGCGGGCGGCGAATATCCTGAAGCGGACGATTTCGGGGGAGGAAACCCAGATCGTGCGGCGCAGCGATTACAAGGGGGCGCTTGAGACGCTGTTTGCGGCGGTGCCGCAGGCGAGGCGTCTGGTGGCCTTCTATGAAGACCTCTTTACCGGTGACGCGGTGGCGCGCATCTGTGCGCATCTGGGTATTTCCGCGCAGCCCGCACCCGTGGACGCGGTGGTGCATGGCGGTCAGCCGCTTGAGATGACAGGGGAGCAGCGGCGTGCGGCGCGTGACTGGCTGGCCCCGCAATATGACTTTGTGACCGCGACGCTGGGCGATGTGCCCGCGCGCTGGCAAACCGACCTGGCAAAGGTGTGAGATCATGGACGGAAATTTCGACGACGCCCTGACCGGCGAACAGAAGATCCGGAACTTCAACATCAACTTCGGGCCACAGCACCCGGCGGCGCATGGCGTGCTGCGGCTGGTGCTGGAGCTGGATGGCGAGATCGTGGAACGCTGCGACCCGCATATCGGTCTGCTGCATCGCGGGACCGAAAAGCTGATGGAAAGCCGGACCTATCTGCAAAACTTGCCGTATTTCGACCGGCTGGATTACGTGGCCCCGATGAACCAGGAACATGCCTGGTGCCTGGCCATCGAGAAACTAACAGGCGTTGAAGTGCCGCGGCGGGCGTCGCTGATCCGGGTGCTGTATTCCGAGATCGGGCGGGTGCTGAACCATTTGCTGAACGTGACCACGCAGGCGATGGACGTGGGTGCGCTGACGCCGCCGCTTTGGGGGTTCGAAGAGCGCGAGAAGCTGATGATCTTTTACGAGCGGGCCTGCGGGGCGCGCCTGCATGCGGCCTACTTCCGCCCCGGCGGGGTGCATCAGGACCTGCCGCCCGAGCTGATCGACGATATCGACACCTGGGCGGATGAATTTCCGGATGTTCTGGACGATATCGACGGGCTGTTGACCGAGAACCGGATTTTCAAGCAGCGGAATGCGGATATTGGCGTGATCACCGAAGCCGAGGCGCTCGACTGGGGGTTTTCGGGGGTGATGGTGCGCGGGTCGGGCATGGCATGGGACCTGCGGCGTGCGCAGCCCTATGAATGCTATGACGAGTTCGAGTTCCAGATCCCGGTCGGCAAGAACGGCGATTGTTATGACCGCTATCTGTGCCGGATGGCCGAGATGCGGGAATCGGTGAAGATCATCAAGCAGGCGTGCGAAAAGCTGCGTAACGAGCCGGGCGATGTGCTGGCGCGGGGCAAGATCACACCGCCGCCGCGGGGCGAGATGAAGACGTCGATGGAGGCGCTGATCCATCACTTCAAGCTTTATACCGAAGGCTTTCACGTGCCCGAGGGCGAGATTTACGCCGCGGTCGAGGCGCCCAAGGGCGAGTTCGGGGTGTATCTGGTGGCCGATGGGACCAACAAACCCTACCGCGCCAAGCTGCGCGCGCCGGGCTTCCTGCATTTGCAGGCGATGGATCATGTCGCCGTCGGGCATCAGCTGGCCGATGTGGCGGCGATCATCGGGACGATGGATGTCGTGTTTGGAGAGATTGATCGGTAGAGAATGCGGTGTTTGACGTTGATTACGGGTTTCTCGCCATTGCGGTGCTTGCGCTTGCGGTATCGGCACTCACGGCGCGGCGGTTTCGCGCAGGCTGGGCGGGGGTTCTGTTCGGCATTCTCGCGGGAATGGTCGTTGTCGTCGTCTTGGTCCCGTTCTGGGCCTATCTCGCAATTGGTTTTGAAGGCATGTTCATCGGGCTTGAGGACATCCCGGACTGACTCGCGCCTTTCCTTCTTTTCGATGATGGCCGCGTGACCCGGCGCGCATCGACCCGAGTGGCGCTTTGCGCAGCATGTGCCGCCAGCCCGGCGCTCGCGCTGGACATCGAATTTCCCCTTGGCGCCTTCCTGCAGCCGGGCATCGCCGAGGTGACCGGGATGGTCACCGAAAAAGGCATGATCTTCGAGGTTGCCGCGGACGATCATATCTTTGTCTGCGATGAATTCCTTGACGACGGGTCGCAGAACATGGCCGAGGTCGCGTGCCGGGCGACGGGCCGGCTTGGCGAGTTCAATGTGGATGCGGTGGTTGCGCATTTCGCCGCGAAGGACTGCCGCATGTCCTTTGCCGAGGGCGTGACATATGTACAAGCGCAGGGATTTGGCGAGATGGACATCCGCGCGCTGCGAAGTTCGCTGGCCAATCAAGGGGCTGCGGTTTATGACCGAAGCGTCATCCCGCCGGACCTGATCCTTCAATCGGGGGCCTGCATATGACGCGGCGATACATCGAGTCTTCGGCGAAGGCTCCCAGAGTGACCGATACGGAAGACTGAACCATGCTCAGACGCCTTCACCCGACCCAACCCGACAGCTTTGCCTTCACGCCCGCCAATCAGGCCTGGGCCGAGGCGCAGATCACCAAATACCCAGAAGGGCGGCAGGCCAGTGCGATTATCCCGCTTTTGTGGCGCGCGCAGGAGCAGGAGGGGTGGTTGACCCGGCCCGCGATCGAGACCGTCGCCGATATGCTGGGGCTGGCCTATATCCGGGCGCTGGAAGTGGCGTCGTTCTACTTCATGTTCCAGCTGCAACCTGTTGGTTCGGTAGCGAATATTCAGGTCTGCGGCACAACATCCTGCATGATCTGCGGGGCCGAGGATCTGGTCGCCGTCTGCAAGGACAAGATCGCGCCCAAGCCGCACACGCTGTCGGCGGATGGCAAGTTTTCGTGGGAAGAGGTGGAGTGTCTGGGGGCCTGCGCCAACGCACCCATGGCGCAGATCGGCAAGGATTATTATGAGGATCTGACTGCTGAACGCCTAGGCGAGATCATCGACGAACTGGCCGCGGGCAAGGTGCCCACGCCCGGCCCGCAGACCGGGCGCTATGCGGCCGAGCCTGCGTCCGGCCTGACGAGCCTGACCGAATACGCGGCGGGCAGGGCGCCGCTGAACGCCTCGGCCACGCTGGCGACCGAGATCGGCGACACGGTCAAGCGGATCGATGGCACCGAAGTGCCGCTGATCGCACCGTGGCAGGGCAAGGGCCGTCGCCCGGCGACCCCGCCGCAGGACCCCGAGCCCATCGTGACGCCCGAGCCCGACAGGGCGGAAGAGGCCGGGCATCCGTTCGAGGGGAGCGTTGCGCCCGAGGCCGCGCCAGACCGCCCCGCCGCCCTTGAGGCCGCACGCGAGGGCGGGGCCGATGACCTCAAGAAGATCAAGGGGGTCGGGCCGAAGCTTGAAAAGCTGCTCAACAGCCTTGGATTCTATCATTTCGACCAGATCGCGGGCTGGACGGAAAGCGAAGTCGCGTGGGTCGATGACAACCTTGAAGGCTTCAAAGGCCGGGTCAGCCGCGACGAATGGGTTGCGCAGGCGAAAATCCTTGCAACTGGGGGAGAGACAGAGTTCTCCCAACGCGTTAAAAGCACATAGAGAGGTCATTGAAACCTCGGACGGACAGGGAGAAGACGACTATGTCGAGACAGACTCAAAGCTCAATGCTTTTGGTTGCCGCGATATCCGGTGGTATTGGTTTCACCGCGTTTGTAGCGCTGATGGTGATTGGGAACTTCACGTTCTCGCCCGCGCTGTTTCTGGCGCTGCTGGTGACAGTTGCCGTCGCAATCTTTCTTCTCAGAGCCTTCCATAACCCGGTTGAACCGCCTGCGGCGACGACCGCCGCGGCACCGGCCGCAGCCGCGCCAGAGCCGGCACCGGCGCCCGCCCCGGCACCGGAGCCAAAGCCAGCCCCGGTTGCGGCGACACCAGAAC
>JABDLJ010000004.1 GCA_013003075.1 Paracoccaceae bacterium
ACGCTGATGTCCGCAAATGGCTTCCGGATCTGAGCAGCGACAACAATATGGTAATCAATGGCGACTGGTGGGCTGCAAATGCCGCGGAGCTTGGACCACGAATGAAAGAGTGGTTGCTCACCTGATCTCTGGATAGTTTCTTGTCCAAACTCAGTATTGCTTCGAGGACAGGAAAATCATACAGAAAAACGCAGAGAAATCGGCAATGGCTCTTCTGGGCCTTGCCGACCCATTGCCCAAACATGGAAAAACAATGGGCTATGTCCGTGTGCCCTTTTCCACGAACGACTCGGCTTATGGGTTCATTGCGTCGCCCATCACTGTGATCGCGAATGGTGACGGACCTACAGCGCTTCTACTCGCTGGAACACAAGGGGATGAATTCGAGGGGCAAATCGCACTTTCGAACCTTGCGCGAGAAATCGAGCCTGATCAGATAAAGGGACGCATCATCATTTTCCCGATGGCAAATACTCCGGCTGCGCAAGCCGGTGTTCGCAATTCGCCCATCGACGGACTGAACCTGAACCGCATTTTTCCCGGAGACGTGCGCGGTCGCACAACCTCGATGCTGGCAAGCTACATCGAGCGGGCTCTGATGCCGGAATCCGACATCGTTGTCGACCTGCACAGCGGAGGAAATTCTTTGGAGTATCTTTCCTGCGCATCATATGTTGACCATCTAAACACTGATGAATCTTTCCGTCGCCTGGCGCTGGCGGCGGCCTTTGGTGCGCCGACTACGCTCGCTATGAAAGCTTTTGAAGATCGGAGCACGTCAGGCGCTGCACGGCGCGCCGGGGCAGTGCGTGTTTCTGCCGAAATTGGCGGTGGTGGCCGTGTTTCCAAGGCGTCTGTCGACATGTCTTACAACGGTATTCGCAATGTCTTGGATTGGGCGAGCATTCTTCCGTTTCCCGATTGCCAACGCGCTGACACCAACATGATGGAAGTGGAGGCAGGACGAGATTATCACTACGCTTTGCACGATGGGTTGTTTGAGCCGTGGGTCAGCTTGGGCGATCACGTCAAGGAAGGGCAGATCGCCGGCCTGATCCACGACGTCGCAACGCCTGGCTCTGCTCCCCAGGAGGTGCATTTTGCGGCAGACGGAAATGTAGTTTGCTTGCGAACCATGAGCATGACCAAACGGGGCGACTGTGTACTACATTTGGCGCAACTTCCAAGCGATAACCTTCTGAAAAATCTGGAAAAAGCGAAGGCATCCACCTGGCTGAAAGACAGCTACGAAAAGAACAGCCGACAAAGGTCCCGGCGGCCAAAAGCCTCCAAGGGTAACAACGATGCGCCCTGAAACACGCGAACAGTACCGCATTGCTGTTTTTGCGCTACCAGCGACTTTGTTCATGCTTGTGATGATGGCCATTCCGCTCGGATCGGTTGTCTGGCAGAGCATAAGTGATGATACGGGGCTTTCTCTTGCCGCTTATGCCAAAATCGTCCAGTCGAACCTGTTTATTCGTGTAACCCGCACCACGCTGGAAATTGCGCTTGGCGCCACCCTGGTGGCATTTTTTCTTGGTTATCCGATCGCTTATTTCCTGGCCAAGCAGTCAACGAAACGCCAGACGATTTGGTTGATAGTGATCTTAATTCCGTTCTGGACAAGCTCGCTGGTGAAAAGTTTCGCGTTCGTTGTGATGCTGGGTCACGCCGGTATTCTCAATACTTTTTTGGGAGAATTGGGACTTGGCCCCTACAAGATGCTGTTCAACAGGATCGGGGTAATGGTTGGAATGAGCCATTTCCTCGTGCCGTTCATGGTCTTTCCAATTCTCACAAATCTGAGGAGCCAGCCACCAGAGTTGGCCAAGGCGGCCGCTATCATGGGGGCAGGCAAGTTTCGCATATTCCGAACCGTGACATTCCCGCTCAGCCTACCCGGCGTGGTTTCCGGTGCGCTACTGGTGTTCATCCTTGCTCTGGGCTTCTTCATCGTGCCGAAACTCCTCGGCGGACGTCAGGACGTCATGCTGTCCAGCCTTGTGGACTTCTACGCGCGCGAGGTTTTCGATTTTCAGATGTCATCCGCAATTGCCGTCATCCTTATGGCGACCGCCTTGCTGGCGGCATTTCTCCTTTCAAAAGTGCGTGGCGGCGCCTCGATCCTTTCGAAGGAGTCTTCATGATGGAGGGCCAGGGTTCCACATGGCGACGCGCAAATGCCGCCTTCGCCATCGCCGCTATGATCTTCCTGCTCCTTCCAAGCCTGATCGTCATCCCGATGTCCTTCAGCGACTCCGAATTGATCATTTTCCCGCCTAAAGGGTACTCGTTTCATCTTTATCAGCGCTACGTCGAAGAGCCCGGGTGGGTTTCGGCAAGCATCCTGAGTTTGCGAGTGGCGATCTGGACCACGATCCTGTCGATCTGCCTGGGCGTACCCGCTGCTTATGCATTGGTACGTGGTAACTTCCCCGGACGCCGAATGCTTGCGATGTTTCTGCTAAGCCCAATCATGTTGCCGAGCGTCGTCCTGGCACTGGCGATCTACATCTATTTCGTCCGCATTAGCCTGTCCCATGGCGAACTGCGGCTGGTGCTTGCACATTGCGTCGCAACCCTGCCTTTCGTCGTCGTGACAGCAGCGGCAGGGATCCAAACCGTGGACGCCAACATAGAACGGGCGGCCACGATAATGGGCGCAAGCCGTTTGTATGTTTTCAGAACGGTAACTTTGCCTCTGGTGATTCCGTCGATCGTGGCGGGTGCGCTGTTCACATTTTTGATCTCTTTCGACGAAATCATCATTTCGATTTTCGTCGCCAAAGCAGGGGACACCACGCTTCCTATTAAGATGTTCTCATCACTGGTGTTCGAAGTGTCCCCAGTCCTGGCGGCCATATCCACCATGCTAACCCTCATGTCGGCTCTTATCTGTATTCTCGTGACATTTGCGCAGAAGGGGGACGCCAAGCCATGACAGACTCGATGGGGACCGTCCAGGAAATGGTGCGTCTTGACGCGGTTACGAAACGCTATGGCAGTTTCACGGCGCTCCATGAAACCGAACTTTCCATTCGAGCGGGGGAGTTCCTAACGCTTTTGGGTCCGTCCGGATCCGGCAAGACGACTCTTCTGAACGCGGTTGCCGGAATGGCCACACCGACCTCCGGCCGTATCTGGATTGACGGTCGAGATGTGACAGCGACACCGCCGGAAAAACGCGGATTGGGCATGGTCTTTCAAAGCTATGCACTGATGCCGCACATGACGGTTTTCGATAATATCGCGTACCCATTGAAGGTGCGCAAAATCTCAAAACAAGAAATCAGGAAACGAGTGAGCGATGTGCTGGAACTTGTTCGGCTACCGGACCTTGCGCATCGCAAACCAAAGGAGCTTTCCGGAGGGCAGCAGCAACGCGTTTCGATCGCCCGATGCCTGGTCTACAATCCCAGACTGGTTCTCATGGACGAACCTCTCGGGGCGCTCGACAAGAAGCTGCGCGAACAAATGCAGTTGGAGATCAAGCGGCTGCACAACGAACTGAAAATCACGATGATTTACGTCACGCATGACCAGGAAGAAGCCCTGAACATGTCAGACAGGATCATGCTGATGAACGGCGGCAAGGCGGAACAGATTGGCAGCCCGCACGATCTTTACTTCAGGCCGGTTTCCCAGTTTGCAGCCGACTTCATCGGCCAGTCGACGATGCTCGATGCGAAGATTCTGGAAGTTGGCGACCCTTGCATTGTCGACTTGGGGGCTTCCGGGCAGTGCAAAGTGAAGGTGCCAGGCGCAAACAAGGATCAAGGCGGCAAGCTGGTGTTACGTCCGGAAACACTCCGACTCATTACAAACGATCAAATTGCCGATGGTTTCAACGCGTTGTCGGTTCGGTACAAAGACAGCCTGGTAACCGGCAGCACGATCAAACATATTGTTGAACTCGAAAACGGCACCGAATTGATCGTGCAGGAACTGACCACGCCCGAGGAAACCGCAAAACGACATGAGGGTCGGCTTTTGGTCGCGTGGCCGGTCGAGGCAGGGATATTTCTCGACCGATAGGGTCGCAATTCTACAGATTGAACCACTCAAGAGGATACATGCACCCGTGCTAGGCACTCCAACTCCGGATCAGGCCGCCTTTCTCGAACCTGTTGAGCGTTTCTGCCGCGACGAGTTGCCCGCGCTTGCCGCGCATTGTGAAGAAACAGGCGAACCACCATCCCGAGAATGGAAGAAAAAATTCGCCGAACTCGGTGTGCTTGGAATAAATGCGTCTGAGGAATTCGGCGGTCTCGGGTTAAGCGCAACCGATGCGGTGATGAGGCAAAGGATCAGCCTTTTGTTGTTGCCGTCGGAAACGACGGTCTGTTCGGTCGGCTTGCGCGCGACGTGATCGGACAACCACAGCTGGCGGATGATCCACGCTTTGCGACCAACGAAGCGCGCAGCTGCAATCGTGACCTTCTGAATGCGAGCCTGGCGGACCTGTTCCGTCAACGAACGGTGGAAACCTGGTTGACCGCATTGCGCGAGGTAAACATTCCCGGTGGACGTATCAACGATGTGACCGACGCTCTCGCCACGAAGCAGGCAGAGGAACGGCAACTGGTCCAAAGTTGCTCTACTGAAGGCGGTCAGGTGCGTGCGGTGCGCTACCCTGTGCGCGCCGAAGGGATCTGCTCTGAAGTCACGCCGCCGCCAAAACTCGGCGAGGGTGGCGAAGCACTGCTGAGAAATTGGCTCGCAAGGCAACGACGGTCACGAAAACCTTAGTGAAGGTGTCGGTCAGCACGACTTGCCTGCCTTCTGCGCCACATTTTGATCGCTGTGCCTTGGGCGGCGCACGGCAGAAATTCCCAAGCCAAGTAGCTGCTGGTTGGAACCACGGTGCGCTCGGTCTGAACGGCCGCATTGTAATTTGCCGAGCGGCATGAGCTGTTTCGCCGATGCAGCGAACGTGGCTCTGCGAGCGCACGCAGCGAGAATAACCAAGGTACAGGTTGGGCTCGAACCAGCCGTTCGCTGCGGCAGGCATGAAGGTCCTGTAAGGGCCGAACATGGCACAAATGCCGCCGCTCGAAAAGCGTGCAGCATCGGTCAATACGGGCTCAGATCTGGCCCTTGCTACAGTTGGATCAAACGACCGCCTCGCGCGGTCCACAATGCCCGACCCTAGCCGGCTTGAAGATGTGCTGCGCAGCATCCGAAGCCCCGAAGGCGGAAAGCTTGAGCAGTCGCAATGTCTCGGCGACAGTCCCGCCTCACCTCAGCGCGCAATCGAAGGATTTTGCAGCTTTAACCTGTTTCCGCGCTTTACGGCATCTTCCCAACACGTAAGCTGGTCGTCTACGAACGAAAATTCACCGGAAAAAAGGGGCGTTGCACGAACTGCCGCCGCTGTCCGAGCAAAGGAGTGCCGCTGTGACCCCGCAAAATGTTCCCGAAGCCGTCTTTCACACCCGCGTCCGCAACGAGGCGCTTGGCGGCGACAATCCCTTCGAATGGAAGGACCTGACGTCCGGTGATGTCTTTGAAGGCAAAAGAATTGTCGTGTTCGCGCTTCCCGGCGCCTTCACCCCGGCGTGCTCAGAGAGCCATTTGCCAGGCTACGAAAACTTGCACGACGATTTCATGAAAGCGGGCGTTGACCGGGTCGTATGCCTTGCCGTCAACGATGCATTCGTGATGTTTCAGTGGGCGCGCTCGCGCGGCATCGAGAAGGTGTTCATGTTGCCCGACGGCAATGGCGAATTCACGCGCAAGATGGGAATGCTGGTCGACCGCTCGGCGCAGGGGATGGGTATGCGCAGCTGGCGGTATTCGATGCTGGTCGAGGACCGCGCCATTGTGAAGCTCTTTTCCGAGCCCGGTTTTCGCGACAACCCGCCCGGCGTGCCGCTCGAGCTGTCCGGTGCCGAGACCATGCTCGCATTCCTGCAGAGCGATCGGCGGGACTAGAACCGCCCGATCTGGAAGCTTGGACCCCAAGATATCACCCCGTGAATGTTCCGGGCTCGCGGCATCACGTAAGGAGCGATCATGCTTTTGGTCATCGGAACATTTCGCCTTGCGCCTGAAAACCTGCCGCGCGCGCGCCCGGTCATGGCCCGTATGATAACCGCGAGCCGCGCCGAGGATGGCAGTGAGGAGTATTCCTACAGCGAAGACGTCCTCGATCCTGGCCTGATCCACGTCAAAGAGCTTTGGCGTGATCAGGCGACATTGGATCGTCATCTGGAGGCATCTCACCTTCGAGACTGGCGGTCCGCCTGGGCCGATCTGGGGATCGGTGAGCGGAATTTGCGTGTATACAGCGTGGGCGATCCCAAACCGACATGAGGCGCCCGTTATCGTCAGATGACAGGTGCCGCTGACAGCGATTTTTTTCTGCGGCGGGCAAGTGTCCGCCTTGCAGATGTTTCCGCCCCATCCCGGCGATCTGCGTCAGTGCGTCGGCTCTGAGATATTCTGCATGGAAATCTGGCTGCCTGCGACGTCAAACAGATCCTCCAGGAAATACGCCGCCAGTTCGGATCGGTTTCCCAGTCCGGACTTGCGGTAAATCGACTGCGCCTGCTGCCGGATCGTCGCTTCCGAGGTGCGGCGCAAAGCGGCAATGTCCTTCAACGCCGCCCCTTTCAGAATAAGCGCCGCGATTTCGGCCTCGGCTTGGGACAAGCCCCAGGCATTGAACTGTGTCGCAACAGCGGTTGAAAGTCCTTGAAAGAGATGCTCGCTTTGCGCGCGCCACGCACGGCCTGCATTGGCGGCATCTTCAAGTTCTGCGCGCATGTCCGCAGTGGTCGTCTCAAGCCCGCGCAACCGTTCGACAACCACGACGCTGGCCACCATAGCGGCGCTCAGAACCAGCATTTCAACGAAATCGGTGGCGATATCGCCGCGGGTGATGGGCTCTCCTGTGAACAGGGAATCAAGCACACTCAATATGGCGGTCAGCACCGTCGCAACCGATAGGACATAGACCATTAGTCGACCCGAGAATCTCACGCGGCACCCCTCTTTCGGCGTCCATGATAGAACCGAACGCGCGAATTCTCATCTTACATTTGTACGACGCCACTCGATTGGGCTTCGATTTCACGGATGTCGGATGGCCAAAAGCCGCGCGCGGACGCAGCGTTTTTCTGTCGCCCGCCAATCGGGTGTCCACCGGGAGAGATGTAATGAACAAGCATATTGATCGTGAACGCCAACTAGGCCGTCGTTTGGCAGCAACCCTTCTGGCATTGAGCGCCATGGCCGGCGCGCCCGGCGCTGTCGCAGCAACGTTCGTTCCTGACTTCGACGGCGCAACCTTCCGACCCGGGGCCGCCATCGACCATCCCTACTTCCCTCTTGATCCGACGTTTCAGGCCGTCCTGTCAGCATCGGGTATGGATGAGGAGGGCGAGGCTTTCACCGAAGAAACCCAGCTTTCCTTTGGTGGCCCCGGGCGCGTGATACTCGGGGTCCAGACGACCGTTCAGCGCGATCTTGCGTTCGAGGACGGGTTGCTGGTTGAAGACACCTTCGACTACTACGCGCAAGATACCGACGGAAACGTCTGGTACATGGGCGAGGACGTCACGAACTATATCTACGATGAGGATGACAACCTGATCGAGACCAACGATTCCTCGGCGTGGATCGCGGGCGAAAACGGCGCGAGCCCGGGATGGATCATGCCGGCGGTGCTTGAACAGGGGTTCGCGTATTTCCAGGAGATCGCGCCGGGCGATGCTGCGCTGGACGAGGCGATGATATGGAGCACCGGACAGACGGTCCAAGCGGGCGGCGTGCTGTTCGAAGACGTCCTTGCAATGCTGGAGACCACCAGCCTCGACCCAGAGGCCAGAGAGTTCAAATACTATGCCCCCGGTGCCGGATTGATCCGCATCGAAGAAGGGCTCGATGAGAGCTTTTCAAATCCCGAACTGGTCTTTGAACGTGTCACCGTCGCAGTGGTGCCTCTACCTGCCAGCCTTCCCATGCTGCTGGCGGCGCTTGCAGTCATCCTGGGCCTGCGGCGCTTGAGAAGCCATGCGCTAGGCGCGGTCTGACCCGGTCCGGGCTTCTGGGCCCCACAGACCCGGCAGCTCGCCCCGCAATACCTTCCAGCGACCGTTACGTCAAAAGGCATTCCGGGCCGATTGAAAATCGACGGCCCGCATTCGTCGAAATCCACCATGACCACGTTTTCTTGCTTTGATCTTGTAGCAGGTACTTCGTACGCCATGCCCAGCACACCAAGCGCGGCGCGAATACCGCCCCGGTCCCCGGCCACCGAAACCCTGTCCCCCTCATGATCCGAGCAGATCTTGACGCGAATTCCCGGATACCCATGCTGCGGCGCCGCGCAGGCAGGGGCGAGCTTGCGAGAGAAGCGCCGTTCTCTGCGGCTTCGGGCAGGCTTCGCGGTGTTGCGGCGATATTGCCCGGACAGATGTGGGCCGCGCGCCGGCAGGTCTTGCCCTGCACATCGAAGGACACACACCCTGTCTTGCACAACGGCCTGCGCTGTAGATGTCAGTTTGGCGATCCCGCGCAAGCTGCCGAGCCAGGCGTTGATGACCGCGCGGCACAACAAAGGCTGCCAATGCGAAGAGGCGCAGATATCGAAGCGCATGCGCTTGGCGGAAGAAGGCGCCTCACGACATTGCAGGCGGGATTGCGCAACCGGGTAGGGGCCGCGCCCAAAGGCCGCCATCGTCCTGCCCGGCCGTTTCGCGCCAAGCTGGGCTGGGGCCAGAGAACTGCGCCATGACAGAGCACTGCGCAGCTGGGCCCGAAGCAGTATCCTTCAGGCGTGCCGGCTGCTTGGATTGGCCCGGCCGGCGGCGCGGCCAAGCACGACCGCGCTTAAAAGTCCGTTGCCAGAGAGATATCCCGCATCACCGCCGCCCGAAACACCGCAGGCAGCGCCGCCCACGGCGAAAAGATTTGGAAAAACGCCGCCCGAGGCACGTTTGACGCGGGCGGAGGCGTCGATATCGAGCCCCCCCTGGGTGTGAAACAGCGCGCCGGTCACCCGCACGGCGGCATAGGGCGGGCTGAGGCGTTTGTCTGCGTCGAAATGGCGGCCGAAGGGGTCGTCCCCCCGGCCCAGGTGCTCGATCGTCTCGGCCAGCGCGGCCGCAGGAAGCCGCGTTCTGGCGGCAAGTTCGGCGAGCGTGTCGGCGAAGATGACGGCCTTTTGCGTCTCGGCGTCCTGAAAATCGACGAATTGCCGGGCAATGCCGGCGATGCGGGCATCGAAGATCGCCCATGAAATGCCCTCAGGCTGGGACAGGACCGCCCGCGCGGCCACGGAATAGCCCTGGCTTTCATCCCAGAAGCGGCGGCCTTCCAGGTTCACCTGGATGCCGCCTTCCATCATCACGGCCCAGGTGATCAGGATGCCGTGGGGATGGGCGACGTTGCCATGGCCCTGGAACGCCCCAAGGTGGCGGGTGCCAGCGCCAAGCGCCGCGCCCCAAAGCACGGCGTCGCCGCGATTGCCCGGGTGGCCGAAATAAAGCGCGTCCCCGATGGTGGGCATATATTCGCGAACCATATCCTTGTTTCCGCCGTAGCCGTTGCAGGCAAGGATCAGGCGGGTACAACCGATCCGTTCGCGACCGCCGTCCGGCCGGACGGCTTCGACGCCCCGGATCGTGCCGTTCTCCTCGGCGAAAAGCGTCTCGACCCGGCGCTCGGTGACGACCGTGATGCCCTGTTCCTCGACCGTCGCGCGCAGCCTGTCGATCAGTTCACGACCCGCACGAGAGGGCAGGCCGTGCATCCGGCGGCGCGAATGGCCCGGATAGTCGAAATCGTTCACGACCGTGAACGGGAGGCCATATGTGTCCGACAGCCAATCGATCACTTCGGCGGCGCCCGAGGCCAGCGCATCGACGATGGCCGGGTCGTTCTCGCCCTTGGCTTTCTTCATGATGTCCGCGGCAAAGAGCTGCGGTGTATCCTCGATCCCCGCGGCTTTTTGTGCCGTCGTTCCGGGGGCCGGGATCAGCCCGGCTGACAGCGAGGTAGAGCCTGCGGGCACGGGGTCGGCCTCCAGGACGATTACCTCTTCACCCCGCTCATGAGCCGAAAGCGCGGCGACCATACCGCCCGCGCCGCCGCCCACGATAAGAGCGCCGGTATCGAACTCGAACCCGTCCTCTGGCGGCGGCAGCACGCTCATCCGGTCGCCGTGCCGGGATCGAACCGCTGGCCGCGTGACAGCATATCGGCTGTGCCGAGGCGCTCGTTGAGGCCCTTGAAGTCGTGCATACGATCGGAAAACGCGGTGTTGGATCCGGTTGTCTTCAGGCTGGTGTAGTAATCCTCGGCCGTGCGCATCAGCGCCCGCACGATCCCGCCGGGAAAGATCACGAGCGAAAAGCCAAGGCCTTCCAGATCCCGCGCGTCGGTCATCGGCGTATCGCCACCTTCGACCATGTTGGCCATCAGCGGCACCCGATTTTCGAATTGCCCGGCGATCTGCTTGAGGTGCGCGCGGGAACGGGGCGCTTCGATGAAGAGCATGTCAGCCCCGGCCGCCACGTAGCGCTCACCGCGCTCGAGCGCGGCCTCGAAACCCTCGACGGCGATGGCGTCGGTCCGGGCGATGATCAGCGTGTCTTCGCGGCGGGCCTCCGCCATGGCGGCGATCTTGCCCTCCATCTCGGTGGCCGGGATCAGCGTCTTGTCAGAGAGGTGCCCGCAGCGCTTGGGAAAGGTCTGATCCTCGACTTGAAGCGCCGAGGCACCGGCGCGTTCGTAGATGCGCATCGTGCGCTGTGCATTGAGCGCATTTCCAAAGCCCGTGTCTGCGTCGATCACGATTGGCAGATCGATCCGGTCCCGCACAAGTGCAAGGGTGTCGGCCATTTCCGACATGGTGGACAGCCCGATGTCAGGACGGCCAAGACGGGTGTAGGCCACCGCCGCGCCAGACAGGTAGACCGCCTTGAAACCCGCGGCCTCGGCAACGGCAGCGGTCATCGCGTCGTAGACGCCGGGGGCTACCAGAATCTCTGGCGCCTCGATCAGCGGGCCAAGTTTGGGGGTCATGCGCTGCCCTCCAGCAGTTCGACCGTCGCGGCACAGGTCTGCACCTTGGTCACCGAGCCAAGCGAGACGATGGTGGCGTCATGAACGTCTCTTTTAAAGGCGGCGCAGCCATCGGACAAAAGGATCGTGTGCACGTTCCGCAGATGCGCATCACGCACCGTCGAGGCAACGCCGCCGTTGGTGACGATACCGCCGATGATCAGCCAGTCGACCCCGAGAGCCCGCATGATATATTCCAGCCGCGTCTGATAGAACGCCGAATAGGCGACCTTTTCGACGGTATAGTCGGCCGGAGCGAGCTCATCTACGAGGCTGTGGCCCCAGGCGCCCGGCGCGAAGTCGCCCTTGCCGAGAAACGGGCGAAGCTCTTTGAGGTGCGGCGCGATCAGGGGCTCGCCACCTAGCCCGGGAACAAGCGTGAACTGGGCCGAGATGTAGGTGCCGCCCGCGGCACGTACCGCGTCGATCACGGGCTTGACACGCGCCGGAAGCGCCGCGATCTCGGGCACCGACTGGCCTGCGCGACCGTAGGCGCCCGCAGGGTGCAAAAAGTCGTTCTGCAGATCAATGGTCAAAACCGCCGCGCGGGCGGGGTCGAAGCCGGCGAGGGTGGCCATGGCTCAGCTTTCCTTCGCTTCAATGATGACGTTGCCGAACGTGTCCACAACGCCTTTCAGATGTGGCTCGATCAGGATCGTGGTGTCGGGCTGTTCAAGGATCGCGGGTCCCGCGATCTCGGCCCCAACGGGCAGGGTAAGGCGCGTGTAGATCGGGGTGTCGTGCCAAGCGCCGCCCATGTGGACCCGGCGGGTGGTGCGCTGGCAATCGGCGATGTCGCCCGCTGTGTCCGGTGCAAGTGTGCTCAGATCGAACTTGGGGCGCCGGCCGACGACAGCGCTTCGCAGGTTCAGCACCCGGTGGACGCCCCCGGCAAGCAGCCGCCCGTAGCTTGCCTGGTAGGCTTGGTCGAACGCGTCGTCGATCGCGCCTTGTGTGGGTGGGCGGACACCGCCTTGCCCGACCTCGACCGGCAGCGGCACAGACACGGTGTGGGTCTGGCCGACATACGCCATGTCCAGCTCGACAATGAGGTCGCGGCCCTCGAAGCGGACGCCGGCCGCATCGAGAAGCGCGGTTCCCTCCCGGAGATGACCATTGATCGTTCCGGTCAGAGAGGTCAGATCAATGTCGGACGACAAAGCGTTGATAGTCTGAACGAAATCCTGTCTCATATCGGCAATCACGCAGCCCATCGCCGATGTCACGCCCGGGTAGCGCGGGATGATCGCGCGCGCCAGCCCGACTTCGGCAAGCATCGCGCCGGCATGAAGTGCCCCGCCTCCGCCGAAGGGCATGAAGGAAAAGCGCCGTGGGTTGTACCCCCGCTCGATCGAGACCAGGCGGATGGCGCCGGCCATTCGCGAATTGGCAACCGTCAGGATCGCCTCGGCGGCGGTCAGCGTATCGAGACCCAGCGGTTTGCCCACATGTGCATCGACCGCTCGGGCGGCCGCGTCCACGTCAAGCCGCTTTAGCTTGCCGCCGATGGGGCGGTCGGGGTCGATCCGTCCCAGGACGACGTTGGCGTCCGTGACGGTGGGCCGATCATTGCCCTGTCCGTACGCCACGGGGCCGGGGTCCGAGCCTGCGCTTTCCGGGCCGATATTGAGAAGCCCGCCCTTGTCGACCCATGCAATGGAACCGCCGCCCGCGCCGATGGTCGCAATTTCGATCATCGGAGTGCGGACGACCATCCCGAAATCGATGGACGTTTGCGCCGCCAGCACGGTTTCGCCATCGGCGATCAGCGAGACATCGAAGCTTGTCCCGCCCATGTCGCCGGTGATCACGTTCGGATGCCCTGCCGTTGTTGCGATGTAGCCTGCCGCGATAACCCCGGCAGCCGGACCCGACAGCGCGGTGCGGATCGGCAGGCGGCACGCGGTGTCGACGGCCATGACGCCGCCATTGGACTGAACGATCAGGAACTGCCCGCCGAACCCGTCGTCGCGAAGCGCGCCTTCCAGGCGTTTGAAATAGCCCGCGACCTCTGGTTGCAGATACGCGTTCAGCGCCGTTGTCGAGGCGCGCTCGAACTCGCGGATTTCGGGCAGGATCTCGGACGAAGCCGAAACGTGGGGGTTGGGCCAGATCTCGCGGACGGCGGCAACCGCGGCGGCCTCGTTGTCGCGATTTGCATAGGCGTTGATGAAGACGATGGCGCAGGCGGCGCAGCCGGCCTCAAGGAGCGCCTGCGCGGCCTCTCGGACGGCGCCCACGTCGACCGCGGTCATCACGGTACCGTCCGCCAGCGTCCGCTCGGGGACCTCAAGGCGAAGGTTCCGCGGCACCACGGGATCGAAATCGCCCCGCAGACCCCATGTCGCGCGCCGGTCGCGCCGCCGCATCTCAAGCGCGTCACGGAAGCCGGGCGTCGTGATGATCCCGACCCTTGCGCCCTTCCGCTCTAGCAGGGCATTGGTTCCCGCGGTCGTGCCGTGGACGACGGTGCCCACCGTCGCAAGATCTGAAACCTCGCGTCCGATCCCGTCGAGAAAGCCGCCCGATTGGTCGGGCCGCGTGGTTGGAACCTTTGCGACGGTGGCGGTGCCTGCGTCCTCGTCAAGCACGAAGACGTCGGTGAAGGTGCCACCGACATCCACGCCGATCATCTTGCCGCTCATATATGTGCCTCCCGCCAGGCGGTGCCGTAGGCGGCATCTGCGGCCTCTGGTGAGACGTAGCCGAGCGAAACGTCGCGCGCCACATCAGCGGCCGGGCGCTTGGCGGGGTCTCCGTAGCCACCACCGCCGGGTGTCTCAAGACGCACTTTCTGGCCTTTCTTCAAAGGGATGCCGACCATCTTCGAGACCAGCGGCGGCTGATGCCATCCGCCTTCGCCCTCGTAGTGGAATGCGTTCAATGCCGCGTCCGCGCCGCCCACGATGCCCTTTGGCGGAAAGCGGCCGCGTTCGCCGAAAAGGAACGCTTCGGCCGACTGTTCCAGCACTTCGATCTCGTAGATCGCGCCAAGTCCGCCCCGGTGTTCGCCCGCACCCGCGCTGTCGGGGCGCAGCGCCCATTGCCGGAACATCACCGGATAGGCCGCCTCGAGAATTTCGGCCGGCGGAATGGTGGCGGTCGAGATCGGCGCGTTGCCGTGGTTGAGCCCGTCCGAGGTGGACGAGCCGCCATGCCCGCCGCCGTAGAACGAGAACATCACCCAGCGTTTACCCGCGGCGGTGCGGCCCGCGATGGAAAGCGCGTTGATGGTTCCGTAGGCATTGGCCACCACGCGTTCGGGTGCGGCCTGGGCGGCAGCCGAAAAGATCACGTCGATCATCCGCAGGATCGTTTCGGTGTAACCGCCGGTAGGCAGTGGGAAGTCGGCCGAAAGCAGGCTGTCTTCGGGAATGCGGATGTCGATGGGCCGCATCACGCCGGCATTCGCGGGAAGCGCCGGAAAGATATGCTTGATCGCCACGTAGCAACAGGCAATCGCAGTCGGCAGCGCGATATTGATTGGCCCCGCACAGGCCGGCGCGGAGCCGGCGAAGTCGAGTGTGAGCCGGTCGCCCTTTACCTCGAAGGCAACGCGGATCGGAAGCGCCTCGTCGCTGATCCCGTCATTGTCCATGAAATCCTCGGCCTCCCAGCGGCCGTCGGGCAGCTCGGACACCTCGGCGCGCGTCAGCGCCTCGGCCCGGTCGCCCAATGCACTCAGCGCGGCCTTGACGGTGTCGACACCGTATTCATCGAGCAGCGCATCCATCCGGCGAATGCCAAGGTCGAGGGCCCCGAGCTGACCGGACAGATCGCCCATCGATGATTGCGGCATTCGGCTGTTGCGAAGAAGGATGTCGACGATGTCCTGCTGCACCTCTCCGTTGCGCTGCAACTTGACGGGCGGCAGCACGAAGGCTTCTTGAAAAACCTCGGTGGCCGACGGATTGTAGTTCCCCGGGACCGCCCCGCCCACGTCGTGCCAGTGCCCGACCGAGGCGAGGTAACAGAACACCTCGCCGTCACGGAAATAGGGACGCACAAGGCGCATGTCGGACAGGTGCGTGCCACCGATATGCGCATCGTTGAAGATGTAGGTGTCACCAACGGCAAGATCGCCATCCCGGGCCGCCTTATCGATCACGGCCTTCACGGCAAAGGCCATGACGCCCACGAAAATGGGCAGGCCCGATTTGCCCTGCACAAGCGTTTCCCCGGTCGCCGCGTCGTAAAGCCCGTGGCTTGCATCATGAGCCTCGGCGATGATCGGGTTGAAGGCCGAACGAAACAGGGTCGCGTCCATCTCGTCGGCAATCTGCTCCATGCGACCGGCCAAAACGGCCAGGGTGATCGGATCGATGTCAGGCATGGGCACGGGCCTCTGCAAGATCGTTCCAGACCTCCTGATCCGACAGCTTGCCGCCAGCTATCGTGAAACGATCGACAAACCGAATGCCGTCGAAGGCCGTTCCGTCGAGCCATTCGCCGGCCAGCGTGCCATGGCAATAGACCACACTGCCATCAAGCGTCGCGGCCGTGTCGAACCGCGCGTAGGTCTTCTTCACAAAGCTGTAGCGGGTCTTGGACCAATCAACGAGCTCTTCGAGGCTGTTCAGTGTCTTCCCGCTCGGAAAGGTCATGTGGAAGTTCTCGGCAAGATAGGACTTCGCCGCATCGAGGTCGCGCGCCTCCATTGCTTGGAGAAACGCACGGACGGTCTGGGCCGGGTCGGGCAGGGCTGGGGCGGGGCTGCGCTGGGTGCCGCCGCGCATATACCCCGATGGGGCGATTTCGTGCATCAGCACCGTGATCGCTTCGGGCGCGGCCGGCACCACGGATGCAACCGCGCCGGTCAAAGCCTGTCCAAGGCGCGCCTTGGCCTCGTCGGAGTAGCCGTCGATCAGGTGTATTTCGACGATCGGCATCTCTTGCGTCCTCCCCCTCAACCTGTATTGTATACCATACAGCTTTCCGGTAACATAAAGCGGATACGAGACGAAAGGCAAGAGCATGTTCGAGTTTATGGCAGATCCCGCGCAATGGGGCTTTCGCGGATGATTGTGGCCAGCAGCCTTCAAAAGGCGGACGACGCCGTCTCAACGGCGCCCGAAGGAGGCAAGGCACGGCGTGTCTACCTTCTGCTGAAAGACGAGATATCGCGAGGCGTCTACCCGGACGGGACAGCGCTTCCGGGCGAACAGAAGCTTGCCGCCGAATTCGACGTCAGCCGGGTGACGGTGCGCCGGGCGCTTGAAGCGCTTGACGGGGACGGGCTGATCGAGAAACGGCCGGGCAGCGGGACGATCGTGCGCGCCGGCCGTGACAAAGCCATGGTGTCGGGCGATTTCACCACCCTGATGCCGCAGCTCATCGAAATGGGCTGTGCGACCGAGGCGCGGCTTCTGTCTTTCGCCTATGGCGCGCCTGCTGCCCTTGTAGCGTCCGCGCTGGGCCTTGGACCGGATGCGCGGGTGCAGTCGGCCGTGCGGGTGCGCCTTATCGATGGCGTCCCGTTTTCCCACCTGACGACGCATGTGCCCGAGGACATCGCGCGCAACTATTCAGAGGCAGATCTTGCGACCAGCCCGCTCTTCCGCCTGCTCGAGCGGGGCGGCGTGACCATCGGCGAGGCGTCGCAATCAGTAAGCGCGACGCTTGCGACGCCGGATGCGGCGGATGCGCTTAACGTTGCGGTCGGCGCTGCGCTTTTGTCGATCGAGCGGGTCGTGCGCGACGAAACCGGTCGCGGCATCGAGTTTCTCTTTGCGCTCTACCGGCCGGACATGTTCCGGATGGAAATGACGCTTAGCCGGGTGGGCGAGGCGGGACACCGGCAATGGGCGCCGGTCCTAGGCGGCAACGAGGCCGCGGAATGAGCGGGCCGAAGACACTTCTTGACCGGTTGTGGGCGGCGCACGCGATCCACACGCGCGCGGACGGGGCGGCGCTTCTCTGGGTCGATCGCCATCTGGTGCACGAGGGCTCTCACCATGCGTTTCGAAAGCTTGGAGAACGCGGGCTTGGCGTCGCGGAACCCGCGCTGACGACAGCGGTTGTCGACCATTACGCGCCGACCCGGGCACGCATGGACGGCGGCGCCTCCGACGACATCCGCCGCATGATCGCAACGCTTGAGAAAAACGCAGAGCGCCACGGCATCCGTTGTTTCGGACTGCGGGATGCGCGGCAGGGGATCGTGCATGTGATCGGGCCAGAGCAGGGACTGACGCTGCCGGGCTGTGTGATCGTGTGCGGTGACAGCCATACCTCGACCCACGGCGCATTCGGCGCCTTCGCGTTCGGGATCGGGGCAACCGAGGTGGCGCATGTTCTGGCCACCCAGACGGTCTGGCAGGTCAAACCCAAGGCGATGCGGATCCGATTTGAGGGCGCATTGGGGCCTGGCGTCGGCGCAAAGGACATGGCGCTTGGCTGGATCGCGCAGCTTGGCGCCGACGGGGCACGGGGGCACGCGATCGAGTATGCCGGCCCGACGGTCGCAGCGCTGTCGATGGAAGGGCGCATGACGCTGTGCAATCTGTCGATCGAGGGCGGTGCGCGGCTTGGGATGATCGCGCCGGACACGGTGACGTTCGACTATCTGAAGGGCCGGCCCTTCGCACCGCAGGATACCGGCTGGGAGCGGGCCGTGGAAAGCTGGCGCGCGCTCAGATCGGATGAAGGTGCAAGCTTCGACCGCGAAGTGACGATCGACGCCTCCGGAATTGCGCCTGTTGTGACATGGGGGACAAGCCCCGAAGACGCGCTGCCGATCACCTCTACCGTGCCGGATCCGGCGGCGCTGACCGAGAGCAAGGCCGCGGCGGTCCGCGACGCTTTGGATTACATGGGGCTGGCGCCAGGGCGACCGCTTGACGGCACGCCGGTTGACAGGGTTTTCATCGGCTCATGCACCAATGCACGCATCGAGGATCTGCGTGCGGCGGCCGCCGTGATGGCGGGACGCAGGGCAAAGGTTCCGGGATTGGTCTCGCCGGGCTCGATGATGGTCAAAGCGCAGGCCGAACAGGAAGGGCTCGACCGGGTCTTCACCGAGGCGGGGCTTCAATGGGTCGGGGCAGGCTGTTCGATGTGCGTCGGCATGAATGGCGATCTGGTGGCGCCGGGCGAGCGCTGCGCCTCGACGACGAACCGGAACTTTCGCGGCCGGCAGGGACCGGGGGCGCGAACGCATCTGATGTCGCCGGCCATGGTCGCGGCGGCGGCGGTGACCGGAACGCTCACGGATGTGCGGCCGCTTCTGAAGGGTCGGATCTGATGGCCGGCTGGTCGCAGCACAAGGGACTTGGCGTGGCGCTGTCGCGCGAAGGCATCGATACCGATCAGTTGATCCCGGCGCGGTTCATGTCGGCGCCGCGATCAGAAGGCTATGGGCGTTTTCTTCTTCACGATCTGCGCCGCACCGGCGAGACGCCCGACCCCGAGTTTCCGCTCAACCGGCCCGCAGCGGAGGGCGCATCGGTGCTGGTCGCAGCGCGGAACTTCGGCGGCGGCTCTTCACGCGAGGCGGCGGTCTATGCGCTCGTTGATGCAGGCTTCCGGGTGGTGATCGCACCGAGCTTTGGGGATATCTTCGCAGGCAACGCGGTGAACAACGGGCTCTTGCCGGCACTCGTATCCGAAGCGGACGGGGCGCGGCTTCTTGCGGCGCTTGCCGAGCCCACCGAGGTTTCTGTGGATCTGGAGAGTTGCCGGATCCAGGTGCGCGACATCGAGGCCCGCTTTGAGATCGAACCGGTTCGCCGGACCAAGCTGATCAAGGGTTGGGACGATATCGATCTGACACAGGCCCATGCAGACCAGATCGCGGCATTCCGCGCAAAGCTTGCCGAGACGCGGCCATGGGTGTTTCCCGATGCCGAGGCATGACCGGACACGCCGTCCAGGCAACCGCGCACTTCAGTCTTCAGGCGGGCCCTTGAGCTCGATCGTGTTCCCGTCCGGATCGTCGAAATAAAGCGACGGTCCGATGCCTTCGGCGCCAAAGCGCGGGCGGGTCTCACCGGGGGTGATCCCGAACTTACCCAGATGCGCCACAAGGGCGTCTGCATCGAAGGGCTCGATCCGCAGCGCAACGTGATCGACGTTCCGCCCTGCTCCTTCTTCGGGCGCGGGCAGCAGATCGATCATCGACGCGCCCGCCGTCAGGTGGACAAGTCCAACCTTCGGGTTGCGCCGCGCAACGGTGCAGCCCAGCACGTCTTCGTAGAACCGTACCGAAGCGTCCTGGTCCTTGACGTAAAGCACCACATGGTCAATCCGCTGGATTTTGAAATTCATGAGCCAACCTCCTTGCTTGGGCCGAAGCGCTGGCCCAGATCATCGAAATGCGGCGCCCCGACGCGTGCCTTGATCTCGTCGAACCCGGCAAGGCGTTCGGGCTCGGATGCGGGGCGCGCGTCTCGCTTCATCGCCGCAAGGGCGCCCCGCACGCCTTGCATCGCGGCGAGGATGGTGGTGACCGGCGCGCTTACCCGCGCCGCACCGAGGTCCTGCAGTTCGGCGAAGGTGAAAAGAGGGGTGCGCCCGCCTTCCACCATGTTGATCGAGACGGGCGCGTTGATCTCGCCTATCACGCGGCGGACTTCCTCGCGGGTCTCGATGCCATCGACGAAGACAAGCGTCGCGCCGGCTTCGGCATAAAGGTTGCCCCGCCGGATCGCCTCATCGACGCCCAGCGGCTGAAGCGCATCGGTGCGCGCGTTGATCACGAAATCGGGGTCCCGGCGGGCGTCGCACGCGGCGTGGATCTTGCCTGCCATCTTGCCCGCGTCGATGACCGCCTTTCCGGTGAAATGACCGCAGCGTTTCGGTATCACCTGATCTTCAAGGTTGATGCCGGCGGCCCCGGCAGCCTCGAACTCGCGCACGACATGCCACGTTGTCGCCGCGTCGCCGAAGCCCGTGTCGCCATCGGCCATGACCGGAACGGAGACCGCGCCGCAGATCACGCGCGTCCGGTCGAGCATCTCGCGGAAGCCAAGAATTCCGATATCCGGCAGCCCGAGGTGGCTTGCGGCGATGCCGAAACCCGAGCACTGGACCGCATCGAAGCCCGCGTCCTCGATCAGCATGGCCGAGAGCGCGTCATAGGCCCCTGGCATGACCAGAAGCTCGGGCGCTTGGATCAGCGACTTCAGGCGGGTCGTGTTGCGCATGGCCTGCGCTCTCCAGTCTTTCGGTTGCGCGCAGGGTCACACGGATTATTGTCACCTGTAAACAGTTTGGGGTTCAGCCTCCGTGTCCGAATTCGCGCATGCCGACCGCGCACCATATTCTGCGTGGCCTGACCGTCCGCCCATCCGCTGGCCCGGTGGCGCGCGGGTGGCGCTTTGGGTGGTGCCCAATGTGGAGCACTACGAGTACCTGCCGCGCCGGTCGAAAAAGCGCGATCCCTGGCCGCGGATGCCGCATCCCGACGTGATCGGCTACGGCACGCGGGACTACGGCAACCGCGTTGGTCTGTGGCGCATGTTCGATCTCTTCGACCGGCTTGGGATCTGCGCCACGGTGTCTTTGTCGATGGCAAACTGGGTGCACTACCCCGAGATCTTCCAGGCCATGGAAGAGCGAAGCTGGTCGGTGCTGTGCCACGGCATGTACAACACCCGCTATCACTGGAACTATACCGAGACCGAAGAGCGGGCCGCGATCGCCGAATGCGTGGACCTTTACCACGAGCTTACGGGGCGGCAGTTGCGGGGCTGGTTCTCGCCGGCGGCCTCTTACACGCTCAACACGCCCGACCTGATCGCCGAGGCCGGGATCACCTACTATGCCGACTGGCACCATGACGACCAGCCGGTGCCGATGCGTGTTCGAAAAGGTGAATTGATTACAGTTCCTTACACGATGGACTTCAACGATTCCATCTTGCACCGCCAACATTACGAGGCAGCCGACTACGCCGAGATTGCGCGGGATGCTTTCGATACGCTGTACGCCGAGGGCGGGCAGGTCATGTGCCTTGCGCTGCATCCCTACATGATGGGCCAGCCGCACCGGATCGGGCATCTCGAACGGCTGCTCGACTACATTCTCGGCCATGATGGCGTCTGGGCGGCCACCGGTGAACAGATCGCCGACTGGTATCTCGGGCAATGCCAGGATCACATCGCCTGGCACCGCGCCCGCGAGGCGGCATGACGACGCCGGCCCCAGGCATGGATCACGGCCACTACCGCTTTTCGGCGATCCCCTCGCGCAAGCCGACCGTCTGGCCGGGCGGGGCACGCATGGCGGTGACGGTTCTTCTGCATCTCGAATACTGGGAGCTGGAGCCGCCCCGGGACGCGATCCGGGACAATCGGTTTACCGGTGAATACGGGTTCTATTTCCCCGAGTTCCGCCCCTTCACGCAACGGGAATACGGCAACCGCATCGGGATCTTTCGCGTATTGGATTTGCTTGAAGGCACGCCCTTCAGGATCACGGTCGCTGCAAATTCCATGGCGCTCGAACGCTATCCGGAGCTTGTCGAGCGCCTGAAGGCGCGTGGCTGCGAGTTCGCGGCCCATGGCGAAGCGCAGACACGGATGCTGTCGTCCGGGATGTCCCAAGACGAGGAGCGCAGCGCCATTGCACGGGTGACCGACGCCTTCGAGGCGCATCTCGGCGCCCGCCCCGCGGGATGGCTTGGTCCGGACAGCGGCGAGAGCGCGCGCACACCCCAGCTTCTGGCCGAGGCCGGGTATCGCTATTTGCTGGACTGGCCGAACGACGATCAGCCGTACTCGATGACGACGAAGCCGCCGCTTGTCTCGGTACCCAACCAGATGGAATGGGACGACGTGACCGCGCTTTGGCTGCGCAAGGTTCCGACCTCTCGCTATCCCGATCTTGTCGGCGAAGCGGCAAAGCGGCTTGCGGGCGAGGGCGGGCGAAGCTTTGTGGTGTCGCTGCATCCTTGGGTGATCGGGCAGCCGCACCGTGTGAAGCACCTGCGTGCGGCGCTGGGCCGGCTGGCCGCGCTTGACGGGCTATGGCACGCCACAGCGGGCGAGATGGCAGAGCACATGCGCGCGCTCTGGGGCTGGCGATGAGCCAGACACTTGCCGATATCGCACCGGTGATCCGATCGAAGAACGCCGGGCCGACGCTTCTGACGATCGACGTCATGTTCAAGGACAGCGCAGCGTATCGGCGGGGTCTGGCCGCCGTAACCCGGGACACGGTCGCAAAGCTCTATGGTCTTGAACCCGGGGCCGTGAAACTCGCGCCGTATCCGCCTGCCTTGGCGTTGAAAATCACGATCCCACGTTTGGTCACTGCCGGATCGCCGGGCGACCGGGATGTCTACGGCGCGCAACAACACGCGCCGCTGCTGACGGTGCCGGCGTGAGTGCCTTCACGCGCCTGCGCGACAGATGGCCAGGGCCCGATGCGCCGCTTCGAATACTGGGCGCATCGGGCCAGCTTGGGCTGGGTATCCCCGAAGAGGCCTTCAGACGCGGCATCGCAGCGCGGCCCCACGTGATCGCAGCTGACATGGGATCGGTCGATCCCGGGCCGGCCTACCTTGGTTCGGGCCGCATGGCGGCGCCGAAGGCGCTGGTCCGGCGCGATCTTGAGCTGGTTCTCAAGGCGGCGCGCGATCTGGACGTGCCGCTTCTGATTGGCAGCGCCGGCACGGCGGGGGCGGCGCCGCATCTCGAAGAGGTGCGAGCGATCTTGGCGGAAGTGGCTGCAGCAGCGGGCCTGTCCTTTCGTCTTGGACTGATCCGCTCGGACGTGCCGGGCGCGTCGGTGGAAGCTGCCCTGACCGATGGCCGCCTTCGGCCGATCGGGGATCTGCCGGCCGATCACGCGGCGATCCGCGCGCTGCCGCATATCGTCGCCCAGGCAGGAATGGCGCCCTTCATCAAGGCGTTGGAGCAGGGGGCGGATGTCGTCCTTGCGGGGCGCGCCTGCGACACAGCGCCCTTCGCCGTCATCCCGGTATTGCTTGGCTACGAGGTCGGGCCGGCCATGCACATGGGCAAGATCCTCGAATGCACGTCGCTTTGCTGCGAGCCGGGTGGGCGCGATGCGATCCTTGGAACGCTGGAGGGTGACAGTTTCACGCTAGAGAGCATGTCGCCCGAGCGCCGCGCCACACCGCGTTCGGTCGCGGCACACGCCTTGTACGAGCAGGCCGACCCGTTCGAGTTCCGCGAGCCTGCCGGAGCCGTACGGCTTGATCAGGCGCGCTACGAGGCCGCGGGCGACCGGCGCGTGCGGGTCAGTGGGGCGCGGTGGGAGCCTGCCGAAAAGCCCACCGTCAAAATCGAGGGCGCCCGGCGGATCGGAGCACGCGCCGTGGGAATTTATGCCGCGGCAGATCCTGAGTTCATTCGTCAAAGCGATCAGATACTGCGTGACGTGCAAGCCAATGTGCGGCAAATCGTGCCCGGGAACTGGTCGCTTTACGTGCGCCGGTACGGCATTGACGGGGTGACACCTGCGCCAGAGGGTTCGGCTCCGCACGAGATCGCGCTTCTCATCGAGTGCGTCGCGCCGTCGGCCGAACGCGCGCGCACCGCGCTGGCCGCTATGCGCCAGCAGCTTTTGCATTTCGGATTTCCCGGCCGCCGGGCGACGGGTGGCAACCTTGCAATTGCCTTCACGCCTGCCGAGCTTGATGCCGGCGAGGCATGGGAATTCTCACTCTATCACATCATGGAACTGCAGACCGAGGCGGCGCTTGACGCTCTTTTCCCGGTCTCGGTCGAAACCATCGGAGGACAGCCATGACCGATACCCCTGAAACCGCCGACTACGTGCAGGCTTTCACGACCGACCGGCCTGTCGATCCCTCTCGTGCGGCGCTTGTCATCATCGATATGCAATATGCGACCGGGCACCGGGACGGGGCGCTTGCCAAGCGCATGAAGGCCGAGGGCAAGGGCACGACCGACTGGCGGTTCGAGCGCATCCACGCGCTGGTCATTCCGAACACCCGGCGGCTGATCGAGGCGATGCGCCGCTGCGGAGGCGAGGTGATATATGTCACGATCGGTGCGGCGCGCGAAGATTGCGCAGACGCACCGATCCACATGCGGAAGTTCTTCCAGGATGTCGGCAACTACGAAGGCGCGCCAGAGCACCGGATCATCGAAGAGCTCGCGCCCGCGCAAGACGATTACGTCTTGCGAAAGACCTCGATCGGGGCCTTTGCTTCGACCGGGATAGACCATCTGCTTCGCAGTCTGGACCGCGAGGCTCTGTTCATGACCGGGGTTTCGACCAACATGTGCGTCGAGACGACGGCGCGCGAAGCGGCCGACCGGGGCTACGCGGTCACGCTAGTCGAGGATGCCTGCGCCACGACGCACAAGGATCTGCACGAAAACACCCTTCGCAACTTCCAGAGGTTCTTCGGCAAGGTACGGTCTACGGACGAAGCGCTGGGCCTTCTTGGCTAGGTCTGGATCGTGTTCTCGCCTGCCATGTAGACCTGCACACGCGAAATGCGGCCGTCAGTGACCGAAAAGACGTTCGCGTTCGATTTGGGCGGACCCGCGCCGGCACCGGAATAGGTGACGGTGAACTGGCTGGCGATCCGTCCGCAGGCGGCCGAAGGTGTGTGCGTGAAGTCGTGGTGGCGGGCCCGCATGTGACCCCGCCAACGCGTCGCGAACAGCTCGCAAATGGCGGCACGCCCATCATAGGCGATGCCATGGGTTTCGATGGTCAGCGTGCAGGCTTCGCTCAGGCATCCCGCCAGAGCTTCGGGTTCGCGGTCATCCAGAGCGGTGAAATAACGCTCGGCCAATCGTATCAGGTCCGCATCTGTCACTCGGTATCCTTCAACGTGTTCGCCCCGGTCATGTAGACCGCGACGGCTGAAAAGCGTCCCTTTTTGACCTCGAAGAAATTGCAGTTGGATTTGTGGGTCAGGCGACCGTCATGTTCCGTGTTCTCAACGGTGAAGCGGGCTGCAATACGGCCGCCCTCGGGGTCGCAGACATACGCGAAGCGGTGATGCAGGACCGCCTGGTGGTTCGACCAGAGGCGGCGAAACATTTCGGCAATCCCGTCATGACCTTCAAGCCGGACGCCGTGGGTCTCGACAGTGAAGACGCAATCCGACGTCAGCGTGGCGAGCAGTTCTGCGAGATCTTCCCCATCGACGGCGGCGAAATAGCGCTGAACCAGAGCGATCTGCTCATCGCGGGTCATCTTGGTGCTCCTGGTACGGTTCCATGGGGCAAGCGGGCGACGGCGTCCGCCACCTGGCCGGGCGTGGCCAGCCAGATGTCGTCGCGATGCGCGAGCACGTGGGCCAATGCCCGGCGAAGGGCGCGAAGCCGGTAGGGTTGGCCGATCACGAAGGGATGGAGCACGACGCTGAAGACAAGCGGATATTTCGCCGAGAGGTGCAGCATCTCGTCGAACTGGTCGATCATCATCGCCTCGAACTCGCGCCCGGTGTGATGGCGGAAGACGAGGGCAGGAGAATCGTTGACTTCAATAGAGTAGGGCACCGACAGGATCGGTCCCGCACGGGTGCGCATCCAGAACGGCTGATCGTCGGCGGGCCAATCGAGGTGATAGGTGTAGCCTGCCTCTTTCAGCAGATCGGCGGTGTGCGATGACTGCACGATGTAGGGGCCGAGCCACCCCTTTGGCGGCGCACCGAAATGGCGCGTGATGGCCTCGGTTGTTTCGGCAATAAGCCGGCGCTCATCGTCCTCGCTCATGCCGTCCTGGCGTTCGGAATTCGTGCGGCCGTGGCCGATCACCTCATCGCCCCGCGCCCGGATGCGGGCCACGATCTGCGGTGCGTAGTCGAGCGCGGCCGCGTTCACATTGTGCGAACATGGCAGACCGAGATCATCCAGCAGGTCGAACATATACCATTGCCCGACCCGGTTGCCGTAGTCGCGCCAGGCGTAATTCCGGGTCGTTTGGGGCGCGCCGGGCATCGTGTGGTCACTGCCCAGACCCGTCAGGTAAGAGAAATGCTCGATGTTGTTGCAGATACAGACGGCGAGCCGCTTGCCGCCTGGCCAGTCGTAGACCGCGCGTTCGGGCAGGGGCACGTAGTCGTATCGGTCGTGGGCTTTCATCTCCATGACGCGAGGTTGACAACGACACGGCCATTTCGTCAACTTCTCATCGTCTTGTGCGGTTGTGAGGTGAGGGGGAGATCGGCAGAATGGCCGCTTGGTCAGGCATCATCACCGACGAGGAAGAACGTCGCTATCG
This sequence comes from Paracoccaceae bacterium, assembly GCA_013003075.1. Classification (GTDB taxonomy): domain Bacteria; phylum Pseudomonadota; class Alphaproteobacteria; order Rhodobacterales; family Rhodobacteraceae; genus JABDLJ01. The sequence continues at coordinate 26,248 of JABDLJ010000004.1, forward strand.
GAAGGCCGGCTTTGGCGGAACCGGTGGGATCGGGACGCGCCCGGCACTGCTTGTCATCGACGTACAATACCGGACGGTCGGCACGACGCCCAAACCCTATTGGGAGGCGATCGAGGAATACCCCACCTCGTGCGGTGACGCAGGCTGGGCGGCGGTCGGAAAAATCGCGCCGCTGCTCGCGACGTTCCGGCAGAAGAACTTTCCCGTGCTCTACCCCCATGTCGCGCCCAAGAACGCCGCTATTGACGGCGGACGGCTCGCGGCCAAAATCCCGTCCATCATGGGGATCGACGCGAAGGGGTACCGGTTCGTCGACGAGATTGCCCCCCGCGAAGGCGACGTCCTTCTGCCCAAGAAGCACCCGAGCGCCTTTTTCGGCACACCGCTTGTCAGCCATCTCATCGATCTTCAGATCGACACGCTGATCGTCACGGGCTGCACCACAAGCGGATGCGTGCGTTCATCGGTCACCGATGCCTTTGCCTACAACTTCAAAGTCATCGTGCCCGAGGATGCGGTCTATGACCGGGCGCCGACCTCTCACGCGGTCAATCTTTGGGACATGAACGGGAAATACGCCGATGTGATGCCGTCTGCCGACGTGCTGTCGATGGTCGGCGGGCTGAAGGCACGGGCATGAGCGCTGCAGCGATCGCCGATGCGTTGAAGGACCTTGTGGCCTTCACAAGCGGTACCGAGTGGGATGACATTCCGGGACCGGTGCAAGGCCGCGCCGCGCTCGTCCTGTCGGACGATCTTGCGGCAATGGTCGCTGCGCGGGACGAGCCGGAACTGGTTGCGCTGCAAGACGGTGTGGCGCAAAGCGCTGGCGCGGCTGAGGCGACGGTTTTCAACGGCCGGGGCGTGCGGCTCGACCGGTATTCGGCAGCCCTTGCCAACGGGTCTGCGTCGGACTGGGCCGAGCTTGACGAAGGCTACCGGCGGGTGATCTGCCATGCGGGGATCTATTGCCTGCCGGCGCTGTTGGCCGAGGCAGAGGCAGAGGACCATAGCGTCAGGGATGTCTTGCGGGCGCTGGTCTTGGGATACGAGACGGTTTCACGGGTGGCGCAGGCCTTCACCTTCCCAAATCTTGTTCTGCACCCGCACGGAAGCCTGGCAGCGGTGGGTGGTGCGGCGGCGCTCTCGGCTCTCAGGCGCTTGCCCGATGATGTGGCGGTCGGTGCGATTTCAAGCGCGGCAACGATGGTCCTGCCGGGCCCCTACACGCATCCCATCCAGGGCTCGCTCTGCCGCAATGTCTGGCCCGGGATCGCCGCGCAGACCGCATTGCGGGCCACCGATTGGGCCGCGCATGGCATCAAGGGCCTTCCGACGGCGCTTCACGATGTCTACGCCGACGCGTTTCTCGCCGAACCATCACCGGAGGCGTTGCACGGCGGCCTGGGTGAAAGCTGGGCGATTTCAGACGGCTATCACAAGGTATTCGCGTGCTGTCAGTATGGTCACGCCACCATCGAGGCGACGATGAAACTTGCCAGGCGCGCGTCGGTCGAGGATCTGGCTTCGATCCATCTTCATACCCATTACAAGGCGCGGGTGATGGACAATACCGATCCCGAGACGACCATCGCGGGCAAGTTCTCGATCCAGCATATCGCAGCGACGGCCGCGGTGCATGGCGCAGGCGGGTTCGAGGCGTTCTCGGCGCCGGCGCTCCGGCACCCGCGGGTCGCCGAATTGCGCCACGCTGTCAGCATCGATCCTTACGAGCCGATCCCTGACTGGCCGAATGACCGGCCGACCCGCGTCACCTGGCGGCTGAGGGACGGAACCGAGCTGAGCGAGGAAGTTCTAAGCGCCCGCGGCGGGCCGGACCTGCCGTTCGCTCCGGATGAAATACGCAGGAAGATCAAAGAGATCGTGGACGATCCTTACCCCTCGATGGGGCCAGTTTTGCAACAGGTGCTTGACCTTGAGCCCGCGCGCCTTGGTGCGGGTTGGCGCAAGACGGTCGCTTCGATGACGGGCGGATGAGCGACACGCTTGATCTGCTAGTGATCGGAGCCGGCGCTTGCGGTCTGGCTGGCGCCATCGCGGCACATGACGCGGGCGGATCGGTGGCGATCATCGAAAAGCGGGACCGGCCGGGGGGAAACTCGTCCCTGTCTACAGGTTCCATTCCGGGTGCCGGATCGCGCTTTCAGGCCGAGGCCGGGATCGAGGACAGCCCTGCGCGGATGATCGCGGATCTGCGCAAGGTAGCGGGGCATCACGACGCCGATAACCTGACAGAGCTGATCGCAAGGGAATGCGGGCCGCTTTGCGAGTGGCTGATCGACGATCTGGGCGCACGGATGGAGCTGATCACCGCCTACCGGCACATTGGCCATTCGGTCGAACGGCTGCACGCGCCGAAATCGCGCCGCGGGCAGGATCTGGTAGACGACCTTCTTGGGTTCGTGAACCAGCGGGATATCCCGCTTGCGGTGGGCAACAGCGCAGAGCGCCTGATCGCCCAGGACGGCGCAGTGATGGGCGCAGTGGTGAATGGCGAGACGATCCGGGCGCGGAAGGTTTTGCTAGCCACGAACGGGTTCGCCGCCAATCGCGATCTGGTGGCCGAACACTGCCCGGAAATTTCGGGGGCCGAGTATTTCGGCGCGCCGGGCAGTACCGGCGAAGCGATCGAATGGGGCGGCGCGCTTGGCGCGGCGCTGGGTAACATGGCGGCCTATCAGGGCTACGCGGCGGTTGCCTATCCGCAGGGGCAGCTTCTGAGTTGGACGACCATCGAGAAGGGCGGGATCCTTGTCGGAAAGGACGGGCGCCGCTTCGGAAAAGAAGATGACGGGTATTCGGGCTTCGCCCCCCGCGTGATGGCGCATGGGGACTTCGCCTGGGCTGTCTATGACGCGCGGATCCACGATGTGGCACTGGCCGAGGAAGAATATGTCGAGATGTCCCAGATGGGCGCGATCCGATGGGCGGACGATCCAGAGACCCTTGGCGCAGAGGCGGGCATCGACGGGGCGGCTTTGGCCGGAACGGTAGCGGCCTACAATGACGCGGCCGCGGCGGGCGGCGATACGTTCGGACGGGCAGCCTTCGGCATGGCGCCGTTGAAGCCGCCTTTCGCCATCGCCAAGGTGAAGCCCGGTCTGTTTCACACCCAAGGCGGGCTTCTGGTCGACGAGCATGCGCGTGTCCGCAAGGCTGGGGGCGGTATCATGCCCAATCTCTTCGCAGGAGGCGGCGCAGCGGCCGGCATCAGCGGCGCCGCCGGGGCCATGGGCTACGCGTCCGGCAACGGGCTTATAACGGCGCTGGTGCTTGGGCGGCGCGCGGGGCTTCGCGCGATCGAAGAAGTCAGAGCGGCCGCGTGACCGGGGCCGAACGAATTGCGGCATTCGCGCTTGGGGACTGGACGCTTCCCGGGGATGTTGCAGGGGCGGCGGCGCTTCACTTCATGGATGCGATCGGAGTAGGGCTGGCGGCTTCGGCCGGGACCGAGCAGGGCGGCTGGCAGCGCGCCGTGCAGGGCCCTGGACGCGCGACCTGCCTGACCGGAGGACTGGCCTCGCCCGCCGAGGCCGCGATGCTCAACGGGGCATTGATTCACTCGCTGGAATATGACGACACGCATATCGGCTCGGTCATTCACGGCAGCGCCGTAGCCCTGCCCGCCGCGCTTGCAGCGGCCGAGGCGGCAGGGGCAAGCGGGGCCGATTGCCTGGCGGGCTACGCGGTCGCCTGGGAGGTGATGATCCGGATCGGTCTCGCTGCGCCCGGTGCGTTCCAGGCGCGCGGCGTTCAAGCGACGTCGATCGCAGGCGCGATCGGGGCCGCAGCGGCTGCCGGGCGGATAATGGGGCTTGACCGGGCCGGTCTGGTGGCGGCGATCGGGATCGCCGGGTCGCAGGCCTCGGGGCTTCTGGCCTTTCTTGAGGATGGATCGAGCGTCAAGGCGCTCAATCCCGGCTGGGCGGCACAAACCGGGCTGCGCGCGGCGGCGCTGTCCAGCGCGGGCATGGTGGGGCCGGCCGGGGTGCTGGAAAGCCCCTTTGGCGTCATGAAATGCTTCGCGGGGGACACTGGCAGCCTGGCCGAAATGCTGGACGATCTCGGGGCGCATTGGCGCTTGCCCGAGGCGGCCTTCAAGCTTTATCCGGTCTGCCACTATATCCATCCGTTTCTCGAAGCGCTCGAGCGGCTTATGTCTGAGGGCCTGGAGGTGGAAAATCTCGGCTCGCTCACCTTGCACGTGGCACAGCAGCAAGCGCCGCTTATTTGTGAGCCGTGGGACAGACGGCAGGCGCCGCTGTCGGGATATGACGGGAAATGGGGACTGGCGTACTGCCTGGCGCTTCGCCTCGTCGGTGGCGCGGTCGATATCGCGTCTTTCAAAGCCGCGCCGCGCGACGAGGTCATCACGGTGGCGCGGCGCATGTCATGGGTGCCGGTTGAAAACTCGGGCTTTCCCAACGTGTTTCCCGCGCGGATCGATGTCGAAACCCGCGATGGCAGACGGCTTTCCGCCAAGGTCGATACGGTCCGCGGCGTGCCGGGGCGGCCCATTGATGCGGCAGAGATCGAAGCCAAGCTGAGGGCAAATGCCGCGCGCGCTCTGCCGCCGGGAATCACCGAAAAGCTAGTTTCCTGTCTTGCGGTACTGGCAGAGCTTCCGGACCTCTCTGCGGTGGCAGAGCTGATCCGCCGCTGAGCGGTCTCAGTTCATCATGTTGGGCAAGAACAGCACAAGGCTTGGGAACGCGATAAGAAGCCCAAGCGTCACGACGTCCATCAACAGGAAGGGCGTGACGCCCGCGAAGACCTCCTCAAGTCGCAAGGGCACCGGGGACGCACTTCGCACGACGTAGACGTTCAATCCCACTGGCGGCGTGATGAGACTGATCTCAGCAAGTTTGATCGCGATCACGCCAAGCCAGATCGGGTCGTAGCCGACGCTCGTCATGATCGGGAACATGATCGGCAGGGTCATCACCATGATCGCAATGGGGTCGATCAGCATGCCGAGCACGATGTACAGCAATGCAAAGCCCAGAAGGTAGACGATCGGGGCAAGCTCGAGCGCGAGCATCCAGTCCGATATATCCCGAACGAGGCCGGTATAGGTCAGGAACCGCGCAAAGATGATCCCCCCGATGACGATTATGAAGATCGTCGAAGTGGTGATCCCCGCGTCCTTGAAGGTCTCGATCAGGACCTTTCCATTCAGCTTGCGCTTGAAGGCGACGATCAGGAATGCGCCAAACGCCCCAACCGCGCCAGCGTAAGTCGGCACGAAGAAGCCGAGATAGATGCCGCCGATCACGATGATGAAGAGGAACGAGATGCCCCAAACGCCTTTGAGCGAGACGAGCTTCTCGCGGAAGGTGAAAGTCTCTTCCGGGATCGGGCAGAGATGCGGATAGCGCCGGGCGATTGCGTAGATGCCCAGCATGTAGATCCCCGCCGAAAGCAGTCCGGGAACCAGCCCGGCCACCAGAAGGCGCGCGACGGACTGCTCTGTGATAACCGCGTAGACGATCATCAGGATCGACGGCGGGATAAGCGAGGCTAGCGTTCCCGAGGCAGCGATGCAGCCCGCCGAGATGCGCTTGTCATAGCCAAAGCGCGTCATCTCGGGCATGGCCATCTTGGTGAAGACCGCCGCGTTCACGATTGTCGATCCGCAGGCAGCGCCGAAGGCGGCGGACGCGATTGTCGTTGCCATCGCAAGCCCGCCCCGCACGCGGCCAAGCCAGCTGTAGGCCGCGCGGTAGAGGTCGGTTGTCAGGCCGGCCTGTGAGGCGAGCGCTCCCATCAATATGAAAAGCGGGATCACTGCAAGCGTGAACGAGTTGGTCGTCGAGAACGGCACCGTGGCCAGTTGCGCCAGCGCTGCCTTCGAATTGATCGCAAGAAGGATGCCCAGAAACCCAGATAGCCCAAGCGCGACGCCGATATGAACGCCAACGGTGAGCATGAACGCCAGAAGGGCGGTGACCACGAGACCTGCTGTTTCGGCTTCCAGCATTGGCCTATTTATCCTCGTCGGTTTGCCCGACACCCGGGTCAGCTGCGTGTTCGTCCAGCGATGCGCCGGTTCGGATACGGTCCAGGTCGAGCAATAGATCGACGAGAAGGCGCAGGATCACCAGGGCGCACCCGGCGGCCAGCGTGATCCGCGCCGGCCAGAGAGGAAACCGGATCAGCCCGACGGTCGCTTCACCGATTTGCAGCGAATACTGAGCCTCCAGGACCCCTTGCCAGAGAATCAGGCTGAAAAAGACAATCGCGGCGAAGTCGGTGATGACGTCCATCGCGGCTCTCATTCGCGGCGGCGCCTGAAGATAGACGATCTCCACCCGAATATGGGCGCGCCGTATCTGTGCATAGGCAAGGGCGCCGAAGACGATCAGCACCATTGTGCTTTCGGTAAGCTCGCGCGGGCCCGGTACCGGGATCAGCAGAACCTGCGTTCCCACGATGTCGGCCACGCCAAGGAACATGGACATCAACATGCCGGCGCCGCCGACCATCAGCACGGCGAGTGCGAGCCGTTCGATGAGTTTCGACACCTGTTGCAATGGCCGTCCCGGGGTATCTGGAAGATGAAACGCGGGCCCTGTGGCCCGCGTTATGTTTGCCGTCTTGGCCTAGCTTCCGTCGATGATCGCGCGCCAGTACGTGGCGACTTCGGCGGCAGCGTCGCCCATGCCGCGGCCGTCCATGTCATCGACCCAGTTCTGCAAAAGGTCCGGCGCTGCGGCCTTCCACTTGGCCAGCTCTTCGGCGGGGAACGGCTTGATCACGCCACCGGCCTCGACGATCTTCTCACCAGCGGCTTCCTCGGCGGCCTCGATGTTGTCGATGTAGGCCGTGCCGGCCTTCTGGGCCTCCTCAAGCATCACGGCCTGGTCCTCGGCCGAGATGGCATCCCACTGATCGTTGCTGATGACGATCAGGTGGCCGGTGATCGCCATGACCGGGCCGCAGCTGAACTGGCCCGGTTCGTAGAGACGATTTGCAAGGATATTGCCGCGGTTCAGGAACGAATAGTCGAGTGAGCCGCGCTGAAGCGCCTCGTAGACATCGCCCACGCCCACCGACACAGGAACCGCGCCGATGGCTTCATGCGCTTTTGGAATGTCGGCGCCGAACGAGCGGATCTTCTTGCCCGCAAGGTTGTCGAGCGAGTCGCAACTTTCGTCCGGGCCCGTCAGATAGTACCCGCCAAGCGGTTGGTGGAAGAGAAACTTCACGCCGAACTTGTCGAGCTCTTCCTGAAAATAGGGCAGGTCCTGGTACGCAGCGGCCGAGATCTCCATCGCCTGGCGCGGGCTCTCGAAGATGAACGGGATCTGGTAGGCCCGCCAGAACAACAGTTGGTCCGCATAGTAGCCCGGGACGACCGAAGCCATGTCGATGGCGCCGCGTCCGGCAAGTGTGAGAACCTCGTTGCCGGCGCCGAGGCCGCCTGCGAAGGTGATTTCGATGGTCACGCGCCCTTCGGTGCGTTCGGTCACGGCTGTGGCAAAGTCTTTCTCTGCCTGAAGAAAGTTCGAATCCCCAAGATAGTGACCCCAGCGTAGCGTGACGTCGGCCTGCGCGGCCGTGGCGGCAAAACCTGCAAGCGCCGCAGCGCCGAGGGTTGCCTTTATGCGATTGAACATTGTCGTCTCCCCTGTTGTGGTTAAGTGCCTGCGGCACCGATGTATTCGCGGTATGGCGGTCTGTCCGGCGCCTCTTCACCTGACTGACCCTATCGCATGCGCCCGGGAAGGCGAGCGGGAATTTCGGGCCAATACATCAAGAGTCCCAGGTCTTTTTTCGAACAAGCCCCTTGTCCGATCCGTCAACTGTTGACAGTGTTGCGGGGGAGAAACGGGTTGTCAACGCCGCTTCGGTTTTTTGAGGATGACATCCATGACCTTTGCGAACAGGGCGGTTTCCGGAACGGCAGACGCCGCGGTCAGCGCGATCCTCGAAAGGCTGGCCACGCGGCGATCCTGCCGTGATTTCGACGGCTCGCAGATCGACCGCGCCATACTTGCCGAAATCATCGCGGACGGGGTCGAGGCGCCGTCGTCCTGCAACCAGCAGAACTGGCATTTCGTGGTGGTGACCGATCCTGATCGCAAGCGGCGTGCGCGGGAAATCTCGGGCGGGAACCACCATTTCGAATTCTGCTCGGCGCTGGTCTATCTCTGTTTTCAGAAGGGCTGGACCCACGGCAATTTCTCGATCGTCCAATCCGTGGCCGGGGCCTGTTACCACATGATGCTCTCGGCGCACCTGCGGGGGTTCGATTGCATATGGAACGCAGGCATCGGGGATCACGCGTCCTTGCGCGAGATGCTCGATTTGCCGCCGATCTTCGAGCTTCAGGGCGCATTGGCGATCGGGCGGGCCAAGCCGACGGCGCCGGCCATGAAAGCGCCTCGGCGCCCCGTCCAAGACGTCTATTCCTGGGAGACGTTCGCGCGACCGGGCGGCAGCATCTATCCGGTAAAACCGGCGCGTGAGTACCCGTATTTCGAGATCAGGAACGACGACAATCCTTTTGCCGAATGGGATCCGGGGCGCTGGACCTGGGCGCAGATCGCAGATTTCCGGGGCTACTCGGTTTGGGCGAAATCGCCGCTTGCGGGGGTTTATGTCTCGCGCCGGCAAGGACAGGCGCAAGAGATAGAGCATTCGCTGCTTCCAAGCCCGCTGACCGGCAAGGTGGTCGAAGTCATGCCCTGGGGCGGCACCTCGACCAGCGCCTTGTATGAGCGGCTCGGGCAGGACGCCCGGCTTTCGGTGGCGGAGCTGTCGCCGCATAATCATACGTTCATCCGCGAACGGCTGGCGCGCGAGGGCGCGGACCTGGATCGGGTTGAATTCGACCTTATGAAGGCGGGCCGGCTGCCTTACGAGGCGGGCTCGGTGAATACGGTTGTTCTGCCTCAGGTGCTTGAGCATATGCCGGAACCGGAGCTTTTTCTGGATGACGTTCAGCGGGTGTTGATGCCGGGCGGCGTGGTTGTCGTCAGCGCCCGGAACATCGGCTCAGCCTATGGGCGGCTCTGGCGCGAGGCGGAATCCCGGGCGCAGATTCCCAACCAGGGGCCATTTACGCCGCTTGATGCCAAGCAGGTCAGCCGATGGCTGCAAGACCGGTTCGAGCCAGAGCAGGAAATCGGGATCGGCGCCGAGGCGGCGGGCGATGCCGCAACGCTGACGGGCGATGCCGCGTTTTCGGGCCGGCTTTATGCAGCGAGGGCGCGCCGTGCCTGATCTGCGCTCACCGGAGTTTGCGCGCGACGTAGCTGCCATGTCCCCGGCTATCATCGGACAGGCTCCCGTCGCGAAGCGCGAAACGGCCGCGAGACAGGGTATGGACGACCGAGACATCCATCTGGCGATCTTGGTAGATCGAGTACCCGGCATCGGATGCAAGCTTGTCTGCCTCGACCGTCCACGCCTTGCCCATGTCGAGCACAGTGATGTCGGCGTCGAAGCCCGGCTCAAGTTCGCCTTTGCCCGCAAGCCCCATGCGCCGGGCTGGATTGCGCGTTACAAGCGGGATCATCCGCTCTACGGCGACGTCCTCCTTGCGCGCCTGCGTCAAGAGCGCGGGAAGAAACGTATCCAGCCCCGGAAAGCCCGGCTGCGCGGTCCAGATGCCGCCCTGCTTGGAACTTGCGGGCCGGTGAATGTGATCGGTGGCGATGGTGTCGATCTGGCCCCGGCGGATCCCCTCCCAAAGCGCGGCGCGATCGGCGGGGGCCCTGAGCGGGGGATTGACTTTGCCGGTGGCCCCGATCGGACTTTCGGTATCGTCGGTCAGGTACTGGATGCAGGTCTCGATCGACACGTCCGAGCCTTGCTCGCGCTGAAGCACGGCGGCTGCAAGCGCTTCGCCCGAGGAGGTATGAACCGCATGAAGCGGCGTTCCGACGATTCGCGCGAAGTAACTTGCCCGCGACAGCGCCTCGGCTTCGACGAAGGGCGGGCGGGTGTCGTTCCACGCTGCAAGCCCCCCGGTGCCATCCGCATCGGCGGCCGTCACCCGATCTCGCAGAACCCACGCAACCTCGATGTTTTCAGGATGCGGGCACAGCATTCCGCCCGCCTCGCGCAGCGTCTCGAGCAGGCGGAAGAGAAAGCCGTCATCGGTGCCGGGCAAGCCAAGCCGCGCGCCCTCGTCGCCGCGGATATTCATGAAAAGCTTGGCAGTGGGCGACCCCTGCTCGGCCAGCCACGCCACCTCGGCCATCTGCGTGTCCGTCGCGATCACGAAGTGAAAGCTGAAATCTACGCGGGCGCCGGCTTCGGTGACCAAGCGAAGCTCGTCGAAGACCGGCCTGTAGGGCTCGGAGCTCAGGATATAGGGGATAATGCAGGTCACTCCGCCCGTGGCGGCCGCCCCGGTTTCGGTCAGCGCATCCTCGGGCACGCGGGGCCGCGAGATGTCCCTGCCGTGGCCAAGGTGGATGTGGGCGTCGATGGCGCCTGGAAGAACGTGAAGACCGCTGACGTCGATGCGCTGGGCGGCGCGTCCGCTGCCGGTGGCGGCAACCCTTGCGATCTTTCCTCCCGCGATTTCGACGTCGCCCTCGGCAAACCCGTCGCCGGTCCAGACCGTGCCACCGGTCAATACAAGCTCGCTCATGTCGCTGTCTCCCGCCCGTTCGAGTGGGGTGCAGCATGAGGCAAGAGCGGGTGCCCTATCAACCCATCACGGACCGGCCTCGCCTGACCTGGCCCGATGGCGCACGGGTCGCCGTCTGGGTCGTGCCCAACATCGAGCACTACGAATTTCTTCCTCCACAGGGCCAGCCGCGCGATCCCTGGCCGCGAACGCCGCACCCGGATATCCTGGGATATGGGCTGCGCGATTATGGCAACCGCATCGGGCTCTGGCGCATGGCCGAAGTGACCGACGCGCTTGGCATCCCGCTGACCTTGTCGCTCAACCTGGCGAACTGGCTGCATTACCCCGAGATATTCGAGGCATCCCAGACGCGTGGCTGGGACGTGATGGCGCATGGTCTGTACAACACGCGCTACCATTGGAACATATCCGAAGACGAGGAACGCGCCGCGATCGGCGAGTGCACCGAGATCTACCGCAGCCTGACCGGACGCCAGCTAAGCGGGTGGTTTTCGCCCGCCGCGACCTGGACGAACCGGACGCCCGACCTCGTGGCCGAGGCTGGGATCACCTACTACTGCGACTGGTATCACGACGATCAGCCGACCGAGATGCGGGTCCGCTCGGGGCGGCTCATCACGCTGCCCTACCAGATGGATATCAACGATGCGATGGTCTGGCGGCACCATTTCGAGTCCGATGCTTTCGCACAGATGATCATCGACCATTTCGACACGCTGTGGCGCGAGGGCGCAGACCAGGGCCGCGTGGTGTGCGTGGCGCTGCATCCCTACATTTCGGGTCAGCCGCACCGCATCCGCGCACTGGAGCGGGCACTGCGCCATATCGTGGACCATGATGACGTCTGGCTCGCGACCGGGGACGAGATCGCCAATTGGTATCGCGCGCAGATGCAGGAGACGGCGGCATGATTGCGCCCGGTATGGACCACACCCTTTACCCCTACAGCCCGATCACGGCGCGCGCCCGGTTCCGTCTGCCGGGGGGAAAGCACGTGGCGTTCTGCCCGGTGATCTATGCCGAGGACTGGGCTCTTGATCCGCCGCGGGGCGCCCATGCCGATCCTCGCTTCGGCGACCCCTACGGGACCTTCCGTCCTGACTACCGCAGCCATACCTGGCGCGAATACGGGCTTCGCGTCGGGATCTTCCGTCTTTTCGAGGTGTTCGACCGGATTGGCCTGACCGCAACTCTGGCGGCCAACGCGTCAGTCGTCAGGCGCTGCCCTGCGATCATCGAGGAAGCGCTCAGCCGCGGCTGGGAGATCGCAGGGCACGGCGAGGTTGCGAACCAGATGATTACCTCGGCGATGCCCGCCGAGGAGATACAGAGCCATATCAAGGGTGTGCTTGACACGCTTCAGGCGGCAACCGGCAGCCGCCCGGCCGGCTGGATCGGCCAGGATTTCGGGGAAAGCGCCGAGACCCCTCACATTCTTGCCGCCGAAGGCATCCGCTGGGTGGCCGACTGGCCGAATGACGAGCAGCCCTACTTGTTGCAGACCGATCCGCCACTTTTGTCGGTTCCGATCCTTGCAGAGCTCGACGATGTGCAGCTTTTGTGGCACCGGCGCGTGCCGAGCCCGTCCTATCCGGGGCTGCTGAGCGAGGCGCACGCCGTCCTTGACCGGGACGGTGCGACGTCGGCGCGGGTTATGGTTCTTGGCATTCACGCCTGGCTTTTCGGGATGCCGCACCGAATTCGTTATCTGCAAGAGGCGCTGTCGCAGATCGCGGCTCGTGAGACCAGCTGGTATACGCGCGTCGGCGATCTGGCAGACTGGTCGATCGAGCGGTTATCGGAAAGGGGCGCGTCATGAGCTATCCTGACCGGTCTGAGAAGCTCGTTGCGCCCAACCTGTCCGAGCTTGCCTTCGAGCGGCTAGAGCAGGCGATCATGCAAGGCGACATCAAGCCCGGCGAGCGGCTTTCCGAAAGCGCCCTGGCGCGGCGCTACGGGATCAGCCGCGGTCCGCTGCGCGAGGCGATCGGGCAGCTGGAGGGACGGCGGCTGGTAGAGCGTGTGTCGCATCAGGGGGCACGTGTCGTATCGCTTTCGGCCGAAGATCTGATCGACCTGATGATGATCCGCGAAGCGCTGGAAGGCATGGCCTGCCGCCTGGCTGCGGAACGGATGATGGATGATCAGATTGCGCGGCTCGAGCGGCTGCTCACCGATCACGCCGAAGACGATGCGATCCGGACGGGCCGCGGCTATTTCCAGGCGCCTGGAGAGGGAGACTTCCACCAGATCATTCTGGATGCCTGCGGGAACGCGCGGCTGAAGGGTATGCTCGATGGCGGACTGTATTCGCTTCTTCGCTTGTATCGGCACCGCATCTCGATGCGCCCCGGCAGGCCGGCAGCGGCGCTGGACGAACACCGTGCCATACTTGGCGCGCTCAAGTCGCGCGACGGCGGCAAGGCCGAGGCCGCGATGCGCGCCCATATCCGGGCAAGCCGCGCGGCCGTCGAGGCTTGGTGCGATGAAGATCAAGGAGGCGATGCATGAACGACCACGCGCCACTTTCCGATCGCCGCAAGGCGTTCCGTGCAATCTGCGAGGCCCGGCAGGCCCTGGTCGTGCCGGGGGCGGGCAATGCCCTGACGGCGCGGGTGATCGAAGATGCGGGGTTCGAGGCCGTCTATGTCACCGGCGCCGGGATCGCGAACACTTACCTGGGGGCACCGGACCTGGGTCTTCTGACCCAGACCGAACTTGTCCAGACAACGGCAGCCATCGCGGAAATCACCCGAAAGCCGCTGATCGTCGACATGGATACCGGCTTCGGCAACGCGCTGAACACCCAGCGGACCGTCCGGGTGCTGGAGCGGGCAGGGGCCTTTGCGCTACAGATCGAGGACCAGGTCTTCCCGAAGAAATGCGGCCATTTCGAAGGCAAAGCGGTGATCCCCCTCCGCGAGGCCGTAAGCAAGATCAAGGCGGCGCTTGACGCGCGGGAAGATCCCAACCTGATGATCATCGCCCGGACCGACGCGCGTTCGGTCGAAGGGTTCGGCGCCGCGCTTGACCGCGCAGCCGCGTTCGCCGAAGCGGGTGCCGACATGACCTTTGTCGAAGCGCCGCAGGATCCCGGCGAGCTTGCGATGATCACCGAGCGGCTTGCAGTCCCCCAGGTTGCCAACATGGTCGTGGGGGGCAAGACGCCGCTCACTTCCCAGGCCGAACTGGCCGAAATGGGCTACGGCATCGTTCTGTACGCAAACACGCCGTTGCAGGCTGCGATGCGCGCCATGCGCGATGTGCTCGGCGCGCTGCGACGTGATGGCGATGTTAGCGCGGTGATCGACCGGCTTGCCGATTTCGAGGAACGCCAGCGGCTTGTCGCCAAGGCCGAATACGATGCCGCCGACAAACGCTATGGCGCCGACTAACCTTCAGAACCGTCGGGATGAATGACCCCGGTTTGGCGGGTGATCCGACCGTAATGCTCAATCCTGCGGTGCCGTTTGAAGTCGAAAACGCTTTCCTTGCCGAACCTCGTTGCGTCCATGTCGCAGGCGTGGACGAGCAGCTCGTCGGCTTCGGTCTTGGTCCGCGCGACGATCTGGCCGTTGGGATCCACGATTACACTGCCGGCGATCATGTGATGGCCGTCCTCGACGCCTCCCTTGGCGACCGAAACGACCCAGGTGGAATTCTGATAGGCCCCGGCCTGCACCGACAGGTCAGAGTGGAACTGGCGCAGATCGGCGCTTTCGCTTGCGTTTTGCGAGTTGGCGGACGGCGTGTTGTATCCCAGGCAGACAAGCTCCACCCCCTGCAGACCCATCTCGCGGTAAGCCTCGGGCCAGCGGCGATCATTGCAGATGAGCATACCCATCCATGTGTCGAGGTTGCGGAAAACCGGGAAACCCAGGTCACCCGGCTCGAAGTAGTGCTTCTCGAGATGCTGAAAGCTTCGCTCTGGGTCGAAGGCGCCGTGACCGGGCAGATGGATCTTGCGGTACTTGCCGACGATTTGCCCGCTCTGGTCGGTCATGATCTGTGTGTTGAACCGGTGGCCGTCGGGCGTGAGTTCAGCGTATCCAAGCGAAATGGCGATCCCCTTCTCGGCGGCGCTTTCGAAGACAGGGCGGGTCTCGGGCCCGGGCATGTCCGGTTCGAACCAACGTTCGATCTCGGCAGGATCTTCGCTGTACCAGCGCGGAAAGAATGTCGTCAGGCAAAGCTCTGGAAAGACGACAAGGTCGCAGCCCGCCTGCGCGGCATCGTCCAAGAGCGCCAGCAACCGGGCGACGACTTGTGCCCGCGTCTCGGCCTTCTGGATACCGCCCATCTGGGCCGCACCGATCACGATCTGGCGCATATATGTCTCCTCAGGTTGCCATCGCTTTCAGGAACGGGCCGGCATCGCCGGTTTGAGCCAGCGCATGGCAGCGTGCCCACACATCTTCGGCGAGGCCGCGCGACCACAGCCGCTGTGTAAGCGAAAGATATTTCGCGTGGATATCCTCTGGTGGATAAGGGTCCGCCCAATCGCCGCGATTGGTCTGGGTCGCCGCGGTCAGCCTGCGCCCGTCCTTCAGCGTCACTGTCACACGGGCTGGGCGTTTGTCGGGCAGTTGGGCGCTCATGGATGGGTCTTCGCGAACCTCGACGCGGGCGGCGAGGGCGCGCGTTGCCGGCTCGCTCACCGTTCCGCTGGCAAAGCTCTCTACGCCACTGCTGCCGTGCACGAGAACCGTCGCTACGGCAAACGGCACCGAAAATTTCGCAGCCAGAACGTTCTTTGGTGCCGGATCGGCAAGCTCGACCGCCAGGTTGTAGGTCTCGACGGTGACGCGATCCACGTCTTCGGCCCTGAGATCCGGGTTGCCGGTTCGGATCGCGGCAAGCGCGTCGAGCGTGGCGTGATTGTACCGGCAGCAAGAATGCATCTTGAAGTAATTGCGCATCACCTCCCAGCGGGATCCCAAAGCGTCGGTGAGCGCGGCCGGTTCGAAACTGTCCGAGACGACCTTGCCGAAGACATGGCCCACCCCGTCACTGTCGCCCGAGTATCCCGACGCGGCAAGATCGGCAGCGAGCAGGCCCATCTGGTTGCTCACGCCGGCGAAGGTATTTCGAACCGTTCCGCCTTCGAGCATCGTGCGCCGGGACGTGGAGAGCCCTAGGTTTGCCGCCATGTTCATCGCGTTTCGGATCGCGCCCGCCTCGGCCCCGCCAAGCCGCATGACGCCTGCGACCGCGCCGATGGCGCCCCAGGTTCCGTGGGGATGCATCGATGGCCTGAGCGCTGTCGCGATACCGACGCGCGCGGCGGCCTCGTAGCCGACCGCTATCGCCGAAAGAAGCGCGGCTCCCGGCAGATCGCGCCCCGCCGCCGCGGCCAGCACCGCCGGTATGACGTGCATTCCGGGGTGTCCTTTGCAGAACTGATTGCCCTCATCCATCTCTAGCGTTGTGCCGGCTGTCCCGTTCAGGAACGCCGCCGTCTGCGGCGCTGCGGTGCGCGCGGTGCCGATCACCTGCGCGATGCCCGGCACGCCTGCACATTGCCGCTCGGTCAACGCCGCGACCTCTGGCTCGGCTGCGCCGCCCACGATGGCGCCTATGCTGTCGGCGAGGATCAGGGCGGTTTTGCCCAGCACATCCGAGGCCGGCGTCGCCGTCGCCACAAACGCAGCAAGCTCGCTCAGATGGTCCATGGTTGAATGCCCCGCCAAATACTGGTTCGTTATCCTACAGTCGCTCCGGATGGGGCTTCAAGAGCGCCGCCAAGGGGGAGTGCATGATGAAGAAGGTCCTGGTGATCGTGCCGTTCCCGATGTCGGAGGAAAACCGGGATCAGCGCCGCGCGCAGCTTGGTGCAGTGGAGTTGGGCCCGGACATTTCGTTCGATTACGTGTCAGTCCGGGTTGCGCCGAAGAACTACGTCAGCGCCTCGGACATGGTTTTGGCCGATGTGGGCGTGCTGGAGGCTGGGATCGAGGCCGAGACGCGAGGCTATGATGCTGTCTGCATCGACACGATGAGCGACAGCGGGGTTGCCGCGCTGCGCTCTGAACTATCGATCCCGGTGATCGGACCGGGCCGGGCGTCGATGCTGACAGCCATGATGCTGGGCAAGCGGTTCTCGATCATCGCGCTCTGGCCGCATTGGCGGCACCTTTACGAAAAGACGCTGTCCGAACTGGGCATAGGCCACGCCTGCGCATCCATTCGCGGGCTGGATATGACACCGGACAATCAAGGACTGCTGGCCGGGAAGCAAGCGGACGTCTTCCCAGCGCTCGAGGCCTTGGCACAGCGCTGCATCGACGAAGACGGGGCGGACGTGATCCTGCTTGGCTCGACAACCATGCACCAGGCCCATGACCATCTGGCCACGCGCCTGTCGGTGCCGGTCATCAACCCCGGACCACTGACCTACAAGCTTGCCGAAGCGGTGCTTGCCTTGAACCTCAGCCATAGTCGCGCGGCCTACCCAAGCCCGCCAGCGCCGCGCCATGAGACCTTGCGCGCCATGCTGGATGCCGCCGAAACCAAGGGCCATTGAACGCCTGTCCCGACACGGCATCCTTCGGCCGCGCTACGCTAGGCTCGTCTGCGCGCGTTTGAGGCAGGGCTCTTGGGCGGCAAGGACCTTGAGATTGCCGGGGGAACCGGGGGCGCCGGATTTGAGCCTGGGGGTGATCTTCGCAGGTCTTGCCTGCGGCCTGTTGCCCAAGCGCCTTCGGCGCCGCCGCGTTCAGGCCTTGCCTGCTGTGGCCGAAAGCCACCCGCTGCGGCCCGGCGCTGCGGTCCGGCGCTGCGGGTCAGCCGCCTTTGGGCTTGGCGCCGACATGCGCGCCGACGAAACCGTCTTCGATGGCAGAAGCGACGAAGGCGTCAAGATCGCCTGCCTGCGGATTGTCGCGGCCCGGCAAGACCATGGCTTGTTCGACCTTTGTCAAAACCCCGGGCAGGATCCTGACCTCGGGATCGTCCTCGAAAAATCGCTCTAGCGAGGCCCGGACGCCCGCGACCACATCGGCGCGGCCGGCCCTGAACGCTTCGAAGCTTTCGGTCGGTGTCCCGATGCGGTCATGCCGCGCGTGGCGCAGGGCCGATGCCAGGTAGAAGTCATAGGCCGACCCGATCGAGCTAAGCACCGTGATGCCGTCGCGGTCGGCGTCTTTCGGGCTCGATATCCCCGAGCCGCTACGGACCGCGTAGGTGGCTTCGATCGTGTGGTAGGGACGGGTGAAGCTGACGCGCTCGGCGCGGGTGGCGTCGATGGCCAGAAAGGCCACGTCCCACACGTCTCTGCCAGCGTCTTCGAAGACCTTGCCGGCGCCAGAGTAGACGACCGCCTCGAGCCGCAGGTCAAGACTGTCCGCCAGCCGTTGTGCCAACGCTGGGCTGACACCTGCAAGACGTTCGCCGTTTTGTTGCACCAGCGCCCGGTTACCGGTGTTGATCGCGGCGCGCAGCACGCCGCCTTGGGCTATGCCCAAGAGCCCGGTTTTTTCGCTGTCATCCATTGGATTCATTCCGTTGCGCAGGGCCCTTGCCAAGTTCCACAGCGACGTGTTCGGCCATCTCAGACGTGGCGGCCGCCCCACCGAGATCCGCCGTCCTGCGGGCGGGATCTGCAAGGCAGACCTCCAGCGCGCCGGTTATCGCCTTTGCCGCTTCGGCCGGCGCAGGATCTTCGGTCCGGGTGCCGAGCCAGTCCAGAAGAAGTGCCGCCGATCCGATCAACGCGGCGGGATTGGCGCTGTTCTGTCCCGCGATATCGGGGGCCGAGCCGTGTTGCGCTTGCGCCATCGCGTGGCTGTCGCCGGCATTGAGCGAGGCGGCAAGGCCAAGGCTGCCGGACAGTTCTGCAGCCAGATCTGACAGGATATCACCGTACATATTGGTCGTGACGATCACGTCGAACTGGCCCGGCGCGCGGACCAGATGCGCAGTCATCGCATCGACCAGAACCTCGTCATAATGGATATCGCGATAGCGCGATGCGGCGCGCCGCGTTTCTTCCAGAAAGAGGCCATCGGACAGCCGCAGGACATTCGCCTTGTGCACCGCAGTGACCCGTTTGGCCGGGCGTGCCATCGCGGCCGCGAACGCGGCTTCGGCGATCCGGGCGCAGGCGCGGCGCGTGATTTTGCGCACCGCGAGCGCCATGTCGCTGTCTGGCATGAACTCACCGGGGCCTGCGGCCATGTTCCTGTCGGCATAAAACCCTTCGGTGTTTTCGCGGAAAATCACGATGTCGAAGGCGCGGCCGGCCGGCGGCGGCAGGGCGGGGCGGGTGCGGGCCGGGCGGACGTTTGCGTAAAGGTCAAGACGGGTGCGCAGAAGACCGGAGGGATTGACGCCGCCCTCGCTGGCAGGCGGATAGTCGTTATGCGAGACTGGACCAAGCACGATGCCGTCCGCGCGCTCGGCACTCTGTTGGACATCTTCCGGGAACGTGGTTCCGGCCGCGCTTAGCGCCGCAAGGCCGACTTCGGCCTCATCCATCTGAAGACCAAGCGAAAATCGAAGATCTGCCGCCTCAAGAACGATGCGCGTCGCGGCCACGATCTCTGGGCCGATGCCGTCACCCGGCAGAAGAAGAAGCCGGGTCATGGGCGCGCCTGCGCGTCGCGCACCAGCGCCGCAAACCGATAGGCGCCATGCGCCATCTTCGAGTAGGGCGTCAGCAGGAAGAGCGTCAGCACCGTCCCCAGATGCAGGGCCAGAACAGACGGCACCAGCGCGCTGCCGGTCGCGGCATAAAGCACAAGCCCGCCAAGCCCGGTGGCGCCCAGCAGAAGAACAAAGGCCATCTCGCCGCCCCACCGGCTGGCAGAGCCAAGCGCGGGGTCGGCTTTGGTCTTCAGCCAGGCAAGGCTGAAAGCGCCGATGGTCAAAAGAACGCCGCCGGGAACGCCCAGCAGCTTGGGAAGGCTGAAAAATCCATAAGGCGCTTCCAGGCCAAAGCCGTAATGCAGGACGGTACCCGAACTGGTGGAGGCGAAACACAGCAAGAAGCCCCAAAGCGTCGCCTGGTGCGCGTGGCGGCGGGCGTTGCTGTAGCGGTCCTCCTGCTCGAAATTGCAGCCCTGTCCCTGGCCGCCGGAGAGGTTCTTCATGTTGGCGGTGCGCGCGGCGGCCTCTTTCAGATGCGCCCAGCCGACCGGGCCGCCGCCGACCTCGGCCCAATAGCGGCGCAAGCCGAGATAAAGCGGCAGGGCGGGGAACAAGAAGGCCGGCGCGAAGATCGCCACCATGACCGTGTGCGACAGGTAGGCGTAAAACCCATCGCCCGATGCCGGCGCCCAGGACCACATCGCAAGCAGCATCAGTGCAATGCCCGCGACCAGTGCCGCTGCAACGGCGACGCCGCTGCGATGGAACTGGCCGCCCAGACCTGCCGGCCAGGCATAGCGCTCCCAGCTTTCGGCACGGACCTCGGACAAGGCTGCGGGAATGTTGAGCGCGAACGCGTGCGGCTCGGTGTACTGGCAGGCGTAGTAGCAGCCCCGGCAGTTGTGGCACAGATTGGCAAGCTGGGTGATGTCGGCATCGGAAAACGCCCGCTCGCGGAACATCGCCGGAAAGACGTCGCAATAGCCCTCGCAGTAGCGGCACGCGTTGCAGATCTCGGCCTGCCGGCGGGCCTCGGCGATGGCGCCTTGCCCGTCTTGCGAAATATCAAGCGACATGTGCTGCGGCCTCCTGTCCTGCAATCCGGCCAAAGACCGTACCGATCGTCATCCCGAACCCGGCAAGATAGCCCTCGCCCAAGATCGAACCAGCCATGATCTCGCCGGCCGCCCAGACGTTTTCCAGCTTGCCGGCGGCGGTCGAAACCCGCGACGTGCGGTCCACTTTCAGACCGAGATAGGTAAAGGTGACCCCGGTCTTCAGCATGTAGCCGTAATAGGGCGGCTCGGTGATCGGGCGCGCCCAGTTGGTCTTGGGCGGATCGAGCCCCTCGGTGGACAGCCCGTCCAGATCGTTGGGCTCGAACGTGCCCGGCCGACAGGCCGCGTTATAGGCGTCGATCGTCTCTTTCAGAGCATTGCCCGGAAGGCCAAGTTTCTGCGCCAACCCTTCGATCGTATCGGCGGTCTCGGGCGGGAAGACCGAAGGCATGAAGTCGTTGATCGCCTGCGAATCGATGACGGCGAAGCCGACCTGCTCGGGTTGCCCGGCAACAAGCCTTCCCCAGATCGCATAGCGCTTGGGCCAGACATCCTCGCCCTCGTCGTAGAACCGCTCGCCGTTCTTGTTGACGACGACAGAGAAGGGCACGCAGTCCAGCCGGGTGACGATGCCTGCGTCGAACGTGGCGGCGCGCCCGTCGATCGCGACGGCATGGCATTGCGTGGGATCGCCCACGCTGTCGGCGCCCTGGTCCAGCATGTCGCGCAGAACGCGTCCCCGGTTGTAGGGCGTGCCCCGGATCAGGAAGTTGCGCGCCGCCGGGCCCCACGCCTCGGCCAGCCAGTCGATATTGGCCTGAAAGCCGCCCGAGGCGAGCACCAGCGTCTTGCCCTTGATCCGCTTGGTCTGTCCCCCGATCTCGACATCAAGACCCGAAAATCGGCCCTCGGCGATGTCGATATGCGTGACGTTTGCCTCGTATATCACTGAAACACCTAGGTCTTCTGCCGTGTTGTAATAGGCGTTCACCAGGGCCTTGCCGCCGCCGAGGAAGAAGGCGTTGGTGCGCGAAAGCGACAGCGTGCCCGACAGCGATGGCTGAAACCGCACGCCGTGCGCCTCCATCCAAGGCAGGCACTCTTCGGACATGCGGATCGTCATGCGGGCAAGATCCTCGTCGGTCTTGCCCTTGGTGACGCGCAGCAGATCGTCGAAATACTCGTCCTCGTCGTAGCTGTCCGTCAGGACCGAGAGCGGGCCTTGATGCATGCAGCGAAAGTTGCGTGTGTGGCGCGAATTGCCCCCCCGATAGGCTTTTGGCGCGACGTCCAAGATCAAGACGCTCGCGCCGCGCTCTGCCGCCTCGATCGCGGCGCACAGCCCGGCATTGCCGCCGCCGGCCACGATCACATCCCAGGTGGTTCCGGACGGATCGCTCATGCCGCGGCATCCATGCGCAACTGGCGCAGGCGGACCCGGTGCGCGGCTTCGATATGGCTGCGCATCGCCGCTTCGGCAGCTTCGCCGTCACGTGCCCGAAGCGCCGCGATGATCCGGTCGTGCTCGACGATCGCCTCTGCCGCGCGGTCGGCTTCCTCCATCGTGGAGGGGCCGAGAATCAGAAGGGTCTTCTGCAGCGCTTCCACCGACTTCACCAGGTACCGGTTGCGCGCGGCGTTCAGCAGAACCGAGTGGAACTGCCGGTTTGCCTCGTACAGATCCTGGCCGGTCTGCGCGGCTTTCATGTCTGAATTGATGGCACCAAGCTCGGAAAGCTCGATTTCCGAGGCAGCGCGGGCAGCAAACCGCGCGGCGGTCCCTTCAAGCACGGCCCGCATTTCGTAAAGCTCTGAAATCTCAGCGTAATCGAGTTTACGCACCACGGCACCGGCCCTTGGGATATGGGTGACGAGGCCATCGGATTCCAACTGGCGGATCGCCTCGCGGACAGGCGTGCGCGACAGGCCCAGCCGCGTGGCGAGATCGGTTTCAATCAGCCGATCGCCCGGTTTCAGCGTCCCGGTCCGGATCGCATCGATCAGGCTGTAGTAGGCATCGCGCCCCTGGCGCGTTTCGCCTTGCCGTTTTTCGTAAGCCATCGTCCACCTCGGGTCTTTCGTTTTTGGATACTATTGGATACACGTGAATGCAATATCTGAGGGATGACTTGATAATGTTTCAATCGCTGGCCCTCCAACGCGTGCTAACGCTTGCTTTGGCGGCTTCCGGATCGCTTGTGTTCTGGTATGCCGGCCTGCCGCTGCCGTTTCTGTTCGGGCCTCTGGCCGCCTGCCTGATCGGCGCGCTCGCCGGGGCGCCGCTGCGCGGGGTGGGCCAGCTGAGCGTTGCAATGCGCACGATCCTCGGCGTCGCGGTCGGTGCCTCGATCACTCCTGAAGTGTTGGGCCGGCTGCCGCAGATGGCGGCTTCGGTCGCGCTGATCCCGCTCTATATCGCGCTGATCGGCCTGATCGGCGTGCCGTTCTTTCGCAAGGTCTACCGCTTCGACTGGGCGACCTCTTGGTACGCCGCGATGCCTGGCGGGCTGCAGGACATGGTCGTTTTCGGTCATGAGGCCGGTGGCAATGTGCGCGCGCTGTCGCTGATCCATGCCACGCGTGTTCTGATCATCGTCACCGTGGCGCCGCTTATCCTGACGCGAGGCTTTGGCGTATCGCTGGACAACCCGATCGGTGCGCCAGCGACCGACTTGCCGCCGCTGGAACTGCTGCTGATGGCGGCTGCGGCGCTTGTCGGCTGGAAGGGGGGCGAGCGGATCGGGCTGTTCGGAGCCTCGATCATCGGCCCGATGATCCTGACCGCGGCCTTGTCGCTTGCCGGCTTCATCCATTTCCGCCCGCCTGCCGAAGCGATCCTGGCCGCGCAGTTCTTCATCGGTCTGGGAATCGGCGTGGGCTATGTCGGCGTCACTCTGCTGGAGATCCGGCGCGATGTCGTCGCGGGGATCCTTTTCGTTCTGATGCTGGCCGCGCTGGCCGCGGCCTTCACCGAGATCGTCTTTCTTCTGGGCCTGGCCGAACCGGTCGACGGGTTTTTGGCTTTCGCGCCGGGCGGACAGGCCGAAATGACGGTGCTTGCCATCATCGTGGGCGCAGACCTGGGCTTTGTGATCGTCCATCACCTGACCCGCGTGCTTTTGGTCATTGCCGGCGCGCCGGTTGCGGCAAGACTGTTTCGAATACAAGATCGCGGAAAATCGGAGGGCTCATGACTTTCACCACGCGACCCGAGCTTCAGGGCAGTTTCGGAATGGCGGCGTCCACGCATTGGATCGCCTCGGCGGTTGGCATGAAGCTGCTGGAGGCCGGCGGCACCGCGGCAGATGCAGCCGTCGGCATGGTCTTCGTGCTGAACGTTGTGGAGCCGCATCTGAACGGCCCCTTGGGCGATATGTCGGCGATGGTCTGGCCCGCGGGCGACGATGCCCCAACGGTCGTCTGCGGCCAGGGCGTGGCGCCCCAGGCGGCAACGATAGAGCATTACAAAAGCGAGGGGCTGGCACTTGTGCCAGGCTCCGGCATGCTGGCAACGGTCGTTCCCGGGGCGTTCGACGCACTGATGGTGATGCTGCGCGATCACGGCAGACTGACGCTGCGCGAGGTGATGGAGCCGGCGATCTATTACGCCGGGCACGGTCATCCGATGCTGGCGCGCGTGGCGGGCGATATCGCCCATCTTGCGCCGATCTTCCGCGAAGAGTGGCCGACATCGGCTCCGGTCTGGTTGCCGGGCGGTGATGTGCCTAAGGCCGGTGAGCTTTTTGCAAATCCCGGCCTCGCCGGCTTCTGGACCCGGCTTCTGGCCGAGGCCGAGCAGGCCGGTGGGCGCAAGGCAGAGATCGAAGCCGCGCGATCGGCGTTCTATGAGGGCTTTGTCGCCGAGGCGATCGATGAATTCGTGAAGCAGACCTGCGTGATCGACGCGACCGGCGAGCGCCGCAAGGGCGTTCTGACCGGCGACGACATGGCCCGGTGGCGCGCGCCCGTCGAAACCCCTCTGTCGGTCGAAACCCACGGCGCCACGGTCTGGAAATGCGGCCCCTGGACGCAAGGCCCGGTTCTGCTGCAATCTTTGCGTATTCTAGAGCAGGACCCCTTGTCCAACATCGACCCCGCGGGCGATGCGTTCGTTCATCTGGTGACAGAAACGCTCAAGCTCGCCTTTGCCGACCGCGAAAGCTACTACGGCGATCCCGATTTCTCGGATATTCCGACGGGGCTATTGCTGTCCTCGGACTACGCCAGGGATCGTCGCGCGCTCATCACGGACAATGCGTCGGCCGAGCAGCGGCCGGGCGAGGTGGCGGGCCTTTCGCATCTGGCCGACGCCTTCGTGCAGCGCGCCAGCCGCAAGGCGGTGGCCGACAGCGGCATCGGCACCGGCGAGCCGACGATGGCGCACCTGACGAACCAGAACCGCGACACGGTGCATATCGACGTGATCGACCAGTGGGGCAACGCGGTGACGGCAACGCCGTCCGGCGGCTGGCTGAAATCCAATCCGGTGATCCCCAGCCTGGGCGTGCCTCTGAACAGCCGCGCCCAGATGTTCTGGCTGGAAGAGGGCCTGCCGACCTCGCTTGCCCCCGGCCGCCGGCCCCGGACGACCCTGTCGCCGTCGATGGCGCGGCTTGCCGACGGCACCCGGCTGGCGTTCGGAACGCCCGGCGGCGATCAGCAAGAGCAATGGCAGTTGATCTTCCTTCTGAGGCACCTGCACCACGGCTTCAACCTACAGGAAGCGATCGATGCGCCGCTCTTTCATACCGGTCATCTGCAGGCCAGCT
This sequence comes from Paracoccaceae bacterium, assembly GCA_013003075.1. Taxonomy (GTDB): domain Bacteria; phylum Pseudomonadota; class Alphaproteobacteria; order Rhodobacterales; family Rhodobacteraceae; genus JABDLJ01. The sequence continues at coordinate 51,291 of JABDLJ010000004.1, forward strand.
TTTATCCCCGCGGCACCCGGCCCGCCCACCTGATGGTGGAGCCCGCGCTTGGCGAGCAAGAGATCGGAAAGCTGCGTGCGCGCGGGCACCGGGTCGAGGTCAGCGAGCCCTGGGCCATTGGCCGCCTGACGGCTGCCAGTCGGCGTCCCGACGGGCTTTTGAAGGCGGCGGCGACACCGCGCCTGATGCAGGTATACGCGGTCGGGCGCTAGCGCCGCGCCGGAAAGCGCAAGGTGACGGTCAGCCCGGGGCCGGACGCTTCAAGATCAAGCCGGCCGCCGTGGCGTTCGGCCACCGCCTCGGCGATCGACAGGCCAAGCCCGCTACCCCCGCCCGGCACGGCCTGACCAAAGCGCGACAGCACCACCGGCACGTCCTTTTTCGCAACGCCCGCGCCGTCGTCGGCCACATCGACCCGGACGGCGCCGTTTTCCCGCGAAACCGATATGTCGACCAGCGACAGATCCGCGCCGCCATGCTGCAGGGCGTTGTCGGCCAGGTTCGAGATCGCCTCGCGGACCATCACCTCGTCGGCGACGATCACGGCAGGCTTTTCGCTGAGCCGGGCCTTGAAGGACACATCCCGGGCGCTGGACGCAGCATCATGGGAGGCGATGACCTCGGTGACGATCTGGTTGAGGTCGACCGGCTGCTCTGGCGGCTCGGCTGGATCGGCGCGCAGACGCTCCAGCGTCAGAAGCTTGTTTGCAAGATCGCTGGCCCTGCGGGCCGAGGACAGAAGATCGCCAGAGCGCGCCTTGGCCGCCTCTGCCGTGGGGGCAGAGCTGACGGCTTCGGCCATCGCCAGAACGCCCGCGATGGGATTGCGCAGCTGGTGTGCGGCGTTCGAGATGAACTCGTTCTGCGCCTCCATCGCAGTTCGAACCTGCGCGAAAAGCGAATTGAGGCGCCGCACCAGGCCGCGTGTCTCGGCCGGAACCTTGCGCCGGATCGGGCGCAAATCGCTGGAACTGCGCGACGAGATCGCATCTTCGAGGTCCAAAAGCGGGCGAAGGCCGTAATTGACGCCGAACCAGACGACCAGCGCGACCGTTCCGATGAGGGCGGCCATGACCACGAAAGAGCGCATCGACAGATCGCGCACGAACGCGTCGCGGACATCGACATCCTGCCAGACGGTATAGGTGAAGACGCCGGAAAGGCCGTCGATCGTGGTGACGTCCCTGAACTTCAGCACACGCACGTCCCGGCCGTAGTAGATCGCGTTATAAAAGGTGGTTTCCTCGTCGGTCGCCGGCTTGATGCCGGCAGGGACAGGCGGCGTTGCATAGCCGGTCACGAACACCCCGTCGGGCGCATAGACATGGTAGAAAACCGGGCCGCCCGATGTGTCGGCAAGCTGGTCCCGGGTCTCGATGGAAATCGCATCGCCGTTTGATCGGGCCACGTCGGCCGAGACCGCAAGGGCCGTCGACAAAAGGCTTCGATCGAAAAGCTCGGAGGCCTTGGTGCGTGCATCCCTGACCTGCCAGATCCCGATCGCCACCGAGATCGCCAGCAGCGGCACCAGGATAATCAGAGTCAGGCGGACGCGCAGCGAGGCAGAGGTCATGTGCCTTGCTCCAAAGAGATGCTGTAGCCGATCCCGCGGCGGACGCGGATCGCAAGCCCGTGCGGCTTCAGCCGCTTACGCAGCCGCGAGATATGAACCTCGATGACGCTTTCATCGACATCGGCGCCAATGCCGTAGGTGTGATCGAGAAGGTCCGCTTTGGGCACCGTTCGCCCCTCGGCCGCAAGCAGCAATTCCAGAATACTGACCTCGCGCCGGGGCATTTCGTCCGGCGCGCCGCCGAGCTCGACCTCGCGCGCGCCGAGATCCAGCGTCAGCGGGCCCAGCACCAGCTGGTCGCGAATGTCGCGCGACTGGCGGCGCGCAAGGGCCCGCACGCGCGCCTCCAGCTCGGCCATCTCGAAGGGTTTGACCATGTAGTCGTCGGCGCCGCTGTCCAGCCCGCGCACGCGCTCTTCGGTATCCGAGCGTGCGGTGAGCAGGATCACCGGCCGCTGGTCGCCGCGCCCCCGCATGCGCCGCAAAAGCGACAGGCCGTCAAGGCCAGGCAGGTTGATATCGAGGATCACCAGATCGCCGCCATCGGTGCGCAGATGATTATCAGCCTGCAGCCCGTCAGACACAAGATCGACTGCGTGGCCGAGATCTTCCATCCGGTACGAGATTCCCTTGGCGAGGCTCTCGTTGTCTTCGACAAGCACTATTCGCAAGAAAATCCACTCCGGTGAAAGGTTGACGCAAGGTTCGCAAGTGAGATGATGCGTATCAAGCGGGCAGATGCCCCGCCTTGTCAAATAACGCGCGTGCAAAGCGCGCAAGGGAGGAAGATATGAAATACCTTGAAACCACGCGCCGCGTGGCGCTGGGCCTTTTTGGTGCCGGCGCTGCCGCTGTCATGGCGACATCCGCCTGGGCGGGCGGCCATGGCGGTGTCGATTTCGGCGGCAAGACCATTGAATTCGTCATCCCGTTCTCGGAATCGGGCGGATCCGCACGCTGGGCCAACTTCTACGCACCGCTTCTCAGCGAAGCGCTGCCGGGCAATCCCACCGTTGTGGTTCGGTATCGCCCCGGTGCTGGCTCGACCGCCGGCGCCAACTGGTTCCAGGAGCAGGATACCGATGACGGAACGCTGATCTTCGGCACCTCGGGCTCGACGCAGTTCCCGTATCTGCTGGGCGATCCCCGCGTGCGCTACGAATACAACGACTGGCAGGTCGTTCTGGCGTCCGGTGTGGGCGGTGTCGCCTACCTTCCGGCCGATCTTGGCGGCCAGATGGACGGGCTGGACGCAACGCCGCTGCAAGGCACCGACTTCATCTGGGGCAGCCAGGGCGCCACGCGACTTGACCTTGTTGCCAACCTTGCATGGAAGATGCTCGGCATGACCGTCGATCCGGTCTTCGGTATCGAAGGACGCGGCGATGGTCGCCTGATGTTCGAGCGCAGCGAGGCCAATATCGACTACCAGACCTCGCCTGCCTACCTGCGGTCGGTCGTGCCGATGGTAGAAGAAGGGCTTGCGGTCCCGATGATGACCTGGGGCGCGCTTGACGATGACGGCGATATCGTTCGCGATCCGACCTTCCCCGATATCCCGACCTTCAAGGAAGTGTGCGAGGCAACACCCGCCTGCTCGACCGAGGGCGATGCCTGGGCAGCCTGGAAGGCCTTCTTCATCGCCGGCTTCCCGGCGCAGAAGATGATCTTCCTGCCCGGCAGCGCCGATGCGGATGTCGTGGCGACTTACACCAAGGCGCTTCAGGACATCCATGCGCGCGATGACTTCGCCGAGCTTTCCGCCAAGACGCTGGGCATCTATCCCCAGATGACGGCCGATGGCGCCGGCAAGGCCAAATCGCTGGCCACGGATGTGCCGGACTCGGCAAAGGCGTTCGTCGTGAGCTGGCTTGAGGAAGACTACGGCGTCTCGCTCAAGTAACGCGAGCGACGGCCCGGCGCCGCCTGGCGCCGGGCCACACCCCTAGATTGGCCTGATCCCATGGATGTTTTTGCGACGGCGCTGCCCGCGCTCGGAGAGGCGCTGACTCTCATCTTTCAGCCCCAGCAGCTGATGTATCTCATTCTTGGTGTCCTTCTCGGCCTTTCGGTCGGGGTGTTTCCCGGGCTTGGCGGTATCGCCGGCCTGTCGCTGGTTCTGCCCTTCATTTTCGGGATGGAGCCGGTTTCGGGCCTGGCGCTGATGGTTGGCCTGATTGCTGTCGTTCCCACGTCCGACACCTTTGCCTCGGTGCTTTTGGGGATACCGGGATCCACCGCAAGTCAGGCCACGGTGCTGGACGGTTTTCCGCTGTCGAAGAAGGGCGAGGCCGCGCGCGCTTTGTCTGCGGCGTTCGTGTCGTCGCTGTTCGGCGGGCTTCTGGGTGCAATCGTCCTGACGTTCTTTCTTCTGATCGCGCGGCCCCTGATCCTTGCCTTCGGCTTGCCCGAGATGCTGATGATCACGGTACTGGGCCTGTCGATGGTCGCCATCCTCGCGGGCCGGATCCCCCTGAAGGGCGTGGCCGCCGCAGGGCTTGGCCTTCTGATCGGAACGATTGGCGAATCCGATGCCAGCGGCAGCCTGCGCATGGCGACATACGACATTCCCTACCTCGTGGACGGGTTCAAGCTGGTGATCGTCGGCCTCGGCATCTTCGCCGTTCCCGAGATCGTGGCGCTGTTGCGCCAGGACCGCGCGATTTCCCGGACCGGAGGGCTGGGCTCTGGCTGGATGCGCGGGATCCGCGACTGGGCGGCGAATTTCTGGCTGTCGGTCCGCTCTGCCGCCATCGGCGTGATCGTCGGCGTGATCCCCGGTCTGGGCGGATCCGTGGTCGACTGGATCACCTATGGTTTCACCGTGCAGGGCGCGAAAGACAAATCGCAATTCGGGCGGGGCGATATCCGGGGCGTCATCGGCCCGGAAAGTTCCAACAACGCCAAAGAGGGCGGAGGGCTTGTCCCGACGCTGATCTTCGGCATTCCGGGATCGGGCTCGATGGCCGTCTTTCTGGGCGGTATCGCGCTTTTGGGTTATGATCCGGGGCCGCACATGGTGCGCCACAATCTCGATATCACCTACACCATCGTCTGGTCGCTTGCGCTGGCCAACGTCGTCGGCGCCGGATTGTGCATCCTGCTGTCCAACCAGATCGCGCGGCTGACCACGATCCGTTTCACCCTGGTGGCGCCGTTCCTGTTCACGATCATTTCCTTTGCTGCCTTCCAATCGAGCCAGTCGCTTGCCGATCTGGCCGCCCTGATGGGGATCGGCGTCATCGGCATCATGCTGCGCCGGTTCGAATGGTCGCGCCCGGCCTTCCTGATCGGTTTCGTACTCTCCAGCCAAGCGGAGTCTTTCGCCAATCAGGCGGTGCAGATCGCCACGCTGCGCTTCAAGCGCGGCTTTTGGGACGGAATGGAGTATATCGGCTCGCCCATCGCCATCACGATCCTTGTGCTGACGATCCTTTCGATCGTGATTGGCATTCGCCAGGGCCGGCAGATCCTGGGATCGGGCGAGCCGCCGGTCGCCACCCGGCGCGCACCGCTGATCTTCTTGCTCGTGATCACCGCCTATTCCGCGATCGCGGTCTGGGATGCGTCGCAAATCAATGTCATGCGCGACAAGATCTTTCCGGTGACCGTCGGCATCGTTACCCTGATTGCCTGCGCGTTTCTCATTCTGCGGATGTCGCGCGCCCCGGTGGGGGATGCGGTCTTTGCCGATCTTGAAGCCGGCGAAGAGGACGGCGCCGCGCCGCATGGGCTTTGGGGCACGCTGGGCTGGTTCGCTTTCCTGCTGATCCTCGCCTCGATCTTCGGCTTCATCATCGCGCTCACGATCTTCTTCGTTCTTTTCCTGCGCAACCGCGCGGGATGCGGCTGGGTACAGACGCTGGTGATGACCGCCACGGCCGTGGGTATGATGTGTTTTCTCGGCGGCGTGCTTGGGCGCGATTTCCCGCCGGGTCTCTTGCAGGAGTATTTCGATTTGCCATGGCCGTTCACATGACCCAAAGAGCCGTTCGATACCATTTCCTGCGCGGCGGCACGTCGCGTGGCCCCTACTTCCGCCGCAGCGATCTGCCCGAAGATGAAGAGCATCTGTCCAAGGTGCTGGCCGCCGTGATCGGGGCCGGGCATCCCAACAACATCGACGGTCTGGGCGGCGGAGTGGCCGTGACAACGAAAGTTGCGATGCTCAGCGCGTCGGCGGAAGACGGCGTCGATGTGGACTATTTCTTTGGCCAGGTCGCGGTGGACAAGCCCCAGGTCGACTACAAACCCACTTGCGGCAACATTCTTGTCGGGGTTGGCCCGGCCGCCATCGAGATGGGCCTGGTGCCGGCAAAGGACCCCGAAACGCTCGTGCGCATCCGGGCCGTCAACACCGGCGCGCTGGTCGAAGCGGTGGTGCAAACCCCGGGCGGGCAGGTGCGGTACGATGGCGATATCGCGATTGACGGGGTCTCTGGCACCGCCGCGCCGGTGGCGCTGAATTTTCTCGATGTGGTCGGCTCCAAGACCGGCGCGATGCTGCCCACTGGGCGTGCGATCGACGTGATCGACGGGATCGAAGTGACATGCATCGATGTCGCCATGCCGATGATGATCGCCCGGGCGCAGGACCTTGGCATCACTGGGTACGAAAGCTGCGAAGAGCTTGACGCCGACACTGCGCTTTTTGCCCGCATGGAGGCGCTGCGGCTTGAAGCGGGGCGCCTGATGGGACTTGGGGATGTGTCGTCCTCGGTGACACCGAAGATCGGATTGATCGCACCGCCGCGGGGCGCCGGGCATTTCACCACCCGCTATTTCATGCCGTGGTCCGCGCACCCGACGCTGGCGGTCACCGGATCGCAATGCCTGGCCGCCTGCGCCTTGATGCCGGGAACCGTGGCCGACGGGATCACGCGGCCAATCGATCCATCGCCGGCTGTTGTGCGGATCGAGCATCCGGTCGGAGTGCTGGAAGTCACCGTCACCTATGAGCGGACCGAAGATGGAATTGTGTTTCACTCCGCGGGCCTGGTCAGGACCGCGCGACTGATTGCCCGGGGCGAGGTCATGGTGCCCGAGGTCGCATTCCGATGAATGCAGCAGGCCCGAAGGTCTTCGACATGCTGGCGCGCGCTTTCCGGCAAGAAGGCGTTGAGACATGTTTCGCGCTTCTGGGCGATGCGAACATGAACTTCGCGACGCGGCTGGCCGAAGAAGGGTGCCGGATGATCTATGTCCGGCACGAGCATTGCGCCGCCGCCGCAGCGATGGCCTTTGCGCGCAAGACCGGCGGCATAGGGGTCGCGACGGTGACCTGCGGTCCTGGCGTTACCCAGCTGATGACCGCCTTGCCGGCCGCAGTGCGGGCCCGGTTGCCGCTTGTCATCCTTGCCGGCGAGGCGCCTCTTGGGGCCGGCTGGTACAACCAGGCCATCGACCAGGCGCCCCTTGTCGAAGCGACCGGCGCGGCCTATCACAGCCTGCACCTGCCCAAGCGTATGCCGGTCGCGCTGCGCGATGCGTTCGTGCAGGCCAGGCGCGAAAGACGCCCTGTCGTCGTCGGAATTCCATTCGATCTGCAGAACCGGCGCTGGAACGGGCCCGAAGACCTGCCCGTCCCGTCAGCATCGCTGGTACCGGCCGTCTCGCCGATGCCGCCGCATCCCGGCGACATAGAGGCAGCGGCAAAGATGCTCGCCGCGTCTCGCCGCATCGTGGTGATGGCGGGGATGGGCGCGGTCGAGGCCGGGGCAGGGCCGGCCTGCCGGGCGCTGGCGGAAAAGTGCGACGCGCTTTTGACCACGACATTGCCGGCACGAGGGCTCTTCCACGACGATCCTTTCTCGCTTGGTGTCGCAGGCGGTTTTTCGAGCGATCTTTGCCGCGAATGCCTATCCGAGGCGGATCTGATCGTGGCGGTCGGGGGCTCGCTTGCGCGCCACAACAGCGATGCGGGAAACCTCTGGCCGAAGGCGAAGCTCCTGCAAATCGACATCGATCCGGTCACGATCAGCCAGGGCCGTGTTGCGGCCGATGCGCATCTTCGCGCGGACGCCAGGCTTGGGGCCGAGGCACTGGCCGCAGCGGTGAAGCAGCGCGCCGCAGACTGGCGCAGCGCCGCACTGGCCACGCGCATCGCCTCAAAGCCCGCCGACGGCACCGATTTCGCCGCCGAGCCTGGCGTGCATGATCCAAGGGATGTCGTCGCGGCGCTTGAAGCCGCGCTTCCGGCCGACTGGCAGCTTGTCAATTCCTCGGGCCATTGCTCGTATTATTTCGCGCAGATGCCTTCCCGCCCGCAGACGCACTTCCTGACCATTCGCGAGTTCGGCGCCATCGGCAACGGGATCTCCTTCGCGATGGGCGTCGCCGCGGCTTGCCCCGACGATACCGTTGTCCTCTTTGATGGCGATGGCAGCCTTTTGATGCATATCCAGGAGCTTGAGACGATCCGGCGCCACGACCTCAACATCCTGATCCTCGTGATGAATGACGGCGCCTATGGCTCGGAGATCCACAAACTGCGGGCCGAGGGGTTGGATGACGCCGGCGCGGTCTTCGGGCGCACCGATCTTGCCGGGATCGCGCGCGGCTTCGGGATTGGCGGGCAAACCGTCAGCGCGCTTGATCAGCTTCCCGCGCTGGTGGCCGAATTCGCGCAGACCGGCGGCGCGGCGGTCTGGGATTTTCCGGTCTCCGACAAGGTTTATTCGCCGGTGATCGCCCGGGCGCACCCCGAGATCGCCGCCACCGGGTCGGCAAAGAGCTAGCGCCGGGCCAGTATAGTTGGTATACTATTGTATGCAGTCAGTGGGAGGAAAGGAATGTCAAAAGATTACAGAGACCTGCTGACCGAAGCTGAAACGCGGCTGACCGCCGCAAGGCAGCTTTTGGCGGCAGAGATCACCGCCTATCCAACGCCAATCTCGGGATGCGACGCCCAGTTCAACCATCTTCTTGCAGAGCGCCGCAGGATTGCCCTGGCGCTTGAGGCGATATCGGTTGACGTCTTCATCCCGACGCCGCGCACCCCGACGCGAACTGCCGGGGTGGAAAGCCGGTGAACGTCCATATCCTTGACGATTGGTTCAATACATTGCGGACCCTGCCCAGCTATGCGCGCCTTGAAGGTCACGATGTCACGATCTGGACCGATCACGTGGAAGACGCCGAGACCCTGGCCAAGCGGCTTGCCGATGCCGAGGCGCTGGTCCTCTTTCGCGAGCGCACAGCGGTCACCGACGCGCTGTTGAAACGCCTGCCGAAGCTTCGGCTGATCAGCCAGCGCAGCGTCTACCCGCATGTCGATGTCGCGGCCTGCACCGCACACAACGTCCTTCTTTGCTCCAACATGCAAAAAAGCGGGCCTTCGACCGCGGCGGCAGAGCTGACCTTTGCCCTGATCCTGGCCTCGGCGCGGCAAATCCCGCAGCAGATGGCATCACTGCGAGCTGGCAACTGGCAGATGGGCGTGGGGCAAAGCCTGTCCGGCCGCCGCCTGGGCCTTTATGGATACGGACGAATTGCAAAGGCCGTTGCAGGCTATGCCGAGGCCTTCGGGATGGAAGTTGTATGGTGGGCCTCTGATGCGGGGCGCGCGCGGGCCGCGGCCGATGGCGTTCGGGTCGCCGACAGCCGGCAAGCCTTCTTCGAGGGCGCCGACTTCGTCAGCCTGCACGTGCGCCTGAAGCCCGAGACGCGCGGTATCATCACGTCAGGCGATCTGCTGGCGATGAAACCGTCGGCGACATTCGTCAACACCTCGCGGTCCCGGCTGGTGGCGCCGGGTGCGCTTGAAGAGGCGCTCGAGGCCGGCCGGCCCGGGCGGATCGCGCTTGATGTTTTCGACACCGAGCCATTGACCGATCCCAAGGATCCCGTCGCGAGCCATCCCAATGTGATAGCCACTCCGCATATCGGTTTCGTGACGGAGGACGAGCTGGACATGCAGTTCGCCGATATCTACGAGCAGATCGTGGCCTATGCCGAGGGCGCACCGGTCAACATGATCAACCCCGAGGTCTGGACCGCGGATTGATACGCCCAAGGCTGTCAGGGGGCGGGCGCGCGGCAGCAGCCCTGCCTTTTCGAGCCGTACCAGACCAAGCAGATCGGCTGGAAGCTCGACACGCGACGCGGCATCAAGCAGCTTTGGGGCAAGGCGCCCGCCGCAATCGCGCGAATGCAGCGCCAGAAGTGTACGGAGTTCGGGCGCGGCCGCGCTGGCGGCCGTGAACGAAGCGCCGGGCCGCACCGGGCTGGTGCGGGCGGCGACGCGCCCTGTCCGGCGGGCTTGTGGGATCGACCGATCGGCGGCGACGCTTTGGCCGTTTCCGCGCCACAGGTTGTCTTGCCGGTCTACCGGCATTCTCCACGATGGCCCGCGGCTGCACGGCTCTGCTCGTCGAGCGGTCTCTGCGCGTAACGAGATGCCTGCGTGCAGCGGGCTTTCATGTCTGATCGATGGCGGTGTCTTGCAAGGGAACGGGGACCGGGACGCCGTGCAGCGCAACGGTGCCGATCCCGTGCGCCGGGCGCACACCTTTAGTCCGGCGCCCTATTCCTGGCCGGTGAAGACCGCGCCTGCGCGGTGCCAAGAGGCGATGCGGACATCGGTGTCGCCGCCGCGCAAAAGTCGACCGATGCCGAAAAGGCCAAGCCGCAGCGGTTTGCCCACCAGCGGCCGGTACATGTTGGACGGTCTGCGCTGCATGTGGATGCCCGCGGCACCCGGACAGGCGAACCCTGCAGGACGCCGATGTGCCGCAAGACCCAGCGGCGCGCGATGCCGTACGGGGCGCGGCGTCATGGGCTCGCCTGATCCCCGCCAGATCGGCGAGAAGACGGTCGAGGGCCGTATCGAGGGCGGCGCGGTCACGCGCACGGACGTCTTGCACGCGGCGCGCAAGCCGATGGAAGGTGCGATGTTCGCGGCCCCGGCAGCCATAGCTTTTGACGCCGCCCTGTCGTCGGCGATATCAAAGCATCTGCTGGCGTTGCCGTCAGTGCCCGGGACCCATGTGCGGAGACGTCCAAATGCAGATTGCGATCATTGGCTTTGGTGAGGCAGGCTCGGCCCTCGTTCGGGGCTGGGGGGCGCCACTGGCAGGCGGCATCGTCGTCTATGACAAAAAGCTCGACGCGCCCCAGACCGCCGCCGAGATCACCAAGCGGGCGGCGCGGCTGGGTGTCGCAACGGCCCCGTCCAGCGCCGAGGCGGTTGCCGGGGCGGATCTGGTTCTCTGCACCGTGACCGCGGATCAGGCGGTCCTTGCGGCACAGGCCGCCGCACCGAACCTGGGCCCGGGCGCGTTTTGGTGCGATCTGAACTCTTGCGCGCCGTCGTCGAAAAGGCGCGCCGCCGAAGTGATAGAAGCTGGCGGCGGGCGCTATGTGGACGTGGCGGTGATGGCCCCGGTTCATCCCAAACTGAACATGGTGCCGCTGCTGATATCCGGCCCTCACGCCGAAGCCATTGGCCCGCTGCTGCAGAGCCTGCCGATGTCGCTGCGGGTGGTGGATGGCGCGGTCGGCGCCGCGTCCTCGATCAAGATGATCCGGTCGGTGATGGTCAAAGGGCTTGAGGCTTTGACGGCCGAGTGCGTTCTGGCCGCCGTTGCTGCCGGGGTCGAGGACGAGGTCTTGCCGTCGCTGCTCAGCGGCCATCCCAAGCTCGATGTGGCAGAGCGCGCGGCCTACAATTTCGAGCGCAGCCTGCAGCATGGCGAGCGCCGCGCGGCCGAGATGGAAGAGGTCGCCATCACGCTTGAGGATCTGGGATTGCCCGCCAGGATCGCACGCGCAACCGTCGACTGGCAACGCCAGATCGCGGGGGCCGGCATCGAAGTGCCCGGGCTGGCGGACGAGGCCGGCTTTCGCGACTATGCCGAGCGTCTGTTGCCAAAGATCAAGGGCGCTTGACGCCGCGCTTGCGCGTGTTTGCAGGGGTGCGTCGCCACAGACTGGCGCGCGGGACGCGTTCAATGCCGTATCCCATGCCGTGCAGTACCCGAATGACGCAGGCCGGCGGTTCAGCCGCGCTTGTGGCTTCAAGCGAAGCCATCGTGCTCCGGTTGGACTGGACGTTTGATTATCAGGCTGTTGGAATGAACGATCATGGTCGCCAGAGCGCGTGCCAGGATCCGGTAATGGAGGGCAACCGGATCGCGGTCGTCCTGCGCCATGGCGTCGATGCTGTGGGCCGAAGGACCAAAGGCCACGGCGGCATCGTCGGCCGGCGGAACCGCGCTGCGCGGCAGATCAAATCGGCAATCGCGGGGTGGAGCGCAGGAGGGGTTTCAGATCACGCCTTGCGCTTTTTGCAGCCTATCAGGCGGCGGTAAAGCTGCGCCTTGGGCGGCGCGCAGGCGTGCCCGGAAAGAGGCGCTGAACCCGGTGTGCCGTCCGGCTGCCTTGTAGCGGACCCGTGTCGGCTGTTGCGGGCACCACGCCGCGGCCGGTCAGCCCGGCGACATCCCCCGCAGACGCTCGGACCGGCGGCGCAGCATCTCGACCGTCGTCAGAAGCGCGATGGAGACCACCACCAGGATCGTCGCCACGGCAAGGATCGTCGGGCTGATCTGCTCGCGCAGGCCGGTGAACATCTGCCAGGGCAGGGTCTTCTGGCCCGCCGAGCCGACAAAAAGCACGACCACCACCTCGTCAAAGGAGGTGATGAACGCGAAAAGCGCGCCCGAGATCACGCCCGGCAGGATCAGCGGCATCTGCACCTTGAAGAAGGTCGTCACCGGGTTGGCGCCCATGTTGGCCGCCGCGCGGGTCAGCGATCGGTCGAAGCCCACCAGCGTCGCGGTGACGGTGATGATGACGAAGGGAATGCCCAGCGCGGCATGGGCCAGCACGACGCCCAGGTAGGTGCCCTGCAGGCCGATGCGGCTGTAGAAGAAATACATCCCCGCCGCCGAGATGATCAGTGGCACGATCATCGGCGAGATCAGGATCGCCATGATGACCTGCCGGAAGGGCACATGCGGCTGCGACAGGCCGATGGCCGCCAACGTGCCGAACGAGACCGACAGAAGCGTCGCCACCGGCGCGATCCGCACCGAGTTCCACAAGGCCTGTTGCCAGTCGGCGTTGGTGAAGAAATCCTCGTAGTGCTTCAGCGAATAGCCCTCGGGTTTGAACTGCAGCATCTCGGGCGTGAAGGTGAAAAAATCCTCGGCGTTGAAGCTAAGCGGCATGACCACCACGATCGGGGTGATCAGGAAGAAGAAGATCATTCCGCAAATGACCCGGAAACTGTAGTGCCACAGCACCTGGCCTGGGGTCAGGTAGGGCGCGAGGCGCTCGCGGTAGCGGCCCTCGAAGAGCCAGAAGATGAACCAGCCGAAGAACAAGCCGAAGGCGGCCCCGACCACCAGCGCGGGAAGCCCGCCCATCACCAGCCCGGCCAGCGCAAAAACCGCGAAGATCGCCCAGCGGGCGAGACGCTCGTTCTCGATAAGTTGCGTCACCGCGAACGCGATGGCCGCCAGAAGCAGCGCGCCCAGGACAACGCCCAGAAGCGAATTGTCGCGGGCGGTGCCGACCAGAAGCCCCGCGAAGGCGCCGGCGGCTGCAACCACCGGCACGTAGAATGACACCGGCGTGCGCGAGATCGGTGTGAGTGCGACCATGTCCCTAGCCCCCCAGTTTCACGTTATCGATGCCGACGATCTGGTCGTAGAGCCAGTAGAGCACCAGCACGACCGCCAGAAGGATCGTGCCAAGCGCCGCGGCCAGTCCCCAGTTCAGCGAGGACGAGATGTGATAGGCGATCCGGTTCGAGATGAACGTGCCGGTCGTGCCGCCGACGATCTCGGGCGTGATGTAGTAGCCGATCGACAGGATGAAGACGAGGATCGAGCCGGCGCCGATACCGGGCACGCTTTGCGGAAAATAGACGCGCCAGAACGCGGTCCAGTTCGTCGCGCCGAGCGATTTGGCCGCCCGCAGGTAGGTGGGCGGGATCGTCTGCATCACCGAGTAAAGCGGCAGGATCATGAAGGGCAGCAGGATATGCGTCATGGCGACGATCGTTCCGAACTGGTTGTTGATCATCACCAGCCGGCTGCCGTCATCGACAAGGCCAAGCCAGACCAGCGTGTCATTGATCACGCCCTGCTGCTGCAGCATCACCTTCCAGGCCGAGGTGCGCACCAGAAGCGAGGTCCAGAACGGCAAGAGCACCAGGATCATCAGAAGGTTGGCAGTGCGGGCCGGCAGGTTGGCCAGGATCCAGGCCACCGGGTAGCCCAGAAGGATGCAACTGAAGGTGATCACCATCGACATGAACATCGTGCGCTTGAATAGCGTGAGGTAGATCTGCTCGTTCTCGGGCCGGAATTGCGGACCGTCGGTGCCTTTTTCCATGTCGACCGCATTCAGGAAATAGCCCGAGGTATAGGCCGGCGAGTAAGTCTGGATTGTGCGCCAGATATCGGCGCCGCCCCAGTCCTCGTCGGCGTCGAGGAATTGCTCGCGCACGCTGACGGTCTCAAAGCCGGGCAGCGCGTCGATGACCTGATCGACCCGCGGGTCCAGCCCGGCGCCGGCGCCATCGGCAAGCTCGCTGTATAGCGCGGTATAAAGGAAATCGGGAACGTCTTCTTCAAGCGGGTCGTCTTCTTCCTCGTTGATGACGAAGTCGGTCCACCGCTCCCAGCTACGCGCCGTGAAGGGCAGGGCGCTGCGGGCCTCGCGCGCCTCGAAGAGCGCGGCCCATGTGGCACCGGCCTCCCAGGCGGGATCGAGATCGGTGATCTGGTCGGTGTAGATATCGGTGTCGAACCGGTCGACGCGGCGCCCGGTCTTGCGAAAAAGCGACGAAGCGCCGGTTTCTTCGTAGTTGAGGCGCGAGCCAAGCCGGGTGTGCAGCTTGCGCTCGGCGGCCAGGAAGATATCGGCGTAGAGCGCCGTGAAGACCGCCTCGGATGGCGGCTCGCCGCTATCGGCGTCCCAATCGCCGAGGCGCTGGACGGTTTCGGGCAGGGTTTCTCTGACGATCTGGTTTTCCACCGAACGGAACAGCATGTCCGCGATCGGCGCGATGAAGGTGATCAGGACGAACAGCAGGAGCGGCGCAATCAGCGCCAGCGCGCGGATCTTCTGCGCCCGCAGCGCGCGGTTGAGGCTGCGTTTCAGCGGAACGCCGTCCGCTGACATGACAGGTCCGCTTGCCGCTGTATCGCTCATGGTGGTGCCCCTGTTGCCTTTTGGGAAAGGGGGCCGGGCGGCCCCCCTTCAGTCGCTTGTATGCGTGCGCCTACTGCGCCAGCCACGCCTGGAACTTGGCGTCGATGTCGTCGCGGTAGTCGGCCCAGAAGTCATACTGGGTGACAAGCACGCTTTGCGCGTTGTTGGGATCGGTCGGCATGTGCGGCGCCATCTCGATGCCAAGCTCGGCATGCTGCCCGACAAGCGGTGCGGAAGAGGCACGCGCCGGTCCGTACGAGATGTAGGCGGCTTGGTCTGCCAGACGCTGTGTATCGGTCGCGAACTTCAGGTAGTCCAAGACGCGGGCGAGGCGATCTTCGGGCAGGCCCGCCGGAACGATCCAGCCATCGAAGTCGAGCATCTGCTCGTCCCAGAGCATGCCGATCGGCTGTCCCTGCTCGGCGATCGCCGAAAAGAGGCGGCCGTTATAGGTCGAGCCCATGACGACCTCGCCATCCGCCAGAAGCTGCGGCGTCTCTGCGGCAGCGGTCCACCAGACCGTCTGGTCCTTGATGGTACCGAGCTTGGCAAGGGCCCGTTCCTGGCCTTCTTCGGTTTCCAGCACGTCATAGACGTCTGCTTTCTCGACACCGTCGCACAGCAGCGCCCATTCCATGTTCGCCAGCGGACGCTTGTTCAGCGCGCGCTTGCCGGGATAGGTCTCCAGATCGAAGATCGCGCAGATATTGCTCGGAGGGGTGTCGCCGACCAAGTCGGTCCGGTAGCCCATCGTGGTCGAGAAGACGATCTGCGGGATGAAGCAATCGGAGATGATCGAGTCGCCGAAATCGTCGCTGGCGCTGGTGCCATCGGGTGCGGCGGCCAGAACCTCGTCATGGTCGATTTCCATCGCCAGGCCCTCGTCGCACAGGCGAATGGCATCGGCCGCCTCGACGTCCACGAGATCCCAGGTGATGTTGCCGGCCTCTTCCATGGCGCGCAGCTTGGCCACGGCCTCGGGCGAGCTTTCATCGTTGATGATCGTGATGCCGGTGTTTTCCATATACGGCGTATGGTAGGCGTTCTGCTGGCTGGCAGAGTAGGCGCCGCCCCAGGACACGATGGTCATTTCACCGGCCATGTGTCCTTCCGCCAATGCCGAAGCCGCTGTCAGCGCAAGCGCCGCAGAGCCCAGCAATGCTGTTGTTCTGTTCATTTCAATCTCCCAAACACTCCCGTCGTTTTTCGCTTTCAAGGCTCGGGCGACGGGTTACTCCCTCAGGCCTCATGTGTTTTCGCGGACGTGCCGCGCCTTGCGGTTTTCAGGCTGCGTTACGCGTCCAGCGCGCGGCAGTCCTTCGGCAACCAACCGATCTCGATATGCTCGCCCGGCTTGAGGCGCACCGCATCCGGCGCGTTCCGGGTCTTGACCACGAAATTGTCGTTGCCCGCGACGCGAAGCCGGGTGCGGAAGACATCGCCCATGTAGATGAACTCCAGCACTTCGGCCTTCAGCGTGTGGGCGCCTTCCTGCAGGCGGGCCTTGTTGAATTCCACCCGCTCTGGGCGGATCGACACCTTGGTGCGCTCGCCGGGTTTGCTGACATTCACAGGGTTGGCGTCGATGATCTCGCCATCGTCCAGCTTCACGCTGGCCACGCCGTTCTCGATGCTTTGAACAACGCCTTCCAAGGTGTTGTTTTCGCCTATGAACTGGGCCACGAAGCTGTTCTGCGGCTGCTCGTACAGCTCGTCCGGCGGCGCAAGCTGCTGGATCCGTCCATCATCGAAAACGGCGACCCGGTCGGACATTGTCAGCGCCTCTGTCTGGTCGTGCGTGACATAAACCACGGTGATGCCGAGGTTATGCGCGATGCCGGTGATCTCGAACTGCATGTGCTCGCGCAGCTGCTTGTCGAGCGCGCCGAGCGGCTCGTCCATCAGCACCAGTTCGGGCTCGAACACCAGCGCACGGGCCAGCGCGATGCGCTGCTGCTGGCCGCCCGAAAGCTGCGCCGGGCGGCGGCCGCCAAAGGCCCCCATCTGCACCATGTCGAGTGCGCGCACGACCTTCTCTTCGCGCTCTGACTTGCCCATCTTGCGCACTTCAAGCGGAAACGACAGGTTCTCGGCCACGGTCATGTGAGGAAACAGCGCGTAGTTTTGAAACACCATGCCGATGCCGCGCTTGTGCGGCGGGATGTTGTTGATCGGCTGCCCGTCCAGCATGATCTCGCCATGCGTCGCGGTCTCGAACCCTGCCAGCATCATCAGGCATGTTGTCTTGCCAGAGCCCGAGGGTCCGAGCATCGTCAGGAACTCGCCCTTGGGCATGGAAAGATTGAGGTCTTTGACCACCAAATTCTCGCCGTCATAGCTTTTCTGCACACGAATGAACTCGACAAAAGCGGTGTCGGACTGAGATGGTGACAAATCCAGTATCCCCCCTGGGTATGTATTATTGTTGCGTCACGCCCGATGGCTTGCGCGGTTTTGTTTCGCGACAGTAAAATGAATTGCCGGCGCGGGTGCAACCGCCAAATACGGCAATTGAGGTCTGCCAGCGGCACGGGTTGGCATGCGCATCACCGGGCGATACACGGCAATTCTCTTTTTATATGTTTTATTTCAGTCGCTTGGGCCGAATTTCTCGGCTCGGTCACGGATCAGCGGCTGGCGGCCGGCGCGGTTCGATCCGCCATTCCTGAAAGCGCGGCCATATGCCAGGCCAGCGCCAGATTGCTCGACAGCACAGGTTTTCCCAGCGCCGCTTCGATCAGCGGGGCGGGCGCGAGCGTGCGCAGGTTGGTGCAGCTGAGAAAGACCGCCTGCGCCGCGCTGTCGCGGCCAAGCTGGGTGGCGGCCTCGGCAACGGACGCCGCAGAGATGCGCGCGACCCGTGCCTCTTCGGCCTCGTTGAACGAGCCGAAGACCGGCGTTTCGATCCCGGCGGCGGCCAGTGCGGTGCGCAGCGTATCACTGACGCTTTCAACGTAGGGCGACAGCAGCGCAAGCCGCGAGATGCCGCGCGATTTGCACTGGGCGATGACCGCCGAAAGAGGGTTGGTGACCGCGCGTGTCCGGCAGCCGCTTTGCACCAGTTCGCCCACGCGGTCCGCGCCGATGACCGAGCTGGCCGAGGTGCAGGCATAGCCGACGACATCGAAATCCACGGGATCGGGCAACAGACTGGCGGCGGCCGGCAGGCTGGCGGTCATCTCGGCCAGCGTCTCTGGCGTGACCTCTGGCGCGCTGGGGATGCGGGTAACGAACAGCCGGGCCGGCCGGCCTCGGAAGATCCGGCGGAACTCGGCCTCGATGGTCTCGTCGGCCTTAAGCACGATCAGGCCCATCTGCGCCTCACCGGCGGGCGGCGTGTCGGCGGTGTAGGAAAAAGCGGTCATCCGATCACCCTTATCTCGCGTGGGGCCGGCGGCGAGAGATACTGCGGCGCGTTGGCTGTGATCAGGATGTCTTCCTCGTGCACCATGATCCCGCCTGGGGTCGCGATGCCGGGCTCCAGCGTGATGACCATGCCGGGCCGCAGCTCGGTTTGGTCGGCTGCGATCAGCGACAGCCCCTCGGTCAGCTGCATGCCCAGCCCGTGGCCCAACCGGCCCGCATCGGTGCCTTTTGGCCCATCGGGCAGAACGCGGCGCATCGCCGCGAAGACATCGCAGGCGCGGGCGCCGGGGCGGGCGGCCTCGAACCCGGCCCGGGTTGCGTCGATCAGCCGGGCATGCGCCGCGCGGTTTTCGGCGCTGGCGACGGTGATGGCGACGTTGCGGTCGAAATCGCAGAAATAGCCATCCCAGACGAGGCCGGTGTCGAGCATCAGCACATCCTCTTCGGCAAGCGGCGCATCGGAGGCGGGCGAGATCACGTCGGCGTAGCCGCCCGGACCCGCGCTGCCGGCCAGGTAGGGCACCCAGTCGGCGCCTTCTTGCAGGCACAGCATCTGGAAGCGGCGAAAGACCGTCGAAAGCGGCTCGCCGGGGGCGGCGATCTCGTCCAGCCGCGCAAAGGCGCGGCCGGCGATCTGGCAGGTGTGGCCGATCTTGGCGATCTCGGCGGGCGATTTGATCTGCCGCAGGCCGGCGACGATGCCGGCATCGGGAACGAGGCTGCGCGCGCCGATCATGCCGGTCAGGCGCGCATAATCGGCAAGCGGCATCCGCAGGTGGCTTTCAAGCCCCGAGGCCAGGCCGATCCGCGCGTCCGGGCCGGTGACCTCGCGCAGGGTCTCGGCCAGAAGCGACACGCCGTCATCGGCCAGATCGGGGGCGGCCCAGGTGCGGATATCGTCGATCCAGGTCTGCGACATCAGCGCCGCGCCGATGGACGGGATCACCGCGATCGGCTTGCCGCTGGCCGGCACAACGAGGAACCAGGGCCGCGTGGGGCTTTCCCAAAAGCGCGTGAGATAGCCGGTGAAATAGCGCAGATCGGCCTCGGTGGTCAGAAACAGCGCCTCTAGCCCCGCGCCTGCCATCAGGGACTGCGCGCGGCCAAGCCGGGCGCTGTATTCGGTTTG
The DNA here is from genome assembly GCA_013003075.1 of Paracoccaceae bacterium. GTDB lineage: Bacteria > Pseudomonadota > Alphaproteobacteria > Rhodobacterales > Rhodobacteraceae > JABDLJ01. The sequence goes on from JABDLJ010000004.1 coordinate 70,523, forward strand.
GGCAAATCCTCGGGGCGGCGCGCTCATTCAGGGCCCTCGCTGAGAATGCACAACACGTGCGAGGCGCGGCCGAGCCCCAGCGGACCTTGAAGCCGCGGGCTGAGCGCGGCTGCAACGCCGGCGCCGCCCGAGGCCGTCGTCTCAAGCCCGGCCGCGGCGAGATCGGGCAGGCGGGCTTCGACCTCGGCATCGGTAAGCGTGACGAACCAGTCCGCGTCGCGCGCCAGACCGTTGAGCGCGATGGCCGAGGGCTCTTTGCAGTCAAGCCGGCCCATCGACGACACCGGCCCGTCCGTCATCAAGACCCGCCCCGCGCGAACGCTTTCCAAGAGGGCTGGCGCGGCGTCGGGTTCGACCACGATGATGACGGGTGCGTCGCCCCAGACATCGCGGAAATGCGCCGCAAGCGCAGCCGCCATGCCGCCGACACCGGCTTGTAGGAAGATGTGGCTGGGCACGTGTGGCACTTGGGCCGCGGCCTCGGCGGCCAGTTGCAGATAGCCCTCCATCAGGCGGTGGGGCAGGTCCGTATAGCCCTCCCAGGAGCTGTCCGAGAGCAGCGTCCAGCCGTTTTCCTGCGCGGCGGTCTGCGCGGCGGCCATCGAGGCGGCGTAATCGGCGCCCTCGCGGCGCACCTCTGCGCCCTTGGCGGCAAGGCGCCGGGCGAAGGCCTCGGGCACGGTGTCGGCGATGTAGATCACCGCGCGTGCGCCGAAGATCGCCGCCCCGGCCGTGACCGACATGCCGTGATTGCCGGCGCTTGCGGTCACGTAGGTGCGCGATCCAAGCGTGGCCGGCCCGGGCGATGGGTCCCGCTCTGCCGCCTCGTGCGCGATCACGTATGCCGCGCCGAGCGCCTTGAAGCTGCCAAGGCCCATGCGGCCGCGCTCATCCTTGATCCAGAGCGCGCCGAGACCGGCGCCGTCGGCCAGCCGCGCGGCATCGGCCAGCGGGGTTTCCGCAGCGGCGGAGCACATGCCAAGGAGCTGCGCGACTGGCGCGGGGTTGCTTGCCGGGAACGGGGCATAAGGCGCAAGCGGGCGGGCCGAGCGGGCGTTTTTGTACACTCCGGCCATCACGCGCCCAATACTGACTGAAGCGCACGCGCGGTCTTGCCGGCGATCAGTTCGGCCTCGGCCCTGGTCAGGCACAGCGGCGGGGCAAAACCGATGATGTCGCTTTGCGGCATGGCGCGGGCGATCACGCCTTCGGCCATCAGCGCGGCGATCACCCGGCCGATCACCTGGTCGCCCGGATCGAAGAGCTGCCGGGTCTCGCGGTCCGCCACCAGCTCCACCGCCGACAAAAGCCCCGCACCGCGCACGTCGCCCACATAGGGATGGCCGCCGACGGCATCCTGCAAGGCGGCAGTGAAATGCGGGCCGACCTCGGCGGCGTTGGCGACAAGGCCCAGATCGTCGATCAGCTTCAGGTTGGCAACGCCCGCAGCCGCGCCGATCGGATGCGCCGAGTAGGTCCAGCCATGACCGAAGGGGCCATGCGTGTCGGTGCCCTCTTCAAGCACCTTCCAGACCTTGCCCGACACGATCGACCCCGACAGCGGCGCATAGGCCGATGTCAGCCCCTTCGCGATGGTGATGATATCGGGGGTCAGGCCGTAGTGCTCTGAGCCGAACATGGCGCCGAGGCGTCCAAACCCGGTCACCACCTCGTCGGCGATCAAAAGGATGTCGTGCCTGGCGAGGATCTGCTGGATCGCCTCCCAGTAGCCTTCCGGCGGCGGCACGATGCCGCCGGTGCCCAGAAGCGGCTCGGCGATGAAGGCGGCGATGGTATCGGCGCCCTCGGCTTTTATAAGCTCTTCCAGCTCGGCGGCGCATTGGCGGGTGAACTCCGCCTCGCTTTGCGCGGCATCCTCGCGCCGGTAGTAGTACGGCGCGCGGGTGTGCAGCACGCGGTCCATCGGCAGATCGAACTGCTTGTGGAAGTACTCCAGCCCCGTCAGCGATCCGGTCATCAGCCCCGATCCGTGATAGGCGCGCTGGCGCGAGATGATCTTCTTTTTCTCGGGCCTGCCGCGTACGTTGTTGTAATACCAGACGATCTTGACGTTGGTCTCGTTGGCGTCCGACCCGCCAAGGCCGAAATAGACCTTCGACATATGCGCCGGGGCGCGCGCCAGCACCATCTTGGCCAGCGTGATCGAGGCCTCGGTGCCGTGGCCCACATAGGCGTGGTAATACGCAAGCTCTTGCGCCTGGGCGGCGATGGCCTCGGCGATCTCGGTCCGGCCATAGCCGACATTGACGCAGTAAAGTCCGGCGAAGGCATCCAGAAACCGGTTGCCGTCGCGGTCGGTGATGTAGCAGCCTTCGCCGGTGGCGACGATGCGGGTCGGGCTTTGCCCGCGCGCGTGCTGGGCAAGATGCGTCGAGGGATGCATGAAATACGCGCGGTCCCAGGCATCGAGTTGGTCGTTTTTCAGCATGGTGCGGGCTCCTTCGGTCGGCTGTGGCGCGGGCTTTTGCCGGCTGCGCGGGCGGGGCCGCAACGCCCTGAGGGGAGCCGGCCGGCCGGTGCGACCACCTTGGAATTCGCTTGACCTGCCATGCGCCCCCCGCTTGCATGGCACCTGACACCAGAGGCTTCGCGCTTGTCAATCGCGTGCGGGCCGGGCCTGCAGACAAAGGACGCGCAGACCGATGAGCAATCCAGACCCCGCCTTTTCGTCCGCCGAATTTCAAAGGCGCCTGGCCAAGGTGCGCGCGGCGATGGCGGATGCGGGGATCGAGGTGCTGTTTTGCTCTGATCCGTCGAACATGGCGTGGATCACCGGCTATGACGGCTGGTCGTTTTACGTGCACCAGGGGGTTTTGGTCTTTCACGATGCCGACCCGGTCTGGTGGGGGCGGCGCCAGGATGCCAACGGCGCGCTGCGCACGGTCTGGATGGAGCGCGCGCGCATCCACGGCTATGCCGACCATTTCGTTCAATCGTCGGTGCGCCACCCGATGCAGGATCTGTCGCGGATCCTGGCCGAGTTGGGACATGGCAGTGCGCGCATCGGGGTCGAGATGGACAATTACTATTTCTCGGCCCGCGCCTTTGCCGAACTGCAGACCGGCCTGCCACTGGCCCGGTTCGCGGACGCGACCGCGCTGGTCAACTGGCAGCGGCTGATCAAGTCAGGCGAAGAGATCGCGCTGATGCGCAAGGCGGCGCGGATCGCCGAGACGGCCATCGACGGGGTGGTGGCGCGAGCTCGGCCGGGCGTGCGCAAGAACGATCTTGTGGCCGAGATCTACGGCGATCTCATTCGCGGCGTGGAGGACGACTGGGGCGATTATCCTGCCATCGTGCCGCTCTTGCCAAGCGGGTCGGACGCCGCGGCGCCGCACCTGACGTGGGACGGGCGGCCGTTCCAGACCGGCGAGGCCACGTTCTTTGAACTTGCCGGCTGCTATCGCCGCTATCACGTCCCGTTCTGCCGCACCGTGTTTCTGGGCCGCCCGCCGGATTTCCTGCGCCGCGCCGAGGCGGCGCTTGTCGAAGGGCTGGAAGCGGGGCTTGAGGCGGCGCGGCCGGGCAACCAGACCCGCGATATCGCGCGGGCGCTGGCCGCGCCGCTGGAGGCTGCCGGCATCGAGCGCGGCGCGCGCTGCGGCTACGCGATCGGGCTGTCCTACCCGCCGGACTGGGGCGAGCGCACCGCGTCCTTGCGCGACGAAGACGAAACCGTGCTCGAGCCGGGGATGACCTTCCATTTCATGCCGGGCCTCTGGATGGACGACTGGGGGCTGGAGATCACCGAAAGCATACTGATCGGTGAAAGCGGGCCGGCCGAATGCTTCTGTGATCGCCCGCGCGAGCTTTACGTGATCTCGTGAGCGCCGCGCTGGATATCCTTGGCGATCTCATCGCCTTTCCGACGATCTCGACCGACAGCAATCTGGAGATGATCGACTACCTGGAGCGCCGGCTGGCTGCCAAGGGCGCGGTTCTGCGCCGGTTCTCGGATGCAAGCGGCGCCAAGGCGAACCTCTTTGCGACGCTGGGGCCGGACACCGAGGGCGGCATTCTTCTGTCGGGTCATACCGACGTGGTTCCGGTTGCCGATCAGGCCTGGACCAGTGATCCGTTCGCGATGCAGGTGCGGGATGGCGCGGCCTTCGGGCGGGGCACCTGCGATATGAAGGGCTTCATCGCCTCGGCGCTTGCGATGGTCGAGGCGCTGGATCCGGCAAAGCTGACGCGGCCCCTGCACCTGGCCTTCACCCATGATGAAGAGACCGGATGCCTTGGTGCGACCGACCTTGTGCAAGAGCTGCGCCGGCTCGACATCGCGCCCGATATCGCCATCGTCGGCGAGCCGACCGAGATGCGGATCATCGAGGGCCACAAGGGCTGTTTTGAATACTCAACGCGGTTCAAGGGGCTCGAGGGCCACGGTTCGGCCCCCGATGCGGGCGTGAACGCCGCCGAATATGCCGCACGCTACGTGGCGCGGCTTTTGGAGCTGCGCGAAGATCTCAAGATCCGCGTGCCGCCCGCCAGCAAGTTCCAGCCGCCCTGGACCACGATCAATGTCGGGCGCATCAGCGGCGGCGTTGCGCATAACGTGATCGCCGGGCGCGCCGAGATCGATTGGGAGATGCGGCCGGTCCAGGATGCCGATGCCGCGTTCGTCAAGGACGCGCTGGCGGCCTTTTGCCGCGAGACGCTGCTGCCGGCGATGCATGCGGTGGACCCTGCCGCTTCGATCGAACTGGAGACCATCGGCGAGGTGGCCGGACTGATCCCTGAGCCGCACAACAAGGCGCGCGAGCTGGTGGCCGAACTGACCGGCGCGAACGCGGCCGATCTTGTGGCGTTCGGGACCGAGGCGGGGCTTTTCCAGTCGCTGGGCACGCAGGTGGTCGTGTGCGGGCCGGGCTCGATCGTGCAGGCGCACAAACCCGATGAGTTCCTGGCGCTGGATCAGCTTGCCGCGTGCGACGCGATGCTGTCGCGGCTTGCCGCCAAGCTGAAGCAGCCTTCACGCGCCTGACCCTGCCGGGGCATCACAACGGCATCTTCTTTTGCAACCGGTTTCAAAAATGCCTTGATCCCGGACGGTAGTTTGCGCAGGTTTGGGGCTGGGCCCGTCGCTGCGCTTGGCGCGGGGCCGCGCGTTGCTGGCGGCGGACCGGCAGGACAAGACGCGGCGGAACGCAGCCGCGATGCGTCCACCTCATGGCACGAAAGGAAAACCTGCTCGATGACAAGCTTCGCCAAGTATCCCGGTCTCAAAGGAAAAACCGTTCTGATCACGGGGGGCGCCTCTGGTATCGGCGCCGAGATCGTGAAGGCCTTTGCCGCCGAGGGCGCGCAGGTCGGCATGATCGACATCGACGAGGGGACTGCAAACGAGTTGCTGGCAGGGCTGCAGGGCACGCACGCGCTGGAGGTCTGCGATCTGCGCGACATCGCGGCGCTGGGCGCGGCCATCGGGCGGCTGGCTGAAACCCTTGGGCCGGCCGAGGTTCTGGTCAACAACGCCGCCAGCGATGACCGCCACGACTGGCGCGAGGTCACCGCCGAGTACTGGGACGAACGGATGGCCACGAACCTGCGCCACATGTTCTTCACCATCCAGGCCGTTGCGCCCGGCATGATCGCGGCGGGCGGCGGGTCGATCATCAACATCGGCTCGAACTCCTGGTGGGAGGCGGGCAGCGGATTTCCCGCCTATGCGACGGCGAAATCGGCGGTGCACGGTCTGACCCGCACGATGGCGCGCGAGCTGGGCAAGGACCGGATCCGGGTGAACGCGGTGGTGCCGGGCTGGATCATGACCCAGCGGCAAAAGGATCTTTGGGTGACGCCGGAAGCGCTGGCCAAGCAGGTGGATCGCCAGTGCCTGCCCGATCCGATCGACCCGGTCTATGTCGCCCGGATGGTGTTGTTTCTCGCCTCGGACGATGCGGCGATGTGCAGCGCCAACAATTTCATGGTCGAGGGCGGCTCGATTTGAGACCGGCTGGCGATATCGACCTGGTGCTTGCGCCAAACGCCGTGCCCCGTCCGGCGGCTGCACGGGGCAGGGCGGTATGGGCCGGCCAATGCGAGGAGCGGCCGTGGCGCCGACCCTGAAAGATGTCGCCGAGCGCGCGGGCGTCTCTCGCTCTGCCGTCTCGCGCACCTTCACCGACGGCGCGTCGGTCTCGGTCAAGATGCGCCGCAAGGTCGAGACGGCGGCGCGCGAGCTGGGCTATCACCCCAACGCGCTGGCCTCGTCGCTGACCACCGGGCGCACCAAGCTGATCGGCCTTGTCTCCAATAATTTCCGCAACCCGTTCTTTCTGGAGGTTTTCGACCTTTTCACCCGCGGTTTGCAGGACCGGGGGCTGCGGCCGTTGCTGGTCAACCTCAGTGACGAAACCGACCCGGCCAGCTCGGTTCAGAAGTTGCGGCAATATTCGGTGGACGGGGTGGTGGTGGCCTCGTCGACCCTGCCGCCCAGCTTTGCCAAGGCGTTCCGGGATGCCGGCGTGCCGGTCGTGCACAGCTTTGGCCGCCACTCGGCCGCGCCGCTGGTGCACGTGGTGGGCATCGACAATATCGAATGCGGGCGTATGGCGGCGCGGGCGCTGGTCCGGCGCGGCTACCGGCGGCTGGCGTTCCTTGGCGGGCCGCCCGACGCGACCTCGACGCAGGATCGCCTGGCGGGATTTCTGGCAGAGCTGGAAGCGCACCCGGGCACCAGCGCCAGCCATTCCTTTGCCGCCGCCTATTCCTTCGATGCCGGCCGCGCCGAGATGCTGCGGCTTCTGGAGACCGGCGCGCCGGCCGAGGCCTATTTCTGCGGTGACGACGTCTTGTCCATCGGCGCGCTGAGCGCGGTGCGCGACCGCGGCCTGAAAGTGCCAGAAGACGTCGGGATCATCGGCCTCAATGACATGGAGATGGCCGGCTGGGAGAATATCGGCCTGACCACGATCCGCCAGCCGATCGCGCAGATCGTCACCGCGTCCATCGAAGAGATGGTCGCGATGCTGGACGCGCCCGACCGCGCGCCCGAGGCGCGGATCTTCCCCTGCGAGGTTGTCGAGCGCAGCACGCTGAAGCCGTTGCCGCGCTAGCGCCGCGCTGCCGCGGCCTCAGCGGAACATCTGCGGCCGCGCATCCACCCATTTGCCATCCGCCTTGCCGCTTTCGGCGACCGCGAAGACGGCGGCCATCGAGCGCAGACCGTCCTCGGCCCGCGGGTAGAGATCGGCGGCCGGATCGATCGCCCGCCCGGCCTTTGCCGCATGAATTGCCTCGGCCAGATCGCTGTAAATATTGGCAAAAGCCAACGGCATGCCCTCGGCATGGCCGATGGTGACGCGGCTGGCGCGGTCCGCCGCGGGGCTGAGATCTGCCTCGCCGCGCTCGATCACCTGAAGCCGCTCGCCCAGCGGCATCCAGTAGAGCTGGTTGGGGTGTTCCTGCGCCCAGCGCAGGCCACCCTTCTCGCCGAAGACCTGCAAGGTCAGACCGTGCTGACGGCCGATGGCGACCGACGAGGTCCAAAGCCGCCCGACCGCGCCGCCATCCATGCGGAAATTCACCATCGCGTCGTCTTCCAGCGTGCGGCTGGGAATGCAGCTTACGGTATCTGCCGAGAGCCTCGTGACCTCTTGGCCTGTGACGAAGCTGGCCATGTGCAGCGCGTGGATGCCGCAATCGGCGAACTGGGCCGAAACGCCCGCCTGCGCGGGATCGTAGCGCCAGCGCACCCGCGGGTTGTCGGCGTCGGCGGCGTCGGCGTGGTGGCCGTGCGCGAACTCGGCCTTCACCAGCCGGATCGCGCCCAGATCGCCGCGCGCCACCATCGCGCGCATGTGGCGCACCAGCGCGTAGCCGGTATAGCCGTAGTTGACCGCGCAGATCCGGCCCGCGCTCTGCGCGATCTTCACGATCTCTTCGCCTTCCTCGGTGGTCATCGTCATCGGCTTTTCGCACAGGACGTGAAAGCCGGCCTCAAGGAAGGCCCGGGTGATTTCGTAATGGGTCGCGTTCGGGGTGGCGACCGTCACCAGGTCGATCCGATCGTCGCGGGTCTTCTCAGCGTCCAGCATCTCGCGCCAGTCGCCATAGGCGCGGTCCGGCGCAAGGCCCAGCCGCTGGCCGTAGGCACGGCCCGCCTCGGCGCGGTGATCAAGCGCGCCCGCGGCGAATTCGAACGCGCCGTCAAGCCCCGCGCCCAGCCGGTGCGCCGGTCCGATCTGGCTGCCTTCGCCGCCGCCGACCATACCCCATTTCAGTTTCGTCATTTCGGGTGCGCTCCTTTTGGGCGAGGCTGGTTTGTCAGGTGAAACCGATGGATTCCAGGTATTCCCGGTTGGCGCGGGCATCGCCGACGGGCGAGACATCGAGCGTCGGGTCGCAGTCCTGCTCGACCGTGCACCAGCCTTCATAGCCGGACTTCAAAAGCAGATCGCGCACCGCCGGGAAATCGACTTCGCCATCCGCAAGATTGCAGAAGATCCCCTGACCGCAGGCGTCGTAGAAACCGGTGCGCCTGGCAATGGCGTCCGCCTTCACCTGGGCATCGGTGGTCTTGAAATGGACATAGGTGATGCGGTCCATGTGCCGTTTCATGAAGGCGACGGGATCGAAACCGGCATAGGTACAATGGCCGGTGTCGATGCAAAGCTTCAGCGTGCTGGGATCGACCTCGGCCAGGATACGCTCGACCTCGGGCTCGAAATCCATGAAACCGCCGGCATGGGGGTGAAGTTCGGGGATCAGCCCGTAGTCTTCGGCGCCCATGCGCGCGATGGTGACGATCCGGTCGCGGTAGGCGGCCCATTCGGCCAGGTCCATCTGTTCTGCCTCGGCGGCCCGCCCGGCGGTGGGCGCGCGGCGCGGCGAGATGGAATCGATGATCACGAAATGGCGCGCGCCATGCGCCTTCAGCGCCGCGCAGGTGCGTTTTGCCCCGTCCATCACATCGTCCCATTGCGCCGGGTCATGAAACGGCCGGAACACCACGCCGCCGATAAGCGTCAGCCCTTCGTCCGCAAGCGCGTCGCCAAGCTCTGCGGGATCTTCGGGCATGAAACCGACGGGGCCAAGCTCGATGCCCTTATAGCCCGCCTCGGCGCATTCCTTCAGCACCGTGCGCCACGGCGGGTTGCGCGGATCGCCCGCAAACTCGACACCCCACGAACAGGGCGCATTGCCAATCCGGATCGACACGTCGTTTCTCCTTCCCGCTTTCGGCTATACCTGCCGCACGGGCGTCCATTGCCCGGTATTGGACGCTTTGGCAACGGCCTCCGTCACTTCGGCCACCGCCAGGCCGTCGCGGAAGGTGGGCCAGATCGCCTCGCCCGTCTCTATCGCGGTCAGAAAGTCACGCGCCTCGATGATGATGGTGTCCTGGTAGCCGGTGCCGTGACCGGGGCCCTGGCAGAAGGGCAGGTAGTCGGGATGCGCCGGGCCGGTGAGGATCTTGCGAAAGCCGCGCTCTGCCTCGGGGCCCTCGGCGCGGTAAAGCCAGATGGCGTTCTGGTCTTCCTGGTCGAAACGGATCGCGCCCTTCGTGCCGTGCACCTCGTAGGCGTAGCCCATCTTGCGCCCGGTCGCGATGCGGCTGGAGTAGATATGCCCCATCACGCCGCTTTCGAAGCGGCATATGATCTGGGCGTGGTCGTCATTGGTGACGGTGCCGCCGGGGCGCTCTCGGTGCACGCATTCGACCTCGGCCATTACCTTGGTGATCGGGCCCATCAAGGCCAGCGCGGCATTGATCGGGTGCGGGGCAAGATCGCCCAGGTTGCCGTTGGCCGCACCTTCGCAGCGCCAGTTGAAGGGCATGCTGGGGTCGGCCAGGAAATCCTCGGTATGCTCGCCGCGAAAATAGGTCAGATCGCCGATCGCACCGTCGGCCAGAAGCTTCCGGGCGAACTGGCTGGCCGGGGTGCGGATATAGTTGAAAGCGGTCATGTTGGGCACGCCGGCGGCTTCGGCGGCGTCGACCATCGCGCGGGCGTCCTCGATCGTGTCGGCCAGCGGCTTTTCGCACAGGACCGGCTTGCCAAGGGCGATCGCGGCCTCGGCAATGGCGCGGTGGGTGTCCTGGGGCGAGGCGATGATCACCGCCTCGACGCGCGGGTCGGCCACAAGCTGTTGCCAGTCCGCCGTGGCGCGGGCAAAGCCAAAATTCCGCCGGTAGCGCTCGGCGTTCTCGGCGCTGGTGGCCGCGACCATTTCCAGCCGGGGGCGCAGGGCGGTTTCAAAGACCGCGCCGACCGCCGACATGGCCACGGCATGGGCCTTTCCCATGTAGCCGCCACCTACGATTCCGATCCCGACGTCTGGCATCCAACTCTCCCTGGTGGTGCGGCATCCAGATTGCGTTTGCAACCGGTTGCAAAATCTGTAACTTTGGAATCGGCCTCGTGCAAGGGGAATTGTGCGCGGACCATTTTTCGAAGCCGGCAGATGCAAGGAGACCTGGTATGAGCGCAGATATGATCCAGCTGACCACGGCGCAGGCGATCGTCCGGTGGCTGGAAAACCAGTATATCGAGGTGGACGGCGAAGAGCGGCGTCTGTGTGGCGGCGGGTTCGGAATTTTCGGCCATGGCAATGTGACCTGCCTTGGCGAGGCGCTGTACGGCGCGCAGGACGCGCTGCCGCTGTATCGCGGACAGAACGAGCAGAGCATGGGCTTTGCCGCCGCGGCCTATGCCAAGCAGTGGCTGCGGCAGCGCTTCATGTTCTGCACCGCAAGCGCGGGGCCGGGGACCGCGAACCTTCTGACCGCCTCGGCGCTGGCTCATGCCAACCGCCTGCCGATGCTGATGCTCTGCGGCGATACCTTCATCACCCGGCTGCCCGATCCGGTGCTGCAGCAGCTTGAGCATTTCGGCGATCCCACCTTCGGCGTGAACGATGCCTTCAAGGCGGTCACGCGGTACTGGGACCGCATCACGCATCCCGCGCAGGTGATCCAGTCGCTGCCGAACGCGATTGCGACGATGCTCGATCCCGCCGATTGCGGGCCGGCTTTCCTGGGATTGCCGCAGGATGTCCAGGGCTGGAGATATGACTACCCCGAGGCGTTCTTTGCCAAAAGGGTTCACCGCATCCGTCGCCAGGCGCCCGATGCGGCCGAGATCGCCGATGCCGCGGCACTTCTGAAAGGCGCCGAGCGCCCGATGATCATCGCCGGCGGCGGGGTGCAGTATTCCGGCGCCGTGGACGCGCTGACGAAATTCGCCGAAACCCACCAGATCCCGGTGGCCGAGACCATTGCCGGCCGGGCGAACATGCTGGCCACGCATCCGCTGAATATCGGCCCGGTGGGCGTGACCGGCTCTGACAGCGCCAACGCGATTGCCGAAAAGGCGGACGTGATCGTCGCCGTGGGCACGCGGCTTCAGGATTTCACCACCGGCTCGTGGACGGCGTTTTCCAAGGAGGCGCGGTTCGTGTCGCTCAACGCCGCCCGGCACGATGCCGGCAAACACATGTCGCTGCCGGTCGTGGGGGACGCAAAGCTGGGGCTCTCGGCGCTTGATGCAGCGGTCTCGGGCTACCAGGCGCCGGTGGACTGGGTGCGCGGCGCGCAGGCCGAGCGCAAAAGCTGGGACGCATACGTGGCCGAGAACGTCGCGTACGGCGACAACCGCCCGAACTCTTATGCGCAGGCGATCGGCGTGGTCAATGCGCTGTGCGATCCGCGCGACCGGGTGGTTGCGGCGGCGGGCGGCCTGCCGGCCGAGGTGACCGCCAACTGGCGCACGCTCGATATCGGCACGGTCGATGTGGAGTTCGGCTTTTCCTGCATGGGCTATGAGATCTCTGGCGGCTGGGGCGCCCGCATCGCGCAGTCCCAGCGCGAGCCGGACCGCGACACCATCGTCTTTACCGGGGACGGGTCTTACCTGATGCTGAACTCCGACATCTATTCGTCGGTGCTCAGCGCCAAGAAGCTGATTGTTCTGGTGCTCGACAATGGCGGGTTCGCGGTCATCAACAAGCTGCAGAACAACACCGGCAACGAAAGCTTCAACAACCTTCTCAAGGACTGCCCGACGATCCCCGAGACCTTCGCGGTCGACTTCGAAGCCCATGCCCGCGCCATGGGGGCGGATGCCGAGACGGTATCGGGCCCGGCAGAGCTGGCGCAGGCGTTCGGGCGTGCCAAGGCATCGGACAAGACCTACGTGATCTGCATGCTCGTGGACGCCTATGAAGGTTGGACCCAGCAGGGCCATACCTGGTGGGAGGTCGGCACGCCGCATGTCACGGGCAGCAAGCGGGTTCGTGAAGCGCATCTCGACCAGGAAAGCACGCGGGCGCGCCAGCGGAAGGGCGTCTGATGGTCCTGGACGGCATCTCCAAGCGCAATTTCCTGGTGATCGGGCGGGTCGGGATGGACCTGTCGCCCGACCCGCCGGGCACGCGCACCGCCGACGCCAGCGCAATGATGGTCGGCATGGGGGGCAGCAGCGCGAACATTGCGGCGGGGCTGGTAAAGCTTGGCTGCGCGGCAGCGCTGGTCACCAGCGTGTCGGATGATGCGGTCGGGTGGTACTGCCTGAACCAGCTTGATCGCTACGGGGTCGGCCGCGCCCATGTGAAACGCATCACCGGCGAATTCCGCACCTCGCTTGCGGTCTACGAGACCCGGCTCGACGAGCACCAAAGCGTGATCTACCGCAACAACGCCGCCGATTTCCAGATGAGCGTCGAAGATGTCGAGGCAATCGACTACAGCCAGTACGGTGCGCTGATCACCGCCGGCACCGTCTTTGCCGCCGAGCCCTCGCGCAGCGCGTCCTTCCGCGCCTTCACGCTGGCCCGCGCCGCCGGCCTGCCGATCATCTTCGACGTGGATTACCGCCCCTATAGCTGGCCCTCGGCCGAGGTCGCCGAAGACGTGCTGTCGCGGGCCGGCGCGCTGTCGGATGTGATCGTCGGCAACGACGAGGAATTCGGTTTCATGGCGGGCGATGCGGCCAAAGGGCTCGATATGGCGCGCGATCTGGCCGACAAGAGCGCCGCGATCGTCGTCTACAAGATGGGCCCCGGCGGCGCGGTCACCTTCTCGGACGGCCAGCAAGAGCGCACCGGGATCTACCCGGTCGAGGCGCTGAAGCCCACCGGGGCCGGCGACAGCTTCATGGCCGGGTTCCTCGCCAGTCTTGCCGAGGGGCGCCCGCTGCGCGAGGCTGTCATGCGCGGGTCGGCCTGCGCCTCTATCGTCGTGGCCAAGCCGGGATGCGCGCCGGCGATGCCCGGCAGCGCCGAGCTTGAAGCCTTCATCGCCGCGCATCCCGGCCCGACGTCCGCCTGACCCCGGTGCCAGCCTGAACCCCGGCGCCGGCGTTCAACCGGCGCAAACCTGAAAGGGAAGCCCATGCATATCGCCCCGTTTGACAACCAGAACGTGCCCATTGTCGATGCAGGGAGCAGCGTTGTTCCGCTGAATTATTTCAACATCGTCAAGATGAAGAAGGGCGATGTGTTCGAGTACCAGGTGCAGGGATATGAAACCTGCATCGTGCCCGCGACCGGAACCGTCGATGTCGAGATCGAGGGCGTTCGCTTCGACGCCGTCGGAAACCGCGGCGAGGATGTCTGGGACGGCGAGCCCGAGGGCGTCTACGCACCCACCGGCGCCAAGGTCACGCTAAGCTGCGTGTCCGATGAGACCGAGACTTTCATTGCCGGCGCCAAATACGACAAGGTGCTGGAGCCCTTCGACGTCAGGGCCGATGGGATCGACCTGGTGCAATACGGCTCGGACGACACCATGACGCATCGCAAGATCAAGCACATCCTGGGCCAGAAGCAGCACGGCAAGGTCGGCCGGCTGCTGGTGTCAGAGCTGTATACCGTGGGCGCGGGCGGCTGGTCGGGGTTTCCCAGCCACAAGCACGACACCGACCGCCTGCCGGACGAGACCCGGCACGACGAGACCTACAATTTCCGTTTCCGGCCGAACTGGGGCTCGGGGCTGCAGATGCTTCAGCGCGAGGACAACACGCCGGGAGACGCCTATCACATCGTCGACGGCTCCACGATTTGCATCGACAACGGCTATCACCCCTGCTGCGTGCTGCCCGGCTACGAGATGTACTACTTCACCATCCTGGGCGGGCTGAGCCAGCGCTCCTTGGTGCAGTATTTCCAGCCCACCCATGCCTACCAGGTCGAGACGATCCCCGGCATCAAGGACATGGTGGCAAAGTTCAAATGACCCTCGCAACGCTGTCAGAGGTGCTGCAGCCGGCAATGACGGGCGGCTATGCGGTGGCCGGCCTGGTGACGCTGGGCTGGGAGGATATGCGCGCCTATGTGGCCGCAGCCGAAGCCGAAGGCGTGCCGGTGATCCTGCAGGCCGGACCGTCCTGCCGCGCGCACACGCCGCTGCCGATCCTGGGCCACATGTTCCGCCATCTTGCCGAGGGCGCGGGCGTTCCGGTCGTGGCGCATCTCGATCACGGCTACACGATGGACGAATGCCGCGAGGCGCTGGAGGCCGGCTTCACCTCGCTGATGTTCGACGGCTCGCGCAAGCCCCTGGCGCAGAATATCGACGAGACCGCGGCGATCGCCGAGATGGCGCACGGCGCCGGTATTTCCTGCGAAGGCGAGATCGGGTTTGTCGGCTATTCGGGCGGCGAGGGTTCTGCGGGAACGGATACGGGCGAAGCGGCGCAGTTCGCGCGGCAGACCGGGGTGGACGCGATGGCGATCTCGGTCGGCAACGTGCATCTGCAGCAGGACAGGCAAGCCGGGCTCGACGAGGCGCGCATCCGCGCCATCGAGGCCGTGACCGAAGTGCCGCTGGTGATCCATGGCGGCTCTGGCGTGCCGGTGGCGCAGCGCCGGGCCTTGGCGCAAGGCTCTAAGGTCTGCAAGTTCAACATCGGAACCGAGTTGCGGATGGCCTTCGGCGCGGCGCTGCGCGACGCGGTGGCGCGCGATCCAGAGCGGTTCGACCGGGTGCAGATCCTGAAGGAAACCCATGATCCGGTCTGCGCCGCCGCCCGGCGCGTTCTGGCCGATTTCAAGGCCGCCGGCGGCTAGGGCGGCTCAGCCGGCAAGCGCCGACAAGGTGAGGCGCAGCGCGATGATCACCAAAAGGCCCATGACGATGCGGTCAAAGACGTCACGGCGGATATGGCGGGCCAGCCAGGCGCCGACCGGCATCGCTCCGAACATGGGTATGCAGGCCAGAAGGCTGAGACCGACCCGGTCCGGCGTCAGAAGACCCAGCCCCCAAAGCGCCGGTATCTGCACCATCGTCATCGACAGGAAGAACACCGATATGGTGCCGATGAACGCCTCGCGCGGCAGGCGCATGGCGTTGAGAAACGTCACCGAGACCGGCGCCGAGATCCCGGCCGCGCCCTGCAGCAGCCCCGAGGCGAAGCCGACGGGCAGGGCGATCCGCGCGGCCAGCGCTGCGTTAAGGCTCCAGTCCGGCTTGGCGATGCGAAAGCCGACATAGGCGAAGGTGGTGACCGCGACGCTTAGCATCAGTGCCGGCGAGGGCAGGGCTGCCAGCAGCACCGATCCCGCAGCGGTTCCGGCCCCTGCGCTGAAAACCAGGGACAGAACGAAGCTGCGGGGCAGAAGCTGGCTGCGATAGGCCCAGGCCTGCCAGATGTTCGACAAAAGCGCCGGGAAGGTGAAGACCGCGACCGCGAAGGGCACACCATAGTAGATCGACAGGATCGGCACCGCGATCACCGGCGTGCCGGCACCGATCGCGCCTTTCAGAATGCCGCCCAGCGCGAAGGCGATGGCCGCAGCGATCAGACCCTCATCCATAGCCCGTTCCAGAATGCCGCACGGCGCGTTCTCTGCCAGCAATCGAGGGCAATGGCAATGCCAAAGGTGTATACATTAGTGGCTTTGAAAGCTGCATAAGGCGCGTTGATCTTCAGTATTGACAGAAAATTGTATACAATATACATGGTTTCCAGCCAGCGCTTGGGGAGGGTGCATGGACCGCCAAGAGCGAAGCTCTCAAGTCGTGCGGGCGCTCAACGAGCTGCGCTCGTTGATCCTGAGCGGCACCTTCGAGGCCGGAGACCGCCTAGCCGAGACCGCCATTTCAGAGCGCCTCGGCCTGTCGCGCACACCGCTTCGCCAGGCGATGGACCGGCTGGTCAGCGAAGGCCTTCTGGAGCGGATGGAGACCGGCGGTTGCCGGATCGCCCGTTTCACCCGTGACGACATCATCGATGCAATCGAGCTGCGCGGCGTTTTGGAAGGCACCGCGGCACGGCTGGCGGCCGAGCGTGGGGTGGTTCCCGAAAAAGCGCATCAGATCAGGAACGTACTGGACGAACTTGATGAAGCGATCCGGCCCGACGGTTTCGAGTTGCGCGCTTACGTCCGGCTCAATCAGCGCTTCCATGACCTTCTGGCGGGGCTGGCCGGATCGGCGGTGATCGCCCGCGAGGTCGACCGCGCCAACCAGCTGCCCGCCGCCTCGCCCAGCGCGTTCCTGCAGGGCCACGAGTTGATCCCGGACTTCCGCGAGAACCTGCGCGTCGCACAAGCCCAGCATCGCAGCATCTTCGAGGCGATCGAGGCCCGCGAGGGCGCCCGCGCCGAAGCACTGACCCGCGAGCACGCGCGCATCGCGCGGGTCAACCTTGAATACATCCTGAACGAACGACCCCGCCTTGCCGAACAGGTCCCCGGACTTGCTCTGATGCAGGGCTGAGCAACAGACGCCCAAACGCGAAAACCTACGGAGGAGACCGACGATGCCAAGCCTGAGCGACGTGATGAAAGAGCACAAGAACGCGGTGGAGATGCTGCGCAACAGCCGGATCGGGATGTATGTCTACCCGGTTGTGGCGCCCGAGTACACCAACTGGCGCGACGAGCAGCGCGCCTGGCGCGACAGCGCGGTTCTGTTCGATCAGACGCACCACATGGACGAGTTGGTCGTCGAGGGTCCGGACGCCGAAGCGTTCCTGAGCCATGTCGGGATCAACAGCTTTGGCAATTTCGAACTGAGCCGCGCCAAGCATTTCGTGCCCGTCACGCCGGCCGGTCACGTGATCGGCGACATGATCATCTTCCGCGAGCGGGCCGACAAGTTCATTCTTGTCGGCCGTGCGCCGACCGCCAACTGGACCAAGTTCCACGCCGCGGTGGGCAATTGGAAGGTCCGGCTCTTTCACGATCCGCGCTCGGATTCGCGTCCCGACGGCGAGCGCGTGCTGCGCACGCATTATCGCTTTCAGATTCAGGGGCCGGACGCGCCGAAGATCTTCGACAAGATCAATGGCGGGCCGGTGCCGGACATCAAGTTCTTCCATGTCGACTGGATCAATGTCGGAGGCCGCCGGGTCCAGGCGCTGCGCCACGGCATGGCCGGCGCGCCGGGGCTCGAGATCTGGGGGCCCTACGCCGACAAGCACTATGTGCAGAGCACCATCCTTCAGGCCGCGCGCGATCTTGGTATCGATCTTCGCCAGGTCGGCAGCCGCGCCTATTCGACGAATACGCTCGAATCCGGCTGGATCCCGTCGCCGCTGCCCGGCATCTACACCGGCGATGGCATGATGCAGGACTACCGCGACTGGCTGGGCGCCGATGCCTACGAAGCCGCGGGCTCGATCGGCGGCAGCTTCGTGTCGGACGATATCGAGAATTACTATGTCAATCCCTTCGAGTTGGGCTACGGTTTCTACATCGGCTGGAAAAAGGACGATTTCATTGGCAAATCGGCTCTGGACACGCTCAAGGGCGCGAACAACCGCAAGAAGGTCACCTTCGAGTGGAACCGCGAAGACGTGCTGAAGGTGATCTCGTCCGGCTTTGAAGAGGGCACGCCCTACAAGTGGATCGATTTCCCGCAGCCGAACTATGCCTCGTCCAGCGCCGACATGGTGATGGACGGCGACAATATGGTCGGGATGTCGATGTTCAACGGCTACAGCTTCAACGAGCGCTGTGTGCTGTCGCTTGGGGTCGTGGACAGCAGCGTCGAGGTGGGCGATGTTCTGACCCTGCGCTGGGGCGAGCCGGAAGAGACGCAGAAGACCTCGACCGAACGGCACCGCCAAGCAGAGATCCGCGTGCGCGTATCGCAGACCCCTTATGCAAGCGAGGCGCGCGAAAATTACGCTGATAGCTGGCGCACCAAGAGCGCATGAGGTTTAAGGTAGGCTCCGCGGGCGGTCGCCGTCCGCGAGGGCCAAAAGAGCGACGAAGAGAACAAAGTGACGAAGAATGTCTTGGGAGGACACCGTAATGACAATCCAGAAAAACATCCTGGCTGCGGCCGCGATCGCGGGCGGGCTTTGCGTTGGCGCGGCACAGGCCGATGAGCTGAGCTTTGCCAACTTCACGCCGCCGTTTCACACCATCAACGCATCGGTGATCGAAAAGATGAATGCCGATCTGTCGGGCGCCACCGATGGCGCGCTGACCGTGCGCGGCTATCATGGCGGCGAGCTGGGCGCAGGCCCGGTCGAGCAGTATGTCCGCGTGTTTCAGGGCGTGGCCGATATCGGCTGGGGCCTGCCGGGCTATACCTCGTCGCAGTTTCGGCAGACCATGATTGCCGAGCTGCCCAACGCGCTGCCGCTTGACATGCCGGGCTACGAGGCGCTGTGGCGCGCCTATTCGGACCACTTGGCCGATGAATTCCCGGGCACCGTTCCGGTTGCGCTGTGGACATCCGAGCCCAACATTTTCATCATGCGGGACCACGTGATCCGCAAGCCCGAAGATCTGGCCGGCCTGAAGGTTCGGGTTGCCGGTGCAACGGCAGCAGAGGTCGCCGTCGCATTGGGCGCAACGCCGGTGCAGATGCCGATCAACGAGGTCTACAATTCGCTGCAGACCGGGCTGATCGACGGGGTGATTACCGGCTCGTCCACCTTGTCGGACTTCAAACTTGACGAGGTTGCCAACAGCTACACGATGGGCGCCAACCTTGGCCGGCTGTCGTTCTACGCGGTCCTGAACGAGGCGCGCTACAACGCGCTTCCCGACGACCAGCGCGCTGCGATCGATGCGGCCAGCGGCGTGCCGTTGTCCAAAAGCGCAGAGGATGCCTGGAACGCCACCGCCAATGCCGCGGTTGCGGCCGCACGCGCCACCGGCGACAACACCTTCGTCGATCTGACCGAGGACGAGATCGCGGCCTTTGCAGAGGCTCTGGCCGAAGTGACCGATGCCTATGTCGACAGCGTCGGCGGCGCCGACACCGTCGCTGCGATGCGCAGCGAGTAACACGTGATTGCGATACGCAATCTTGCGGACAGGCTGATCGGCCTGTCCGCCACTATTGGTGCCATCGGCCTTTTCATCGAGGTGTCGGTGATCCTGGTCGACGTGATCGGCCGCGCCTTTGGACGCCCGCTTTATGGCTCTCAGGACCTGGTCACGATGACGATGGTGCTGGTGGTCTTTGGCGGCATGGCGCTTTGTGACCGCACCGGCGGGCATATCGCGGTGGATATCTTCGAGCGCCGTTTTCCGGACGCGCTCAACCGGCTTATCGATATCGGGTCGGCGCTGCTTGGCGCTGTCATTTTCGTCTTCATCGCCTACGCGATCTGGGACAGTTCGAAAATATCGGTCATGCTCAATCTCAACACCAATCTTCTCAACCTGCCCAAGGCCTGGTTCCAATGGGCGCTGGCCGGGTTTTCGCTGGTCACGGCGATGGGCCTCTTGCTGCGCGCCGCCGAACTGGCGATGACCGGCCGCGATATTCGCGGCGAGAGATCGGACCTGCCAAATGAGCTCTGAGACGATCGGCGTCATCGGCGTTGGTGTTCTTCTTGTCTTGCTGATGCTGCGCGTCCCGGTGGCCTTCGCGATGTTCCTCGTTGGGTTCCTGGGCATCTGGATCGTCAGTGGCTGGGCCGCCGCGATGGGGCTTTTGGCTTCGGAAAGCTTCACGCTTGCCTCTTCGCCGGAACTTGTCGTCGTTCCGCTTTTCATCCTTATGGGCAACGTGGCAAGCGCCACCGGCATGAGCCGCCAGCTTTACGATGCGGCCTACGCGATCGTCGGGCACATCAGGGGCGGTCTGGCATCGGCCACGGTGATCGGCTGCGGCGGCTTCGCCGCGCTGTCGGGATCGTCGGTCGCCTCGGCCCTGACCATGGGCAAGGTCTCTCTCGCCCAGATGGAGCGTTTTGACTACGACAAGCGCCTGTCCACCGGCGTTGTGGCCGCGGGCGGTACGCTGGGCATCCTGATCCCGCCCTCCACCGGGTTCGTGATCTTCGCCATTCTTACCGAGCAAAGTATCGGGCGGCTCTTTCTGGCCGGGGTGCTTCCGGGGCTCTTGCTGCTGACCATGTTCGTGGCGACGGTCTCTTTTATCTGCTGGCTGCGCCCGAAGGCCGGCCCGCGCGGCCCCAAAACCGGCGTCGGCGAGAAGGTGCGCGCGGTCGGCGGGGCGCTGCCCATCCTGCTGGTGATCGTGCTGACCATCGGCGGCATCTATGGCGGCTTCTTCTCTCCGGTCGAGGCGGCCGGTGTCGGCGCCGGATCGGTGATCCTTTACGGCTTTGTCACGCGCACCCTGGGCTTTTCGGCGCTTTTCGCAAGTGCCCGGGACAGCGTCGTGACCACCGCGACGGTGATGCTGATCCTGATCGCGGCGCATATGATCAACCCTTTCCTGGCGCTCAGCCATGTGCCGACGGCCGTGGGCGAGGCGCTGATCGGGCTCGATCTGCCGGTCATCGGAACGCTGATCGTGATCCTTCTGGTCTACATGGTTCTGGGCTGTTTCCTGGAAGGCTTCGCGATGCTGGTGCTGACCCTTCCGATCTTCTTTCCGGTGATCCTGAGCCTTGGTATCGATCCGATCTGGTTCGGGGTGCTGGTCGTGCTGACGCTTGAGATGGGGCTGATCTCGCCGCCGGTGGGCATCAACGTCTTTATCGTGAAATCGGTGGCGCGCGACGTGCCGCTTGGCGACATTTTCCGCGGGGTGATCCCGTTCTGGATCGCGATGCTGCTGACGCTGGCGATCCTGATCGCCTTTCCCAAGCTGTCGCTGTTTTTGCCGCAGACGATGTTTGGCTAGGGCCCTGGCGGCTGCCGCGGGGTGCGGGCCAGGTTTTCGGCCGGGGTTGGAAACAAAGGAGGGACTTACATGGGCGATATCGCACATCTCGGGCATGTCGAGGTCTACACCGACAAGTTCGAAGAAAGCCTGGATTTTTTCACCCGCGTCTATGGGCTGAAGATCAGCGGACGCGACGAGACCAGCGCCTATCTGCGCGCCTGGGACGACTACGAGTTCCACAGCCTCAAACTGACCCGGCACCACACCACGGGCGTCGGGCATATCGGGTATCGCGCGTCCTCGCCCGAGGCGCTGCAGCGGCGGGTCGCGGCGATCGAGGGCTCTGGCTACAAGGTGCATGGCTGGGACGACGGCGATCTTGGTCACGGGGCGGCGTTTCGCTTCGAAGACCCGTTCGGGCATCTCTTCGAAATCTACTGGGAAACGGTCCGCTACGCTCCGGGCCCCGAGGATGCCCCTGCGCTGAAGAACAATGCCAGCAGGTTTCACGCCACCGGCGCCTGTCCGCGGCGGATCGATCATCTGAACCTTCTGTCCGAAGACGTGTCCGAGTTCCGCCGCTTCATGGAGACCTGCCTTGGCAGCCGCGTGACCGAGATGATCCAGCTTGACAACGGCCGCATTGGCGGCTGCTGGTTCACGGTCAACAACAAGACCTATGACCTGGCCTGCACCGAAGAGCATGGCGGCGGGCAGGGGCGGCTGCACCACGTCACCTACGCCACTGACCAGCGCGAGGATATCCTGCGCGCGGCCGACATCTTCCTGGAAAACGGTGTTCATATCGAAACCGGGCCGCACAAGCATGCCATCCAGGGCACGTTCTTTCTGTACGTCTGGGAGCCTGCGGGCAACCGGGTGGAGCTGGCCAATGCCGGCGCGCGGCTGATCCTAGCGCCCGACTGGGAGCCTGTCGTCTGGACCGAGACAGAGCGCAAGAAGGGCCAGGCCTGGGGGCTGAAGACGATCGAAAGCTTTCACACCCACGGCACGCCGCCGGTTCCCAAGGCGGACTGACGTGCCGCCGCGCATCGCACCCGGCCCGGTTTCGATCCGGCCCTGTCCGGCGGGGCCCTGTCCGGCGGGGCCCGCAGGCGCGCGCGCGTGAGCGGGATCTGGGCAAGCCTTCCCGGCGACATGGACGCGCTGGTCTTCGGCGTCCTTCTGGCGACCAGCTTTGGCGCCTCGTTCATCACGGTCGCGTTGGGTATCGGCGGCGGCGCGCTGCTGCTGGCGATCATGGCGAGCCTGGTGCCGCCCGCGGCCCTGATCCCGGTGCACGGGGTCATTCAGCTTGGCTCGAACGCGGGCCGGGTTGCGCTTCTTTTCAATCACATCTTCTGGCAGGCCCTGCCGGCCTTCGTCGGCGGGTCCATCCTGGGCAGCATCCTTGGCGGGCTGGTCGTGGTCGAGCTGTCGCCCGCCGTCGTTCAGATCGGCGTCGGCGCCTTCGTGATCTGGACGGTGATCTCGCGCCCGCCCGGCTGGCTGCGCCGCTGGCCGGCTGTGACCGGCGCCGTGTCCAGCTTTCTGACGATGTTCTTCGGCGCGACGGGACTTTTCGTGGCCAGCTTCACCAAGTCGCTGACGCTGCCGCGCCACAGTCATGTGGCAACGCATGGCGCGCTGATGACCATCCAGCACATGCTGAAGGTCTTCGTCTTCGGGGTCCTCGGTTTCGCGTTTTCCGAGTGGGCCGTGTTCATCCTGGCGATGATCCTCAGCGGCGGGGCCGGGACGATCGCGGGCCGCCAGCTTCTGAACCGGATGAACGATGCCGGCTTCAAGACGGCGCTGAACATCGTGCTGGTGCTGATCTCGCTGCGGCTGATCTGGGCCGGGCTGCAAAGCGCCGTGTCCTAGGCCACGCGCTCGCCTTCCGACCACACCGCGTTGATCACCGGAACGCCATCTAACACCGAAAAGCGGGCAAGATCGGCGCGCGTCCCCTCGGCCAGAACGCCCCGGTCCGTCAGACCGGCATGCCGCGCGGGGTTGGCCGTCACCGTGGCGATGCCGCGCGCCATATCGCCCCAAAGCGCGCCAAGCCGCACCGCGCCCATCAAAAGCGCGGCCGGCACGTAGTCGGACGACAGGATATCCAGACGGCCTTTCTGCGCCAGCGTCTCGGCCGCGACATTGCCCGAATGCGAGCCGCCGCGCACCAGGTTGGGCGCGCCCATCACGGTGGCGATGCCGACATCGAAGCACGCCTCGGCCGCTTCCATGGTGGTGGGAAACTCGGCGATGGCGACCCCGTGGCGGTGACTGTGCCGGACTTGCTCGGCGGTCGTGTCATCGTGGCTGGCCAGCGTCGCGCCATAGCGCCGGGCGGCCTGCACTGCTGCGGCTTCGTGGCGCGCGCCGACGCGGTCCCTCAACGCGTAGAGAAACGCGATGTAGTCGCCGAACCCGTCACGCGATATCCCGTTCTTGCCGCAGACGTAATCTTCGAATTGCTGCAAATCGCGGAACTGGCGTTGCCCGGGCGTGTGATCCATCAGCGACAGGATACCGACCTTGTCGCCCGGGCCGAACTCGTCCAGCTCTTCGATAAGGGTCTCCGAGCAGATCTCGGCCCGCAGGTGGATATGGTGGCTGATCTTCAAGGCGCCCGAGGCGCGCATCGCCAGCACCTCGTCGGCCATTTGCCGGGCGTAACGGGCGAAGCGCTTGGTCTCGTCGGAGACGATAGAGCCCACCCGGATCGCATCGAACACGGTGGTGATCGCGGCGCCCGCAAGCTCGCGGTCATGCGCGACGATGGCGGCGCGTTGCGGCCAGTCCACCTTTGGCCGCGGGCGCATGTGCCGCTCAAGGTTGTCGGTGTGCAGCTCGATCAGCCCCGGGGCGAGATAGTCGCCCGCGCAATCGGTCGCGCCCGCGGGCACCGACCCGCCGCAGTCGATCGCAGCGATCCGGCCATCGCGCAGGCACAGCGCGCCCCGCACGACCTCATCCGGCAGCACAAGCCTGGCATTGGCGAGAATGGTCTCTTGTGGCATCAAATGGCACACGCAGGTTGAAAGCGCCCCGGCGGGTCGAGGCAGGCATATGTATGACAGATACGCGGTCTATGTCACGCCTCGGGGCGGATTGGCAAAGACGGGCGCGGCCTGGCTTGGTTGGGATCTCGCCGCCGGCCGACGGGTCGCGCAGCCTGAGGTGCCGGGCCTCGATGCAAGTGCCCTGACGCAGACGCCGCGCAAATACGGGCTTCACGGCACCCTCAAGCCGCCGTTTCATCTGGCCCAGGGCAGGTCCGAAGCCGAGCTGCAGGCCGCGCTGTCCGCGCTTTGCCGCGATCTGGCGCCGATTGCGCTGGAGGGTCTGGAGGTGGCAGAGATGTCGGGCTTCGTGGCGCTGAGGCCCATCGGCGACAAGCACGGCCTTGCGACGATGGCCGCCCGCATCGTGGAGGGGCTTGACGCCTTTCGCGCGCCGTCCACAGCGGCAGAGGTTGCGCGCAGGCGCGCCGCCCCGCTGACACCCGAGCAGGATCGCCTTTTGCGCCGCTGGGGATATCCATATGTGATGGGCGCGTTTCGTTTTCACATGACGCTGACGGGGCCGGTGCCACCACAAGAGCTGGGCCCGGTCCGCGCCGCGCTGGCAGAGATGTTTGCGCCCGTCCTGCCGCAGCCCTTTGCCGTCGAAGACCTGGTCCTCGCGGGCCAGGGCGCAGACGGCATGTTTCGGCAGATCAGCCGCCACCGCCTGGGTACCTGACGCCGGCCACGCACACGTGCACCGCGCAAACGCGGTCGGCGCAGCAGGTATCTTCGAGGCCATCGAGGCTTTGTCCCTTCATCCTCTTCCAGCAAAGGTGTGAGCCATGTCATCTGACTTCCTCATCGTCTACCACAGGCAACCCTGTGAAGAGGGCGTGGAGAACGGCAAAACCGTCTTTGAGGAAAACGCGAGCCCCAACGGGATCGTGCCGACGCTGAAAAGCTTTTTCGGCAAGGCCGAACATGGCGCGTGGATTGCGTGGAAGCTGGCGGACGATCCCGCCAATCCCGATTTCGAGCGGGTGATCGAGATCGAGGACGCGCATGGCAGCTAGGCGGTCTCGCGCCTGCCGCTGACCCAAGAGCAGGTCAGCAGCTTTTATCACATCTCTTCCAAGGAAGCGTTCTGGCCGATCCTTCACAGCTTCAAGGAAAAGTACAATTACGACCCGGTGGATTGGCCGACATTCCGCGAGGTGAACTGGGCCTTTGCCGAGGCTACGGCCCGCGAGGCCAGCAAGGGGGCCCGCGTTTGGGTGCATGACTACAATCTTTGGCTGGTGCCCGGCTATCTGCGGCAGCTTCGGCCCAATCTTGTGATCTCTTTCTTCCACCACACGCCGTTCCCGGCCGCCGATATGTTCAACGTGCTGCCCTGGCGGCGCGAGATCGTCGAAAGCCTTCTGGCCTGCGACGTGGTGGGCTTTCACATCCCGCGCTCTGCGGCGAATTTCCTGTCGGTGGCGCGCAGCCTGTTCGATGTCACCGGGATCGAGCGGGCCGATGTCGACCCCGACCTTGTGTCGGAAGGTACCGCGCTGTCCGAGCGCAGCGCGCCGACGCTGATCGAATACGATGGCCGGCAGATCGCGATCTCGGCCTCTGCGGTTGGGGTGGCCACGGATTTCGTCGAAGAGCGGGCGCGCGACGCGGCCGCCGAAGAGGTACGCCGCGAGATGGGCGACATGCAGCTGATCCTGTCGGTCGGGCGCACCGACTATACCAAGGGCGGCGTCGAGCAGTTGCAGAGTTTCGAGCGTGTTCTGGAAGCCAACCCGCAGCTGATCGGCAAGGTCCGGCTGATGCATGTCTCGGTCAGCGCGAACCGCAACATGACCGCCTACGAGGATACCCAAGCCGGCATCGAAGAGACCGCAGGGCGCATCAACGGCCGCTTCGGTACATTGGAATGGCAGCCTATCACGCTGATATCGCGCGCTATTCCGTTCGACGATCTGATCAAGTACTACCTTGCCGCCGACGTTGCCTGGATCACGCCGCTGGCCGACGGGATGAACCTTGTGTGCAAGGAATATGTCGCCTCGCGGGTCGACGGCGATGGCGTTCTGGTTCTGTCGGAATTCGCCGGCGCGGCGGTAGAGCTGAACTCGGCGGTGATCACCAACCCGTTCTCGAACCTCTCGATGGACCAGGCGAACCTGCACGCGCTGCAGATGGCGCCAGAAGAGCGGCGCGAGCGGATGGCCGCGTTGCGGCGCATGGTGCAGCGCTATTCGGTTGCGGCCTGGGGCAAGGACCAGCAGGCCAAGTTCGAACGGGCGGCGCAGCGCCGCCTGGCGCTTGCAGAGATTGCAGAAGTGAAAAGCGCCTAGCTGGCTGCGCTCTTTATTGCTTTGACCAGTTCGGTGACTGCAGCGCGGAGCACGGCGTCTGCGCGGTCTGGATTGTCTGTCTCGACATAGATGCGAAGCTCCGGCGCATTGCCGGACGGCCGGACATGCAAGCTGGTGCCGTCGCTGAATGTCAGCCGCGTCCCATCCAGCGTATCGATGGCGGTGACCGGTCCCAGGCCCAGGCTCTCGGGCAGGGGCAGGGACAGGGGCAGCGAGCCGGGATCGCCTGCTGCAAGCTGCCGCGTGATGTACTGCGAGACCTCGAAGGGTATATCCGTGACGCGATGGGTCGCCTTGGCGCGGGACGGCAATGCGGCGACCAGTTCTTTCAGGGTCACGCCCGTCTCGGCGCATTCGGCAAGCGGGGCGAGCATCGGCAGAACGCTGTCCCGGGTCATCAAGGGGGCAAGCGGGCCGCCTTGCAGCCGCGCCTCAAAGCCCAGAAGAAAGCCCCCGTTGGGCTCGTATCCCGCAACCCGTCCGGCCCCGTCCCGCGCCAGATCCTGCATCGCCTGGATGACGAAAGGAGAGCCGATCCGGCACCGGCGCACGTCGTTGAAGGCGTCCATCCGCTCGGCGCAGCCGTTCGATGTCAGGGGCATCGCCACGGCGGTCGCGCCCAGCCATCGCGCGGTGAGGGGGCCGATCAGGTCTCCGGCGATCTGGTTGCCCTGGGCGTCGGTCACAAGCGGCCGATCGGCATCGCCGTCCGTCGACAGGATCGCATCCAGCCGGTGCCGCGCCGCCCAGTCGCGCAGCTGCGCAAGCGTGGCCGGGGGGATGGCCTCTGTGTCGACCGCAACGAAGCTGTCCGAGGCGCCGAGCGGGACCACTTCCGCGCCAAGCGCGGCCAGAATGTCGGGCAGCACATCGCGCGCGGCAGAGCTGTGCAGATAGACCCCAAGCCGCAGGCCGCGCAGCGCATCGGGGGCAAAGGCGCCCGTGTACCGTGCAACGTAGGTGTCCCGCGCGCCCGGATAGGGCGTCATCCGCGGCGGGCCGGCGCTGCTGGCCTTGGGCGCGCCGGCAAGACCCGCTGTGATCGCGGCCTCGTCGGCCTTGGTGATCTCGCCTGATCCGCAATAGAATTTCAGCCCATTGCGATCAGCCGGGATGTGGCTGCCGGTGACCATGATCGCGGGCGCGCCAAGCCTCTTTGCGGCAAGCGCGAGGGCCGGTGTCGGCAGAACCCCGCAATCGAACGCTTCGGCGCCCGCAACCTGCACCGCCCGCGCCACCGCAGCGGCGATACGCGGCGACGAGGCGCGCCTGTCCCTGCCGATCAGCACCTTGCCCGAATGGCCGGCGCGCTGCAGGAAGGCGCCGGTATAGGCGACGCAGAGCGCGTCTGTCAGGTCTGCCGCAAGCCCGCGCACACCGCTCGTTCCGAATTTGACCATTGGCACCTCGATGCAACCCTGGCGCCAAAGCTGCCAGTTCGCCAAAGAATATAGCTCTGACATTAATGATCTTTTTACTATAGCGTGACCCAAAGTTAAGGGGTCAGACCGCATGTTCGGGCTCTTCTGCCCGCGGCGGGCGGGTAAGTGGTTCAGCAACTCAAGGTACGCGCGCCGATGTCTTCATCTTCCACGATTGTCCCGGTCATACTGTGCGGCGGTCAGGGCACGCGGCTTTGGCCGCTGTCCCGGCAATCCTACCCCAAGCAGTTCGCGCCGCTACTGGGCACCGAAAGCCTCTTTCAGAAGGCGGCGTTGCGCTTGTCGGGGCCGGGTTTTGCCGCGCCCTATCTGCTGACGCAGGATGCCTATCGCTTCGTGGTTGCGGCCCAGATGGATCAGGCGGGGCTGCCCGTTGAGGCGGGCCGGATCGTGATCGAGCCGCAGCCGCGCGGCACCGCGCCCGCCGCTCTGGCCGCAGCGCTGCTTGTCGCGCAGTCCGATCCCGACGCCCTGATGCTGCTCGCGCCGTCCGACCACGTGATCGCCGACCCCGCCGC
This sequence comes from Paracoccaceae bacterium, assembly GCA_013003075.1. GTDB lineage: Bacteria > Pseudomonadota > Alphaproteobacteria > Rhodobacterales > Rhodobacteraceae > JABDLJ01. Next base: position 98,882 of record JABDLJ010000004.1, read on the forward strand.
CTTCGCCAGTGCGCTCGAGAAGGCGGCCACCGCCGCCAAGGACGGCGCGATCGTCCTCTTCGGGGTGCCGCCGACGCGCCCCGAGACGGGCTATGGCTATCTTGAGCTTGGTCCGGAGGCCCGCGCGCCCGTCCAGCCGCTTGCCGGCTTTCGGGAAAAGCCGGGCACCGACGAGGCAAGAGCCATGGCCGAAAGCGGCAGGCATCTGTGGAACGCGGGGCTTTTTCTGTGCAAGGCGCGCAGCCTGATCGCCGCCTTTGAAGCGCATGCGCCGGACTATCTGCCGCCCGTCACCGCTGCGGTCGAGGGCGCCGCGCCCGATCTTGGGTTCCTGCGGCTTGCCCCCGGCACCTGGGGCGGTCTTGAGGATCGCTCGCTTGACTACGCGGTGATGGAAAAGGCCGCCGGGCTTTCGGTGGCGCCGCTGGATGCGGGCTGGTCCGATCTGGGCGACTGGGCGGCGGTTGGCCAGCACATGGCGGCGGACGCAAAGGGCGTTTCGACGTCTGGGCCTGTGACCGCGGTGGACTGCCAAGATGTCGTGTTGCGATCGGAAAGCGAGGCGCTTCAGCTTGTCGGGATCGGCCTGAGGGATGTGATCGCCGTTGCGATGGACGACGCGGTGCTGGTCGCCGACAGCAGCCGGGCGCAAGAGGTGCGCGAGGCGGTCGAGGCGTTGCGTGCGGCCGGCGCGCCGCAGGCCGACCAGTTGCCGCGCGATTACCGCCCCTGGGGCTGGTACGAGACGCTGGTGTCGGGCGACCGCTTCCAGGTCAAGCGCATCGTGGTAGAGCCGGGCGGGCAGCTGAGCCTGCAGTCGCACCTGCATCGCGCCGAGCATTGGGTCGTGGTCGCCGGCACCGCCAAGGTCACGATCGAAGAGACCGAAACGCTGGTGACCGAAAACGAAAGCATCTACGTGCCGCTGGGCGCGCGCCACCGGCTTGGCAATCCCGGAAAGGTGCAGCTGACCCTGATCGAGGTGCAGACCGGGCGCTATCTGGGCGAGGACGACATCACGCGGTATGGCGACATCTATGCGCGCAAATAGGCAAGTCGGATCTGGATGCGGTCTCGCGGTTCGGCCGCTGCGGGACGTCAGATTGGCCGTCGGCTGATTTGCGCGCACGGCGTTGCCCTGCGGCCAGCCGGAAAACGGGCGGCGGGCTCGGCGTTTCGTGGTCTGCCGGGCGGTGAAAACCCGGTTCGGCCATTGTTCGCAAAAGCCTGCTATTAAAGATCTTTTGGTTGAATTGTATGAATATGCGCGCCTTTGACGTCTTGGGCGCGGCACGCACACCGGGTGCCGCCAAGCCCTTGCTTAGCTTGGGTTTCGGGGCTGTCTGCGTCGCTCTGCAACGGCCCTCGTGACCCATGATTGCCGGATTGGGGCCTTTCTTAGGACACAGTGTTTTGGCCTACCAAACGGCAGTCGCGGCTGTGGGCAGGGAATATCTGCCGCCTTTCGCCGCAGGAATTTGGGTGCGAGATGAAGCCTGTGGATGAAAGCCAAGGCGCGGAGGCGCAAGTAGGATTTGCCGACGAGTTGAAGCCGGGTTCGGCTTTGCTGGCCGGGCAATACACGATCTCTGGTTTTTTGAATGCCGGCGGATTTGGGATCACCTATCTTGCCAAGGACAGCCTCGACCGCACCGTCGTGATCAAGGAATGCTTTCCGGGCGCGATGTGTTGCCGCCGGGTGTCGACCGTCCAGGTCCGCTCGCGCGCCCATGCCGAGGAATTCGCCGCGGTCGTCAAGCACTTCCGGCTTGAAGCGCGCAGCCTCGCTAAGCTTGAGCACCGCAATATCGTCGGCGTGCATCAGGTCTTCGACGACAACGACACCTCGTACATGGCGCTCGATTTCGTGCGCGGGCGCGACCTTCTGGACCTGATCGAGGATCCAAGCGTCTATTTCTCGCCGACCGAGGTCAAATCCATGCTGCTGAATCTTCTGGATGCCATCGGTTACGTGCATTCGCGCGACATTCTTCACCGCGATATCTCGCCCGACAATATCCTGGTCGACGAACAGGGAGAGCCGATCTTGATCGATTTCGGCGCCGCGCGCGAAGAGGCTACCCGTCAAAGCCGGGTCTTGTCGGCGCTGCACACCGTGAAAGACGGCTACTCGCCGCAGGAATTCTATCTTTCGGGCTCCAGCCAGGTGCCGTCGAGCGATCTGTATGCGCTTGGCGCCAGCTTCTATCATCTGATCACCGGTGAAGCGCCGCCCAACAGCCAGACCCGCGTGTCGGCCATCGCAGAAGACAAGCCCGACCCCTATGTGCCGCTTTCGACGGGCGTTCCAGGGTATGACTGGTTCTTTCTCGATGCGCTCGATCGGGCGCTTGCGGTCTTTCCCAAGGATCGTCTTCAGACAGCGCAGGAATGGATCACCGCCATCGACGAGGAAAAGCGCCGCAAGCAGGCGCTTGAGGTCGCCAAGCACGACAAGGCGATGGAGCAGTCGATCTTCAAGATCGTTGCCGAGACGAACGAGGGGCTGCAGCCCGGAAAGCGCAAGCCCAAGCCCTCGCGGCTAGGCGATATGCCCCAGCCGAGTGCGCCGAACATGCGCAGCGCCGCGCAGCCAAGCGCCATGCAACCCGAGCATCCGCACGATGCCGCGCCGCGCGCCGGCGCCAAGAAGCCGCCGCGGCGTTCGCTGCTAAGCTTCAACTTCAGTGTGCCGCGCTGGCGCTCAAAGAACCGCACGCCCGCTGAGAGCGATGTCAATGGAAAGGCCGAGCGATGAGATTTTTCAAGGATATGCTGTCCAAAAGCCAAAGCGAGGAGGATGCAGAGCCTGAAGCTCCGGCAATCCGCCCGGACGCAAAGGATGCAGGGTTCGCGCCTGATGCCTCGGCCTGGGAAGCGGCCGGCGCCGGTCCCGCGGCACCGCAGGCAGACAACGGTGATATGCCGACGCGTATCCCCCGCCCAAGGCCGCCCGAGGACACTGCAGAGGCCAGCGCGGCAGACAGCGTGCCCGATCTGCAGGATGCGCGCAGCGCGCCGTCCAAAGCCGAGCCCGCGCCTGCCGCTGCGAAAGCTTCCGAAAGCGCCGACCCCGATGGCGGCGATCTTGATGCGCTGAGGCGCGCCTTGCTGGAGCTTGGCGACACCGAAGAAGAAATCGATGCCTATCTCGCCGAGGATGCCGAAGACGAAATTGCTGGCGATCCGGCAGCCGGGATCGGCGATCCTGCCGCCGGCGCAGAGCCAGGCCAAATCCGCGGCGAAAGCAATGCCGGAAAGGCGCGCATGGAAGCCGCTGTCGCCGCCGCGATCAAGCCCGGCGCCCCGCAGCGCAAGGCCGTTGCGCGGCGCGCGTCGATTGCCAAGCAGGAGGCGCAGGAAGCTGCCCTTGGCCCGCGCCTGTCCGAACAGTCAGGCGCCGCCGAGCCGGAAGATGATCCAATTCCCACACCCAAGATCGCAAACGAGCCGCCCGCGGCGCGCCCCGTGGCCGCCCGCAAGATCTGGGATCTTGAAGATGGCGACGACGCTCCGGAGGGAGCAGCCGAGGAACCCGCACCGAAGCCGGTGGCCGAGGTCGCGCCGGTTCAGACCGGGTCTGGCCGCGCAAGCCGTCGCGCCGGTCGCGTCAAGACCCGCCTTCTGGGCTTTCAGCCGGTGGACGATCTGGCTTCTGACATCTTCGAGACCGCCAACGGCGCTTCGAAAAAGACCGGCGGTGCAGGCACGCAGGTGATGTTCCCGGTCGGATGGATCGTGGTTGCCAAGGGTGATGGCCGCGGCGCAAGCTTCACGCTCTTCAGCGGCGTCTCGCAGATCGGGCGTGGCGACGACCAGGCGATCAAGCTCGATTTCGGCGATACCAGCATCTCGCGCTCGAACCACGCCGCCGTCGCCTATGACGAGGAAACCGGAAAATTCTTCCTCGGCCACGGCGGCAAGTCCAATATCGTGCGCCTGAACGGCAAGCCGGTGCTGTCGACCGAAGAGCTGACCAGCAACGACGTCATCCGCATCGGCGAGACGACCTTGCGCTTCATTGCCCTGTGCGGTGAAGATTTCGACTGGATATCCGATGCCGACGAGACGGCAGGGCAGGCTGCGGTCGGCTAACATGCAATTCGATGTCGCCTCTGCAATAAACAGGGGCCGGCGCGACTATCAGGAAGACGCGCTGGCCACTGATTTCCCGCTCGGCGGAGAGGTTGGCTTTGCCATCCTGTCCGACGGTATGGGCGGGCATGCAGCCGGCGATGTCGCCAGCAAGATCGTGGTTACCGAGGTGTTCAGCGAGCTCAAGCTGCAAAGCGGAAACGCGGCGCATCTTGCCGATAACATCTGCCAGATCCTGCGCGGCGCGGTGCGCGTCGCCAACGAATGCGTCAAGGCGCATACCGACGATCACAGCGAAGCGGCCGGCATGGGCGCAACGCTTGTCGCGCCGGTGGTGTTCGGCGACCGGCTGCACTGGATCTCGGTCGGCGACAGCCCACTGTTTCTGTTCCGCGACGGCGCTTTGGCGCAACTCAACGAGGACCACTCGCTTGCGCCGCAGATCGACTTCATGGTCGACAAGGGGCTCATGGACCCCGACGAGGGCCGCTTTCACCCCGATCGAAACAGCCTGACATCGGTTTTGATCGGCGGCGATATCGAACGTATCGATTGCCCCGAAAAGCCGGTGCAATTGCAGGACGGCGACACCCTGATCGTGGCCAGCGACGGGCTGCAATTTCTCAGCAATGAGCAGATCACCACGGTGCTGAAGCATTATGGGGACCGCAGCAGCGCAGAGATCGCGGACCTGCTTCTGGAGGCGCTGGAAAACCTCGGCGATCCCGATCAGGACAACGTGTCGTTTTCCGTGATCAAGGTGGAGCATTCGGCACGCAGCGCGCGTGCCGCCGTGTCACAGATCGATGCGGTCGAACCGGACGCGAGCCACCGCAAGACTTCCGGGTCGATGGTCGCCCGCTGGCCATTCAAAGGCGGCAAGACCGTGTTCTCCTCGGCGCGTAATCTTCGCGGGAACCGCCAGGCATGACCGCAGATCCTGCCTTGCCTGATACCGCCACCCTGCTGCGGCAGCTTTTGGCGTCCGGGCGCTTGCCCAAGGGCGCGGGCCCGCGCGGTGAGAAGATCCTGGCGCAGCTTCTGGCGCCGGTCCGGGTCTCGGTGTTCGGTACTCCGAACTCAGGAAAATCAAGCCTTATCAACTTGATGGCAGACGAAGTTCTGCTTCCGGACGGGCTTGCCCTGCCGCCATTGCAGATTGCCTATGGCGATCAGCCGAAAACCTTCGCAACCCTCGCGGACGGCTCTGAACACCACGAGGACGGTTTTGATCCCTTCCGCCTGTCGGAACTGGAGCCCGCCTTTGCCGAGGTCGCGCTGCCGATCCCGGCGCTGCGCCATATCCGCCTGCTGGAGGTGGTCGCCGACGAAAGCCTGCGCGACCAGCGCGCGGCGGTGAAGTGGGCCGCGCCGCGCAGCGATATCGCGCTTTGGTGCACGATCGGGTTCGAGCCGCATGAGCAAGAGCTTTGGGGCATGGTGCCGGACACGCTGAAAGACAACAGCTTTCTCGTCGTGACCATGGCAGACCAATTGGCCGCCGATGGTATCCTGAAGACCCATGTTGGCAACGTCACCGCCATCGCGGGCGACGAGTTTCAAGGGGTGTTTCCCGTCGCGCTGAAACAGGCGCTGGCAACATCTGGTCCGAGCGGCACGCCGGATGGCGATACACGCGCATCAAGCGGCGGGCCGACGCTGGTCTCCAACATCATGCGCTATGTCGATCGCGGCCGCCAGGCCCGCGACGATGCCGCCTTGATGTTCCTGTCGCGCTTCGATGCGCTGCCGCAACCGGTCGACGAGGCGGAAAGCGCCCGACAGCCTGGGCAGGATTCAGCCGCCGACAGACAAGCCCAGGCGCGCCCGGTGCGCGCCGAGCCAGCGCGCCACGTGGAGATCTGCGAGACCGCCTATGACTACCTGCGCCGCAGGGCCGTCGGTCTGTCCGAGGCGCTGCCGGAACTGGGCGCTGCGCCCCACAGCAGTGTTCTGGGCTACTGCGTTGATACCATTGAGCATTTAACGGATCTGGTGCTCGACCCCGACAGCGGGGACCAGGATTTCGAGCAGCTTGCCGATCACGTCTCGGAGGCCTCCGAGATGATGCTGCTGTTGCAGCTTGAAAACCAGGCTGGCCCGGCCGCCGACGCGGTCACGCTGCTCTTGCAGCTCAAACGCGATTTCGAAGAGCGCATCGTCGCATAAAATTGACACCAGTTTGGGCCTGCCTGCCTGATTGTTGCCCAAGTCTGGCCACTATAACGGGTAAGTTTCCAAGGCATATGTACCTGTAGCGATTGCTTTTTAGCCGGAGAATAACTTCCGGACACATGAGGGACTTACGAGATCGGCCAATTTTATCGGGCCGGGATCGCATAAAGGGTAGATGCAGGATGAATGCCGAACGCCGGATAGATGAGGCAACTTCTCAGATCGCGCCGGTGCAGGCGGGCTATCTGAACAGTGGGCTTGAGGGCCTGAGCGCCTTCGCCGGAAAACTCAAGATGCTGGACGAGGCGCTGATCGATCTTGCCGAGATCGGCGACGAGGTCACGTCGAAAGGCGTGCGCCGCCTGCGCCAGCAGGTCGCCGCGGCCGAGCCGTCGATCACGATGATCGGGCAGGTCAAGGCGGGCAAGACCTCGCTGGTCAACGCGATCATCGGGCTGCCGGACCTGTTGCCGGCCGACGTCAATCCCTGGACGTCCGTGGTCACGTCGCTGCATCTCAGCCCCAGCGGCTTTGCCTCGGACAAGCGCGCCTCATTCAAATTCTTTGACGGCGAGGACTGGGACCGGCTTCTTAGTCGCGGCGGGCGTATCGGCGAGCTGGCAAACCGGGCCGGGGCCGATGACGAGTTGGAGAAGATCCACAACCAGCTGGCCGAGATGCGCGAGAAATCCCGCAAGCGGTTGGGCCGCAAGTTCGAGCTTTTGCTTGGGCAGACCCATGATTACGGCTATTTCGACGAGGACCTGATCGAGCGCTATGTGTGCCTGGGCGACGATTTCGAGCTTGAGCGCGACACCAGCAACACCCAAGGCCGCTTTGCAGATATCACCCAATCGGCGGATATCTTCATCGAGCGGCCCGATCTGCCGATGCCGCTTTGCATCCGCGACACGCCGGGTGTCAACGACACGTTCATGATGCGCGAGCAGATCACAATCCGCGCGATCCGCGAAAGCCGGACTTGCGTTGTGGTCCTGTCGGCGCACCAGGCGCTGTCGGATGTCGACATGGCGCTGATCCGGCTGATCTCGAACGTCAAATCCCGCGATGTCGTGATCTTCGTCAACCGCATCGACGAGCTGGCCGACCCGGCCACCCAGGTGCCAGAGATCGAGGCCTCGATCCGCAATACGCTTGCCGACCATCAGGGCCCGGCAGATGCCGAGATCATCTTCGGCAGCGCCTACTGGGCGAACAATGTTCTGGTGGGCCAGCTTAGCACGATGGCCGGCGCCAGCACATCGTCGCTTCTGAACTGGGCCGAGCACGATCTGAAGGACACCAAAATCGACACGCCGCAGGAAATGATCTGGGAGTGCTCGGGCATTCCCAAGCTCTTCCGCGCGCTGGCGGCCCGGATCGAAGAGAATACCGGCCGCGAAGTGATCGGCAAGTCGGTGCGCGCCGCCTCGAACCTCTTGAATGGCCTGCGCGCCTCCAGCCAGATCCTCGATATGCGGGACGGCCTGTCGCTTCTGCCCGATTTCGACCGGACCGCCCTGTTCGAAGAGTTCGACCGCGTCGAGGCTGAGTGCCTTGAAGACCTGGCGCAGCGCTTTGCCAAGGTCGAAGCGGATTTCGAAAAGCGGCTTGATCGCTCGCACAAGGGCTTTCTGGATCGCGCGACTGCCTCGCTGATCAAGCATCTGGAAAGCTTCGGTGAAGGCACGGTCTGGAAATACGACCCATCTGGCTTGCGGGTTCTTCTGCGCTCGACCTATCGGGTCTTCGGCAACAATGCGCGAAAGACGATGGAGGACAGCTTTGCCGCGACCGCAGAGCGGATGGTTGATGTCTACCTGCGCGCCTTTGCCGTTCCGGCCGAAGACGTCAAGATCGAGCCTCCGGTTGCCCCCAGCGTGCCGCCGCCGGTGCTTTTGGGACAAACCATCGCGCTTGATCTGATGTCGGGCTGGTGGAAGCGCTGGTGGTTCCGCCGCCGCGGCTATCGCAGCTACGCGGTGGATTTCGCCGAGATGATCAAGGCCGAAACCGACCCGATCGTCGCCGGGCTGAAGACAGACCATGCGCAGGTCGTCTCCAAGCTGGCCGCCGACGCCGTGAAGGAATTCCTTGAAAGCCAGCGCCAGATCCTGATGGGACTTGCCGACAGCGCGGACGGCGATGCCGCCGCTCTGAAGAAGGTCGTGGGCGGCGCCAACGATCCGCGCAGGCGCGGGATCGAAGACACGCTGTTCGATCTTGGCCGCTATGCAGAACCCGAAGAACTAAGGGCAATCGCATGACTGCTTCTGACCAGACCGTACCCGGACAGGGGCCGGCAAAACGCAAGCCGCGCATCGCCTTGATGGGCGAATTCAGCGCGGGCAAAAGCACGCTGTCGAACCTGATGATCGGCTCCGATGTCATCCCGATGAAGGTGACAGCGACCCAGCTGCCTCCGCTTTGGATGTCCTATGGCGACGATGCCCCGTACCGAGAGGATCTCGACGGCAACCAGCATCCGGTCGATACCGACCACCTCGAAGACATCCCGGTGTCCGAGACCAGCTTCGTGCGGCTCTTTGCCAAGGTCGATCTGCTTGAGATTTGCGATCTGATCGACACGCCCGGGATTTCCGATCCCAATATGCCCGCCGATGTCTGGCAGCGCGCCGCCGAACAGGCCGATGGCGTGATCTGGCTGACCCACGCGACGCAAGCCTGGCGGCAGTCTGAAAGCGCGGTATGGGATTCGCTGCCCGACACGCTGTGCGACCACAGCCTTCTTTTGTTGACCCGGATGGACAAGATCCTGAACGAGCGCGACCGCGAACGCGTTGTGCGCCGCGTCGAGAAAGAGACCAAGGGTCTCTTCCGCGAAGTTCTGCCGATCTCGCTGACCGAGGCGATGGCGTCCGAAGACGATCACGATCTTTGGGTCTCATCTGGCGCGGACCGCTTCACGCAATCGCTTCTGAGCCTGATTGCCGAGCTGGAAACGCGCAAGCCGCCGACCGCGCGCCGCCGGTCGCGGCCGGTCTTCATCGCGCCGGATCCAAACGTTGCTGCGAACGCGATGGCCAAGGCCGATTGGGCCGGGCTACAGGATGCCGCGGCCGCTTCGGAGATGTCGCCGGCCCCAGGGCCCGGACCGCGGGATGCAGAGCCGCAAGGCGAGACCGAAGCGGATGCGGCCCCTGTTTCTTTGCGGGTCGAAAACCCCAATCCGACGCCGCTGCGTAACTTCGGCGACGAGGTGGCAGATGAGGACTGGATCGAAGCGGATGAGACCGGGCTCGGTGCCGATTTCGCGCAGAACGATGCGCCACAGGCTGAACCGGCCAGCGAGGCGCCGCCAAAGCTTGAACGCGAGCGCGAGCGCGAGCCTGAAGAGCGCCATCTGTCCGCCAGCGAGCGCACACAGCTACAACTGGGGGCGGGGCCGCGTATGCCGCCAGATGCCGCCGCACCCGGCGTGATGCCACGACGGGTCATGCCGCGACGGACCGCCGACACCGAACGGCCACCGCGCGAACGACCGGTCGCGTAGACGAGGATTGAACGAAAAAGAGATGCCCGCGCAACAGCGCGGGTTTCCGCAGCTAAGGGGCAGGCAACATGGAAGTGAGCGACAAACTCGAGGCGATCCGGGCGGAAGTGCCCGAATGCGTTGCCGTGGCCTTTGCCGATCTGTCGGCGCGCATGGTTCTCAGCGTCTCGACCCGCACGCGCCAGCCACAGGAGGCGCTTGATGATCTTTCAGCGGCGGCGGCCGATCTGCTTGATGGGCCGGCGGCGGCGCCGATGCCAGAGCTTCTGGGCGAAGGCACATCGCGTGTGGGCCACGCAGTCACCCAAAGCCGTTCGGAGACGCGGATCTACGTGCGATCGTCCAGCGACCCGGCCGAGGCGCTGTGCTGCATCTGCGCGCCAATGGTGGACATCGACGCCGTCATGCGGCATGCAAAAGCAGCCCTGGAGCATATTGGCGGCAAGGGCTGAGAATGGGACAAGCGCAGGCGATTTACGTGTCCGACGACGACGGCGAACAGAGCAGGCTGACCGACAAGCTGGCCAAGCTGGCTGCGGCGGCAGAAATCGTCTCGCCGGAGGGACGCGCGCTGCGCGCTGACAACCCGCGCAGCCTTCTGGCCGCGGTTCTTGCCGAGATCGACGAGACAATGCTGGCGCGGACATTGCGGTTTCGCACGGGCTCGGGCACCGAGTTGAGTGTCGATGTGTTCAGCCGGCGTCTGTTGCGGATCAATCCACCGGCGCCCACGGGATCGCCAAAGGGGTTCGAAAAGCAGGCGCTCACGGATGCAGATACGCCGCGCATCCATGATTTATTCCGTCTTTTCAAGGCGTTTTCGGGAAGTGACCGCGTCGCCTATGTCAGCAGCGGCCCGGTAGACAACCCCATAGACGCCTCAGAATACGGCATCGCCGCCACCACGCTCGCCGATCTGTGGAAGCTGCCGCTTGCCAAGTCGGGGATCGGCACGCCGCAGACGCGGATCCAGCGCTTTTGCGAGGAGTGCGGCGAAATGGGCGCGGCGTGGATCCGGCTTGATGGCGAACAGCCGGTGGACACCGGCGGCACTGAAAGCGCGCTTGCTCAGCTGGGGGCCTATGCAGAGACGGCGCTGCGCGACATCCGCGAGGCCAGTGATATCATCAGGGCGCCCGCCGAAGGTCCGCGTTTTGTGCTCCTCGGCCAGACAGGCGGTCTGTCTGTGGCGTTGGCGGGCGAGGATGGACATTCAGTCCTGGTGCTTGCAGATGCGCTGCAAATCGAGGCGGTCGCGGCCGCCTGGCGCGGCATCTTCATCTGAAGATCGATCTATAGAAATCTGATTTGAAACGAAAAAGGCCGCGATTTTCACGCGGCCTTCCTGTTTAAGCTCGCGGCGGGAGGTTACTTGTCCTCTTCGGCCCGGTCTGCGGCTTCGTCGCTTTCGGCCTCTTCGGTTGCCGGCACTTCTTCGCCGGCGGTCTCAAGCACTTCGTCGTCGATCTGAGCGGCACCGATATCGTCAAAAAGCTCGGCGATCTCGAATTCGGCCTCGGCTTCCTCTTCGGCGGCCAGCTCCTGGATGGATTTGCCGGCGGCCTGAAGCTCTGCCTCTTCGGTTGAACGGGCCACGTTCAGAACGACATCGACGTCCACCTCGGGGTGAAGCGATACCGACAGCGTGTGCAGCCCCAGCTCTTTGATCGGGCGAGCCATCGAGATTTGCTTGCGGTCGATGGTGAAGCCCGCTTCGGTCGCCGCATCGGCGGCATCGCGGGTGGTGACCGAGCCGTAAAGCGCGCCGGCGTCAGAGGCCGAGCGAATCACGACAAAGGTCTCGCCATCCAGCTTCTCGCCGAGCGCTTCGGCTTCCTTGCGGGTCTCGAGGTTCTGTGCCTCAAGCTGCGCCTTCTGCGACTCGAACGCCTTTACGTTGGCGTCAGAGGCCCACAGCGCCTTTTTCTGCGGAAGCAGGAAGTTGCGGGCATAGCCGTCTTTGACTGTCACGACTTCGCCCATCTGGCCAAGCTTTGCGACACGTTCAAGAAGAATAACTTGCATGGGTCTTTCTCCTTACTTCACGGCGTAGGGCAGCAGCGCAAGGAAGCGGGCGCGCTTGATCGCGCGGGCCAGCTCTCGCTGCTTTTTGGACGATACGGCTGTGATGCGCGACGGCACGATCTTGCCGCGCTCAGAGATGTAGCGCTGCAGAAGCCGGGTGTCCTTGTAGTCGATTGCGGGTGCGTTGTCGCCCGAGAAGGGGCAGACCTTGCGGCGGCGGAAAAATGGTTTAGCGGCCATGGGTTAGCTCCTTATCCTTAGCGACGGTCACGGCGGTCGGACCGCTCGTCACGCTTTTGCATCTGCACCGAGAGGCCCTCGGCATGCACATCGACCTTGATGGTCAGAACGCGCATGACATCGTCATGCAGGCGCATCAGACGCTCCATCTCCTGAACGGCAGGCGCGGGGGCCTCGGTGCGCAGGAAGGCGTAGTGGCCCTTGCGGTTCTTGTTGATCTTGTAGGCCATCGTCTTGACGCCCCAATACTCTTGATCAACCAGCTTGCCGCCGTTGTCCGAGAGGATGGAACCGAAATGTTCGATAAGGCCTTCAGCTTGCGTGTTGGACAAGTCCTGACGCGAAATAAAAACATGCTCATAAAGCGGCATGCGTCTCTCCGATCTGTCTTCGGGCGCACTTCAAAGAGCCAGGGCCTGATCCTGCTGCGGCCCGCTCACGAGAGGATGCGCGAATACATGTGATTTGCAGCAAGATGGGGGCTTATAGGGGGGTCTTTGTGATGTTGCAAGCCTGTCAAACTATGGCCCCGATTGGCGGGCAGGCTTGGCAAACAAAGCGTTAACCGACGAGTGCCCCGATGACCGATACCGCCCTTCGCCTTGCGCCGGAACACATGACCTCGCGCGGTGTGCTGGTCCCTGCCGCGCTGCGTGACACGGTTCAGGTGCGCGACACCTATTGGGGCTATGTGATCTCGCGTACGCCAGAGAATTTCGACGTCGATATCATGGCAGACCGGGCGCTGCGGTTTCTTGGGCTGATCGTGTTGGCCTGCGCCTATGCGCAGTGGCTTCTGCCCGAAACGGTGTTTTCCGGCAATGTCGTCGTCATGAAGCTGCTTTTGTCACTGATCCTTGGCGCGCTGGGCGCTTGCGTTTATGCGATGGGCTGTTCGGCCCGCGCGCCGGAGGTCCAGATCGACCTGTCGCGGCGCGAGTTGCGGTTTTGCACGCGCTCGTCGCGCGGCGGTGCCGAGACGCTGCGGGTCCTTCCGATGGACGCGATCGAAAGTGTGGTGATCCGGTATCGCCAGAACGGCACGGGCCCGGCTCAGCTTTTGGTGCGCGTGGCGCAGTCGGGACGCCTTGTGTCGGTTGTTTCGGGGCCCAAAAGCAAGCTGGAAGAGCTTTATCCCCGTCTTGTCAGTGACCTCAAGCCGCCCTCGGCGCGGATCGAGGCGCGGCTGGCCGAGACCCCGGTCTTTTCTTCCTGCAGGTCGGCCGCTTAACCCGCGCGCGGCCCCTGCGCCCTAACCTCCCCACATTCGGATCGCTTGCCCGGTTGGGCCGAAGGCGATAGACCCGTCTGTAACGAGAAAATCAATAAAAGGGAGGGGCTGATGAGCCGCGCTTTTGTATTCCCCGGGCAGGGCGCTCAGACGATTGGCATGGGTCAGGCGCTGGCCGAGACCTATCCCGAAGCAAAAGCGGTCTTCCAAGAGGTTGACGATGCGCTTGGCGAACCCCTGTCGGACCTGATCTGGAACGGCGATATCGAAACGCTCACCCTCACCGAAAACGCCCAGCCGGCGCTGATGGCAACGTCGATTGCCGCGATGAAGGCGCTGGAGGCGGAAGGCATCTCCGTCAGCAGCGCGGCCTTCGTCGCCGGCCATTCGCTGGGCGAGTATTCTGCGCTTGCCGCGGCGGGCGCTTTGACCATTTCCGATTGCGCGCGGCTTCTCAGGACCCGCGGCAAGGCGATGCAATCGGCGGTCGCTGTCGGGCAGGGCGCCATGGCGGCGCTTCTGGGGCTCGATCTTGGGACCGTCAAGGACATCGCCGAAGAGGCCGCCAAGGGCGCGGTGTGCGAGGCGGCCAACGACAACGACCCGGCGCAAGTGGTGATTTCCGGCAATGCCGATGCAGTGGCCCGCGCGATCGAGATCGCCAAGGAACGCGGCGCCCGGCGCGCCATCATGCTGCCTGTGTCGGCGCCGTTCCATTGCGCCCTGATGGCGCCTGCCGCAGAGGTGATGGCGCGCGCGCTCGATGAGGTCGAGATCGAGCGCCCCGTCGTACCCCTGGTGGCCAACGTCCTGGCGCATGACGTCGACGATCCGACAACCATCCGAAGCCTGCTGGTCGACCAGGTCACCCACGCGGTGCGCTGGCGCGAGAGCGTTGCTTGGATGGCCGATCAGGGCGTCACGGAGTTTTGGGAGATTGGCGCCGGAAAGGCCTTGTCCGGCATGATCAAGCGGATCGCCCGCACCGCCGGCACGCGGGCGGTGGGAACGCCGGAAGATGTGGCCTCGGCGGCCGAATTCCAAAGATAAGGACAGACATGTTTGATCTGACTGGAAAGACTGCGCTGGTCACCGGCGCATCGGGCGGAATTGGCGGAGCGATTGCGCACGGCCTGCATCAGGCCGGCGCGACTGTGGGGCTGTCGGGCACGCGGACAGAGCCGCTCAATGCCCTGGCCGCCGAGCTTGGAGACCGGGCGCATGTGTTGCCGTGCAACCTGTCGGACGCGGATGCCGTGAATGCGCTGCCCAAAGAGGCCGCTGATGCCATGGGATCGGTCGATATCCTGGTCAACAACGCCGGAATTACCCGCGACAACCTCTTCATGCGCATGTCCGAAGACGAATGGGCGAGCGTACTGGAGGTCAACCTGACATCCACGATGCGGCTATGCAAAGGCGTGATCCGGGGCATGATGAAGGCGCGCTGGGGACGCATCGTGAATATCTCGTCCGTGGTCGGCGCGACCGGCAATCCGGGGCAGGCCAACTATGCCGCGTCCAAGGCCGGGATGGTGGGAATGTCGAAAAGCATCGCCTACGAGGTCGCAAGCCGCGGGATCACCGTCAACTGCGTGGCGCCGGGCTTCATCACCACCGCCATGACAGAAAAGCTGACCGACGATCAGAAAGCCTCTATTCTGACGCAGGTGCCCTCGGGTCGGATGGGGGAGGCCAGTGAAATCGGTGCTGCGGTGCTGTATCTTGCAAGCCCGGAAGCGGCATATGTTACCGGTACCACCTTGCATGTGAATGGCGGTATGGCCATGTTGTAGGCCTCGGTCACGGGGGCGTGAAATCATTTGCGTTCCGAATAGGTTGTGCTATAGGCGGCGCCAAGCAGGGCCGGACACAATCAAGATCGGTCCGTTTTTTGTCCTGCGGGGCGAATACCTAAAGGGGCCAGAAGGTCCATAATGACTTGGGCAATGGCCCCTGAGAACTGTGAGGATATGCTATGAGCGACGTCGCTGACCGCGTTAAGAAGATTGTTGTCGAGCACCTTGGTGTGGAAGAAGACAAAGTCGTCGAGAACGCCTCGTTCATCGATGATCTGGGCGCCGATAGCCTTGACACCGTTGAACTGGTTATGGCTTTCGAAGAAGAGTTCGGGATCGAAATTCCGGATGATGCTGCCGAAACCATCCAAACCTTCGGCGATGCTGTGAAGTTTATCTCGGAAGCCTCGTAGCGGCTGGCACAGAGTTCTTATTTCGGCAAGGCGGCGCTTGGAAAAGTGCCGCCTTTGCTATTTCGGGCTTCCGTGCCCGCCGGGGGCCAGCCGCGCGGCAGGCAATCGCGGCAGGCAATATGGTGCCCAGTCCGTCGCTTGCCGTCTGCGCCCGCGCGGCCGCCCCTTGCCCCCCTGACGCCATGCACTGTATCAGTGCCAAATCGCTGACGCAGAGATAGGGGAACATCATGCGCCGAGTTGTGGTTACGGGCCTTGGAATGGTTACGCCGCTGGCTTCGGGGGTCGAGGCGACGTGGTCACGCCTGCTGGATGGGCAATCCGGGGCCGGAACAATCTCTCGTTTCGATGCCGGGCATCTGGCGACCACCTATGCCTGCGAGATCCCGCGGGGCGATGGATCGGACGGGACATTCAATCCTGACGATTGGATGGAGCCCAAAGAGCAGCGAAAAGTAGACGATTTCATTCTCTATGGCATTGCGGCCGCCGAGCAGGCCGTGCGCGATGCAGGCTGGGCGCCTGAAGCCGAAGAGGACCGCTTGCGCACCGGCGTCATGATCGGCTCTGGCATTGGCGGGCTGACTTCTATTGCCGAGACCGCGATCCTTCTCAAAGAGCGCGGTCCGCGCCGGGTGTCGCCGTTCTTCATTCCGGGCGCACTGATCAACCTGATATCCGGGCAGGTGTCGATCCGGTTTGGCTTCAAGGGGCCGAACCATGCGGTGGTCACGGCGTGCTCTACCGGCGCGCATGCCATCGGCGACGCGGCGCGGCTGATCATGCTCGACGATGCCGACGTGATGGTGGCTGGCGGCGCAGAGAGCCCGATCTCGGAAATCGGGATCGCCGGTTTCAACGCCTGCAAGGCGCTGTCGACAAAGCGGGGCAATGCGCCGCAAGAGGCGTCGCGCCCCTATGATGCGGACCGCGACGGGTTCGTGATGGGCGAGGGTGCCGGTTGCGTGGTGCTGGAGGAATACGAGCACGCGAAGGCGCGCGGTGCGAAGATCTACGCCGAGGTCCTGGGCTATGGTCTTTCGGGCGATGCCTATCACATCACTGCGCCGTCCGAGGATGGCGAGGGCGGCGAGCGGTCGATGCGCGCTGCGCTGAAGCGCGCGGGCCTAGAGCCATCGGCCGTCGACTATATCAATGCGCACGGGACCTCGACCATGGCCGACACGATCGAGCTGGGCGCGGTGGAGCGGATGATGGGAGATGCGGCTTCGAAAGCGACGATGAGTTCGACCAAGTCCTCGATCGGCCATCTTCTGGGGGCGGCCGGTGCGGTGGAAGCGATCTTCTCGATCCTGGCGATCCGCGATCAGGTCGCGCCGCCGACGATCAACCTCGACAACCCGGCCGTCGAGCCCAAGCTGAACCTTGCGCCCAATGCAAAGCAGGAGCGCGAGATCAACGTGGCGCTGTCGAACTCGTTCGGGTTTGGCGGCACCAACGCATCGCTTGTTCTGGGCAAGGTCTGATCACCATGTGGAAGTCGATTGCCGCTAACGGAATAACGCTGCTCATTCTGGCGCTGGTCGTCGTGGGCGGCCTGATCGCGTGGGGCCAGGCGCAATACGTGGCCCAGGGCCCGCTGGAGGCGCCGATCTGCCTGCGTGTGGAAAGCGGATCGACCATGCGGCGCGTCTCTCGGCAACTGGATGAGGCCGGGGCGGTTTCGAACGTATCGGTGTTTCGGGCCGGGGCGGACTATTCGGGCAAGGCGCGCGATCTCAAGGCCGGCAGTTTCCTGGTGCCGGAACGCGCATCGATGGAAGAGATCGTCGATATCGTCACGCGCGGCGGGCGCAGCACCTGCGGCACCGAAGTGCTTTACCGGGTAGGCGTGACAGGCCAGACGATCGAAGTGCGTGAGCTTGATCCGGAGACGAACCGATTTGTCGTCAAGACAGAGTTCGATCCGTCGGCGGACGAGGCGCCGGAGGACTATGCGGCGGTGCGCGAAGAGGCGGACACACGCTACCGCATCGCGGTTGCTGAAGGCGTCACAAGCTGGCAGATCGTCGAAGCCCTGAAGGCGGCGGATTTCCTGAGCGAGCCGGTCGAGGATGTCCCGCCCGAGGGCGTTCTGGCGCCCGACAGCTATGAGGTCCGGGCCGGCGCGCTGGTGGCCAACTTGCTGGAAGAGATGCAGACGCGCCAGGAAGTGCGCCTTGCCGAAGCCTGGGCTGAACGCGCCGAGGGGCTTCCGATCTCGTCCCCCGAGGAAGCCTTGATCCTGGCCTCGATCGTGGAGAAGGAAACCGGAGTGCCCGAAGAACGGCGGACCGTCGCCAGCGTGTTCGTCAACCGCCTCAGGCAGGGCATGAAGCTGCAGACCGATCCGACGGTGATCTATGGCGTCACGCAAGGGCAGGGAGTTCTGGGCCGCGGCCTGCGCCAGAGCGAGCTGCGTCGCGAGACCCCCTGGAACACCTATGTGATCGAGGGGCTGCCGCCGACACCGATCGCCAATCCCGGTCTTGCCAGCATCGAGGCCGCGCTTGATCCCGAAGAGACGGACCTGATTTTCTTCGTCGCCGACGGCTCTGGCGGACATGCTTTTGCCAGGACGCTGGCGGAGCACAATGCCAATGTCGCAAAGTGGCGCGCCATCGAGGCAGAGCAGGCAAATCAATAATTTGTTAACCTTATCGTACGGTTAGCGCGCACAACCTGAGATTTATCGATTGACATATCGCACGCTCTAAAGTATAAAACAGGCAAGCTAGAAGAAATGGGCAGCGACCCGGGGACCCCCCGCGGTCGCTTTCTTTTTCGCTCGTACGGAGACGTATGAGAGGCAGGTACACCTAATGAAAGTACTAAGACCCTTGGGGGACGAGGGGATTGCGCAGGCTCGCTTGCGCGAACTCGAAAAGCACTACGACCGCGCCGTCGTCATCATGGAGACCCGTATCAACCGGATTCCAGAAGGCGAGGACATCACCAAAACCGAAGCCGACCGACTGATCCACGACACCCATCGTGCGATCCAGTCGTATCTTGATGCGAGGAAAAAAATTGCAGACGAACTCAAAAAAGAAGCTGGCATCGCCCGAAACCACACAATCGACTTCGAAGCCGCTCGGTTTAAGATCGGGAGCCTTCTTGATCGCATCCGAGACGCCGGAGGTTCAGAAGGCGTTTCTTGATGCGCTGGAGGAGCCGGACATCCTGGCGCTGCCATACATGTTTGAGTTCTGGGCCCACGAGCACCAGTTGCCGCCTGACGGCAACTGGCGATCGTGGGTCGTGATGGGCGGGCGCGGAGCCGGAAAGACCCGCGCCGGCGCGGAATGGGTGCGCGCGCAGGTCGAAGGCTCGCGCGCGCTCGACAAAGGGCAGGCGCGCCGCGTGGCCCTTGTGGCCGACACGTTCGACCAGGTGCGCGACGTGATGATATTCGGCGAAAGCGGGATACTTGCCTGCTCGCCATCGGACCGCCGCCCGGTTTGGGAAGCCACACGGCGGCGGCTGGTCTGGCCGAACGGGGCGACCGCGCAGGCGTTTTCGGCAAACGATCCCGAAGGCCTGCGCGGGCCCCAGTTCGACGCCGCCTGGGTCGATGAGCTGGCCAAGTGGCGGAAGGGGCAGGAGACCTGGGACATGCTGCAATTCGCATTGCGGCTGGGCACGCGCCCGCGCCAATGCGTCACCACCACGCCGCGCAATATCGGTGTCCTGAAATCGCTCTTGGCGCTTCCATCCACGGTCGTGACACGGGCACCGACCGAGGCCAACCGGGTGCATCTGGCGGCATCGTTTCTGGAAGAGGTGCGGGCGCGCTATGCCGGCACCCGTATCGGCCGGCAAGAGTTGGACGGTGAGCTTCTGGAAGACGCCGAAGGTGCGCTTTGGACCTGGAGCGCGCTGGACGCCTGCCGGTCCAAGGTGCCGCCGCTTCTGGACCGGATCGTCGTGGCTGTCGACCCGCCGGTCACCGGGCATTCGGGCTCTGACGCGTGCGGGATCATCGTGGCCGGGGTGGATTGCTCGGGACCGCCGCCGGAGTGGCGGGCCTATGTGATCGAGGATGCCAGCGTCACCGGCGCAAGCCCGCAAGCCTGGGCCGAAGCGGCAGTCGACGCGATGGCGCGGCACGGGGCCGACCGGCTTGTGGCCGAGGTCAACCAGGGCGGTGATCTTGTGGAAACGGTGATCCGGCAGATCGATCCCATGGTGCCCTACCGCGCGGTGCGTGCGTCTCGCGGCAAGACGGCGCGGGCCGAGCCGGTGGCCGCGCTTTACGAGCAGCGGCGGATCCTGCATGGGCCCGGACTGGCGCAGCTGGAAGACGAGATGTGCCAGATGACGACGCGCGGATACGATGGGGCTGGCAGCCCTGACCGCGTCGATGCGCTGGTTTGGGCAATACAGGATCTGATGATCGAACCGGCCGCCGGATGGCGCCGCCCGAGGGTGCGAACGCTCAGTTAAACGGAAATTTAACCTTTTAGCAGACCCTGCCGTCAGTTCGCGATGCGGGGCGATGATCCCTTGCCGGGAGCATCGGAAATTCAAGGAGATTTGCCGGATGGCATTCAACTTTCTTAAGCGACCAGCCCCTGAGGCGCCGGAAGCCAAGGCATCGGCGACGGGCCCGGTGATCGCGTATCAAAGCTCGGGCCGTGGGGCCGGACACCAAGATCAGCTATGCCGCCGACTGGTCGGAGTATTTCGGCTATCAGCCGCAAGACGGAACGGGGGATGTCTATTTCCATCTCGATCCGCTTTGGGCCGACGACAATATAGATTTCGTCGGTATCGACAATTACATGCCGCTGTCCGATTGGCGCGATGGCGAGACCCATGCCGACGCGGGGTTTGGCGCGATCTACGATCTTGAGTATCTGCGCAGCAATATCGAAGGCGGCGAGGGGTTCGACTGGTACTACAATTCACCCGAGGGCGCCAAGGCGCAGCGCCGCCTGCCCATCGAAGATGTCGCCTTCGGAGAGCCCTGGGTCTATCGCTACAAGGATATCCGCAGCTGGTGGTCGAATGACCATCACAACCGGATCGCAGGTGTTCGCCAAGCGCAGGAAACGCAATGGATTCCACAATCCAAGCCCATCTGGTTCACCGAGATCGGCTGCCCGGCCATCGACAAGGGCAGCAACGAGCCCAACAAGTTCGTGGATCCCAAATCGTCTGAGTCCGCATTGCCGAAATATTCCAGCGGGCGGCGCGATGATTTCATTCAGCATCAGTACCTTAAGGCGGTTTTTGGCTATTGGGATGCTGCTGCGGTCAATCCGGTCTCGAACGTCTATGGCGGGCCGATGGTCGACACGCAGCACGCCTTCGTTTGGGCGTGGGATGCGCGGCCCTACCCGCATTTTCCCGGCAACGCCGCGCTGTGGAGCGATGGGGCCAATTATCAGCTTGGCCACTGGCTGAACGGGCGCACGTCTTCCCGCTCGCTTGCGTCTGTCGTTGCCGAGATCTGCCGGGATGCCGGAATTGCCGATTTTGATGTCTCAGGACTTTACGGCATGGTGCGCGGATACACGCAGCCAGAGACCGGGACCGGGCGTGCCGCGTTGCAGCCATTGATGCTGGCCTACGGGTTCGATGCGATCGAGCGCGATGGACGGCTTGTCTTTCGCAGCCGGACGGGGCGGGCGGTTGCGACCATCGCGACCGACGACCTGGCTTTCTCGGGCGAGATATCGGGGGACCTGGAAAAGACCCGCGCGCCCTCAGCCGAGACGGTCGGCCGACTGCGCCTGAACTCGATCGAGGCCGAGGGCGACTATCAGGTTCGCGCATCCGAGGCGATCTTCCCCGATGAGGCAACGACGAGCGTTGCGCAATCGGACCTGCCGCTGGTTCTGACCGGAGGCGAAAGCCAGGCGATCACCGAGCGTTGGCTGTCAGAGGCGCGGGTGGCGCGCGACACCGCCCGCTTCGCCTTGCCGCCGTCGGTCACGACGATTGGCGCGGGCGATGTGATCGAAACCGACGCGTTCGGCGCGCCTGCGCGTTTTCGGATCGACCAAGTCGACCAGGCGGGGCTTCAGATGATCGAGGCGGTGCGGATCGAAGCGGAAAGCTATCAGCCGAGCGATGCAGTTGCCGCGCCGCCGCAGCTTCAGACCTTCGCGGCACCGGTGCCGGTGTTCGCCACCTTCATGGACCTGCCGCTGCTGACGGGGGACGAGGTGCCTCATGCGCCGCATATCGCGGTCTCGGCGCAACCCTTTCCGGGATCGGTCTCGGTTTTCAAGGCTGGCGGTGATGCCGGGTTTTCGCTGAACCGGGTTCTGACACGGCAAGCGGTCATGGGGCGCACCGAGACACCGCTCTTTGCAGCAGAGCCCGGCATCTGGGATCGCGGCGCGCCTGTCAGGGTGCGCCTGTTCGGCGGCGCTTTGTCTTCGGCCAGTGAAGCGGATGTGCTGAATGGCGCCAATGCGGCAGCGATCTCGGACGGGCAAAGCGATGTGTGGGAGATCTTCCAATTCCAGGGGGCAAGCCTGATCGAGGCCGGCGTCTACGAGTTGTCGCTACGCCTGCGCGGGCAGCTTGGCACCGATGCGAGGATCCCGCCCGACTGGCCGCCCGGCAGTCTTGTGGTCTTTCTTGACGGCGCGCAGGTGCAGCTTGATCTGGCCGCCTCCGAGCGGGGCGTTTCGCGCACCTACCGCGTCGGCCCTTCGGCACGGCCCTATGACGATCCCTCCTATGTCAGCGCCGAGCGCGCCTTTGCCGGGATCGGCCTGCGCCCTTACTGCCCCGTGCATCTGCGCGCGACAGGTTCAATCGGCAGCGATATCGCACTTAGCTGGTTGCGTCGGACGCGCATCGACGGCGACAGCTGGGAAGGGCTTGATGTGCCGCTGGGTGAGGCGAGCGAGAGCTATCTGATGCGCATCGTCGAGGCCGGACAGATCCGGCGAGAGGTCACCGTCGCCGGCACGGCCTGGACATACACCGCCGCCGATCAGGCCGCCGATGGCATTGCCGGGGCATTCGCTGTGGACGTGGCACAACTTTCTGATCGCTTTGGCGCGGGTCTTTTCAAAAGGATAGAAATAAATGAGTAATACCAATCGTTTGAGCCTGCCGCTGGTGCAGCCATCGCAGGCGCAAAAACATGTCACCGTGAACGAGGCGCTTTTGAAGCTGGATGCGTTTGCACAGCTTGCGATCCGCTCGCGCGGGGTCACGGTGCCGCCGGTCGCGCCGGCAGAGGGTGATCTTTACGCGGTCGGGGCAGCGCCAGTGAACGACTGGGCGGGGCAGGCGGGAATGGTCGCGCTGTTTTCCGGCGGCGGCTGGCAGTTCGTCCCCCCTCAGACGGGTTGGCGTGGCTGGATCCAGGACGAAGGAGTGCCGGCGATCTGGGACGGCACTGACTGGCTGGTCGGCGCGGCGACGCTTTCGCCGAACGGGTCGGCCTTTGTGCACCGCAGCATCGAGACCGATCACACGGTGCTTGCCGGAGCGGCTTCGACAACCGGAACGCTCATCCCGGCCAATACGCTGGTCTATGGCGTTGCGGGCCTTGTCCTGAGCGATCTGGGCGGCACGGCGACCGCGTGGCAGCTTGGCGTCGATGGCGTCAGCGCAAACCGGTATGGCAGCGGGCTTGGGGTGGCGACTGGCTCTTATGCCAAGGGGCTGACCTCGACCCCGATCGCCTATTACTCCGATACCGCGCTGACGCTGACCGCCGATGGTGGCGGTTTCGGAGGCGGCGTTGTCCGCCTTGTCGTGCATCTGGCTGAGCTGACGCTTCCAAGGCCTTGATATGGTGACATTTTTGATGAGCGACGCGGTCTCTGCAGCCAGAGCTTTACTGGCGGTACGTCCGGCCCGGCGCGACTGGGTCTTGCGGCGCTTGTTTGCCGAGGCCAGGCGTGCTGGGCAATGGCGGCGCGCCGGCTTCGGGCCGCATCCCATTTATGGCGATGGCAGCGTTATGACTGCAGCGCTGCGCAGGCCGATGCTTGCAGAGCCGGATTTCTCGGACCCCGACTATTGCACGTGTCTGATCATGGTGCTGCGCGCTGCCAAACGCTGCGCCCAGCGTCAGCCCTTGGCGCAGGAAAGGCAGGTCGGGATGGCCGGATCAAGTTGAAGCCGTGCGGGTGCGATTTCGTCGCCGCATTCGGAGCAATAGCCGTATTCGGCCTCGTCCATGCGGGCCAATGCCGCTGCGATGCGGACGCGGCTGGCCTGCCGGCGCCGACCGGTCGCTTGGGCCATCGCTTGTTGTTGCATCGCGTCCATCCGCGAAAGACGGCCAACGGATTGCTGATCAAGCGTCACCCGGGCCTGGGCTGGCTTGCCAAGGTCATCCTCACGTTCGATCTCGGCCGCCAGCTTCAGCAACCGTGATCGAAAATCCGCCAATTCTTCATCAGTCAACACATGCGTCACTCGGCTCTTCGGGGTTGGCGCTTGGGGCGTAAGAGCGTATGATGTTAGGCCAACGCCAGCGCAGAGGAAAGCCAATGGCCGAAAGTCGTGCAAACATTGCAGAGCTCGACCCGATCTGGTCGCAGATCACGCAAGAGGCCAGGGACGCGATCCCTGCAGAGCCTCTATTGGGCGGGCTGGTGCATACGATCGTCCTGCACCATGACAGTCTTGAGCGCGCCTTGTCTTACCGGATCGCTTCGAAACTGGCCTCTGCGGAGATGTCAGAGCAACTGATCCGCGAGCTCGCCGACGAGGCGATGCAGGCGTCATCCGAGATCGCGCGGTCGGCGCGGGCCGATATCGTGGCGGTCTACGAGCGCGATCCTGCTTGCCACCGGATGTTGCAGCCGCTTTTGTACTTCAAGGGCTTTCAAGCGGTGCAGGCCTACCGCGTGGGCCATTGGCTGTGGAACCAGGGCCGCAAGGATTTGGCCTACTTCATACAGATGCGCGTGTCGGAGGTGTTCGGGATCGACATTCACCCGGCAGCCCGGATCGGCAAGGGGATCATGATCGATCACGCCCATTCCATCGTGATCGGCGAAACGGCTGTGGTCGGCGACAATGTTTCGATGCTGCATTCGGTGACGCTGGGCGGCACCGGCAAGGAAGACGATGACCGCCATCCCAAGATCGGCAATGGCGTCCTGATCGGCGCCGGCGCGCATGTTCTGGGCAATATCAATGTCGGCAATTGCAGCCGTATCGCAGCCGGGTCCGTGGTGCTCGAGGACGTGCCGCCGATGAAGACCGTTGCAGGCGTGCCGGCCAAAATCGTAGGCGAGGCTGGTTGCGCGCAGCCATCGGTGATGATGGACCAGATCTTGCGCGGCCTGGGATAAGGCCCTGCGTCTGCACGCGTTTCGTGTTAGGATCGTCCCGTTGCCGCACTGGCAGCGGGATTTTCTTTGTCTTGGGGGCATATAAAATGGGCATGCGCACAACCAACGGGCGCGGAGCACTTTTCGGCTCGATCCTTGATACGGTCGGAGACACGCCGGCTATCAAGATCAACCGGATCGCGCCGAACCACGTGACGGTTTATGTCAAAGCCGAAGCGTTCAATCCGGCAGGCTCGGTCAAGGACCGTCTGGCGCTGAACATCATTGAGGCGGCCGAGCGCGATGGCAGCCTGAAACCGGGCCAGACCGTGGTCGAGGCGACAAGCGGCAATACCGGTATTGGTCTTGCGATGGTATGCGCTGCCAAGGGCTATCCGCTGGTCGTGACGATGGCTGACAGTTTTTCGATCGAGCGGCGCAGGCTGATGCGTTTTCTGGGGGCCAAGGTCGTGCTGACGCCTCGCGCGCAGAAGGGATTTGGCATGTACCAGAAGGCCAAGGAGCTTGCCGAAGCGAACGGCTGGTTTTTGGCGCATCAGTTCGAAACCGCCGCCAATGCCGATATCCACGAGGCGACGACGGCGCGCGAGATCATCAACGATTTCAGGGGGGAGAGGCTGGACTACTGGGTGACGGGCTATGGCACCGGCGGCACGGTATCGGGCGTGGCACGGGTCCTGCGCAAAGAACGCCCCGAGACCAAGATCATCCTGACAGAGCCGGCCAATGCGCAGCTTCTGGGGTCGGGCACCGCGCAAGAGCGCAACGCCAAGGGCGAGCCCGCCGCAAGCCATCCCGCCTTTGAGCCGCATCCGATCCAGGGCTGGACCCCCGACTTCATCCCGCTGGTGCTGCAAGAGGCGCTCGACGCCGGTAACTACGACGATCTGATCCCGATCGCGGGCCCCGAAGGCATCGCCTGGTCGAAACGGCTGGCTGCCGAAGAGGGGATCTTCACGGGGATCTCGGGCGGCTCGACCTTCGCGGTGTCGATGAAGATCGCCGAGACCGCGCCAGAGGGGTCGGTAATCCTGTGCATGCTGCCCGACACCGGCGAGCGCTATCTGTCGACACCGCTGTTTGAGGGGATCGCCGAGGACATGACCGACGAAGAGGTGGCGCTGTCACTGTCAACGCCGGGCTACCAGATGGCCGCCGAATAAGCAGCCGCACATAAAAAAAAGCCCCACGGCCGGTCCGGCGCGTGGGGCTTTTTTTCGTATGACAAGAACGTGTCAGGCCAGCATTGCAACCGGGTTTTCAAGCCCGTTCTTGATCGCGTCCAGAACCTGCGCGCCAAGCGCGCCGTCGATCACACGGTGGTCGACCGAAAGCGTCACGCTCATCACCGTGGCGACTGTCAGCTCACCGTCCTCGCCCACCACCGGCTTCTTGACACCGGCGCCGACCGCAAGGATCGCACCGTGGGGCGGGTTGATGACCGCATCGAAATTGTCGATGCCGAACATGCCGAGGTTCGAGATTGCAAAGCTGCCGCCCTGATATTCATGCGGCGCAAGCTTGCGGTCGCGGGCGCGGGTCGCCAGATCTTTCATCTCGGCCGAAAGCGCCGACAGCGATTTCATCTCGGCGTCTTTCAGGACCGGCGTGAAAAGCCCGCCCTCGATGGCAACGGCGACGGCCACATCCGAAGGTTTCAGCTGCAGCACCCGGTCGCCGGCCCAGACGGCGTTCGCCGCCGGAACCTCTTGCAGCGCCAGCGCGCAGGCCTTGATGATGAAATCGTTGACCGACAGCTTCACGCCGCGCGCCTCGAGCTGCTTGTTCAGCGTTGCGCGGAATTTCAAAAGCGCATCAAGCCGGATATCGCGGCGCAGGTAGAAATGCGGGATCGTCTGCTTGGCCTCGGTCAGCCGTGCCGCAATCGTCTTGCGCATGCCGTCGAGCGGTTTTTCCTCGTATTCGCGGCCCTCGTACATCCTGATCACAGCGTCCGTGGACGGGCCGGCGGGGGCGGCGGCGGGCGCTGCGGCGGCGGCAGGGGCCCCGGCTGCAGCGGGCTTGGCCGCGCCGGGCTGGGCGCTTTCGACATCGGCTTTCACGATGCGGCCGCGCGGGCCCGATCCCTTGATCTGGCTGAGATCGAGCCCCTTGTCGGCGGCAATCCGGCGGGCGAGGGGGGATGCAAAGATCCGCTCGCCATCCTTTTGCGGCGCGGCGGGCGCCGGGGTGGCCGGACCTTCGCCGCGGCCGTGGCCCTTGGCGGGCGCGGTTTGCTCTGACGCTTCGGCAGGAGCGGCGTTGGACGAGGCCTCTTGCTTGGGCGCGCTGCCCGCAGAGCTGTCGATGTCGTCGGCGCTTTCGCCATCTTCCAGAAGAACCGCGATTGCCGTGTTGACCTTCACCCCCTCGGTGCCCTCGGCCACCAGGATCTTGCCGACGATGCCCTCGTCGACCGCCTCGAATTCCATGGTGGCCTTGTCGGTCTCGATCTCGGCGATCAGGTCGCCAGAGCTGATCTCGTCGCCCTCTTTGACCAGCCATTTGGCCAGCGTGCCTTCCTCCATGGTGGGGGACAGGGCGGGCATCAGGATTTCAGTGGGCATAACGTCAGATCTCCTCCGCAAGGGACAAACGGTCAAAGGGCGCTGTGGTAGGCCCCTTGCCGCGGGATAGGGTTGTCAGGGCGGCCTCGATGGCCGCCGAATTGTCGGCCAACCACTCGTATACCTGCTGGTGGCCGGGCCGCCGATTGAGCGACAGCATCTGCATCACGAGCCCTTCGGGCACGTAGCCGCGCACGGTCCCGCCATCTGCTTCAAAGCTGATGCGATACGCTTCGCGCGACATGTCGATGCCGTCCACCTGCATTCTACCGGTACGTAACCTGCTTGACGGCCGCAATCACCTCGTCGGTGGTCACAAGCGCCAGTTTCTCCAAGTTCTCGGCATACGGCATTGGCACGTCCTTGCCGGTGCAGTTGATGACCGGAGCGTCGAGATAGTCGAACGCCTGCTGCATGAGGACCGCGCTGATATAGCCGCCGACCGAGCCCTGCGGCCAGCCTTCTTCGACCGTCACGCAACGGTTGGTCTTCATCACCGAGCGGATGACGGTGTCGGTGTCCATCGGGCGCAGTGTGCGCAGGTCGACGACCTCGGCCGAGATGCCATCTTCTGCAAGCTTGTCAGCGGCTTGCAGCGCATAAGTCATGCCGATGCCGAAGCTGACGATGGTCACGTCGGTGCCCTCGCGCCAGATACGCGCCTTGCCGAAGGGGACGGTGAAATCGTCCATCACCGGCACATCGAACGAGCGGCCGTAGAGGATCTCGTTTTCCAGGAAGATCACCGGGTTGGGATCGCGGATCGCCGACTTCAGAAGGCCCTTGGCGTCGGCGGCCGAGTAGGGCATCGCCACTTTCAGGCCCGGCACTTGCATGAACCAAGCCGCATAGTCCTGGCTGTGCTGGGCGGCCACGCGGGCCGCCGCACCATTGGGGCCGCGGAACACGATCGGGCAGCCCATCTGGCCGCCGGACATGTAAAGCGTCTTGGCGGCAGAGTTGATGATCTGGTCCATCGCCTGCATGGCGAAGTTGAAGGTCATGAATTCGACGATCGGCTTCAGGCCGCCCATGGCCGAGCCGACGGCGATCCCGGCAAAGCCGTGCTCGGTGATCGGCGTGTCGATCACCCGCTTGGCGCCGAACTCGTCCAGAAGGCCCTGGCTGATCTTGTAGGCACCCTGGTACTCGGCCACCTCCTCGCCCATCAGATAGACGGCACCCTCGCGGCGCATCTCTTCGGCCATCGCGTCGCGCAAGGCTTCGCGCACCGTGGTTTTCTTCATCTCCGTGCCTTCGGGGATCTCGGGATCTTCCGCTGGCACCGAAGCCACCGCGGGCACGGGCGCCGAGCTTGTCTCGGGCGCGGGCGCCGGCGCTTCGGCAGGCGCGCTGCTTTCGGCAGGGGCAGAGGCGCTGGAGGCCGCGGCGTCGGCATCTTCGCCTTCCTCGACGAGGATCGCGATGGGCGTGTTCACCTTGACGCCCTCTGTGCCTTCGGCGATCAGGATCTTGCCCATGATGCCTTCATCGACGGCCTCGAATTCCATGGTGGCCTTGTCGGTCTCGATCTCGGCCATGATGTCGCCCGACGAGACGGTGTCGCCCTCTTTGACCAGCCATTTGGCGAGCGTGCCCTCTTCCATGGTGGGCGACAGTGCGGGCATGAGTACTTCGGTTGCCATGTGTTGTGTCCCCCTCAGGCTTCCTGCGGAATTTCGGCAGCGTAGATGTCGGTGTAAAGCTGATCCACAGCGGGCAGCGGGCTGTCCTTGGCGAACTCGGCGCTTTCGTTGACGACCGCCTTGATCTCCTTGTCGATGCCTTTCAGGTCGTCCTCGGTGGCGTGCTTGCCCTGCAAGAGAATCTCGCGGACATGCTCGATGGCGTCGCGCTCTTCGCGCATCTTCTGAACCTCCTCGCGGGTGCGGTACTTGGCCGGATCGGACATCGAGTGGCCGCGGTAGCGATAGGTCATCACCTCTAGGATGTAAGGGCCCTTGCCGGCGCGGCAGTGGGCGACGGCCTTCTCGCCAGCCGCCTTGACGGCCATCACGTCCATGCCGTCGACCTCTTCACCGGGGATGCCGTAGGCGGCGCCGCGCTCCCACAGGGATGGCGACTTGGTGGATCGCTTGACCGCCGTGCCCATCGCGTACTGGTTGTTCTCGATCACGAAGACGACCGGCAGGTCCCACAGTTCGGCCATGTTGTAGGTCTCGTAGACCTGGCCCTGGTTGGCCGCGCCGTCGCCGAAATAAACGAAGGTGACGTTGTCATTGCCCTTGTACTTGTCGGCGAAGGCAAGCCCCGCGCCCAGGGGCACCTGCGCCGCGACGATGCCGTGGCCGCCGTAGAAATGCTTTTCCTTGGAGAACATGTGCATCGAGCCGCCCTTGCCGCGCGAATAGCCGCCCTCGCGGCCGGTCAGCTCTGCCATCACGCCGTTGGGGTCCATTCCGCAGGCCAGCATATGGGCGTGGTCGCGGTACGAGGTGACGCGCTTGTCGCCATCCTTGGCGGCTGCCTCAAGCCCGACCACGACGGCCTCTTGTCCGATATAGAGGTGGCAGAAACCGCCGATCAGGCCCATCCCGTAAAGCTGACCCGCTTTTTCTTCGAACCGCCGGATAAGCAGCATCTCGCGATAGTATTCGAGAAGCTCTTCCTTGGAGACATTCGATTTTGCGGGGGTCTTTTTGGTGGATCTTCGCGTCGCCATGAGGGCAGCTCCTCCATCTGAGCGGAAATAGTTCAGCGTTAAACTATTACATATCGCAGGGCTGACAAGAGCGCACGCGAAAAACTTGGGATAGTTTCTGCGTCTGGTGAAAAGCGGTTATGCGCCGGGCGCAAGCGCAGTCAGTGCAACACGATCTCGTCGGCGCGCACCAGCCCCAAGACATCGCGGGCCTGGGCGTCCAGAAGCTCCAAATCCAGATAGGCATCCGACAGCCGGCGCGTCTTGTTGGTCAGTTGCGCGACCTCTGCTTTCAGCGCGTCGCGCTCGGCGCCGAGCGCCTCTGCTTCGGCTTCGATTTGTACGCGGCGGAAAAGGCCATAGTCGCCCTGCACGCTGGCAAAGGTGAAATACATGCCCAGAACGAACATCAGCGACAGGAACATCACTGCGCCAAGCGCCGGTCTGCTTCGGGATGTGCTCATGCTTCTGCCTCGCCTTGCCGCGTCTTTTGCGCGGCCTGTGAAAGAATCATGACACAAGGCGGGGCGCGTGTGAATCCCATTTCGTGCGAAAAATGCCTTTAAAAACAGGAAATCCCGCCATCGGCGGGAAATCGCTTTTCTGGTAGCCCCCGGAAACCGGACCGGTCCTTGGTCAAGCGAAGCCGCTATCGCGCGGCTTGGCGGCAGCGGGCGCAAGGCACCCGCCGGCGCCGTGCGTTATCCCGCGACCGAGGCGTCGTAGATGCTTTGGATCGTGGCATCCAGCGTTGCGTTGAAATCGTCTTCGCTTTGCTGGGCCGACAAGCCTTCGGTCAGGGCGCGGCTGAAGCTGGCGATCATGCCGGTGTTCTGCGCAAGGCGCGCATTGGCCTCGTCGCGCGAATAGCCGCCCGACAGCGCCACAACGCGCATCACCTTGGGATGGTCGATCAGCGGTTTGTAGCGGTTCGCCGTCTCGGGGAGCGTGAGCTTGAGCATGATCTGCTGGCCGTCCGGCACGCTGTCGAGCTGGCTGAGGATCTCGGCCAGAAGCATGTCTTCGGCCTCGGCCTTGTCGGGGATCGAGATCGTGATCTCGGGCTCCAGGATCGGCACCAGCCCATGCGCCAGAACATCCATGCCAAGCTGGAACTGCTGGGTGACGATCGCCTTGACGCCCGAAGCGGACGCCGCCCCGATGACCGAGCGCTCCTTGGTGCCGAAGATGCCCGCCTTGACGGCGCGCTCGAGCAGCGCGTCAAGCTCGGGGATCGGCTTCATAAGCTGGACGCCGTCCTGTTCGTCCTCAAGCCCCTTGTCGATCTTCAGAAACGGCACCACGCCGCAATCTTCCCAAAGAAAGCTGGCAGAGGGCTTGCCGCCGATCTGGCGATCCATCGTCATCTCAAAAAGGATCGCGCCGACGACCCGGTCGCCGGTGAAAGCGGGCGAGGTGACGATCCGGCTGCGCATCTGGTGGATCAGGTCGAACATCTCGGCCTCCGAGCTGTAGGCGTCTTCCTCGATGCCGTAGAGCCGCAGCGCCTTCGGGGTCGAGCCGCCGCTTTGGTCGAGCGCCGCGATAAAGCCGTCTCCGGATGTCATCTTCGTCGTTTGCTTTTCGTTGGCCATGTTGTCCTTCACCTCGCTTGAATATCTGGGCTGCGCCTGCGTCCCGCCGGTTTTAGGTGAGCGGGCCGGCCGATGCAATTGCGTGCTTGCAGGGCGCGGCGGTCACACCGCCGATGCCTTAAGCGCTGCGACCCCGGGCAGGGACTTGCCTTCCATCCATTCCAGGAACGCGCCGCCGGCGGTCGAGATGTAGCTGAAATCGCCGGCCGCGCCGGCCTTGTTGAGCGCCGCAACGGTGTCGCCGCCACCGGCCACCGAAATCAGCGCGCCTTCCCGGGTCAGGGCGGCTGCATGGGTCGCCGCCGCGTTGGTGGCCGCATCGAAGGGCTCTATCTCGAAAGCGCCCAGGGGGCCGTTCCAGATCAGCGTTTCAGCCTCGTCGAAGGCGGCCTTGATGCGCTCTACAGTTCGGGGGCCGGCGTCCAAGATCATTGCATCGGCGGGGCAGGCATCGGCCGCAACCGTTTGCGAGGCGGCGCCAGCCTTGAATTCGCGCGCCACCACGACGTCGCTGGGCAGCAGGATCGTGCAGGCCGCTTCCTCGGACCGCTTCAGGATATCAAGCGCGGTCTTGGTCATTTCGTGCTCGGCCAGGGATTTGCCGACATTCACGCCTTGCGCGGCCAGAAAGGTGTTGGCCATCCCGCCGCCGATCACCAGCGTGTCGACGCGGCGCACCAGGTTGCCCAGAAGCTCCAGCTTGGTCGACACTTTCGCGCCGCCCACGATCGCGACGACCGGGCGTTTTGGCGCGCCGAGCGCGGCGTCGAGCGCGCTTAGTTCGGCCTCCATCAGCCGTCCGGCCACCGAAGGCAAAAGCCGGGCGATGCCCTCGGTCGAGGCATGGGCGCGGTGCGCGGCGGAAAAGGCATCGTTCACATAAATATCGCCAAGACCGGCAAGTTCGGCCGCAAAACCGGGGAAATTGCCTTCCTCGCCTTCGTGAAAGCGGGTGTTTTCCAGCAAGAGAACCTCGCCCCCGGCCAGGGCGGCCACCGCCGCAGCCGCCTCGGGGCCGACGCAGTCGGTTGCAAAGCGTACCGGCGCGGCCAGTTTATCTTGCAGCGCGGGCACGATCTGCGCCAGCGACATCTCGGGGACGATCTTGCCCTTGGGCCGGCCGAAATGGGCCAGCAGAACCGGGCGGCCGCCGCGCTTCAGAACGTCGGCCACCGTGGGCGCGATCCGCTCGATCCGGGTGGTGTCGGTGACCCGGCCATCCTCGACCGGCACGTTGATGTCCACGCGGACCAGTACCGTCTTGCCGGTCATGTCCACATCGTCGAGCGTTTTCCAGGTCATCGCAGGGCTCCCTTGATCCGCGCTACGCCTGTTTCACCCCAGCGGGGGTCCGCCGTCAACCGCGCGGCCTTTGGATTCCGGCGGCGATTGGCCTTTTCCTTCCGGACGGCCCCGACTAGGTTGCCGCCTGAACGCAGATTGAAGGAGACCGGCATGGCCGAGATCAAGGACCCCGAAAACACCATTCTGATAGAGCTAAAAGACGGCACCGTGACGATTGAACTGTTGGCGGATGTCGCTCCGGCGCATGCCGGACGCATGAAAGAGCTGGCCCGCGCCGGCGCTTACGACAACGTCGTCTTTCATCGCGTGATCGACGGGTTCATGGCGCAGACCGGCGACGTGGCCAACGGCAACACCGAGAACGACTTCGACATCCGACGGGCCGGGACCGGCGGCTCTGATCTGCCGGATCTGCCGGCGGAGTTCTCCAAGATCCCGCATGATCGCGGCACGCTGGGCGCGGCGCGCTCGTCGAGCCCCAATTCGGCCAACTCGCAGTTCTTCATCAACTTCGCGGACAACCACTTTTTGAACGGCCAGTACACCGTCTACGGCCGGGTGACGTCGGGCATGGAGCATGTCGACGCCATTGCCCGCGGCGAGCCGCCTGCAAGCCCCGACAAGATGCTGTCGGTCAAGGTGGCCGCCGATGCATAGATCTGGTCTTTCCGTTCGCCTTGCGGCGGCCAGCCTGGCGGCCGGCGCTTTCGCGCTGCCCGCCTTTGCAGACGGTCACGTCGCCGATGGCCCCGGCCCGAACCTGGCCATCGAGATCACCGGCGCGGCCAACGGCACGGTCGTGATCGACCTTCTGGACGACGTCGCCCCGGCGCATGTCGAGCAGATCACCGCGCTGGCTTCCGAAGGCGCTTATGACAACGTGGTGTTCCACCGCGTGATCGACGGCTTCATGGCGCAGACCGGCGACGTGCAGTTCGGCAAGGTCGGCGGCGACGTGCGCATGGCAGGCCGCGGCGGATCACAGCGCCCGGACATTCCGGCCGAATTCTCGGACATCCCGTTCGACCGCGGCGTCGTCGGCATGGCGCGCTCGCAAGATCCCAACTCGGCCAACTCGCAATTCTTCATCATGTTCGACGAAGGCTACTTCCTGAACGGGCAATACACCGTTGTGGGGCGGGTCATCGAAGGCATGGAGGTGGTCGACAACATCCGCAAGGGCGCGCAGTCGCAAAACGGTGCAGTCGCCGAACCGGACGTGATGACATCGGTCACGGTGGCCGAGTAGGGGGCGCCTCGCGGCGCCTCACTCATGCGTGAGGGGGGCTAGGCGGAGCGTTCGCGCTCTGCCACGTTGTGAGCAGCAACATGCAAGGAGTGCTTGCTCATGACCCTTTCTTCCCCTGTCCGGCGATTTGCTGCGGCTGCACTGGCGCTGGCGGTTGCGTCAGGCAGCGCGTTGGCAAATCCCGACTTCTGGCGCCAGGAATGGCCGAATACCGACTTCGAAGAAACCAGCGTGGCAAACTGGAGCGAGATCCTGTCGGGCGGCCCGCCCAAGGATGGCATCCCGGCGCTGGACGATCCCAGCTTCATCTCTGTCGCCGACGAGACCCGCATCGGTGACCGCGAGCCGGTGATCGCCGTCGAGATCGAGGGCCAGACCCCGCGGGCCTATCCGATCCGCTATCTGACCTGGCATGAGATCGTCAACGATGTGATTGGCGATGTGCCCGTCGCGGTCACGTTCTGCCCCTTGTGCAACTCGGGCATCACCTTCGACCGGCGCGTGGGAAGCGAATTGCTTAGCTTCGGTGTGTCCGGCAAGCTGCGCAATTCCGACATGGTCATGTATGACCGCGAGACCGAAAGCTGGTGGCAGCAGGCGGTGGGCGAGGGGATCGTCGGCACCCATACCGGCACCGAACTGACCCAGTTGCCGACCTGGATGGAAAGCTGGGGCGAGTTCAAGGCCCGCAATCCCGGCGGCATGGTGATGGACGAGCCGGGCTGGCGCCGGCCCTATGGCAACAATCCCTATACCAACTACGACAGCTCGGCCCGCCCGTTCCTTTATTCCGGTGAACTGCCGCCGCACGGCATCGAGCCCTTGGCCCGCGTGGTGCGCGTCGGCCAGGCCGCCTGGCCAGTTGGGCGCCTGCGCTCGGAGCCGCAGATCACCGAGAACGGCGTGATCCTGTCCTGGAACGCCGGTCAGGCCTCGGCGCTTGACAGCCGGCGCATAGAAAACGGCAAGGATGTCGGGACGATCCGGGTGCGCGACGCCTCGGGCGCGGATGTGCCGCACGATGTGATGTTCGCCTTTGCCTTCCACGCCTTCTTTCCTGACGGCGAGTGGATGCTGGCCAACTGACCGAAGCCCTTCGGCGGCGCGCGGCCTCGCTGCGCGCCGCTTTTGGGCTCGGACTAGCGCCTTCTCAGACAGGAAAGTGCCCGCGTTCCCGGCCCCAAAAACAGCGTTGGCCCGAGCCGGCGAACCCTGGCCCCGGTCCCCAGTTTGAACCGCGCAATGCCGCGCAGCCGCTCGGTGTCGAGTGTTCCCAGATCGATCCTGACAAATCCCTGCTCGGCAAGCTGCTGCGCGGCCGCCCATAAAAGCAAATGCTGCGCGCAGGCGGTGCGGCCTTTTTCGGTGTTAAGCGCGATGTGTTAGGTGGCGATCGGCGCGTGCAGCAGAAAAAGTGCTTCGGCAAGGCATCTGCCGTCCCGCGCATGGACCGAGTAGGCCCGTGTGGCCTGCTTTCCGGTCCCGGCCCAGGCCGCCGTCAGCGCGGCGGGATAGCCACGATAGCGGCGCGCCCTTTGCTGCGCGACGTCCCTGTCCAGCAGCGCAACAAGCCGGGCCGCGCCCGGCGCCGCGCTTTGCAGGTGAAGCCCGGCGCGTTCGGCCCGCGCCAGGCTGTGACGCCAGGTCTGACGCAGCCCGGCCCGAAGCGCGGCGTGTTCCCCGCAGATATCCCACTCGGCGACGCTGGCAGGGGTCACGATCTTGGTCGCTCCGGATATCCCGGCACCATTCGGCGTCTCCTCCGGGGTCAAAAGGACGCCCGATGCCACGCCGTGCCGAAGCCGAGCCGCCAATGCCTCCAGCCCGGTCTGTCGCCGTGCCGGATCCGGCGTCTCCCAAATCGGCCCGCGGGATATCAGCGCCACGGGCAGCACTTTCGCGATGCGCCGGCGCAGAACAAGCGCCTGCCCCACGGGCCCCTGCCGGTCGCGCAAAACGGCGCGGCAGGCCGGTTGCCCCAGCGCCTGCAGCGCGGCGCCAAAGCGCCAATGCTGCTGAAAGGGTTGCGGCGGGCCGGTTGTCTGGCGCGCGGCGCTATGAATTTCGATGTCCACGCACCTGTTAAGACGGTGAAAACCTAAATCGTGATTAACATGAAGCTAATGGCTCGCCGCCGATCTCTGCGCGCCCACGCGCCGCCACCGCGACCCACATTTCTGGGGGCGCTTCTGCTTGCGATCTACCTGTCGCTACCGGTCTTTGCGATCCTGTCGCTGGCCGAACTGGCCTGGCGCGCCGTGTTCTGAGCTTGCCGCCCATGCGGGCATGACCCTGCGGCCGTCACCGCCGGCGGACCAGCCGATCAGCCGTCCAGCGTCACAAGAGCGTGGCGCTTCTTGCCCGCAGACAGCTTCACTGTGCCCGAAAGCTCGCCCTTGCCGAGCATCAGTCCCGCATCGCTGACAGCGGCATCGTTCATGCGCGCACCGCCCTCGGCGATGAGCCGCTTGGCCTCTTTGCCGGAATTCGCGAGCCCCGAGCGCACGAACAGCTGAACGATCGAGATGCCGCCTTCGACGTCGCCCGCACTGAGCGCCAGCGTGGGCAGCTCGTCCCCGACGCCGCCCTTTTCAAAGACCTCGCGCGCGGTCGCCTCGGCGGCCGCAGCGGTTTCGGCGCCGCGGCAAAGTCCGGTGACCTCGTTGGCAAGAATGACCTTGGCGGCGTTGATCTCCGATCCGCCAAGCGCCCCGAGGCGCTGGCATTCATCGACCGGCAGCTCGGTGAACATCTTCAGGAACTTGCCGACATCGGCATCGTCGACGTTGCGCCAC
The DNA here is from genome assembly GCA_013003075.1 of Paracoccaceae bacterium. Classification (GTDB taxonomy): domain Bacteria; phylum Pseudomonadota; class Alphaproteobacteria; order Rhodobacterales; family Rhodobacteraceae; genus JABDLJ01. The sequence goes on from JABDLJ010000004.1 coordinate 135,828, forward strand.
CACTGCCAGAAATCATAGCCCGACATCATGTCTTCATTGAGCCAGATCGCGCCCTCGGCGGATTTGCCCATCTTCTTGCCGTCCGAACGGGTCACCAGCGGCGTGGTTAGCCCGAAGGCTTCGGTGCCCTCGACGCGGCGGATAAGATCGGCGCCCGAGACGATGTTGCCCCACTGGTCCGAGCCGCCCATTTGCAGGATGCAGCCGTAGCGGCGATGCAGTTCCAGAAAGTCATACGCCTGCAGCAGCATGTAGTTGAATTCGATGAAGCTGAGCGCCTGCTCGCGGTCGAGCCGCGATTTCACCGACTCGAATGCCAGCATCCGGTTGATCGTGAAATGCCGGCCGATATCGCGCAGAAAGTCGATATAGCGAAGCTCGTCCAGCCACTCGGCATTGTTCGGCATCAGCGCGTCCTGCGGCCCGTCGCCGTAGGTGATGTAGCTGTCGAAGACGCGCCGGATCGAGGCCGCGTTCTCGTCGATCTGCTCTACCGTGATCAGGCGGCGCATCTCGTCCTTGCCCGAAGGATCGCCGACCTTGGTGGTGCCGCCGCCCATAAGGGTGATCGGCCGGTGCCCGGTCTTTTGCAGCCAGCGCAGAAGCATGATCTGCACAAGGTTGCCGATATGCAGCGAACTGGCCGTCAGATCATAGCCGATATACGCGGTGATCGGCCCGCGGCTCATCCGGGCGTCGAGCTCTTGCAGATCGGTGCAGTCGGCCATGAAGCCGCGTTCGATAATCGTCGCCAGGAAGTCCGATTTCGGGTGGTAGGTCATATCAACTCGCGTATTCTTTGCCCGCGCTTATATCGGCGGGATGGGGCAAGGAAAAGAGATGAAGATCACAGGTCCGGTCTGGGCGCTTGGGGCGATGTCGGGCACTTCGCTGGACGGGGTGGACGCGGCCATGCTGCGCACCGACGGGAACCGGATTTTCGAATTCGGCGAGACTGCGTACCGGGCCTATACCGGGGCCGAGCGCGCGGTCCTGCGCACTGCCCTTGGACGCGAGCCGGGCGAGCCGGGCGTCGAGGAGGCCGCCGAAGTGGTCGAGACGGCGCATGCGGCGCTTCTGTCGCAGATGGACGGCGCGCAGATCGTCGGCTTTCATGGCCAGACGCTGAGCCACCGTCCGCATGTTCCCAGCACGCACCAGGCGGGCAGCGGCGACATCTTGGCCGAAATCCTCGGGCTGCCGGTGGTCTGGGATTTTCGCTCGGCCGATATGGAACTGGGCGGGCAGGGTGCACCCCTCGCGCCTTTCTTTCACCATGCCTGCGCGCGCTGGGCGGGCGAGACCGCGCCGCTGGCCGTCCTGAACATCGGCGGCGTCAGCAACCTGACCTGGCTCGATCCGTCCATCGAGCGGCCCGAGGCGCCGGGCGCGCTTCTGGCCTTCGACACCGGGCCGGGAAATGCGCCTCTGAACGATCTCATGCAGGCGCGCCGGGGCGCGGCGATGGACCAAGGCGGCGCGCTTGCCCGCCTGGGCACCATCGCCGCAGGCGTGCTCGAAGAGCTGATGGAGCAGCCCTACTTCTACAAAGCGCCGCCCAAGTCGCTCGACCGGGACGATTTTTCGGGGATGGCGGCCAAGGTGGGCGGTCTTAGCGACGCGGACGCCGCGGCCACCTTGACCGCGGTGATCGCAGCGGCGGTCATGCGCGGGATGGAGCATTGCCCAAGCCCGCCGACAAGACTGCTGGTCACCGGCGGCGGGCGGCATAACCCGGTCATCATGGAGATGCTGGCGGCATCGGGCGATTGCCCGGTGGAGCCGGTAGAGGCGATCGGGCTCGATGGCGACATGCTGGAGGCGCAGGCCTTTGCCTATCTCGCGGTGCGCGTGGCGCGAGGGCTTTCGACCTCGGCGCCGGGCACGACCGGGGTCGCGGCGCCGGTCGGGGGCGGCAAGCTGAGCCGGCCGGGCTCGCTTGGGGGCGGATAAAGCTCTGGCGTGGCCATCAGCGCGCGCATCTCAGCGCGGTATGTCGAAGCCGGGCGGGGCAAGCGTGAAGCCCTCGAACTGAAATCCGGGGCTGACGGTGCAGCCCACCAGCGTCCAGCCAGCTTCGGCCCGCGCCGATTGCCAGGCGTCCTTGGCGACGACGATTTGCGGGATCTGCCCGGCGTCAAGATCGGGGCCGAGCAGGATATCGCGGGCCGGGCCGCTCTTGGTTTCGGCCAGTGACAGAACCAGCGGGGCGCCGGCATAGAAATGCCAGATCTCAGTGGCATCGACCTTGTGCCAGTGGCTTGTCTCGCCGTCTTTCAAAAGGAAATAGATGCAGGTGCCGGCCGGGCGCCCCGAGGCGCTGTCTTCGGCCCAGGTCTGCCGGTACCAGCCGCCTTCGGGGTGCGGCTTCAGCTGAAGACGGGCGATCAGATCTTCCGGCGTCATGACGCGCCGGGGCGCGAGGGGGGCGAGAGCACGGCCATAAACGCAATGACAGCCGGAAACCGGCTGCCATGCAAGGGGTCTGAGGGGGCTTAGCCCTGAAGCGTGATCGGCAGAAAGCCCGTCGCATCGGGCGGGCGCTGAAAGGCCTGGCCCGGTTTGGCGGACAGAAGCTCCAGAAAGCTGTCATCGCGGTTGAGAACCACGCCGATGGCCATGAACGGCGCATCGATGGCATCGAGATCGGCATGCTCGTCTGCGCACAGGCGCCAGCCGGTGTCGGGATAAGCGCTGCCTTCAAGCTTGGCGGGCTGTTCGCGGAACAAAAAGCGCACCGGAAGGCCGTCTTCGGTGATGCGCGGGTCGACGCGGGCGCGGGCGAACCAGATGTCCTGGCCGTCGTCGAACTGGTCGCGCACCTCTTCGTCTTCCCAGTAGATCGCGATGATCTGGTGCGATTCGAAGGTCAGGATATCGCCCTGGGTCAGGCCGGGGATATGAAACGGCTCATTCTCAAGCCGCCCGGAGAAGCGGTGCCCGTCGCGAGACAGGATCGTCACCCACATCCGCTCGGGTCCGGCCTCTTCAGAGGCGGGCACGGCGTCGAAGATGAGCTTTACCGCATTCCCGGGCGCCAGAACCAACAGCTCTGCCGCCGACGGCATTTGAAACGTATAAGGATTGTCGCGCGCCAGCGGGCGCGGGTCGGCAATGTGATATCCACCAGGTGTCTTGAACTGGTTACGCGTGAACAACTTCTTAATCTGAGCGAACATCAACTCGATCCTTATTGCACTTGTTACTTTGGATAATATGCAGGGGGATCGCGGCAGCCTTTGGGCGCCTTCGGGACGTTATGACGAATTCTTCGCCATCAAATCGGACGGAATGGGGCAGGGCAGGTGGTGGCCCTTATGGAAAGGGCGCACGCGCTACTATGATCAAAGACGGGCGCCCCGTCGGGCGCTGAATGTTACCCGGACGAGGGGCAGGGTCTTCCATTAGTTTGAACGAGGCTGCGCCGGCAGTCAGTGGCGCAACCGGTGCGCTCAGGCCTAGCTGCGCAGGATGCTGCGGCCTGCAAAGCGGGCGGTCTCGCCCAATTGTTCTTCGATGCGAATAAGCTGGTTGTACTTGGCCAGCCGGTCCGAGCGCGCCAGGCTGCCGGTCTTGATCTGACCGCAGTTGGTGGCGACCGCCAGATCGGCAATCGTGGCATCTTCGGTTTCGCCCGAGCGGTGCGACATCACGCACGTATACTGCGCCCGGTGCGCCATATCGACGGCGGCGAGGGTCTCGGACAGCGTTCCGATCTGGTTGACCTTCACCAGAAGCGAGTTCGCCGCGCCTTGCGCAATTCCGTCCGACAGGCGCGTGGGGTTTGTCACGAAAAGATCGTCGCCGACCAGTTGTACGTTTTCTCCCAGAACTTCGGTCAGCGCGGCCCAGCCGTCCCAGTCGTCTTCCGCCATGCCGTCTTCGATCGACAGGATCGGATAGTCCTTCACCAGCGCCTGAAGGTAGGCGACGTTCTCGTCCGAAGACAGCGACGCGTCCTCGCCCGACAGCTCGTACTTGCCGTTCTTGTAGTATTCCGTTGCCGCGCAATCGAGCGCCAGCATGACGTCCTCGCCGGGCTTGAAGCCGGCCTTCTCGACCGAGCGCAGGATGAAATCGAGCGCATCTCGGGTCGAGCTGAGGTTCGGCGCAAAGCCGCCCTCATCGCCGATACCGGTGGACAGGCCCGCCGCCGAGAGCTCTTTTTTCAGGGTGTGGAAGACTTCAGAGCCGATGCGCACAGCTTCGCGGATGTTGGGCGCGCTGACCGGCATGATCATGAATTCCTGGATGTCGATCGGGTTGTCGGCATGCTCGCCGCCATTGATGATGTTCATCATCGGCACCGGCAGGACGCGCGCCGAGGTGCCGCCGACATAGCGATAAAGCGGCTGCATGGTGAAATCGGCCGCAGCCTTGGCCGCCGCCAGCGACACACCAAGGATCGCGTTGGCGCCAAGCCGGCCCTTGTTGGGGGTGCCGTCCAGCTCGATCATCGCGGCGTCAAGCGCCTCCTGCTCGGTCGCATCGAAGCCGGCAAGCTCTTCTGAGATCTCGCCGTTCACGGCGGCCACGGCCTCAAGCACGCCCTTGCCCATATAGCGCGCCTTGTCGCCATCGCGCTTTTCCACCGCCTCATGCGCGCCAGTGGACGCACCCGAGGGAACCGCCGCGCGGCCCATCGTGCCGTCTTCGAGCACCACATCGACCTCGACGGTCGGGTTGCCGCGGCTGTCCAGGATCTCGCGGGCGAAAATGTCGATTATCGTGCTCATGGTGCTCTCCCGTTGATTGGTGGCGCTAACCGCTCGGCGCTGTTTACCGTGGCGTGGGGCGAGAGGGAAGCGGGGCCGCCAGCTTTCTTTCGCGCAGGATCGTGTAGATGCCGGACGCCACGATGATCGCACCGCCGACAAGCGTCGCGGCGTCCGGGCGCTCGCCGAACATGGCAAAGCCAAGGATCAGCGCGAAGATAAGGCGAGTGTAGCGGAACGGGGTGACGACGGCGATTTCGCCGCGGCGCATGGCGACCGTGATGCCGTAATAGCCGGTGATGCCGAAAACGATCGCGGCGGCGATGAAGGCGTAGGTTGCGGCGTCGGGCAGCGCGGCGGGGCCGGTGAAAAGGCTCAGCACAAGACCGGTCGGGATCAGAACGACGAAGCCGTAGGCGGCCAATTGCAGGTTGTTCAGCGATTTCGGCGCCGCCCGTGTACCCAGATCGCGCGCGGCGAAACCCAGCGTGCCGACAACGGTGAACAGCGAGGCGGCGGTAAAGCCCTCCAGCCCCGGGCGCAGCACGATCAGCACGCCAAGAAATCCCATGCCGATGGCCAGCCAGCGCCGCCAGCCGACGCGCTCGCCGAAAACCAGCGCCGCGCCCAGCGTGACGAAAAGCGGCGAGGCCTGCAGGATCGACGAGGCGTTCGACAGCGGTGTCAGAGTGATCCCCAGAAAGTAGCCGGCGCGGCCGATGACTTCTGTCAGCGCGCGCCACAGGATCGCCGGGGCGAAGCTGTCGGCGGTGATCAGGGCGCCGCCGCGCGCGGCTTTGAGGCCGGCAAAGAAGAGAAAACCGCCAAGACCGAAAAGAGCGACGATCGGGCCCAGCGGCAGCCCGCCTGCCGCCAGCTTGATGAAGGCGTCCTCCAGCGCGAAGCCCGCCATCGCGAGGATCATGAAAAGAATGCCTGTCAGATTTTCAGACCGGTTCACCCGCGTTTGTCACGCTTGGGAACGCCGTAAAGCTCCAGCCGGTGGCCGCGCAGGTCATAGCCCAACTTGGCCGCGATCCGCTCTTGCAGGGCCTCGATCTCTTCGTCCACAAACTCGATCACTTCGCCGGACTGGATATCTATGAGATGATCGTGGTGATCGCGCTCGGCGTCCTCATACCGTGCGCGGCCATCGCCGAACTCGTGTTTTTCAAGGATGCCGGCCTCTTCGAAAAGCTTGACGGTCCGATAGACAGTGGCCAGCGAAATGCGCGGGTCGGCTTCGCTTGCGCGCGCGTACAGCTCTTCGACGTCGGGATGATCGTCGGCGTCCTCGAGGACCTTCGCGATCGTGCGCCTTTGATCGGTCAGGCGCAGGCCGCTGTCCTCGCAGCGAGCGATGATGGTCTTTGGCATCTCCGTGTCCCCGAAACCCTCTGGCCCTGATTAAACGATCGCCGGCGCGGCTTGAAGCCCCATTCGCGGCCTCACAGGGTCAGCCGTCCTTGCATGACGCGCACCGCCTGACCGCCGATCGCGACGCTTGAGACCGCGCCGCCCTCGGCTTCCGCGCGGGCCAGGATCAGGCTTGGCCGGCCCATCTCGACGCCTTGCGCGATGCGCAGCGACAGGCTGCGGCCTTCGCGCTGCGAAAGATACGCGGTTAGCGCCGCCGCGGCAGATCCCGTGGCTGGATCTTCGGGGATATTGTCGAGCGGCGCGAACACGCGCGCCTGCAGATCGTCTCCGGCGCGGGTATAGGCGAGGATCGCGAAATCAAGCTCGGAGGGGTACTTGTCGGCGCATTGCCGGAACGCATCCGTTGCGGTCTGGATGCGCGACAGCGCGTCCCGGCCTGTCAGCGCAACCAGAACGAACCCAAGCCCGACCGAGGCCATGACCGGCGGGTGCTGGTCGGTGCGGATGTCCTGCGCGGGCAGGGACAGGCAGGCGGCGCAATCGGCGACATCGATGCTGTGCGTGACCTGCAGCGGGTGGGTTGTGATGAACTCGGCGGCGCCGGCGTCCACCCGGCAGGGGATCGGGCCGACCCCAAGTTCAAGCACCAGGTCGCTGCCGCGCCCCAGATCACACAGCGCAATCGCGGTGCCGATGGTCGGATGGCCCGCAAAGGGCACTTCCATGGTCGGCGTGAAGATCCGCACCCTGGCCGTGTGGCGCGCATCCTGCGGCGGATAGACGAACGTGGTCTCGGAGAAGTTGAACTCGCGCGCGATCTTCTGAAGCCGGTCCTCGGGCAGGGCGCTGGCGTCGGGGATCACCGCCAGGGGATTGCCGCCAAACGCGGTATCGGTGAATACGTCGTAAACCACGTAGTCGGTCATGCGGATCTTCCCCCCGGCCGCTGCAATACAGGCAAGCCTAAACGCACCAGATCACGTTGAAAACACGATAAAAGGCCCGCCAAGCAGCGAGCCTTGCCAATAAACCGCGCCGGTCAGCTGTATAGCTTGGGCGCACCCATCTGCTCGTGGATATCGTTGACGAGCGGCGCATCAAGCTGAAGCTCCTGCGCCAGACCGTGCAGATATTGCGCCTCGTTGCGGTTGTCGAGATCGATACCCATCACCGACATGGCATAAACCTGCGGCTCCAGCCCGGGCGGCACGTCCCGGGCCAGCGCGCGGGCATCCACCGGCTTGCCCAGCGCTTCGTTGACGAACGCGCGCTCTTCGGCCGAGATGTCGCCAAGGTGGCCGAGCAGCTTTTCCTGCTCTTGGGCATCGATCTTGCCATCCGATTTGGCGGCCATGACCATAGCCTGGATCATAAGCCCCGCAGCGGCCTCCTGATCGGCCGTCGGGTGCAGGTCCTGCTCGTCGCCGGCCAGTGCGGTATTCAGCATGTCGCCGAAGCCGCCGCCGCGGCCCGCCGGCGCACCCGAGGCGCTGCCCGCGATCGCACCCAAAAGCCCGCCGAGCCCGCCTAGCCCGCCACTGTCGGCACCTGCGCGATTGGCCAGCCCGCCCAGAAGATCGTCAAGGCCGCCCGTTTGCCCTGACGGCATCGCGCCACCGGCCATCGAAAGATCATCCGTTTGCGCGCCGGCTGGGCGGCTGGACCGGCTCAGTCCTTCCAGCATTCCGCCAAGCCCGCCGCCTTGTTGTGCCTGCGTGCCAGCACCGGCGCCGCCGCCCAAGAGCGAGCCGAGAAGACCGTCCAGTTGCGACTGGGGCCCGCCGCCGGCCTCGCGAGACGACCCGCCGCCGCCTGCGCGCCGTGCCAGGTGGCCCGCGCCTTTCGCGACAGCCACGCCAATTGCGACTTTCGCCAGGGTTTTCATCAAGCTCATAATATATCCTCCCAGATTAAATTCGGCCCCACTCTTGCACAGAGTTCCGGCAATTAAGAGTGCAAATTCGACGCATTGGGCGCGCCTCGCTGCGGCCTAGAACCAGCGCAGCGCCCGGAAAAGCGCATATAGCCCGACGCCGACACCGGCCATCGAAAAAGACACGGCGGTAAACGCTCCGGACCATTCGGTGCCCGGCAGGCCCGACACGTTCATTCCGAAAAGCCCGGTCAGAAAGCCCAAGGGCAGGAAAATCGCGGCAACGATGGACAAGACATAGCTGTTGCGTCCGATCCGCGCCGCCTGCTTGGCATCCAGATGGTCCTGCACGACATTGAGCCGGTCGCGCGCAGCATCAAGTTCCTCGACAGCGCGGGCCGTCAGGTTGGCGCATTCGCGCATGGGGCTTGTTGCGTCGCTGCTCATCATCGCCATCTCAGAGCCCGCCAGCCGCAAAAGCGCATCGCGCTGCGGCGCAAGATAGCGGCGCAGGCGGATCACGCGGCGGCGCATGAGCGGCAGCGCCTCGGTGCCCATCTCGGGGTCTTCGTCGAACGCGGCTTCTTCGATGTCCGAAGCGGCGTCTTCCAGTTGCATAGACACCTCTTCGATCCGGGTCGTCAGTTTGCCGGTGAGTTCGGACAAGAACAGATCGGGCCTGGCTGGCGCGCGGCCAGCCTTGGCTGCATTGCGCATCTCATCGACGCTGAACACCTTGCGCTGGCGCACGGTCACCACAAGCTGGTCCGTGATCCACATGCGCAGCGACACCATATCTTCGGTGTCCGATCCGGGGTTCAGGTTCACCGCGCGCAGGTTGACGATGATCCCGTCATCGAAGGCATCGGCGCGCGGCCGGGTTTCGGGCTGGACCAGCGATTGCGCGGCGATGGGCGGCAGGTTGTCCTTCAGCCATTGCGCCAGTTGAAGATCGCTTCGGTCGAAATGCAGCCAGACATAAGCGCCGCCAGCGGCCGGCGCGGTGCGCAGGCTCTCAAGCACCTCGGTAGCGCCATCGGCGGCGATCTCGAATGCCGCGATCGGGACGGGGGCAGTCATGCGTTTGTCTCCGGCTTGGGGGTGATCCGCTTGGCCAAGGCTCCGACGGACAGGCCCTGCACGACGATGGAGAACAGCACGATCACGTAAGTCACGGTCAGAATCAGTGGTTTGAATTCAGTGTCGGGCAAGGACAGCGCAAGCGCCACGGATATTCCGCCCTTCAGCCCGCCCCATGTCATGATCGGCACGACGCCCACCGAAAAATCGCGGAACGGGCGCAGGACCAGAACCGGTATCGCAACCGCCGCCACCCGCCCGATCAGCGCCAGCGCGATGCCGAGCAGACCGGCGGTGACGGCATCGAGCGAAAACGCCACGGCGAAGACCTCGAACCCGATCATCAGGAACAGCACCGCGTTCAGGATCTCATCGATCAGTTTCCAGAACGCATCGACATATTGGCGTGTTTCCTCGGACATGCCGTGCTTGGTGCCGACATCGCCGATCAATAGCCCCGCGCAAACCGCCATGATCGGAGCCGAGACGTGCAACGCGACGGCAAGCTCGTAGCCGCCGAAGGCCAGGCCGAGCGTCAGCAGGACTTCCAGCGAATAGTCGTCGATCCGCCGCATCACGCGGAAAGTAAGCCAGCCCAGCACGATACCCAGAAGCGCGCCGCCCAAGGCTTCTTGCACGAAAAGCCGAACCGCGCCCGCAACGCCCGAACCGTGCGCATCGCCATGCGGGAAAGCCAGCCCGACCAGCACCAGAAAGACCACATAGCCCACGCCATCGTTGAACAGGCTCTCCCCGGCGATCTTCGTTTCCAGCGATTTCGGCAGGTTCGCTTGCCGCAGGATCCCCAGCACCGCAACCGGATCGGTCGGCGAGATCAGCGCGCCGAAGACCAGCCCGACCAAAAGCGGGATGCCGGTGATCCAGCTGAACGCAACACCGACAATGGCGGTGGACAGCCCCACGCCGAGCGTCGCCATCAGAAGAACGACCACCCATTCGCGCTTCAGATCACCCAGCTTGACATGCAGCGCCCCGGCAAAGAGCAAAAGCCCCAGCATGCCTTCCAACAGCGCGTCCGAGAAATCGAGCCGCTGGACAACCTCGCGCACCTGATCGGCCATGCCAAGCTGCGGCAGCACCAGATCGAGCCCCATCACCCCCAGAGACGCGGCCAGCGCGACCACCAGGATACCGATCGAGGACGGCAGCTTCAAAAAGAGGTAATTGATCGCGCCGAACGCGCCGGCAAGCACGATCATCAGCGATGCAATCTGCAACAGTGTCATCTGGCGCTCCGGTTCCGTCGCCTCATTGCCTAGCACCCAAGTATCGCCCGCACCAGAAGGCACGCGGGGTCAGGGGCGGATCCGTTCATTGACATTTGCCAAGGAATTGCCGCCTCTGGCGCGATGCAGTGCAGGCGCAGGATATGAACGCAAAGAGCTCGATAGATGCCTTCGGGGCCGTCTCGCTGATCCTCTTTGCGGCGCTGATGGGGTTCAACCAGGTCGTGATCCGCGTCGTCAACGACGGCCTTCAGCCGGTATTCTTCGCGGGGCTGCGCTCGGCCGGCGCGGTTTTTTGTGTCGGGCTCTGGATGTGGGCGCGGGGCATCCGGATGCGGCCGATGCCCGGGACATGGGGCGTCGGCATCGCGGTTGGATTGCTCTTTTCGGCCGAGTTCGTGTTCCTCTTTCTCGCGCTTGATCTGACGACAGTGTCGCGCACCGCCGTGATCTTTTACTCGATGCCGATCTGGATGGCGCTGGGCGCGCATTTTTTCATCGATGGAGAGCGCATGACACGCCTGAAGGCCGCCGGGCAGGCCTTGGCGTTCAGCGGCGTGGCCTTGGCCATCCTGGACCGGCCCGACAGCGGCGCCGCCTCCCTTGCGGGCGATGTTTGCGCGCTGGGCGCGGCCATCGGATGGGCCGGATCGGCGCTAATGGTCCGGGCGACTGCACTACGAGAGGAAAGCCCCGAGATGCAGCACATGTGGCAGATCTCGGTCTCGGCGGCGGTTCTGCTGATCCTGGCGCCGCTTTTCGGTCCGCTGATCCGTGATCTTCAGCCGATCCACCTGTGGGGGCTGGCCTTTCAGATCGTCATCGTCGTCTCGACCAGTTTCATCTTCTGGCTTTGGCTCTTGTCGATCTATCCGCCTTCCAGCGTCGCCGCGTTCGGCTTTCTCGGCCCGATATTCGGGGTGCTCATGGGCTGGCTCTTGCTGGACGAGGACGTGAGCATCCGGATCTGGGGCTCGCTGGCGCTTGTCGCGCTTGGCCTTGCGTTGATCAACCGGCCGGTGCGGCGCGCGGTCTAGGTGCCGCAGAATGTCTGCCGCACGATCTGGTCGGGCTCTGGCGGGCGGGCCAGATCGGCGGCCTCACCCTGATCCTCGAAAGGCCGCGCGAGCACGGCGCTCAGGCGCTCGAACGGCGCGTAATTTCCAGCGATCCCGGCCTCGATGGCCTCTTCGATGCGGTGGTTTCGCGGGATCAACGCGGGATTGACGCTGGCCCTCAGCGCGGCCTGCTGGGTCTCGCTCGTCGGCTCGGCGTCCATGCGATTGCGCCAGGTCGTCTCCCACGCGTCGAAGGCGTCGCGGTCCGCGAACTGGTCGCGCGCGGCAGGCGTTCCAAGGGCGCGGAAAGTATTGGTGAAATCGGCCTGCCCGGCGGCCATCACGTCAAGAAGCTCGTTGATCAGCCCGGGATCCGAGGCGCGGGGCGCGGATATGCCGATCTTGGCGGCAAAGACGTGCAGCCAGGCGGCGCGGAAGAGATCCGGGAAGCGGTGCACGGCGGCGGTCGCCTTCTCGATCGCGGTATCGCGCTCGCCGCCCATCAGCGGCAGCAGAGCGGTGGCAAACTGCGCGATGTTCCAGACCAGGGCATCGGGCTGGTTGCCGTAGGCGTAGCGCCCGCCGCTGTCGATCGAGGAAAAGACCATTTGCGGATGGTAGGCGTCCATGAAGGCGCAGGGGCCGTAGTCGATGGTCTCGCCGGCGATTTGCGTGTTGTCGGTGTTCATCACCCCGTGGATGAAGCCGACGCCCATCCATTGCGCCACCAGCATCGCCTGCCGTTCGATGACCGCGGCCAGAAGATCCAGCGGGCCATTTGCGGCCGGGTAATGCCGGTCGATGACGTGTTCCATCAGCGCCTGCAAACCTTCGGTATCCTGCCGGGCGGCGAAATACTGGAACGTGCCGACCCGGATATGGCTTTGCGCCACTCGGGTCAGTACCGCGCCGGGCAGCGGGCGCTCGCGCACCACCACATCGCCCGATGCAACCGCCGCCAGGGCGCGGGTCGTCGGAATGCCGAGGGCATGCATGGCCTCCGAGACGAGATACTCGCGCATGACCGGGCCGAGCCAGGCCCGCCCGTCGCCCATGCGCGAAAACGGCGTCGGGCCAGAGCCCTTAAGCTGGATGTCGCGCCGGATCCCGTCGCGCCCGGTCACTTCGCCAAGCAAGATCGCGCGCCCGTCGCCAAGCTGCGGCACCCAGCCGCCGAACTGGTGGCCGGCATAGGCCTGGGCAATGGGCTCGGCCCCGTCGGGCACCCTGTTGCCGGCCAGAACGGCCAGGCCCTCTGCGCTGGCCAGGGCTGCCGGATCGATGCCCAATAGCGCGGACAGATCCTTGTTGACCGACACGAGGGCCGGCTTTTTCACCGGCGTTGGGTCGAGCCGTGCGAAGAAGCGGTCGGGCAGGGCGGTGTAGGAGTTGTCGAAGGGGATATGCAGCGTCATGGGGCGTCCTTTGCCGCATATCTAGGCGCGCCGGCGCCCTTTTGCCAGAGCGTCAGCGGCGCCGCGCCGTGCGCGTCATCAGGTGAAAGCCGTCGCGCAGCTTGAACCTGTGGCGCCCGTAGAGCCGTTCCAGAACCGTGTCGCCCGCCCGCGCTTCAAGATGAAGCGCCTTGACGCCGGCCTCTTCCAGTCGCGGCAATAGCGCCTCCAGCACCTCCGATCCCACGCCGCGCCCGCGCACGCCGGGGCGAATGAAGAATTCGTCGATGAACCCGTCCATGCCACCAAGCTCGATCGACCAGCCGAAGGTGATCGCGATATAGCCGATCGGCGCGCGGCGCGGGCCGATCAGGTAGACCACGCCCAGCGGAGATCCCTCCAGAAGCGGCTCCAGCGCTGCGCGGCGATGGTCGTCATCGGCCTCGATGCCCGCATGCGCGTGATAGGCCGCAACCAGCGGCAGAAGGGCGGCCAGATCGGCTGGGCCGGCGATATGCAACGCGGCGCTCATAACCGGGCCAGACGTTCTGTCAAAAGCCCAAAGAACCCATCGGCATCCAGATCGCCCATGAACATCGCGTTCTTTTCTCGGGCGGTGACGCCCCACCAGTCGGCGACCGTCATGCCCATCGTAAGCTCCGATTGCGTCTCGATCTCGACATTGACTTCGCGGCCCGAGAAAAGCGCAGGCTCGATCAGATACGCGATCACGCAAGGATCGTGCAGCGGCGCGCCAGCCGAGCCGTATTTCTGCTTGTCGAACCGCTCAAAGAAATCGGTCCATTCGGCGACCATCCGGCCGACGTCTGTCCCCATCGCGCGAAACCCTGCCACATGCGGTGCGGTTGTCAGCGCCTTGTGCGTGACATCCAGCGGCATCACGGTTATCGGGACGCCGGATCTAAACACGATATCAGCGGCTTCCGGATCGACATATATGTTGAACTCAGCCGCGGGCGTGATGTTGCCGACCTCGAAATAGGCCCCGCCCATCAGGACGATCTCGCGCACCCGCCCGGCGATCTCTGGCGCCCGGACGAAGGCGGTCGCGATGTTGGTCAGCGGGCCAAGCGGGCAAAGCGTGACAGAGCCCGGCGGTTCATGCCGCAGCGTATCGATAATGAAATCGACCGCGTGTTTGTCCTGCAGCGGCATGGTGGGATCGGCCAGCTGCGGCCCGTCGAGCCCGGTCTTGCCGTGCACATGCTCTGCGGTGACCAGTTTGCGCTTGAGGGGCGCATCGCAGCCGGCAAAGACGGGCACATTCACCTTGCCTGCCAACTCGCAGACAATACGGGCATTTTTCTGCGTAAGCGGCAGCGGGACGTTGCCGGCCACGGCGGTTATGCCAAGAACGTCGACATTCTCGGGGCTGGCCAGGGCCAGAAGGATCGCAACGGCGTCGTCCTGGCCGGGATCGGTGTCGATGATGATTTTGCGGCTCATGCGCGGTGGTGTGACGCGGGCGGCGCGTCTTGTCCAGAGACAAGACATTCAATTCGTGCGGGACTGGCGCGCGCGGTGCGGCGGATTGGCAGACTTTGGCCCGAAGCAGACAGACCCAAGCTAGGCCGGGGCTTCGGCCGCCTTGGCCGCATCCCAGAGCGCGTCCATCTCTTCCAGCGAGCTATCCGCGGGCGTCTTGCCGCGGTCGGCCAGGGCGGCCTCCACGGCGGAAAATCGGCGGATGAACTTGGCGTTGGTGCGCCGCAATGCCGCTTCGGGATCGACCTTCAGATGCAGCGCCAGATTGGCCATCACGAAAAGCAGATCGCCGAATTCGTCTTCGGTCCTGTCCGGTCCAAGGCTGTCGGCCGCTTCGGTCAGCTCGGCCGCTTCCTCTGTGATCTTGGCCAGCACATGGCTTGCATCGGGCCAGTCGAAGCCGACCCGCGCGGCGCGCTTTTGCAGTTTGACCGCGCGCATCAGCGCCGGAAGCCCTTGCGCCACGCCATCCAGCACCCCCGCGGCCCCCCGCTCGCGGGCCTTTTGCGCCTCCCAGTCGCGGGTCTGCTGCTCGGCCGACTTGTCGCGGCTTTCGTCTGCGAAGACATGCGGATGCCGCGCCACCATCTTGTCCGCGATCGCCCGCACGACACTGTCGAAGTCGAAATGCCCCGCCTCGGCGCCGATCTGCGCGTGATAGACCGTTTGCAGAAGCAAATCGCCAAGCTCGCCTTCAAGCTCGTCCCAGTCGCCGCGCTCGATCGCGTCGGCCACCTCGTAGGCTTCCTCGATCGTGTAGGGCGCGATCGAGGCGAAATCCTGCTCGATATCCCAGGGGCAGCCGGTCTTGGGATCGCGCAACCGGCGCATGATCTCCAGCAGCCTCGGCATTCCGCCTTCGGGGTCGTGAACAAGCGTGTCCGATGCGGTCTTGGAAGGTGTCATGGGCCTGGTCCTGAATGCGTCTCGCCTGACTACCGCAGGGGCCGCAGCACTGTCCAGTTGCGGGGCAGAGCGTCAAAGGTGTAGGGCTTGGGGCGCCGCGGGCAGAGCGGCGCAGCAGCGGCCGCCGCACGCCCGGCGCCGCCACGATCCAAGGAGCGCTTCGATGGCACTGACCGATGCCGACAGCCAGGTCGATACCGCGATCACCCGCAAGGGATATCGCGGCCTTTCCTACGAGAACGCCTTTGGCGGGGTGACCTCCTTTCTGCGGCGCACCTACACCAAGGATCTTGCGGGTGTGGATCTGGCGATCACCGGGATCCCGTTCGATCAGGCGGTGACCAACCGGCCCGGCACCCGGCTGGGCCCGCGCGCCATCCGCGAGGCGTCGGCCCATATGGTCAACGATCCGCCCTTCGGCTGGGGCTTTGATCCCCTGAGCGAGTTCAACATCGCCGATGCCGGGGATATGGCCTTCGATTACGCCGACACGCCGTCCTTTCCGGGGCGGGTGACCGCCCATATCGCGAACATGCTGGCCGCGGATGCCGGAGTTATCACGCTGGGCGGCGATCACTACATCTCGTTTCCGATCCTGAAGGCTTTTGCCGAGAAATTCGGGCCGCTGTCGCTGATCCAGTTCGATGCGCATTCCGATACCTGGGCCGATGACGACATGGACCGCATCGATCACGGCACGGGGTTCTACAAGGCCATCAAGCTGGGGCTGATCGATCCCGCCCGGTCGGTTCAGATCGGCATACGCACCGAAAACCCCGATACGATGGGCGTGCACACGATCACCGCGCGGCAGGTCCACGAAGCAGCACCGGGCGCTGTCGCGGCGCAGATCCGCGACATCGTGGGCGGCCATCCGGCCTATCTCAGCTTCGATATCGACGGGCTCGACCCGGCGTTCGCTCCGGGCACGGGCACCCCGGTCTGGGGCGGGCTGACCAGCGCTCAGGTCACGGCGATCATGCGCGATATCGCGGGCATCAACATGGTCGGCGGCGACGTGGTGGAAGTCTCGCCGCCCTTCGATCCGGCCGGGATCACGGCGGTGGCCGGGGCGCATGTGGCGCTGGAGCTGATCTGCCTCTGGTGCTGGACACGCCGCACGGGCTAGGGCTTGCCGCCGGCGCATCGCGCCCCATCTTGCGCAGCAGCAGATCCTGACGGAGCGGACATCTCATGAGGGCCCTATTGATCGGAGCGCTAAGCCTTACCGCGCTGCTTGTCCTTGCGGCGGCGGCCTACGTGGCCGTGCTGCGCCTGGCACCGATCGACATTGCGCGCTGGCACCTGGATCCGGCCAAGGCCGAGGATCCGGGCATCGCAGGCGTGCAGCTTGTAGCCGGCGCTGCGCCGGTCTTTGCCGAACCGCCCGCTGCGCTTTCGGCACGCGTCGCCGACGTGCTGGCGGGCCATCCGCGCGCCACGCTTGTTGCAGGCTCGGTCGAGGATGGGCACCTGACCTATCTCTTCAAGACCAAATGGATCGGCTTTGCCGATTTCATGAGCCTCAAAGTGTCAACGGCACCTGAAGGGGCACGGCTTGAAATTGTCTCGCAATCGCGGATCGGCGGCTACGACTACGGGGTCAACCGCGCGCGCGTGGACGATCTGTTGCGGCGCCTGGGCGCGCGCTAGGGCGCTCAGACCTTGACGGCGGCGCGCATCCTGCCCAAGACAGCGCCATGGTTCCTTTGGAAAAACTTGCGCAGATCACCGAACGGTTCGAGTTTCTCGAAGCGAAGATGGCGGGCGGCGCCGAGCCCTCTGAAATCGCCGATCTGGCGCGCGAATACGCCGAACTGAAGCCGGTCGTCGGCTCTATCGCCGAATACCGCCAGCTTCTGGACGATATCGCAGAGGCCGATGGGATGCTGTCCGATCCCGAGATGAAGGAGCTTGCCGAAGAGGAGCTTCCCGCCCTGCAAGCGCGCCTGCCGGAGGTCGAGCAGTCGCTGCGCCTGGCGCTTCTGCCCAAGGATGCGGCCGATGCCCGTCCGGCGATCCTGGAAATCCGCCCCGGCACAGGCGGCGAAGAGGCGGCGCTTTTTGCGGGCGATCTTCTGCGCATGTACCAGCGCCATGCCGAGGCCAAGGGCTGGACCCTGTCGATCGTCGAGCAAAGCGAAACAGAGTTGGGCGGCATCAAGGAAGTCATCGCCAATGTGAAGGGCGAAGGGGTCTTCGCCCGCCTGAAATACGAAAGCGGCGTGCACCGGGTGCAGCGGGTGCCGGCCACCGAAAGCGGCGGACGCATCCATACCTCGGCCGCGACCGTGGCGGTTCTGCCAGAGGCCGAAGACGTCGATATCGAGATCGCTCAGCAGGATCTGCGCATCGACACCATGCGGGCCAGCGGCGCAGGAGGCCAGCACGTCAACACCACCGATTCCGCCGTGCGGATCACCCATATCCCCAGCGGCATCGTGGTCACAAGTTCGGAAAAGTCGCAGCACCGCAACCGCGAGATTGCCATGCAGGTCCTGCGCGCCCGGCTATACGACCTGGAGCGCCAGCGCGTCGATAGCGAACGCTCTGCCGACCGCAAAAGCCAGGTCGGTTCGGGCGACCGGTCCGAGCGCATCCGCACCTACAACTTCCCGCAGGGCCGCATGACCGATCACCGGATCAACCTGACGCTCTACAAGCTCGACCAGGTGATGCAGGGCGATCTCGACGAGGTGATCGACGCGCTGATCGCTGACGACCAGGCTGCACGGCTGGCCGAGACGGGCTTGTGACGATCCATGCCGGTATGACCGGGGCCGAGGCCCTGGGAGCGGCCTCGCGGTGTCTGGACGCGGCCGGGATCGATGGCGCGCCCAGCGACGCCCGGCGGCTTCTGGCCTGGTCGCTGGGCTCGACGACCGACCGGCTTGCGCTGGCCTTGCCGGAAGTTCTGACAGGCGACACCGCCCGGCGCTTCGAGGGCGCCACCGCATTGCGCTGCAAGCGCGTTCCGGTCAGTCAGATCACCGGCCAGCGCATGTTCTATGGCCGCGTCTTTCATCTTGACCGCGAGGTTCTGGACCCGCGCCCCGAGACAGAGATCCTGATCGAGCAGGCGTTGGAAGACGTCTACGAGCGCGTTCTCGATCTGGGCTCGGGCACCGGCTGCATCGCCGTCACGCTTCTGGCCGAGCGGCCCGATGCGATTGGCACGGCATCCGATGTCTCGGTGGCGGCCCGCCAGCACACGTTAGCCAACGCGATGATGCACGGGGTCAGCGACCGGCTTGAAGTGCTGGGCGCAGACTGGTTCACACCGCTTGAAGGCGAGGCGCCGATTACCGGGCGTTTCGATCTGATCGTATCGAATCCGCCCTATATTGCGGCGCACGAGATGGACGATCTGGCCCCCGAAGTGCGCGACTGGGAGCCGCGACAGGCCCTGACCGACGAAGGCGACGGGCTGGACGCATACCGGGCCATCGCGGCCGATGCGCCGCGCTTTCTTGTCCCCGGCGGCCGGCTTCTGGTCGAGATCGGACCGTCCCAGGGTGCCGCGGTCCGTCGGCTTTTTGAGACCGCCGATCTTGAAGACGTGACCGTTCATTCCGATCTGGATGGCAGGGACCGCGTTGTTTCCGCCCGCAAATTGAGCTGACACAAGCGGGCGATATTCCGCAAAAACCATGAAAAACGCCCCAATCGAGGCATATTTTTCTTGTCTTGCTGGTCGGGTCATGATTATGAAGTGTCGTGCGGGCGGCGGGACCCCTTTGTGTCCCCCTCGTCATTTGCCAGAAATATGCATAGCCCCCGGCGCCTGAATGCGCCAGATGGACGGCGGCTCTGCCCAAAGCCATAACAAGGCCGGAAAACCAACCATATGAGATCTTCCAAGACACGTTCGCGCAGTAAGTCGAGCCGCAGCAACCGTTCGGTTGGCAATATCGTCAATCGGGTCTTCGACAGTTCGGGGCCAGAGGGCAAGGTTCGCGGCACGCCTCAGCAAATTATCGAGAAATACAACCAGTTAGCGCGCGACGCTCAACTTGGAAACGACCGCGTGGCGTTCGAGAACTTCCAGCAGCACGCAGAGCACTACACCCGCCTTCTGGGCGAAGCGCAACGCGATCAGGAAGCCCGCCGCGAGCAGCAGGAGCGCGAGCGCCAGGAGCGCCAGAAAGGCGGCCACCAGCAAGACGCCGGCGGCGATGGACGTGGCCACGGTGACGGCGGACAGGGCGAGCAGGGTCGCGGCGACCAGCAACAGGTTCACGGCGACCACAGACGCGGCAAGCGCGGCGATCAGGATCGCGCGGACGGCGGACAGCCGCGAGCCGATCATGTGGTCGATCTGGGCGATGACAGCTCGGATAACGGGTTGGTCGAGACGCCGGAAAGCAAGCCCTCCAAACCGCGCCGTCCGCGCAAACCGCGCGCTGAAAAGACCGATGAGCTTCCGCCGCAGCCCGATGCGCCGGAAGCAGCGGAATAGGCCCGCACGTTTTTTCTGACAGACTAGGCCGGCCCGCGACCCTCTAGCTGGCGCGCCAGGGCGCAAAACGCTTCGACTGATATCTCCTCGGCCCGCGCCGTGGGTTTCAGGCCTGCGGCCATGATCTTTTGCTCGATGTCGGGCGCATATCCCTTCAGTGCCGCGCGCAGCATCTTGCGCCTTTGACCGAACGCTTTGGCCACCACGGCAAACAGAACCTTGGCTTCGGCCGGATAGCGCGGCGTGTCCAGTCGCGCGAAATGCACCACCGCAGAGCGCACCTTCGGCGGCGGGGTGAAGGCTTCGGGCGGCAGATCGAGCACGATCCTTGCATCGGTGCGCCAGGACGCCAGCACCGACAACCGCCCATAGGCCTTGGTGCCGGGCGTTGCCACGATGCGCTCGGCGACCTCGCGCTGGAACATCAGCGTCAGGCTGTCCCAGAAGGGCGGCCATTGCGGGGGATCGAGCCAGCGGGTCAGAAGTTCTGTTCCGACATTGTAGGGCAGGTTGGCCACGACGCGCACCGGCGGCCGCAGCAGCGCGGCTGTGTCTATCCCCAGCGCGTCGCCCTCTATGATGTCGAGGCGGCCAGGATAGGCGGCCGCGATCTCTTCGAGGGCGGGCAGACAGCGGCGATCCTTTTCGATGGCCACCACGCGGCGGGCGCCTTCGGCCAGAAGCCCGCGCGTCAGCCCACCGGGCCCGGGGCCGATTTCCAGCACGTCATGGTCGCTCAGCTTTCCTGCCGAGCGCGCGATCTTGGAGGTAAGGTTGAGATCGAGAAGAAAGTTCTGCCCCATCGATTTGCGCGCCGACAGCCCGTGCGCCGCGATCACCGCGCGCAGCGGGGGCAGATCGTCGATCGCGCTCATGGCCCGCTTGGACCGGGCCGCCGCCTAGGCATCGGCTCGGCGCCGGCCCATGTCGTCGGCCATCTGCAGCGCGTTGATCAGCGAGGTCGGATCGGCGATCCCGCGGCCTGCGATATCGAACGCGGTGCCGTGATCGGGCGAGGTGCGCACGAACGGCAGGCCAAGCGTAACATTCACGCCGCCGGCAAAATCCAGCGTCTTGATCGGGATCAGCGCTTGATCGTGGTACATCGCGACCGCCGCGTCATAGGCTTCGCGTGCGGCAGCGTGAAACATCGTATCGGCGGGCAGCGGGCCCAAAAGGTTGATCCCCTCGGCCCTGAGATCGTCCAGCAGCGGCGCGATCATCGTGATCTCCTCGCCCCCCATCAGGCCGCCTTCGCCGGCATGCGGGTTCAGCCCCGCGACAGCGATCCGCGGCGCCGCGATGCCGAAATCGGCCCGCAAGGCGCTGTGCGTGGTGCGGATCACCTGCGCCAGCCCGTCGCGGGTCAGCGCGCGCGGCACCTGCGCGAGCGCGATGTGGATCGTGGCAGGCACCACCTTCAGGGCATCGCAGGCCAGCATCATCACCACGTCGGCGCCGCCTGCCAGTGCGGCCAGGTACTCGGTATGACCGGGATAGGCGAAATCTGCGCCATCGACGAGCACCTTCTTGTTGATTGGGCAGGTGGTGATGGCCGAGACCTCGCCTGCGCGCGCCATCGCAACCGCGCGGGCGATCACGTCGATCACGCCTTGCGCGTTCGCCGGATCCGGCAGGCCGGGGCGGGCGCTGCCGGTGAAGTCATGCGCAAGGATCGGCATCGCATCGGCGCAGACGCCGGTTGCCTCGGCTGCGCTTTTGACCGGCTTTGCCGGGGCACCTTCCGGCAAATGGGACGGATCACCGATCCAGACAAACGGCACGTCAGAGCGCAGCGCCTGCCATGCCTTGATCGCGATTTCGGGGCCGACGCCGGCCGGCTCGCCGCAGGTCAGCGCGATGGGTGGCCGCATCAGCGAAGGATCTCGATATTGGCGCGGGCTATCAGGTCGGCCAGAAGAGCGTCGGCGCGCGCCTGGACGCGCTGATTGCTGAGCGCTGTCGCGACCTGATCGGGATCCGGGGTCTCGCTGCCCGCGAGGCGCCGGGAACACAGCATCAGGATCCGCGCGCGGCTCTCCGCGCCCGCCAGGACCGTGCGCTCACCGATATCAAGCGGCGCGAGCGCCAGTGCGATGTCGGCGGCCAGAAGGTCGACCGGGCTTTCGCGCAGCTCGAGCGTCAGGTCGGGGTCACGCTGCGCCTCGCCGTAGAAATCCTTGCACGTATCGATGCGCTCCAGGATCGCCGCGGCGTCCTCGCGCGCCTCTTGCGGTGTGGACCCCGGCACGCCCAGGACCGCAAACTCGGCGATGCCGCCAACCGGGGCCGGCGCGCCGGTGTCGCTGAGCGCGCGCAGCTGAAAAAGGCCCACGGCGTTGGGCACTTCGACCGGATCGCTGATCTGGCCGGGCGACATCAAAAGGATCTGTTCGCGAAGCGGCCCGGGCAGGTTGCCGAAGGCCAGCCAGTCGATCCGGCCGCCCTGGTCGCGGCTTGGCGCGACCGACACCTGCCGCGCGGCGTTCGAGAATGCATCGAACCCGCGCAGGTCCTGGATCTGGGCGATGATTTCGTCGGCCGTGGCGCGCTCTTCGGGCGACCGCGCGGGAAGGAAGATCTCGCTGATCAGGACACGCACCCGGCTTGCCGCCTGCTGTTGCGCGTTGCCGAAGGCCAGCGCCTCGTTCACATCGTTCAGATTGATATGCTGGTTGCCGCCGACGCGTCCGCGCACGATCTGGCGCCACATCAGGCCCGCCTCGACGAAATCGCGAAAAGTCTCTTCGGCAATGCCAAGCTGAGCCAGTTGCGCGATCAGCCCGGCCCGGTCGAGGTTGGCGCGGCCGGCGAATTCGTCCATCCCGACAAGGATATCGTCGGTGGCGATCTCGACCCCCAGGCGGCGGGCCTCGGCGCGCTGGACCTTCTCTTCGATCAGCCGGTCAAGCGCCAGCTCGCGTGGCGCGGGGCTGCCTCCGATCGCGCTTAAAAAGCGCTGACGCTGATCCAGCTCGAACGCGGTGATCGTCTGGTCCTGGACCTTTGCAACAGGCGCAAAAAGCCCCTGCGCCGCGGCGGAAAATCCGGGCAGGGCGCAAAGCGCGGCAAGCGCAAGCGCCGCCAGCACATGTCCGATCTGCCATCTGGTTCCGATCATAGCGGCCCCCCAACCCACCTTAGCCGCTACAACTGCGGGCTTGCACGTTCGGGCTGCTGCCGGTGCCAAATCCGGTCAGTGACACCCGAAGGGCAAACTCGGTCGCAGGCTCAACGCTTGTCGAAGAGGTAAAGCGCCGCGAGACGGAAAGGTCAACGCCAATGCACTCGTTTTCATATATCAACCCCAGCCCGGCGCCGGTTGTGCGGCTGGCATCGGCCTCGTAGCGCCAATCGAAACGGCCGGTCCAGTTGGGGGCAAACCGATAGGCGCTTTCAAGGGTCACTTCCGAGACATCATCCGCCCCGATGTCGTCGCGCCACAGGTAAGTGCCAACAAGGCTGCTTCCGTCGCCCTGCCAGCCGATGCGAGTCTCCGACAGCGAAAAGGTCAGCCCGTCATCGAAGACCGAGCGGGTTTCGAGCGACAGGCGCTGGCCCAGCGACAGGCCCAGCCCGACCATCCAGTCCGAGATATCGCCCGAAAGCCCGGACGTCTCGGCAAACTGGTCCTTGTCGTCGAAGCGCACGATGCGGCCAACCGTGCCGTTCAGCGACCAGCCTGCCGGATCGATCCGGGTCCAGCTGAGCCCGAGATTTGCGTGTAGCCCTTCTTCGTAGCGATCGATGCCGGGAAAGCGCGAGAACGCCAGAAGGTTGCCTTCGTCGAACTCGGTGACCGTGCTGTCTTCGTTGGGAACCGGATCGCCTGTCACGCCGGTCCAGGAAAGCTGCACGAGCGGCTCCAGCAACTGGCGCACTCCGCCCGCGTCCCCGCGCGCCATCGGCCAGCGCAGGGTAAGGGCCGCTTTCTGCGCGCCTTGCGTCGAGGTGGCTCCGAAGGCGGGATCCTGGCCGACGACATATTGGTCGACCGCCAGGCCGGCATCCGCGCTCAGGACCATGCCATTGGCCAGCGGCCAGCGATTGTCCCAGTCAAGCGACACACCTACCCGCGAGACATCGCGGCCAACCGAAGGCGTGGCAGAGGGACGCTCCAGCGACATCGCATCGACGCCCATCCATATCTCTCCCAGGCGTGCCGAGCGATAAAGCCGCCGCGTGTAGCGGGCCTCCAGAAGCTCGTTGGGCAACTCGCGGGTCGTCGACACCTCTCCGGCGCGCAGCGTGCGGAACGAGGTCACCGACGCCGAGAAGTCGTCCTTTTCGCGGGTCCGCTCCAGCGTGA
This sequence comes from Paracoccaceae bacterium, assembly GCA_013003075.1. GTDB lineage: Bacteria > Pseudomonadota > Alphaproteobacteria > Rhodobacterales > Rhodobacteraceae > JABDLJ01. The sequence continues at coordinate 159,755 of JABDLJ010000004.1, forward strand.
TCGCACTGTCCAGCCGGTCCTTGTCGGAATAGCCATAATCCAGCAGATACGCCTCGTCGCTGACCAACTCGAAATCAAAGCGCAGCCGGTAGTCGCGAGGCAGGCCGAACACCCCCTCGGCAAACAGAAACGCGCGGCTGCTGTCTTCCAGATCGTCGGCAGAGACCGCGCCGCGAAACTGATAGGATCCGAAGCTCAGCTCTTGGCGAAACATCGCTTGAAGCGTCGCGGTGGAGGTTGAGACATAAGGCGTGAAGGTCACGTCCGCATGGCGGCCAAGGGGCAGAAAATAGGGGACTTTCAAGCCCGTGCCCAGCCGGCTTGAGTTTTCGATCTCGGGCACCAGGAACCCCGCGGCGCGGTCCAGCGAAGGGTCCGGCAGGCGCAGCCGCGGCATGTAGAACACAGGCACGCCGCCAATGCGCAACTGGGCGTCGGTGAAATAGAGCTGCAGCGCGTCTTCGTCGCGCACCACGCGGGACGCGCGGATTTCCCAGACCGGCGTGGGGCGGTCCTTGCAGACCGTGCAGCTGGACGCCACCACCTTCGTCAACTGGGTATAGCGCCCGCCCACCCGGTCGATGCGGTTGGCGGCAAGCTGGACCTGCTGGTTCAGAACCAGCCTTGCGCCCAGAATGATCCCCTCGCGCAGCGATTGATCGAGGTCCGCCGCATCGGCGATCAAGACCGCCTCGTCCGGCCCCGTCAGGTAGATCGGCCCCTCGATCAAAAGCCGTTCGCCGTCCGCCGAGTAGGTCACGCGCGATGCCAGAACACGGGTCTCTTCGAACAGGATTTCGACATCGCCCTCGGCGATGATGGTGCCATCGGGGTTGATCTGCACGCTGTCGGCCGCGAGCGTCGCGACCTGCGCCGCCGCGGCCCCGGCCCAAAGCGCAACCAAGGCGGCAAGGATCAGGCCGCGCACTAACCATCCTCCTGGTGCAACAGAAGGCCAAGTGGCAAAAGCGCCGCCGCCACCGGCGGGCCCCAGGCCGCCAGAAAGATCGGGATTTGCCCGTTCTCGCCAAGGATCTGCGCGAAGTTGCGAATGAAATACAGCGAAAAGCCCAAAAGGAGGGCATAGACCACCATCAAGCCGGTGCGGCCAAAACGCGCCGGGCGCATCGTGAAGCTGGCCGACACCAGCACCATTGCCGCCAGAAGCAGTGGCAGCGCCATCTCCATCTGGAACCAGACGCGGTGCTGGCGCGCCGAAAAACCCGCCCGCTCCAGCCGGGCGATGAAGCCCGGCAGCTCCCAGATCGGGATCGCCGACGGGATGCCGAAACTGTCGACGATCTGGTTTTGCGTCAGGTTGGTGGCGATCGAGAGGGTCTGATATTCGTGCGCGTCGCGCTCGGGGTTGTCACTGTCCTGCAACGGCCAGAGCTTTGCGTCCTCGACCTCCCACGCGCCCGGGGTCAGGCGCGCCCGCGCGGCCTCGATCCGCTGGGCCGGCAGGCCGTCCTGGTCGAAACTGAGAAAGCTGACGCCGCTCAGCTCGGTGCCGTCAAGCCCGGCCCGTGCGGCGCGGATCACGGTCTGGCCGTCCTTGTCGCCCTGTCGCAGCCACAGCCCCTCGCGGCTGATCGAGGACACGCTGGCCGCGCGGTCGAGATACCGGCCCGCCAGCACGTCATATTGCTTGGAGGTCGCCGCAACCAGCGGGTTCAGAACCGCAACGCCGACACAGCCGATAAGCGCCGCCACCAGCACCGGCGCAAGGACCGCGGTCAGTGCGGCGCGCCCGGCGGCCTTGGCGATCACCATCTCGGACGAGCGTCCCATCGAGATGAAAAGCGCCACTCCCGACAGGATCACCGCCAGCGGCAGGATCCGGTAAAGACCTTCGGGCACGTTCAGAAGGGTCAGTGTCATGATGGCTCCGAAGCTGACCGCGTCGCTGTCAAAGCGGCGCACCTGCTCCAGCATGTCCACGAGCCCGAGCATCACGAAGAACGCCGCGAATACCCCTATGAACGTGACCAGAAACCGGCGCGCGAAGTAAAGGTGCAGGATCATGCCGAACCCTCGCTGCGCCGACGGCGATAAACCTGCGGGTTGGCAGCCAGCCACAGCAGCAGCAGCCCCAAGGCGAGCCCGACGAGCCCCGGCGTATAGATCAGGCCCCAAAGCTCGGGCCGCGCCAGCGCAAGATCGATGATCGCGTTGTCGGCGACCTGCAAGAGCACGATCAGGGCGATCGCGCCGAAGATCTGGTTCCAGATGCCGAACCGGGAGAACCCGCCAAGAAGCAGCGTCGCGAAACCGATCAGCGGCACTGCGACCGACATCAGCGCGATGGTGAAGCGCTGATGGCCCTCAAGCCGCATGTCCGCCGCGCTCGAGCGGGTCTCGGCGATCAGCCGGGGCGTGGGGCGCAGCAAATCGGGCGTGGACAGATGCGAAATCCGCAGCCGGCCGGCCTGCGCCAGGTCGAAATCGCCAAGAAGCGTCGAGAGGTCGAACGCAAACTCGCCGAAACTTGTCACCGCAAGGTTGAGGGTTTCGATCTGCACGGTTTGCGCCTTGCCGTCGCGCATCACGAAGCGCGGCCCGTCCGGTCCGTTCACGATCAGGGCGCGCGTGGCGGTGTAGATGACGTCCTGCTCTTCGGACCGGGTGTCGCGCAAGAAGATATCACGCAGCTCTCCTTGCGGGGTTATCTCGCGGATATAAAGCGTCAGATCGTCGGCGGGATGGACGAACTGCCCCTCGACCAGCAGCCGCGCAGTCACGTTTTCAGAGATTTCCACCTGCCGCGCGGCCAGCCGGGACAGGCTCGCCGGTACCGCGAAATGGACCAGCGCCGACACGAAGGCCGCAACGATCAGGCCGAACACGACGACCGGTCTCGCCAGGCGGCCGGGCGAATAGCCGGTGGCCTGCACGGTGACCAGCTCGCTTTCCGACGACAGCCGGTTGGTGACATAGACGGTGGCCGCGAAAGCGGAAATCGGCAGCACAAGTCGGATCACGTTGGGCAGCGTCAGGGCGGTGAATTCCAGAAACACCGTGGCTGACTGACCGCTGGCGATCAGCCAGTCGAAAAGCCGAACCGCGCGATTGATCCAGTAGACAAGCACAAGGACAATCGAGGAAAAGCTGAAGATCACCAACAGCTGCGACAGCATGTATCTGTCGAATTTTCCCAAACCGGTGCCTCTTGTGCGCTGCTCTGTCTTTTGCGCAGCCTAGCGGATCGGAACGGCGGGGAAAACTCCCATCTGGCCAATAGAGCGGCAGCCCGCTAGGTATTTCGCGACCCCAGCCGGAGAGCCGAAATGACCACACCGCCCAGTCTGAGCTTCAGCAAGATCGATCTCGATGCGCTTCAGGGCGCCAAGGGGCGCATCGCGCTGCTGATAGAGCCTTCGGGCAAGCTGAACCAGGCGGCCCGGCGGCTTAACCGGCTGATGCGCGGCGCGTTGGAGCGGTTCGCTGAAAGCGATGCCTTCGCCAAGATGAAGCCGGGCGATGCGAAAGATCTGGCCTTTCCCGGCGGGCTTGCGGCCGATGCCCTTCAGGTCGTCAAGCTGGCGCGCCGGGCGGGCATCGCTGAGGCGCGCAAGGCCGGGGTCGCTGTCGGGCGCGCAGCGCGCGGCAAAGACGTACTGGTATTGGCCGGTGGCTACCGGAATGTGTCCGATATCGCGCTTGGCGCGATGCTGCGGGCCTATAGCTTTACCGATCACAAGGTCGCCGGGACGGGCGGCGATGAGGACGTCGCTGACGAGGCCGGCACGCTGTCTTTCATGGTGTCCAGGCCCGATGAGGCGCGAGAAGCCTGCAGGGGCGCCGAGGCGCTTGCCAGCGGTGTCTTCTTCACCCGCGATCTGGTGAACGAGCCTGCCAATGTCCTGACCACCGAGGAATTCGCGCAGCGGCTTGCCGGGCTTGCCGATCTCGGCGCCAAGGTCACGGTTCTGGAAGAGCCAGAGCTGGAAAAGCTGGGCATGCGCACGCTACTGGCGGTCGGGCAGGGCTCGCGCAGCCCGTCCAAGGTCGTGGTGATCGAATGGCGCGGCGGCGGCGACGAAGCGCCGATCGCGCTGGTGGGCAAGGGCGTTGTCTTCGACACCGGCGGCATCAGCCTGAAGCCAGCGGGCGGCATGGAAGAGATGGTCACCGACATGGGCGGCGCGGGCACCGTCGCGGGCGTGATGAAGGCGCTGGCGCTGCGCAAGGCGAAAGCCAACGTGGTGGGCCTGTTTGGTCTTGTCGAGAACATGCCGGACGGCAACGCAACCCGGCCCGGCGACGTCGTGCGCTCGATGAAGGGCGACAGCGTCGAGATCATCAATACCGACGCCGAGGGCCGGCTCGTGCTGTGCGATGTGATGTGGCACGCCCAGAAGGCGTATGGCCCGCGCGCGATGATCGACCTTGCGACGCTGACCGGCGCGGTCATCATCGGGCTGGGCCACGAGAACGCGGGCGTCTTCTCGAACGACGATGCCTTCTGCGAGGCGTTCCTGAAGGCTGCAAGGGCCGAAGACGAGGGCGCCTGGCGCCTGCCGCTTGGGCCGGGTTATGACAAGCAGCTGAAAAGCACGGTGGCCGACATGAAGAACGTGGGCGGTCGCCCGGCAGGCGCGATCACGGCGGCGCAGTTCCTTCAGCGTTTCGTGACAGAGGACATGCCGTGGATTCACCTCGACATCGCCGGGGTCGCCAACCTTAAATCCGAAGGGCCGGCCAGCCCCAAGGGCGCTACGGGCTGGGGCGTTCTGGCGCTGAACCGGCTGATCGCGGACAGGTACGAGGGATGATGGGACAGGCCTATTTCTATCACCTGACCTCTAGCCCGCTGGAAGGAGCGCTGCCGATGCTGATCTCCAAGGCGCGCGAGGCCGGCTGGAGGCTTGTGTTGCGCGGCGCGGGCCGCGAACGGATCGAATGGCTGGATCAATACCTGTGGCTGCATCCCAAGGACGGATTTCTGCCGCACGGGATCGCGGGCGGCACGCATGATGCCGATCAGCCGGTGCTTCTGAGCGCCGGACAGGACATGGGCAACGCGCCCTATTGCCTGATGGCGTTCGACGGCGCCGGCGTTTCCGCCAAGGAAGTCGAAGATCTTGCCCGTGTCTGCATCCTGTTCGACGGCAACGATGCGGACGCCCTGGAGACCGCGCGGGGCCAGTGGCGCACGCTCACGGAAGCGGGCTGTACGGCGCAATACTGGGCGCAGGATGACGGGCGCTGGGTGAAGAAGGCCGAAAGCGGCAGCTAGCGCTCGAGGATCAGCCTGCCGCCCGAGATCTCGATCCGGTCAAAACGCTGAAGATAGCTCATTCCCAAAAGCGACATGTCCATCTCGCCGGTGGTGATCATCACCGGCACGTTGAGGTCGGTGACGTTGCCAAGGGTGATCTGGGGCACCCGCACGCGCGCTGTGTTCACGCGCCCGTTGGCGGTGCTGGCAGAGCCCGAAAAGACCAGCGCGTCGGTGTCGACACCCAGCTTTTGCGCATCCGAGCGCTTCAGTACGATATCCGAAGCGCCGGTATCGACCACGAAATCAAGCGGCGTGCCGTTGACCTGAAGCGTCAGGTAGTAATGGCCGTCAAACGCGCGCGGCGTCTCGACCCGAAGCCCTTCGGAAAACACCATCTGCCGCGGCAGTACCGTCTGGCGCACATCGCTCCAAAGACCTGCGCCCGCGATCACCCCGAGGAATATGAAGCTCCACGCCAAGGCCATGCGCAGGGTCTCACCCAGCGCCTGACGCCGCTCGGCCATCAAATAACCGCCGATCGCCGCGCCCAACAAAACAAGATAGGCCAAGTGGCCCAGATCATCACCAGACATAGTCAAAAGATAGGGCTGGTTGGCCTTCTTGAAAAGGCTTTTGCCGAAATCGTCAGATCTGCGCGAGCCCGAAGGCGCGCAGCCCGTCCAGCACGAACTGCACCGACAGGGCCGCCAGAAGCATGCCCAAAAGCCGCGTGACGACGTTGATGCCCGTCGGGCCCAAAAGGTGCTCGAGCACTCCGGCCGCAAGAAAAAAGATCAACGTGACGCACAAGACCAGCACCATGACAAGGTGCACGGCGGCGATCCAGGCCCAGTCATTCGGCGATTGCCCGACCAGCAGGATCATCGTCGCCATCGCGCCGGGGCCGGCAATCAGCGGGGTCGCCAGCGGGAAGACAGAAGGGTCGTTTGCGCCGGCCGACTGGTCTTCTCGGCGCTTGGTGCGCCGCTCGAACAGCATGTCGAGCGCGGTCAGGAACAGCAAGATACCGCCCGCGATCCGGAAGGCGGGCATCGAGATGCCGACAAAGCCCAAAAGCGCCTCGCCGAAAAGGCCGAAGAGCGTCAACAAAAACGCCCCGATCGCGCAGGACCGCAGCGCGATGTTGCGCCGGTGGCGGGCATCCTCGCCTTGTGTCAGGGCGACGAACAGCGGCGCAAGCCCGAACGGGTCGATGATCACGAAAAGCGTGACGAACGCCGTTATATATATGGCGTAGTCGGCTATCATGCCTGCGCTTTCTCCAGTTTTTCCAGCGCCGTTTCCCAAAGGGTTTCGGCGCGGTCGAGCGCGTCCATCACTTCGGAATACTTGCGCTGCCAGACCTCGGTTTCCTTCAGGTTCTGCGGCTCGTACATATCGGGATTGGCCAGTTTCTTGGCCAGCTTTTCGCGCATCGCTTCAAGCTTTTCCACCCGCGTTTCGCAGGTGCGCACGTCCGAGCGCAGGGCCAGCACCGCTTCGCGGCTCGCTTTGCTGTCGCCGGGTTTGGGTCGCGGCTTGGTCTTTTGCCCCTTCGGCGCCGGCTCTGACAGGATCTCGCGGCGGTAGCTGTCCAGATCGCCGGCATAGGGCGCCACGCGGCCGCCTTTGACCAGCCACAGCCGGTCGGCGACGAGCGACAGAAGGTGCATATCGTGGCTGACGATGATGACCGCGCCGGAATAGGCGGTCAGGGCTTCGACCAGCGCCTCGCGGCTTTCCATGTCGAGATGGTTGGTCGGCTCGTCGAGGATCAAAAGGTGCGGCGCATGGATCGTGGCCAGCATCAGCGACAGGCGCGCCTTCTGGCCGCCCGACAGCTTGGCGGCCACCGTATCGGCCTGCTCGCGGCCGATGCCGAAGCCGCCGAGCCGCGCGCGCAGCTTGGCCGGGGTTTTCTCGGGCCGCAGACGGCGGATGTGGTCGAGCGGCGTTTCGTCGGCATTCAGCTCATCCAGCTGGTGCTGGGCGAAATATCCGATCCGCAGTTTGCTGGCGCGGGTAAGCCGGCCGCCCTGAAGATCAAGTTTGCCCGATAAAAGCTTGGACAGCGTGGATTTTCCCTCACCGTTCTTGCCCAGAAGCGCAATCCGGTCGTCCTGATCGATGCGCAAGGTCATCTTCGACAGGATCGTGGTCTGGCCATATCCGACCGAGGCGCTTTCCATGTTGATGATGGGCGGCGAAAGCTCTTCGGGCTCGGGGAAGGTGAATTTTTTCAGCGCCGCTTCCTGCGGCGTGGTGATCGGTTGCAGCCGGGCGATCATCTTCAGCCGCGACTGGGCCTGCACCGCCTTCGAGGCCTTGTAGCGAAACCGGTCCACGAAGCTTTGCAGATGGGCGCGCCGGGCCTCTTGTTTCTTGGCTTCGGCCTCCATCACCGCAAGCCGCGACGCGCGGGTTTCTGCAAAGCTGTCATAGGCGCCCTGGTAATAGGTCAGCTTGCGGTCCTCCAGGTGCAGAATGCCGCCCACGGCACGGTTCAGAAGGCCGCGGTCGTGGCTGATGATGATCACCGTGTGGGGGTATTTCGCCAGGTAGCTTTCAAGCCAAAGCGCGCCTTCCAGATCGAGATAGTTCGTCGGCTCGTCAAGCAGCAGAAGATCGGGCTGCGCGAACAGGACCCCGGCCAGCGCCACGCGCATCCGCCAGCCGCCCGAGAAATCGGCGCAAGGCATCGATTGTTCGGCTTTCGAGAAGCCGAGCCCCTTGAGGATCGAGGCGGCGCGCGCCTCGGCCGACCAGGCGTCGATATCGGCCAGTCGGGTCTGCACTTCGGCGATGCGGGCGGGATCGGTGGCGGTATCGGCCTCGGCCAGCAGCGCGGCGCGCTCGGTGTCGGCCTCAAGAACGGTGTCGAGTAGCGAGGTCTGCGAGGCCGGCACTTCTTGCGCCACGCCGCCGATGCGGGCGCGTGCGGGCAGGGTGATCGCGCCGCCTTCCAGCGCGTATTCGCCGCGGATCAGCCGAAAGAGCGTCGTCTTGCCGGTGCCGTTGCGCCCGACAAGGCCGACCTTGTGACCTTGAGGGATCGTCGCCGAAGCGCCGTCAAAGAGCGTCCTGCCCTCGATGGCGAAGCTTATGGTGTCGATGCGCAACATGGGGGGCGGTTTGGACCAGTGGCCGGGCGCCGTCAATCTTCGGTTTTCAACACTTGGCGCGCATGCTAGGGACGCGCGCAAATACAAGCTGGCGGGCATGGGGCCTGCCGCGGCAAGACAAGAGGCATGCCACATGGCGACCGAACGCACACTTTCCATCATCAAACCCGATGCCACGGCGCGGAACCTGACTGGCAAGATCAACGCCAAGTTCGAAGAGGCCGGGCTGCGCATCGTGGCGCAAAAGCGCATCCATCTGACGGCAGCGCAGGCCGGTGCGTTCTACAAGGTGCATGCCGAGCGCCCGTTTTATGGCGAGCTTTGCGAGTTCATGGCATCCGCCCCGGTAGTCGTGCAGGTGCTGGAAGGCGAGGGCGCCATTGCCAAGAACCGCGAAGTGATGGGCGCGACCAACCCCGCCGATGCGGATCCGGGCACCATCCGCGCCGAGTTTGCCGAAAGCGTCGGCGAGAATTCGGTCCACGGCTCGGACGCGCCCGAGACCGCCGCGGTCGAGATCGCGTTTTTCTTCTCGGGTCTGGAAATCGTCGGCTGATCGAGACCCCCGACGGATGCAACAGGGCCGCCCGTTCCGGGCGGCCTTTTTTCATGCCTTCGGCGACGATATTTGAAACACCTGGAAAGAGCCCGGGCCCAAGGGCCGCGCCGGCTTTATTTTCGGGCTGGAAGGCCGAGACGATCGAGCGTGCTTTCGAATTCGGAGGCGCCCCTGTCATAGCCTAAGGCGACGAGCGCGTCGAAGCGGTTTCGCAAGGCCGCCTTCTCTTTGCCCTTGCAGTCGTTCCAGGGCCGCCCCTGCAGGCCCATCTCGATCACGTAGTAGCCGATGAAATGCGGCTTCGTGCCGGCTTGCAGAAGCCTGAGATAGGTTCGATCCGTGCCCAGCTCGCGCAGCACATCGGCGCTGGTGATGCCGGCGCGGGCGCAGGCGGCCTCCATTGCGGGGCCAAGGTTGGGGATCGATGAGACCGGCTTGGACATGCGCATCAAACTACCGCACGGTCCGTGCGGGGCAAGCCTTCCGGCGGCCATCTGGCCAGGGTCAGCCTAGATGCTGGCCCAATCGGTATAGCGATACTCGCCGTCCTTGCCGGATTTGTCGGTTTTCTCGGAATGTTGCTTGTCGGGCTGGATCGCCGGGGGTGCGTCTTTGGCAGGGTTTTCCACGTCGGGGCTTTCTTCTTTGTAGTCAGTCATACTCGCCTCCTGAAACAAGGCCTTTCACGGGTTACAAGAACTGCCGCCGGATGCGACGATGACGCAGCTGGCAGCATCGATAGCTGCAATCTGACGCGTGAAGAATGGTTCGGTCATGGCAGTTTGCGTGCGCAAGCGTGACCATTTGGTGATTATACCGAGCGATCTGGCTAGACTTTGTGTCAAAAACGGATTGTTTCCTAAGTTGTCGGGAATATTGCAAATTTTCACAAAATTGCCTTTTTGAGACCCAACCGCCGCCCTCCTCGCGCGCGAGCTTAATCGGCAGTTAAGGGTGGGACTGATACCGTTGAAACGCGGAGGGCTGAGAAATGATTTTTGATTTCAATGACATTCATTCGGGCGTTTGCATGCCAGTGGGTTTCGCGGGCAATACGCCTGTCTTCACAACTGTCCGGACTGCGGCATGAGCGCCGCGCTTTCCGTGCTGCGCCTGAAGGGCAGGGGCGTCACGACCCAGTGCGTGATGTCGCTGCGCGCCCTGAAGCCGAGCGATGACGCGGGCGCGCCGCGCGCATTGCCCGATCCGGGCCGGCTCGCCATTACCTGCAACATCAACCGCCCGGTGATCCGGCTTATGGCCGCCGCGCGGCAGCGCTCCTTCCGATAGACCTTGGCGCCCGCAGCTTGCGGCAGATGTCCGCCGGCAGGCCGCGGCCTTCCAGCGGATAGTGTGTGGATCCGGCTCCTAAAGAATGCCAGCTGCCCCGGCGCCGCGTGGCGCCAGGGCAACCGGTCGCCCCGTGGGTCATGGGGCAATCCGGCGACGCGAGGGACAGAGAACGCCGCCGGAAACCTCGGACCTAGGCCTCTTTCTGGCCAAGGTTGCCGACGGTCACCTCGTAGGTCACCTCTTTGCCCTTGTGCAGAACGCGCATTTGGGTGGTCGCATCGGGTGCGGTATCGGCCACGGCGCGGGTCAAATCGCGCAGCTCGGTGATTTCGGTGCCGTTGAATGAAAGGATGATGTCGCCTTTCACGAGGCCCGCTTTTTCGGCCGGGCTGTCTTCTGAGACGTTCTCGATCACAGCGCCGGTGGGGGCATCGTAGCCCAGAACGCTCGCGATCTCGTCCGGCATCGGCTTGATCTGGACGCCAAGCCAGCCGCGGGTCACCTCGCCATCATCGCTAAGATCGGCAACGACCGTCTGCACCAGATCGGAGGGTACCGCAAAGCCGATGCCGACCGAACCGCCGCCGGGCGAAAAGATCGCCGTGTTCACGCCGATCACTTCTCCGTCGGCATTGAAGAGCGGGCCGCCCGAATTGCCGCGATTGATCGCCGCGTCGGTCTGGATGAAGTCATCATACGGACCCGCATTGATATTGCGCGAGGTGGCCGACACGATGCCCGATGTGACCGTGCCGCCAAGCCCGAAGGGATTGCCGACCGCGATCACCTCGTCCCCGACGCGCATCTCGGAGGAGTTGCCGAATGTGATCGCCGCAAGCGCCGCGTTGCTGTCGACCTTCAAAAGCGCGATGTCGGTCAGGGGGTCGCTTCCGATCACCTCTGCCTCGGCGCTGCGCCCGTCCGAAAAGGTGACCGTGACCGCCTTGGCGCCGTCGACGACATGGTGGTTGGTGACGATCTGGCCATCGGCCGAGACGATGAAGCCCGAACCGACGCCGGTGCGCATACGCTCCTGGCCTTGGCCGGGCATACTGTCTTCAAACCGCCGGCGCAGCTCGTCCGGGACGCCTTCGGGAAGGGCCGGGGCGGCCGTGCCTGTGGCCGCCGCGGTTGTGGTTTCGATGAACACCACGCTGGGCGACACGGTTTCGACCAGATCGGCATAGCCGCCTGCGGGTACGGCAAGGGCTGCGCCGGGCGCCAGGGCCAGCGCGCTGGACGTGGCCAGGGCGGCCGCAAGGGCCAGGTGCGCCAGCGGGCGCCGCGGAGATGGAAGTTTCATATGCATGCTCCATGCGTTTTGCGTTTGACGGAACAGAAGATCGGCGCGCGCTCTCACAATGGCGTGTAGCGATCTATACAATTGTTTAATCCTGCGCCGGGGGTCTTGTATGGCGCGCGCGTTATACAAATGTACTGCCCGCGCCAGGCGGGTGCGATGTGTCGGCGCGTAGAGCGTGGCGGCAGAAGATGGGCGCGCCCAACAGGCGTTTGCGACAGCGAGCCGAGGTCAGATGAAGCTACTGGTGGTCGAAGACGACGAAACAACGGGCAGCTACATCGCGCGCGGATTGCGCGAAGAGGGCCAGACCGTGGATCTTGTCACCAGCGGCCGCGATGCGCTGATCCAGGCGACGTCGTCCAGCTACGATGTGCTTGTCGTGGATCGTATGGTGCCCGAGATCGACGGCATGACGCTGGTCAAGACCCTGCGCGGGGCGGGCAACCAGACGCCGGTCCTGTTTCTGACCGCGCTGGGCCAGGTCGAGGACCGGATCGATGGGCTGAACGCCGGCGGCGACGATTACCTGGTCAAACCCTTCGCTTTCGGCGAGCTTTCGGCCCGGATCGCCGCGCTGGCCCGCCGGCCGGTCGCGCTGGAGCGGGAAACGTCCCTGACCGCCGGCGATATGCGGATGGATCTGATTTCACGCAAGGTGACGCGCGCAGGCCAGGACATCGACCTTCTGCCGCGCGAATTTGCGCTGCTGGAGCATCTTTTGCGCCGCAAGGGGCGGGTGCAGACGCGCACGATGCTGCTCGAGGCGGTCTGGGATATCAGCTTTGACCCGATGACCAACGTCGTCGAGACGCATATCAGCCGGCTGCGCGCCAAGGTTGACAAGCCGTTCGAGACCGAATTGATCGTCACTGTCAGAGGGGCGGGATACCGCATCGAGGAATGAGCGGGCGCGTCTCGCGGCTGGCGCGCTCGATGCCGTTCCGGCTGGCGCTGGGTCTGGTGGCGCTCTTTTCGGTGGTCAGCCTGCTCAGCCTCGCTGCCAGCTATTTCGTCACCCAGCGTTCATTCGATCAGACCATGCGGGCTGATCTTCGGCAGGACATGGCCGGCTTCCGCGCCGCGCCAAGCGCCGGGGCTCTGGCGACGCTGGTCGAGGCCGAGGCGCGCGAGACCGATCCCGAGCGGCTGGTGCTCAGCTACATCGCGCCCAACCGGCGCCATTTCGGAAACGCGGTGATCGGGCGCGACGAGGACGGCTATCACATTGTTTCGGCCTCGGGCGGCAATCCCAAGATCAAGGGGCGCTATCTTGCGCTCACCGCCTCGCTCTTCGGCGGCCAGCTGACGATCGCGCGCAGCCGCGACGAGATCGATGCGCTGGGCGATGTCTTCACCAACATCCTGGTGCTCAGCCTGATCCCGACGATCCTGATCGCGCTTTCCGGCGGGCTTTACCTGGCGCGGCGCAGCGCCCGGCATGTCGGCCAGATCGGCCGCACGCTGGACGAGCTGACCGGCGGCAACCTTGGCGCCCGCGTCGGCTCGACCCAGGGCTGGTCGCCCGATATCGTGGATATCGGACAGAAGCTTGACGAGATGGCGCGCGCGCAAGAAGCCTCGGTGACCGCGATGCGCCAGGTGTCCTCGGACATCGCGCATGATCTGAAGACGCCGATCCAGCGCGTGTCGGTCTACCTTGACGAGATGTCCCGCAAGGATCTGCCTCAGCCAGAGGCCAACGAGCTTCTGGGCAAGGCGAAGGCCGAGCTGGGCGGCATCGCGTCGGTGTTCCGCGGCCTGCTGCAAATCTCGCAGATCGAGACCGGCTCGCCCCGATCGCGGTTTTCCGACGTCGATCTTGGCGCTCTGGTACAAACCTTTTGCGAGATCTACGAGCCTGCCGTCGGAGAGGCGTCGCAAAGCCTGACCTGCACGGTTGATGGTCCGGAGCCTGCCGTTGTTCGGGGCGATCGCGATCTGCTTGGGCAGGTCCTGGCCAATCTCATCGAGAACGCACTTCGCCACGCCGGGCCGGGGGCCAGGATCGAGATATCCGCGGGCTACGTGGATGGCCGTCCCAGCCTTTCGGTGTCCGATACCGGCCCCGGCATTCCCGCAGCGGAACGCGATCTGGTGCTGCGACGGCTCTACCGTCTGGACCGAAGCCGCACGACGCCGGGCAACGGTCTGGGCCTCAGCCTTGTGGCCAGCGTCATCGCGTTGCACGACGCAGAGCTGGCATTGCTTGGAAATGATCCTGGCCTGCGGGTCGAGATCACCTTTGCGTTGCCCGGGCGGGGTGACGCGGTTCCGCCCGAGCAAACCCCGCAAGGTCCGGGCGGGGCCTGATACTGGGCGCATTCAGCATTCTGGGCGCATTCAGCGCCGCGCCGCATCGTGTTTGGCCAAGACTGGCGGTTCTGGCACGGGTGATCGGGCCCAAAACCAAGGCGCAACGCCCCGCGTGATCGCAGCTGCGGCTTTCGGCGGGCCTGCGGCCCGACACAACATCACCGACCGCTGCATATCACCTGAGGCCAAGCGCCGCGGCCTGATCGGCATTCTGCAGCACCTGCGCCAACGCCAGCGGCATCTGCCACCGGTTCAGCGCGTAGATGTGAAGCGCAGGCGCGCCGTAGGCCACAAGTTGCCGCGCCTGCTCTGCGACGACCGCCATCGCGGCAAGGCGGCGGGCCTCGCTTTCTTCTTCGAACGCGCCAAAAAGCCGATCAAGCCTGCGCGGGACGCGGGTTTCGTTTGCCATTGCGAATGCCCGGACCCGCGGCCAGTTCTCCAGCGGCATCAGCCCTGGGATCAGGGGCGCCGTCACCCCGCGGCGCCCGCAGGCGTCAACAAAGCGGGCATACGCCGCAGGATCGAGGACGAACTGGCAAATGGCGTCTGTCGCCCCGGCATCGAGCTTTTCCTTCAGGTGATCGATATCGTCGTCCAGCGATCGCGCCTGAGGGTGCTTTTCGGGGTAGGCGGCGACCGAAATGCGGAAGTCGTGCCGGTCCCTCAGCGCGGCGACAAGCTGTGAAGCGTGGCTGAAGCCGCCCTTCTTCACGGCTTGGTCGGCACTGGGTGGATCGCCGCGCAGGGCGAGGATCTGCGTGATCCCGTCCTGCCAGAAGCCGTCGGCCAGCCTTAGCGTCTCGGCGCGGCTGTGACCCTGCGCGATCAGGTGCGCCATCACCGGCCGGCCGCTGATCTGTGCGATCTCAAGCGCCGTCTCGTGCGTACCGGAAGGCGCGCTGCCGCCGGCGCCCATGGTCACCGAGAACCCCGCGCTCGCAACGCCGGCAAGGCGGCGCGTGGTCTCTGCCAACGCGCGGCGCCCCTTGGCAGAGCGCGGCGGGTACATCTCGAAGCTCAAAGGCGGCTTGGCCCCAGGGTCCTGGAACCTGCGCGGCCTTTCGTCCTGTGAGCGAACCTGCATGATCCTTGTCCCGATTTGCCCCGGCCAGCCTGCGGGCGCCCAAAGCGTCCGCAGGGCAATGCCCCTGCTTGCTTCGCGCGGCATCAAGCCCGCTTTCCGGGAACATATTGTCAGAGCGGCCGGCACCGCGCCACCGCCAAGAAACCGCCAAGCCACCGCCAAGGCACCGCTAAGGCACCCCCAAGGCACCCCCAAAGGCACCCCCAGGGGTGCTGTCGGGGCGAAACGCGCCCCTTGGGCCGGTTTGATCTGGGTCACAGACGCGCCGCGCCCGCGCCGTGTAGACTTGGCTTGAAGCGAGCGCACGACCGGCCGCAGAGCCGGCCGCGTGGCGAACAGGGAACAGGGGGAGGATGCAAAGTGACCGTCAAGATCGCCGAGCTGATGGCAAAACGGGTCATCACGTCCAGGCCGCACGAAACCGTGGGTCATGTCCGCGACAAGATGCAGCGCAGCAAAGTGCATTCGATCCCGATCGTCGGTCCGCAAAATGAGCCGCTGGGGATCGTCACGACCGCGGATCTGGCGCGCCGCGTCAAGGACAGCTCTCCCGTCAGCCGCATCATGACCCGCGATATCGTGGTGGTACCGGCCTATAACGATGTCAGCGTCGCGGCCCGGATCATGCGCAAGCACAAGATCCACCACGTGATCGTCACGCACGAAAAACAGGTGGTCGGGCTGATCAGTTCGTTCGATCTTCTGAAGCTTCTGGAGGGCAAGCGGTTCGTCATGTCGAACGCGCCGACCCCGCCGAAGAACAAACGGGCATGAGGGCGCGCGCGCGGATCTGTCCGATCGGCTTGGCCGCATCGACGCAAGCGCGCTGGCTCGCCCGTGCAATTGCCTGCGCCGTGCGGCCCGCCACGCCGGCGGGGCGCCATCGGTCAAACCCGACCGAACCTTAGGAGGGAAACCCGTGACCACAGCTTCAGCCTCGGATCCATCACCGGCGACGCATCTTGAAAAGCTCGATGTGAGCCGGCCCATCTGGGACCAGTTCTTCACCGTCGCTCCGCTTGTGCTCGTCGGTACGCGCGAAGCCGATGGCGGCAACGATCTTGCGCCCAAGCACATGGTCACGCCGATGGGCTGGCAAAACTACTTCGGTTTTGTCTGCACGCCGCGCCACGGCACGTATCAGAACATCAAGCGCGACGGCGTCTTCGCGGTGACCTATCCCAGACCGGCGCAGTGGCTTGAGACCAGCCTGACGGCCTCGCCGCGCTGCGAGGACGACAGCAAGCCGCAATTGCAGCTTATGCACACCCACCGGTCGGGCCGTGTCGATTGCCCGGTCGTCGAGGACGGGTACCTGTACCTGGAATGCGAGATCGATCGCTTCGTCGACGACTTCGGCGTCAATAGCCTGATCGTCGGCAAGATCGTCGCCGCCGAGATCGACCGCGCCTTCCTGCGCGCCGTCGAGCGTGACGATCAGGATCTTTTGCGCGACGCGCCGCTTCTGGCCTATGTCAGCCCGGGACGGTTCGCGACCATTCAGGACACGCTGGCCTTTCCGATGCCCAAAGGCATGAAGAAATGACCGCCGCCGAGGTTCAGCTGGCGGCGGACAAACGTCCCGGCGGGCGCGAGATTCTCGACCATCTGCAATCGCGCAAGGACGAGTTCGTCGCCTTTCTGGAAAAGCTGACGCGGGTGGAATCGCCTTCGCTGGTGCCCGAAAGCCAGGCGCCGGCGCGGGCCATCATCGCCGACCGGCTCGAGGCGGGCGGCTTTCGCACGCGGCGGCTGTCGGGCAAGCGCAACGGCGGAAACCTTTTTGCCCGTCCAGACAAACGGCCCCGCGGCGCGCCGGTGCAACTTCTGATCGGGCACTACGACACGGTCTGGCCGCTTGGCACCTTGAAAGAGATGCCGTTCGAAGTGGACGGCAATACCGTGCGCGGCCCGGGCGTCTACGACATGAAAGGCGGCATCACCCAGATCGTCTTCGCGCTGGAGGCGCTGTCGCATTTCGGGATCAGCCCGCCGCTTGCGCCGGTCATCTACGCCAATTCCGATGAAGAGATCGGCAGCCGCGAATCCACCCGCCACATCCGCCAGCTTGCGCGCTGCGCCCGCCGCGCCTTCGTGCTGGAGCCGTCATTGGGCCGCGAGGGTCGGCTGAAGACCGCGCGCAAGGGCGTGGGCCGCTTCACCGTGACCATCAGGGGGCAGGCTGCGCATGCCGGGCTCGATCCCGACAAGGGTGCCAGCGCCATCCTGGAGCTGTCGCACGTGGTGCAGGCGCTCTTTGCCCTGAATGACGCCGAGCGCGGGGTGACTGTGAACGTCGGCATGATCGAAGGCGGGTTGCGGCCCAATGTCGTGGCGCCGCAAAGCGGCGCTGTGGTCGATGTTCGGGTGCGCACGCGGGACGATGCAGAGAGCGTCACCAAAGCGATCCATGGACTGAAGCCCGTTGTGCCGGGCACCAGCCTTGAGATCGAAGGCGCGATCGGCCGCCCCGCGCTGGAGCCGACGCCGCGCAACCGTGCGCTTTGGCGCATCGCAAAAGAGCTGTCCTCGGAGCTTGATCTCGACCTGCAGGAAGGGCTGGCCGGCGGCGGATCCGACGGCAATACCACAAGCCTTTACACAGCGACGCTCGATGGGCTTGGCCCGGTGGGCGATGGCGCCCATGCCCCGCACGAGTTTCTGTACCTCGATGAAACGCTGCAGCGCACAGCGCTTCTGGCGCTGCTGCTTCTGGCGCCGCCCGGAGAGACAAAGGAGACCCATGCATGAACCGTCCGTTTTTCACCACCGTCACCCGCATCGCCGATTTTGAAACGCGCCCCTTCGAGGTGGCTGACCTGCCGCGCCCGCAATGGGCGGCTGGTGACTACGTTCTGTGCGAGGTGCGGGGCCGGCCCGGACCGCTCTACGTCATCGAACGGCCTTCGGGGCGGATGTGCCAGGTTTTCGAAGGCGATCTCGTCGTCGGCGCCTTCGGGGTACGCGCCGCGACGCTGGAAGGCGTCGGAAGCTGGGCGGATATCGGCGAGGACGGCGCCCTGCATGCGCTGACCAGCGCCGGGCTGTTTGGAAAGGCGACCTCTGTCTCGCCGCTGTTGCCGCCGCTGATGGATCTTCAGTATCGCGGCCACCTGGTGCGCGAGGGCAAGCTGAATATGAGGGATTTCTGTCCGCCCGTCGACGTCCTGCCGCTTCAGATGCCGGTGATCTTGCTGATCGGAACCTCGATGTCGTCGGGCAAGACCACCTCTGGGCGGGTGATCGTCCATGAGCTGGCCAAGCTTGGCCTCAAGGTCGCGGCGGCCAAGCTGACCGGGGCCGCGCGCTTTCGCGATATGCTCAGCTGGAAGGACGCGGGCGCCGCGCAGGTCTTCGATTTCGTCGATGTGGGGCTGCCCTCAACCGTTTGCCCGCCAGAGGAATTCACCGGCCTGTTGCAGCAGCTGCTCTCGCAGATCTCCGCGACCGGCGCCGATGTGCTGGTGGCCGAGGCCGGCGCTTCGCCGCTGGAGCCCTATAACGGCTCGGTGGCGATGGAGATGATCGATGACCAGGCGAAGATGCTTGTCCTTTCGGCCTCCGATCCCTACGCGGTACTTGGCGTTCAGCATGCGTTTTCGCGCAAGCCCGATCTGGTCTGCGGACCGGCGTCGAACACCGAGGCGGCGATCGAGCTTGTGGACAAGCTTTGCGGCGTGCCTGCGCTGAACCTGATGCGGCGGCGCTCGCGGCCCAAGCTGGTGGAGCTTTTGAAGGACCGTCTTGGTCTCGATTGACCCGCTTCACCGGCCGTAGGACCTCGCAGTGCGCAAGCCGTCTTGCAGTCGGCCATGGCTTGAGCGGATCCTGCTGCGGCCGCCGCGCAGGCCGCCCGAAGCGCCGCATCGGCTCTGATCCTCACATTGGCACCACGATTGACTGGCCCGGGGGCCGTTTGGCAGCGCTGGAAGGCGCGGCGCTGGGCGCAGCGGCACCTGCGCGGGGCCTAACGGTGCGCAAAGTGCCGCTTTGTTGCAACGCCAGCATGAACTCGATGTAGTGCCGCGTGGCACATATTGCGGGTGGCACGCAATTGGATTACCAGATCGGCCATGTTGAGGATGCGGCGCCGCGCGCCGCGAAAGGGCTGTAAAAATGAAAAGAACACTGAAATCCACTGCCGCTGCCATGTGCGCGGCCACCGCTGTGCTGGCTGCCGGCTCGGTCTTCGCGGGATCTGCAAATCCCGGGACCAATACTGAAAACCTGACCCGTACACAGGCTCTGAAAATTCGCCTGCCCTATGGCATGTGCGATTTCGACAATCAGGTTCCGACTTTCGTCGTCGACAAACTGAGCGAGCGCCGGGACTGGAACAAGCTTGTCGCCTACATGGTGGCGAACTGCCCTGAGCTTGGTTTGCCGCTGGCGGATGCGGCCACGGCATCGATCGCGGCGCCTGGGTCCGACAACGGCAGCGGCACCGATGGGACCGTCGGCGCCGCGGATCCCTCGGCCGCAACGCCGGGCGCTTCGGGCGATAATCCCGGCCGCAATCCGGGTGTCGGTTCGGGCGGCCCGTCCACGAGCGGGCCGGCCGGCGATGACGACGATGGCAACAATGGCCACGGCAACGATGCCGACGGCCAAGATGAAAGCAATCCGGGCAAAAGCCGCGAGAACTGATGCGCTGACGGGGCTTCAGCCCCCGAGAATTCCGCCTCGTAGAACGGCCGACCACTGGCCCGGAGAGGCGGGATTTTGCATCCGCAGAAAGGTGTAGCCGGTCTCGCGCCAGCCGACGATCCGGTTGGTAAGGTTGTCCAGGATGTAGTCGCCGGCATCGGTGCGCAGCACCAAGACCGCGTGCGGGTTTTGCGCGCGGTCCAGCACCGTTGCGATCAAGAGCCGCTCGGGCACAACGCCCCCGGCGATCAGCGCCTGTTTCTTGGCCAGGGCGAAATCCTCGCAATCGCCGCCGCGCGCCGTGGGCAGGGCCCAGTATTCGGCGCGGCGGTATTGCTCGTCATCAGCGATCTCTCGCGTGCTGCGGTTGATACTGCGGTTCAACTTCTCGGCAAGAACAAGAACGTCGCGGCCAAGCGATGTGGTGCGCCCGCTTTTTGCGCAGGCCCAGTCATACCGCGCACAAACGCCGGAAAACCCGTTTGGCGCATCGACGCTGCGCACCGCTTTGAGGTGAGGCTGGTTTTCGCTGGCCCGAGCCGGTTCGCTTGTGCCTGCCAGGCAAACGGCAAGAGCCGCTGCCAGCGATACGCGCGCCGCTTGGCGCAAGGCTGCATAGGAAAGGCCCCTGATCCGCATTCCCCAAAGCTGGCCGACGAAAGGGCAGGGAATTGGGCGCGGGCAAGGCGACACTGGGGCACAGATCATCCGCCGCGTCAGGCAAGGCGGCGCTTGGCGTACCGATGCCTTCGCGATGCGCTGACCGATCGCGACGCCGGCTCGGCAAGACCGATGGGACCCTCCGGCCAGGCAAGCTTGGTCCCCATCGGTGGCCGTTGCAGAAGCCCGCCCGCGATTTCGCCGCCGGAATAGGCACAATCGCTCGATTTTCAGCTTCGGATGCCAAATCCCGCGACAGTGCGCGTATTGGCGGCTTGATCATTGGTGGCCGGCTTTGGCCCGGGTTAGGCTTGCGTGGCTGACAACCACGGCGGGGTAGCGCGGGGCGGGCTTGCCGTGGGAAGGGTGGCGCTGCGCCGGTGCGGCGGCGCCCGAACTTGACATCCCAAGCCCGCTGAACTCAGACTTTTTCGATGATCCACATATTCGTCTGCCGCAGGAACAACAGCACGATGAACCGCCTCAAGCAGGCGGAGGCGATGCTGGGCTGCCGGATTGCCGTGCACACCTATTCCGGCCTCTTCGGGCGGCGCGAGGTACCGGTGGGCACGCTGATTTTTACCGATTTCGACCATCTCAAATCCTATGAAATCGATGCCGCTGCGCTGGCGATGAACGCGGCCCTGACCGCCGCGCCCGAGACGACCGTTTTCAATCGCCCCGAGCGGGCGCTGCAGCGCACCGCGCTTATCAGCAGGCTTCAGCGGCTTGGGCTCAATGAAGTCGAGGTCGTAAGGGCGGATACCGGCAAGACGCCGAAAGATTTCCCGGTCTTTGTCCGGCAGGAAGACGGCTGCGGCGGGCCCGAGACCGGGCTGCTGCAGAGTGCGGCAGAGTATAAGGCAGCACTGACAGACCTGGCCGCGACGGGCCGTACGCTTTCGGGACGGATCGCGCTTAGCTTTGCGGCCGAGCCCGACAGCGAGGGCTATTATCTGAAATACGGCGCCTTCGTCATTGGCCGCCATATCGTGCCGCAGCACATCCTGAGAAGCGCGGAGTGGAACGTCAAAAGCAGCAGCACGGAAATGAGCCCGGCCTTCATCGAAAAAGAGCTCGCCTATATCACCGAGAACCCGCACGCGGACGCGTTGCGCCAAATCGCAGAGGCCGGCTGCATCGATTACGGGCGCATCGACTATGGCATGCGGGACGGCAGGATCGTTGTATTCGAGATCAACACCAACCCGGTGTTCCCGCGTTTCATCGGCGGTAGCGCCGATCGCGAGGAACGGCGGCGGATCATCGTGGGGCGGCTCTCGGACGCGTTTCGCGAGATCGAATATACCGGCCCGGCGCGAACGGTCCCGTTCGACGATACGGTCCTCAAGAACAGCACCTTCATCGAACGCGACAGCTGGCTGCGCCATCCGCATGTGGCGCTACGGCAAAAGGCGCATTGGCAACGCGCGCTGGGCCGAATTCGCTGGCAGGGCGCGCTAAGCCGCACGCGCTGGCAGACGGCGCTTGGCCGCAGATGGAGCAATCTTCGGTTCCGGCTTTCGCGCATCCGGCGCCAGACCGGCCGAAACTGAAAGAGACACCATGGCAATCACCGTCCCCGATGCAAACGCGCTGCCGAAAATCGCCCCGATGATGGCCGCTCTGGGGGCGCATCTTTGCGGCCCTGCCTGCCAGGACTACCACCGGGCCTGGGGCTTTTTGCGGCTCTACGGCACCCTTCCTGCCGTCGGCCGCGACCACGAGATTCTGTTGTCCACGCTTCGGTCCGAAATCCGGGGCGGCCGCCGGAACGTGCTTGTCTCGGGGTCCGCCGATGCCGGCATTCTGGCCTATGTCCTGGAAAGTCTGCGGTCCGAGGATGCGACCGGCCGGGTCGCGGTGGTCGACCGGTGCCCTACGCCGCTTGCCGTCAACACGTGGTATGCTGCGCAGATCGGTTGGCCGATAGAAACCTGGTGCGGGTCCGTTCAGGATTACTGCGGGCGGGGGTTCGAGCTGGTCGTCGCGCATAATTTCCTCAACTCCATCGCGCCTGGTGATCGGCCGAGCATTTGCCAAAGCTGGCACGATGCGCTTAAACCTGGCGGGCGCGTTGCGATGATCACTCAGATCAAACCCGCCGGCGAGGAATGCGGTCTTCGTTTCGACGCCAATAAAACGGCGCTTCTGATCGACGATCTCCTTCAAGCGCGGAAGGGGTCCAAGCACGCCGATCTGATTTCCGCTGAAGAGCTCGCCGTCATCGCGACCTCCTTTGCGGAGGCGCGCTATTCTTATCGTCTGCGCCAGCGAAGCGACATCACCGGACCGCTTGAAGCCGCGGGCCTGCGCGTTCTGGAGTACCGGGACTACAGGCCAAGCCTGGAGACAAGCAACGCCGAGCTAAAACGGACACGCCTGGTGGTGATCGCGGAGCGCCCGGAATGAGGACACCGCCGAAGTCCGACAGGCCGTCATCGGGCGGGCTGATGGATAGTTTCGGCTGGATCCGCTCCGTGCTTGCGCCGGAAGATCGCAGGCACTGGAAAGCGCTGATGCTGCTCAGCGCTGTCGTCGGCCTGTTCGAGGCTGCCGGGGTGCTGTCGATCCTGCCGTTCCTGGCGATCGTCGCCGATCCCGGCCTGCTAGAGCGCCCGGGCATCGTCTCAGAGCTTTTTCAGCGGAGCGGGTTTGAAACGGTGAAGGGCTTTCAGTTCTTCCTCGGCATTCTCGTTTTCGTCGTTCTGGTGACGGGCATCGCGCTTCGGATGGGCCGGATCGTGCTGCACACCCGCTTTGCCCGCACCCAGGCGGTCACGCTGTCGCTGCAGCTTCTCAGAACCTGCCTTTATCGGCCCTATGGCTGGTTTCTGAAGCAGAACAGCGCCCGGATCAGCTCTGGCGTCCTGTCAGAGGTCGAGCGCGTCGTGACCGGCGCCTTGACCAGCAGCATCGAGCTTGTGGCGACCGCGACGGTGACATTCTCGGTGATCGCGATCCTGTTTGTGGCCGATCCCGTCTCGGCGCTTTTGATCAGCCTGGTTCTTGGCGGCGCCTACGGTGTGATCCTGCGGATGGCGCGCTGGCACCTGGGCCGCCTTGGCGCCGAGCGGCTTGCCGCCAACCGGGCGCGCTATACGGTCGTGAACGAGGTGCTGGGCGGTATCAAGGAGGTCAAGCTGCATCGGCTGGAAGAGACCTTCCTCGATCTCTTCCGGCTTCAGGCCGACAAGGCCGCACGGGCGCGGGCCACGATCACGCAGATTTCCTACCTGCCGCGAAACCTGCTTGAGATCCTGATCTTCGGCGGAATGCTGGCCTTCGTGCTCTTTGTGCTCGCCCGCGAGAACAACGATCTGGTGGCCGCGATCCCGATCCTGGGGCTTTTCGCATTTGCCGGCGCGCGTCTTTTTCCGGTGATCCAGGCGCTGTACAGCGCCTACGCCACGCTTCTGGCCGATGCGCCCGCGCTGCAATCGCTGCGCGATGAGCTGGCAGCGTCCCCCGAACGGGCCGCAGCGCCGCCGCCGCAAGGCAAGCTGCCGCTCGATGTGGGCATCGCGCTGCGCGAAATCGTCTTTTCATACGATGACGAGCGCCACCCCGCGCTGCAGACTGGCACGGCGTGGATCCCGGCAGGCGAGATCACCGCAATTGCCGGCCCGTCCGGCGCTGGAAAATCGACCCTCGTCGATCTGCTTCTGGGGCTTCTCACGCCGGCAGAGGGCCAGATCGTGATCGATGGCGTGCCGCTGGACCACACCAACCGCGCCGCCTGGCAGGTCAATATCGGCTACGTGCCGCAAAGCGTCTACCTGATGGACGACACGATCGCGGCGAATATCGCGTTTGGGCGCGACACGGCGGCAGACGAAAAGCGCATCCGCCGCGCCGCGCAGGCCGCTGCGATCGACGGGTTCATCCTTGGACTGCCGGAGGGCTACCAAACTCGGGTCGGCGAGCGCGGCGTGCGGCTTTCGGGCGGGCAGGCGCAGCGCATCGCGATCGCGCGCGCGCTTTACGACGATCCGCAGGTCCTGGTGCTGGACGAGCCGACCAGCGCGCTTGACACTGTCACCGAGAAAAGCGTTCTCGACGCCATCGCCGAGGCTGGACGCCGCCGCACGGTTCTGATCGTCACGCATCGCGAAGCAACGATAGAGAAATGCCCAAACGTGATCAGGATCGCCAACGGCAAGGTCGTCTCCGGTCCAAAGTATCAACTGCAAGAGAGGCAATTGCAGCCCTGACGGATCGAAATCGAATACCCGCGCGATGACTTGCGCGCCTGCTTTCGGCACCGAGGCTTGCGCGGCTTGCCTCGGCAACCGGCAGGGGCGCGCAATCCTGCAACCTGAGGATCCCAGATGACGGCCGATGCAAAGACACATGGCTCTTATCACCGTGAGGCCGCCGGCGCTCATATGGTGGCCAATATTCCCCGCGCGAAGTTCGATACGCCCATCGGCAAGGTGATCGAGGCCCTGCGCGGCAACCTTTATGACTGCGCCGACACGGTTTTTGTGATCGACGAGGCCGGCCACCTGATGGGGATCGTGCGGATCAATGATCTCTTCGGAAAAGAGGCGGTTCGGATCGGCGACATCATCGAGGAAAAGCACCAGGCAGTGCGCCCCGGCGACGATCAGGAGGAAATCGCTCAGCTGGCGATCCAGCTGAACATGATCGCGGTGCCGGTGGTGGACGATCTGGGCCAGCTGATCGGGGCGGTCCCGCCGGAGGCGCTGTTTCGTATCCTGCGCGACGAACACATGGAGGATTTGCAGCGGCTCGCCGGTATCACCGCGCACGAGCATGGCTCGGAGGCGGCGCTCGACGCGCCGCTGCTGAACAGGTTCACGCGTCGTATTCCCTGGCTCATATTCGGCCTTTTCGCCTCTTCGCTGATCACCCTTGTCATGGTGGAATTCGAGCACACGCTTTCGCAGAACGTGGCCGCCGCGTTCTTCGTGCCTGCCCTTGTCTACATCGCCGGCGCGATTGGCACGCAGGCGGTTTCGGTCTCGGTGCGCAGTCTTTCGATGCAAGAGATCGCCATCGGCCCGCTTATTCGCGACGAATTGGTCATAGGTCTGGGGATCGGGGCGGTTCTGGGGCTTCTGGCGGGGGCCGCGGTGTTCGTGGTCTTCGACCAACCGGCGCTGGCTTTGGCCGTGGGGCTGGCGGTGCTTGGCGGTGGTACGGTCTCGGCGCTTGCAGGGTTCGCCCTGCCTTGGGCCTTCCTGCGCCTTGGCTTCGACCCGGCCCTGGGATCGGGTCCGATTTGTACGATCGTCCAGGATGCCGCCAGCCTGTCGCTGTATTTTCTGTTGGTGACCGCGCTCGTTTTGTGATCGGGCAGGGGCCCCTCGCGCGGCGGGGCCTTCACTTGCGCGGGTCGTCAGCATCAAGCCGCGCTGGAAGGTGCCTGTGTCCGATCGCGCATCAAGGCCCGCACCCGGTGAAGCGCTTTGCAAGGCACAACGCCGATCGTCGCGCGCCGCATGGTGAAGGGCGAGACGACTGCTATTCGAACGCCAGTCGTCGCAGAAGAACCACGCTTGCCTAGACCAGACTTGTCCGCCGCGATGACCGGCCCGCCGGGTTTGATCCCGTCGCGGCCGCGTCCGCTTCGGCAGAAACAGACCGACGCGCCGCCGATATCACAAACGCTCCGGCGGTATTCGAATGTCCACGACAAAGACGCTCTGCCTGTTGTCCAAGGTCAGTGGCTGCACCGGTTCGGAGGTGCCGTTGCCCGAAAGCGGGCTGGCCCCACCCCTGGCCGAGCCCAGATCGTAATGGCGCCACGATGCCTCGACGAGCACCGGCCACCCACCAGCCACCCACCGGCCGGGCCGTGTCACCTGGCAGGACGCGCCGATGCACCTGACACGGCAAGCGATGTCTTGGATGCCCCCGGAAGGTTCGGACCGGTCGTGCAGCCGCCGCGTCGGACCGCGTCCAGTTTCCGGCCTCGTTGCGTGCAAACCCAAGCCCGGCCACGATAAATGGCTGCAACACCGACCGAGACCCTCGGGCTTCGAACGGCGCGTGGAACACGTTGGCCAGAACCGAGGTCGTTTGGACCGACGCGGTATCGAGGTCTGCGCGAATGGCGCAGGACGATCCCTTCGAGGCGCTGCTTGAGGGGCCGGCAAAATCTGTCAGGCCGAAATGCGTAAGGGACGGAGCGCCGCGCCAACCCTGCCAGTCCTAGCCAAACGCCGCGCTGCCCATTGCGGCTCTGTCCCCGTCAAGCGCGATCCTCACTTCGGGGTCGCCGATCCCAGGGGCGGGATCCTAGCCCGCAGGGTGCCAAAAGCCGGTGTCAAAAGGCGGTGTCAAAAGGCGGAGCGGCCGATCCCGGCTCAGCGCGAAAATGGGGGGCCGATCGTGACGCTCGCAACGCGCGCGCCGAACAAGCTGTCATCCTGCGCAAGAGAGGGGCTGGAACCGGCAGCGGTTGCCGCAACGTCGGCCGCGATAAACCGGTTTGCCAAGCGTCGTGCCATTTAGTTCTTGTGATCATTCGGTCGTGCAATGCCATTTTGTGATCCGTCATCCATGCAAGGCAAAGATCGCGCGCCTGATTCTCTCTGCGTCGCGGGCCAGCGCTTCGGCCACGGCGGGCGCACGCGGACGACCCAGGATGGTCGAGACGGCGATGACGGTCTGGGCGGCGGTCGCCATCCCAATGCCCGCCCTCATGATGGCCGCTTGCGCTTGATCCGGGCCCGGGTCCGCCCTGGCCGTGCCCTTGGGCAAAAGCAGATCTGGCGATCTAAACTTGAGGCAGGACCGCAACCCCGCCTGCAAGGAAGGCGGCGATCACGGCAAGGCCGCCACAGTGCCGAAGCCGCGGGGTAATGATCTGGCGATGCGTCATGCTGAACGCCTTCTACGTGCGTCTTAAATCTGAAGCGGGTCGGCCCGGCAAACGGGGCCGACCCCGAGGCCGCTAGCCGTGACCGGCGAGAACGGCGATGCACGCGGCTTCGGCATCCGCCGCGACATCGGCCGCATCGAACGCGATCCTGCCGTCCAGATCGCTGCCGAGGATCGTTGCCACGGCGACACCCGTATCCTCGCCAATCTCGAGATTTTTGTCCGACACGACACCGGGAAAAGACCGCGAGCAGCTTTTCAGGATCGCTCGCGCTTGCGCCGTCGGGAACGATGGTGCCGTCTTCAAGCACATCGGCGGGCAGCGCGAGGTTCTGAAGCGGCGCAGCGTGGATCACGGATCGTCCCAATTCAGCGACAAATGCTGGATGATGGCGTCCAGCGGCTGATTGGTGAAGCGGACGATCTCGGCGGTCAGCGTGGCATCGGCCTCTGGCAGCGCGCGTTCGAGCGCCATCTCTGGCGAACGTGCCACGCTCAGCCGGCCATGCCCCTGCAGTTGTGAATGCGACCGCCCCCGCCTCTTTTTTCATCGCTGCCATTTTTCAGTAGCGGGACCCGATTGCCGCCGACATGGTTTTGAAAGACCGGCTGGCCACCGCTCGGCTTAGGCTGCTGCTTCTGGTGCAACGCGCGCCGTCTGGTTGCTCGGCCACCCAAGATAGGGGGCAGGCAGAGCCGACATCCAGGCTTTAGGCCGCACCAGATCCAAATCGGTGCACATACAAGGTCCCGGTATTGCGCCGGCGCCCATATGCACCTGACGTCCAGACGGCCGCGGACTTGGCATGCGCGGGTATGGCGTCTTGGATGGGTGGGCTGCGGTTTGGGCCAGGAAGTCAGCGATCACGCGGGCGTCAGCTGGCAAGGACTTCGGAATGCTTTCGTCCAACTGCCTTGGCGGCGGGAACGGAAGATGACAAACGCGGTTCCGAAAGGAAGCTGAAAAGAACCCTGCGCGGATTATAGTTTCAATTTGGCGTTTCCCATTCCTGCGATCCGCTCTAGGTTTGCCCAAAGGTCTAGGGTCGAACATCAATGTCATTATTCTTGATCGTTGCACTGCCATTCATCGGGGCGCTGTTGCCGGGGCTGATGATACAAGCCGGCCGACAAGCCTGCGCCGCGACCACCTTCTTCGTCACCTTCGCCGCTTTCGTCGGGCTGCTGACCCACATCCCGGCCGTGCTGGATGGCGGCGTGGTAACTGCGCAGGCGGCCTGGCTTCCCGCCATCGGCCTGAACGCCAACTTCTTCGTCGATGGCTTGGGCCTGTTCTTCGCCGGGCTGATTCTGGGGATCGGGCTGCTGATCATCGCTTATGCGCGATTCTATCTGTCGCGCGAAGACAACATGGGCGAGTTCTATAGCTACCTGCTTTTGTTTCAGGGCGCGATGGTCGGGATCGTTCTTTGCGACAACATCCTGATGTTGCTGGTGTTCTGGGAGCTTACGTCGCTGTCGTCCTTCCTGCTGATCGGCTATTGGAAGCATCTGCCAGAGGGGCGGCAGGGCGCGCGGATGGCGCTGGCCGTGACTGGCATGGGCGGGCTTGCGATGATTGGCGGCATGATCTTGCTGGGACAGATCGCAGGCAGCTACGATCTGACCGTGATCCTGGAGCATCGCGACGCGATCCAGGCCTCGCCATACTACCTGCCGGCGCTTGGTCTCATTTTGCTGGGCTGCTTCACCAAGTCGGCGCAGTTTCCGTTCCATTTCTGGCTGCCGCACGCGATGGCCGCGCCGACGCCGGTGTCGGCCTATCTGCATTCGGCCACGATGGTGAAGGCGGGTATTTTCCTTATGGCCCGGCTCTGGCCGGTCCTGTCGGGCACCGATGCCTGGTTCTATACCGTCACGACAGCGGGTCTGGTGACCATGGTGCTGGGCGCCGTGATCGCGCTGTTCAAGAATGACCTCAAGGCGCTGCTTGCGTTTTCCACGGTGTCCCATCTGGGACTGATCACGATGCTACTCGGAATTGGCACGCCTTACGCGGCGATGGCGGCGGTGTTCCACATCCTGAACCACGCGACCTTCAAGGCGGCCTTGTTCATGAGCGCCGGCATCATCGACCACGAGGCCCACACCCGCGACATTCCAAGGCTCGGCGGGCTTAGAAAGCTGATGCCGGTCACTTTCGTTATCGCGGCCATCGCCTCGCTGTCGATGGCGGGAATCCCGTTTCTGAACGGCTTTTTGTCGAAGGAGATGATGCTGGAAGAGGCCTCGCACACGACATTTTGGGGCAGCGCCTGGCTGATGCCGGTGCTCGTCACCTTGGGATCGTTGTTCTCGGCGGCCTATTCCTTCCGCTACATCTCGCATGTCTTTCTTGGGCCCCAGCGGGACGACTATCCGTCCCAGCCCCACGATCCCGGCTTTGGAATGTGGGCGCCCTCGGCGGTTCTTGTCATTCCGGTGGTCCTGATCGGGGTCGCACCTTTCCTTGCCGAGCCATTGGTGCGGCTGGTCACCCAGGCGGTCATCGGCAGCGCGGCCGAGATGCCCGACGCCCACCTGAAAATCTGGCACGGGCTCACGCCGGCGCTCTTTATGTCTGCGATTGCCGTGATCGGCGGTTTTGTTCTTCTGCAGGCTTTCTACCGGCCCCTCGCGGCATGGTGGGCCAAGGCCTCGCGGCCCGAGGCGAAAACCATATTCGATGCGTTCATCGCAGCGGCCGTGGCCGGCGCGCGCGGTCTGACCGAACGCCTGCATGACGGCGCTTTGACCCGCTATGCGGCGATCTTCGCCGTCACCGTCGTGGCGCTGGCCAGCCATGCCTGGTTCACCGGCACGATGACCGCGCCGACAGCGCCATTTGCTCTGCCCGGCCCGATACAGCTCGTGGGATGGCTTGTTCTGGTCAGCGCCTGCGGGTTCCTTGTCTACCACCACCGCAGAAGGCTGATCGCGCTGGTGATCATGGGGGTCATCGGGCTGATCGTTTCGGTGGGCTTTTCCTATCTCAGCGCGCCCGACCTGGCGCTGACCCAGCTTTCGGTCGAGGTGGTCACCATCATCCTTCTGCTTCTGGCGCTGAACTTTCTACCCAACGAGACGCCGGTCGAAAGCGGTCTGGGCCGCAGGGTGCGCGACGGGGTGATCGCGATCACCGCAGGGCTGTTCACGGCGATGTTGACATACAGCATCCTGATCCGCGATTTCCCGAACGGGTCGATTTCGGATTTCCACCTGGCCAATTCCTACAAGGGCGGCGGCGGCACCAACGTGGTCAACGTGATCCTGGTCGATTTCCGCGGCTTCGACACCTTCGGGGAAATCATCGTGCTCGGCATTGCCGCGCTGATCATCTATGCGATCACCGAGGCGCTGCTGTCGGGTCCGGTTCGCGCGCGCCTTGCCAAGCGTCAGCCCGATGCCCCGGTCGCGGGGGACGCGCACCCGATGATGATGGTCGTCGTGACCCGGGTGATGATGCCGGTCGTTCTGATGGTCGGGATCTACATCTTCTTGCGGGGCCATAACGAGCCCGGCGGCGGCTTCATCGCCGGGCTGGTGGTCGCCATCGCAGTGGTGATGCAGTACATGGCCTCGGGGTTCGCCTGGGCCGATGCGCGGCAGCGCTACCCCTATCACACGATCATCGGTGCCGGCGTTCTGGTCGCAGGGCTGACCGGCATCGGTGCCTGGTTCGCGGGCGCGCCGTTTCTGACCTCGTCCTTCGGGTACTTCCGCATCCCTCCAATGGAGGAGTTCGAGCTGGCCACCGCGATGGGCTTCGATCTGGGTGTATTCCTAGCGGTGGTCGGGGCGGTGATGCTTTCCCTGGAAAGCTTCTCGCGCCTCGCACGCCGCTCGGACGAAAGGGCCAGCGAGCACCCGATGGATATCGACCCCTCGCGCGAAGACGACGAAACCGCGCCAGCGAAGGAGCACTGAGATGGAGTTGTTGCTGGCAAGTGCGATCGGGGTCATGACCGCGACCGGTCTTTACCTTGTGTTCCGATTGCGCACCTTCCCGGTGATCATCGGCACCTCGCTGCTGAGCTATGCGGTCAACGTTTTCCTGTTCGCCAGCGGCCGGCTGGTGGTGAACCGCCCCCCGGTCCTGTCCGATGACGCGGCCGGTTATACCGACCCGCTGCCGCAGGCGCTGGTGCTGACGGCTATCGTGATCTCCTTCGGGATGACGGCGGTCGTGGTGATCATCGCGCTGTCGGCCTATCTGAGTTCCGACGACGACCATGTCGATGACGTACCAGAGGGCCTCGCCGCGGCGAAGCGAGAGGGCGAGCCGGAGGTCCGGACGTGAGCCACTGGATCATCACCCCCGTCGTGCTGCCGGCGATGATGGCGGCCTTCATCGTGCTGATGCTCAGGCATCACCCGCTGTTGCAGCGGGTGTTCTCGCTGGCCGGGACCGTGGCGCTTCTGGCGATTGCCGCCGGACTGGCCGTGCAGGCTGCGGACGGCACGATCATGCTATACCAGCTTGGTCATTGGGCCGCGCCCTTCGGTATCGTCGTGGTCGCCGACCGTCTGGCGACCCTGTTCGTGCTGCTGACGGCGCTGCTTGGTGTCTTCGTGCTGCTGTATGCCATCGGGTCTGGCTGGGACCGGCGAGGGCGCCATTTTCACGCGCTGTTCCAGTTCCAGCTGATGGGGATCATGGGCGCGTTCCTGACCGGCGATGCCTTCAATCTCTTCGTGTTCTTCGAAGTGCTGCTGATCGCCTCCTACGGTCTGATGATCCATTCCGGCGGCGCGCGCCGGTTCCGCGTCGGGGTGCAATACGTCGTCTACAACCTGCTCGGCTCGACGCTGTTCCTCTTCGCCCTGGGGACGATATACGCCGAGACCGGCACCCTGAACATGGCCGATCTGGCCGAGCGCATCGCGGCGATGCCAGACGGCCAGACGGCCGGGATCAGGGTCGCCTCGGTCCTTTTGATCCTGGTGTTCGCCGTGAAGGCCGCGATTCTGCCGCTGCATTTCTGGCTGCCCTCGGCTTATGCGACGGCGCCCGCGCCAGTCGCCGCGCTGTTCGCGATCATGACCAAAGTGGGCGCCTATTCGATCATCCGCTTCTATACGCTGGTGTTCCCGCCCGAGCTTGCGGCTACGCAAGGTCTGTTCGGCACCTGGCTGCTGCCGGCGGCGCTGCTCACGCTCGCGCTGGGGATGATCGGCGTGCTGGCATCGCGCAGGCTGGACCGGTTGGTGGCCTTTTCAGTGATCGGATCGATGGGCATGCTGATGTCCTCGATCGCCTTGTTCACGCCCGAGGGCATCGCCGCGGCGCTCTATTACGCGGTGCATTCCACCTTCGCCACGGCGGCGCTGTTTCTTCTCGTCGACATCGTGCGCGAGCGGCGCCGCTCGCACGGCGTAGACCTAAGCGCGGCAACGCCGATCCCCGGCGGCGCGCTGATCGCGGGGATGTATTTCGCCGCCGCGATCGCAATGGCGGGCCTGCCGCCGCTGTCGGGCTTTGTCGGCAAGCTGATGATCCTGCAGGCGGCGTTTGCCGATCCGCTTGTATGGTGGGTCTGGGCCGTGATCCTGTCTTCCAGCCTCGTCGCGGTCGTTGGCTTTGCCCGTGCGGGCAGCCTGATCTTCTGGAAGAGCCACGCCGCAGCCGGCGAGACATCGAGCGCCTCGGACCCCGACGACAGCCAGGGCGCGCACGAGTTGCACGACCCGCCGCTGGACCCGCCGGTGCTGCCCTTCGTCGCCATCGGCGGCATCCTGGCCGCGATGGTTGCGATAACGGTCTTCGCCGGCCCGCTGCACCGGCACTTCGCGGCGACATCGGCCCAGCTTTTCGATCCCGAGCCCTATATCACGCGCGTGCTGGGAACGCCGGGCCGGAAGATCGCGTATGAGGGCGACGAAAAAGCGGCGCATTCCGACGCGCCAGCCGCGAGCGAGGAGGCCCATTGAGATGTCCCAACGACTGATGCGCTGGCTTTTCCCGCACCCGCTGCTGACCTTTATTCTGGTCATCGTGTGGTGTCTTCTGATCAATGGGCTAAGCTTGGGAACAGTGGTCTTCGGCCTGATCCTCGGTATCGCCGTGCCGATCCTGACGGCGGCCTACTGGCCGAACCGCCCGGTGCTGTCCAAGCCCGCGCATCTGGGAGCCTACGCGCTGATCGTGATGCGGGACATTGTCGTGGCCAACGTGGAGGTGGCGATGATCGTCCTCTTCAAGCGGAACTCGGACATGCAGCCGAACTGGGTGTCGATCCCGCTGGATCTGCGCACCCCCGAGGCGATCGCCATTCTTGCCGGCACGATCACGCTTACCCCGGGGACGGTGTCGGCCGATCTGTCGGATCAGGGACATGCATTGCTGGTCCATTCACTGGACGCGCCGGACCCGGCCGCCGTTCGCGATGAAATCAAGCAACGCTACGAAAACCGGTTGAAGGAGATTTTCGAATGATCCTCTATGCGCTCTACTTCGGCTTTGCCTGTGTCGGGCTGTCCCAACTGCTTGCCATGTGGCGGTTGATCACCGGACCGGGTATCGGCGACCGCGTGCTGGCGATCGATACGATGACCGTGAACGCGGTGGGTCTGATCGTGCTGCTCGGCATCGCCGGCGCGTCGCAGATCTATTTCGAGGCAGCCTTGCTGATCGCAATGCTGGGTTTCGTCTCGACAGTCGCCTATGCACGGTTCGTCCTGCGCGGGGACATCATTGAATGAGCACGCTTGCCGAGATACTCGCCGCCCTTGCGGTCGTCATCGGCGGGATATTCACGCTGGTAGGGTCCTACGGTCTGGTCAAGCTCGACAAGCCAATGTCGCGGCTGCACGCGCCCACCAAGGCCGGCACCCTGGGGGTGGGCAGCTTGTTGCTTGCCTCGATGCTTTACAGTGCGGCCCGCGGCCAGGTGTCGCTTCACGAGCTTCTCATCATGGCCTTCCTGTTCGTCACCGCGCCGGTTTCGGCGCATTTCATCGCCAAGGTGCACATCCATCGCGATCACACCGCTCAAGAGCTGCCGGTCCCGCCGGAAGACAACGTCTGGGCGACCAAAAACGGCATGGCCGACCAGGACGACAAGGACAAGGCGTAGCATCGCCCGCCAGACGGGCCGGTTTTGAAAAGCCCTGCTGCACAGCCGCATTGCGTTTGGGCGGGCTGATGTTCCTTCGACTGAAGTGTTACCGACGGTCGCCGCCCCCCAATCGCGCCCTCAAGCCGTCCGGGCCGGCACTGCACCGAACCTGCGCCTGTCGATCGGACGCCTGCCCCCGCGCAACCGCCCGGACCACGTCGGCTTGCCGGGCACCGGGTGCATCGGCGAGATCCGCCAGCGCGCAAAGCGGGACGTGGCGGGCAAGGCGGAATGTCGACCTGCGCTGCGGCTGGCAAGCGGATCCTCGCCGAAGCGCCGGCGCCAGTTGCAGAAGGTCGCATCGTGACACCGACGGCGCGACATGCGGTCTGCACGCCGCCGCCGTCCGCGAGCTTCAGCTCGGTCTCATGCGGCAAGCTCAGCATATCTTCGTCTGAATGCCGCCTCCGCGCCATCTGATGTCCCCATCCTGCGATAGCGAACCGGCCCAGATCCAGGGGGACGGGCACCTTGGGCCTTCGAATTCGGCAGGCAGCGCCAGCCGGTGATCTCACGGACGCACCTTGCCGATGACCAGCATCGAAATATGCCGAATTCGTCTGTATGATTTCGCCAGGGGAAGAAGAACGAGCGAATGGGACGGGCTATGGGGCAAGACATTCAGGTCGAGTTCGACCGCGCAGCGGATGGCACAGGGGATGTCTTGCGCCTTGTGGGCAGGCTGACCGTAAACACCGTGACCGAGGTGCACGCGAAACTTCAGGGAATTGAGTTGCATCATCCCCTGGTCGTCGACGTTGGTGAGGTAAGCCGCATGGACACCGCCGGCGCGTGGCTGTTGTCCGATCTCGAAGCGAGACTGGCCGCCACCGGCAGAACGATCGAGGTCCGGAACACCAGCCCCGAGAGCACCCTCGTTTTGGACAGCGTGCGCCGCGCCATGCCCAAGAAGGAGGAACCGGTTCCGGGACCCAGGGGATTTTTCGCGCTGCTCGAAGCCACGGGTCAGGCTGTGGTGGCCGGGACCGGGTTCCTGCTTGAGCTGACCGGCTATCTTGGTCTCTTTTTCGCGCGTCTCGGCCGTGTGATGCGGCATCCCACAGAGCTCCGTCTGACCGCACTTGTCGCACATGCCGAGGATGTCGGGTTTCGCGCCGTGCCCATAGTCGCCCTCATGGCCTTCCTGATCGGTGTCGTTCTCGCCTTTCAGGGCTCTGCCCAGCTCAGGCAGTTCGGGGCGGAAGTCTTCGTTGTCGACCTGATCGCGATCTCGGTCCTGCGTGAACTCGGGATTCTTTTGACCGCGATCATCGTTGCCGGTCGCACTGCCTCGGCTTTCACGGCGGCGATCGGCTCGATGAAGATGCGCGAGGAGATTGACGCGATGCGCACGCTTGGCCTCGACCCTGCGACCGTTCTTTTCCTGCCGCGCATTCTGGCGCTTCTCCTGATGTTGCCGATCCTCGGGCTGATCGCCAATATCATGGGTCTTTTCGGCGGGGCGCTGATGGCTTGGATCGATCTTGGGATCTCGCCGTCTATGTTCCGCGCGCGCCTGATCGAGGGTACCGATGCCGCCCATGTCTTCGTCGGGCTGGTCAAGGCCCCGGTCTTCGCGCTGATCATCGGCGTGGTCGGCTGTCACGCAGGAATGCAGGTGAAGGGCAATGCCGAGTCACTCGGGCGGATGACCTCGAACGCGGTCGTAACCGCGATCTTCGCGGTGATTGTGGCAGATGCACTCTTCTCGATATTCTTCGCTCAGGTCGGTCTATGAACCAAAACGCCCAAGCCGAACCGGTGATCCGCGTGCGCGGACTGAAGAACCAATTCGGGTCCCATGTGGTCCATCAAGACCTTGATCTGGACGTGTATCGGGGCGAGATCCTCGGCGTGGTGGGCGGCTCGGGCACTGGAAAATCCGTGCTTCTGCGTTCGATCACCGGCCTCCAGCAGCCGGCGGCCGGCTCGATCGAGGTTCTTGGCGTGGATGTTCTGTCCAGGGATGAAGCGGCGCGCGAAACACTGGACGACCGCTGGGGCGTGATGTTTCAGGACGGGGCGCTGTTCTCTTCCCTTACGGTGCGCGAAAACGTCGAGATCCCGATGCGGTCCATTCCCGGTCTGTCACCCACCATCCGGCGCGATTTGGCGGATCTGAAGATCTCGATGGTTGGCCTGCCGTATCTCGCCGGAGACAAATACCCTGCGGAGCTGTCAGGCGGGATGCGGAAACGGGCGGGCCTTGCCAGGGCGCTTGCGCTCGATCCCGAGATCGTGTTCCTCGACGAACCGACCGCCGGTCTCGACCCGATCGGTGCTGCCGCCTTCGACACGCTTATCGGAAACCTCAGCCGGTCCTTGGGGCTTACCGTCTTCCTTGTGACGCACGATCTCGACACGCTTCACGCGATCTGTGACCGTATTTCGGTACTGGCCGAGCGAAAAGTCCTCGTCGCAGGGAGCCTTGAGGATATGCTCAAGGTCGATCATCCTTGGGTTCGGGAATATTTTCATGGCCCGCGCGCCCGCGCGGCATTTGATGGACCGACGTCCGACACAGCCTCCGGAGAAGAATGACAATGGAGACGCGTGCCAACTACATCCTGATCGGTGCCTTCGCGCTGGCCGGATTTCTGGGAATCCTCGGCTTCTTCCTGTGGTTCGCCAACATCCAGCTCGATCGCCAGTTCGCGTATTATGACATCGACTTCCCAACGGTTTCCGGCCTCAGTGATGCATCCGACGTCCGTTTCTCGGGTCTTCCGGTCGGGCAGGTGGTCGATGTGCGGCTGTCGCCGAAAGGCGACGGGACCGTGCGGGTCAGGGTCGAGATCGGTTCCGCGACGCCGGTCCGCACCGACAGCGTCGCCACGATCGAGGCGCAGGGCGTCACCGGCGTTTCCTATGTCGGCATCTCGGCTGGCACGCCGACCTCCGCGCTTCTGTCCGCAGCATCGCCGGCCGACGTTCCAATGATAGATCCCGGACAATCCGTCCTGCAGTCGTTGTCACAAGACGCACCCGAGATCCTGGCCGAAACCCTGGAGGTCGTACGGGAATTGCGCCGGTTGATTGGCGGCGAGAACCAGCAAAGAGCCCAGACCATCCTCCAGAACGTCGAAAAGTCGTCGGCGTCCTTCGCGCGGGCACTTGAGGATTTCTCGGCCATCAGCGGGACGGTTTCGAACTTTGCCCGCGAGATCGACCGCTTCAACGATACACTTGATGCGCTCACTACGGATGCCTCGGGCGCTTTGAACGCGGTTCAAACCACGCTGGCCTCGATCAACGAGTTGTCGACCGACGCACAGCGTGTTCTGGCAGAGGGGTCCGACACTCTTATCCAGGCCGAAACCACCATCGCGGCGGCCGAGCGATACATCACAGAAGAACTCGGGCCCGCGACCGCGCAACTCAATCGCTCTGTGGCCAGCATCGAGACACGCTTTGCGGCTTTGAGCGACAGCGCCAGCAGTCTGATGACGACCTATTCCAAGACCGGGGAGACGGCCACGGAACGCCTGACCGAAGCGAAAGAAACACTTGCGGCGACGGATGCGCTGATTGCGAGACTCGATGAAACGCTTGGCAGCGTGGACGCAGCAGCGCGGAGCCTGGACAGCTTGATCGCCGAGGGCGCCGGGCCGCTGATCGCCGAGCTGCGTGTCGCCACCTCCGAGGCGACCTCGGTGATCAAACTGATCAGTGATACGGCCCAGACCGACCTGCCGGCCATCCTGAGTGACATACGTGCAGCGACAGAGACCACCACAGGCGTTGTCACGACGGTCGGCGAGGATCTGTCTTCGGCTTCCGGTCAGCTTGATGACCTTGCACGAAGCGCAGGCGAGACCCTCGAAGGTGCGCGCATCACCTTCGCGAACGCCAACGAGACGCTAGCTGCAATCAACGCCGCGCTTAAGACAGGTGACCGCGCACTCATTGCGGCCGAGAAGGCGTTTGAAGGCGCCGATCGCGTGATGAACGAAGATATGACCAAAATTACGGAAAGCTTGCGCTCCACTCTCGCAGAGCTTGAAGCGACAGTCGGCAAGGTCGCCGACGAAATCCCCGGCGTGGCGGAAGACTTGCGCACGGCGAGCCGCTCGGCCGAGTCGGCCTTTTCCCAGATCGAAGGCGCGGTCGACCAGAGCGCCCCGGCGTTCCGGGACTTCGCGACAACTGCCCTGCCGCAGTACGGCCGCCTTGCCGCCGAGACCCGAGCGCTGATCGACAATCTCGACGCGCTGGTCGAGCAGATACGCCGCGACCCCAGCCGCTTCTTCCTCGACCCACGTGCCCCGGAGTACAGACGATGATTGCAACGATGCGCCTGTCCATCCTCCTGCTGACACTGCTCTTGCCGGGCTGTTCGGCGATCTCGGCCTTGGGCCAGGCCTCCCAGCCGCTTGAGATATACGAACTTCAGACGCCCGCCGTCCAGCAGGCCGCATCGCGGCGAAATATCGAGCTTGTCGTAGAAGAGCCTTCAGCAAGCGGCGCCCTGGCGATCGAGCGCGTCATGATCCGGCCTGCACCCTTTCAGGCGCAATACCTGCCCGGCGTGCGGTGGGCAGATACCGCACCGGTGATGCTTCAGACCCTGATGGTGCGAAGTCTGACGGAAACCGGCGCGCTCGGCTCGGTCGGTCGTCGACCTGTCGGAACCGCAGGCGACTATGCCATCCTAAGCGAACTGACTGACTTCCAGGCTGAATTGGCTGACCAAAGGGGCGGCGCCGTTATCCGGGTCCGCCTGATCCTGCGTATTGTCCGGGAACGGGATGCCCGGGTCGTCGCAACCCGAACCTTTTCGGTGACCGAGGGTGCGGCATCGACAGATACGGACGCCATCGTGGCCGCATTCGATCTTGCGACCTCGCGGCTTCTGTCTGACGCTGTATCCTGGATCATCCCACGCGTCCGGTGACGGCTGCCGCCATACCGCCATGTTGCCTGCGCCAGCGCAAGCAGGCCGGCCGGGCCATCGGCACTTCGCGGATCGCATCCATGCGCTGCATCCCCTGACCGACGAGCACCTCGACCCGTTGCAGCTTCCGAACCCGTTGCCCTGGCTTGTGCCGCCTGTTCGCGCCTCTTCGTCCGGCGTTTCCCAAACATGACGCTGGACCAATTCAGACGGGGCATTCCGCCTGCGTTCTATGCTAAACTCTTTGAATGACAAGCGAACGGAAAGATCTTACGCGCCTTCCCAACAGCGGACGGCTCTCCTCGACGGTGAATTACGTGCTCTTCACGTTGCGTCGTTTCTACGAGGACGGGATGATGCAGTCGGTCGGTGCGCTGACCTATTCGACGCTGCTGGCTTTGGTCCCACTTCTGGTCATAGCCTTCGCGATTTTCTCTGCCTTCCCCGCATTCGACACGGTGCAGGACCGGCTGCAAGCGCTGGTCTATGAAAACATCCTGCCCGAAACCGGTAGGGATCTGCAGGTCTATCTTGACCGCTTTACTTCGAACGCAAGCGAATTGACGGCGGTCGGTGTGGTGGCCCTGATCATTTCGGCGATACTTCTTTTGTCCACCATCGAGGCCACGTTGAACCGGATCTGGCGGGTCGAACGCCAGCGCCCGCTGCTGACCAGGCTGCTGGTGTTCTGGACCTTGCTGACGCTGGGCCCGCTGCTGCTCGGAGCAAGCTTCACCGCATCGAGCGATTCCCTGGTTTGGCTAGAGCAGTGGACCGGTGAGGCTACCGGGGGCGCCGCGTTCCCCCGTTGGTTGCGAATGGTCTTCGCCGCAGCAGTCCAGGCCGCCGTCTTCACCAGTATCTTCAGACTGGTGCCGGCCCGTCCAGTCAGATTGCTGGATGCCGCCATCGGCGGCGCCATCGGCGGGATCGGATTCGAGCTGTTGAAATGGGGCTTTCAGGCCGTCATGGCAAGTGGCTCCACATACTCGACGATCTATGGCGCGGTGGCGGCGGTGCCGATCTTTCTTGTTTGGATCTACGCGTGCTGGACGGTCATCATCCTGGGTGCCGTGTTCGCCGCTTCGCTTTCCGATTGGCGGCGCGACCGCAAGATCGTGCACAGCGAGAACATCGGCCCGTCCCACTGCCTGGCCGCCGCTGTCTCGGTGCTGGCGATGCTGGCCCGGCAGGCACGCCAGGGCGGTGGCCCGGTGGATCACGAACGGTTGGCCGAGTTGATCCCGCTCAGTGTGAGAGACAGACTCACAGAGCACCTACACAGACACGGATACATCGTCGAGACAACGCAAGGAAAGATCGCATTGGCCCGCGACCTTGGGCAAACCACGCTGGCCGATCTGGCGCGCGATCTGGATCTGGCGCTCGGCACGAGCGGGGACGCGCCGCTGGTTCCCGGCGCACTGGCGCGGCATTTGGCCCGTCTATCGCAGGCCGAGGACGACATCCTCGGGCGCCCCTTGGCCGAACTCACGTCCGAGCCGGCTGAAGCTGATCGGGCAGCGGCGACCGCCGTCAAATTGTCTCCGACGGCCTAGCCATAAGACGAAGAGGCATGCCGCTTGCCGCCCACAACCGATGCCGCGCATCGACCCTCTTTCGGCCAAAGACGCGAATTCGATACTCATTGGAACTGGCGCAACGGGCTCTGCACCGAATTGCCCAGAAATGACAGGAACACGCGCCCCCATAGAAGGACGGCCGGATGCTTGCGGCAAGTGCGACGCCGACGTTGCTCGGCCAGCATACTCAAAGGCACATTCGCTTGGCGAAGATGCGGGCATTCCTGGCCTGACCGTCGCTTGGGAAGAGACCGGAACTTCGACGCGACATGTGCAAAGGAGTGCGTTGCAAATACCCGCTCTATCTTGTGGCAAGCCTATGCTGAAAACGCTGCGCATTCTGCAAACGTTCTTTCCTTCGGGCCTGTCCCGGTCGTCCGGCATCAAGGCCAAATGTGACGGCGATACGGTGCCTTGCCCCTCGATCATCCGTCGCCCGGCATTCGAGATCCAAAGCCCGCCATGGCTTGCGTCCGGTTCCTGACGGTTTCGATCGGGCTTGGGACGCTAGCGGACCGCCAGGCGGGATACTGTGCTCCTTCGCTGCACGCGCATGGCGTGCGGCAATTGAGATCAAATTCCGGCACTGGGGTTCGTGCTGTCCCCCGGGCCAAGTTGCGGCCCGGCCGTTTTCGGACCAAGGTCGGTATAGAAGTGATGGTCAGGTGGTATAATGCGTTGATGAGTTCACTTACCGAACCCTTGTATTGGCGCCGACTGACGCTTCCCGGGCAGTTCTTGCTTGCGGGCGCCGTTGTGATGGTCCTGGCGATGTTTGTCGTCGGAACCTGGGTTTCACGAACAATTGAGGCCGCAGTTGTCGAAAACTCCGCCACATCTGCGGCTTTGTTCATGGAGAGTTTCATTTCTCCTCTCGGACAGGAGCTTGCCGAGACAGACACGCTTTCACCGCCTGCGCGACAAGCACTGGCGGAGATCTTCCAGGGAACAGCCTTGGGCGAGCGTGTCGTTTCCTACAAGATCTGGATGCCCGATGGGCTTGTTGTGCATGCGTCCGACAAGGGTTTGATCGGCACAACCTTTGAGCCTTCTGAAAACCTGCGCAGCGCCTGGAACGGACAGATCGCGTCCTCGTTTGAAGATCTCAACGATCTGGAGGACGAGGCCGAGGCCGCTTTGGGCATACCTCTTCTGGAGGTCTACAGCCCAATCCATCAGATCTGGACCGGCGAAATCATCGCGGTTGCAGAATTCTACGAGCGGGCGGACGGGCTGGCGGCAGAACTGCACAGCGCGCGGCTCACCAGTTGGCTTGTCGTTGGCGGCGCGTTCCTGGCAAGCGGTTTGCTGGTGTTCGGAATTGTGCAGGCCGGCGGGCGCACGATACGTCAGCAGCGCGAGGCCCTCGAACAACAGCTTGCGCAAACCGAAAAAGTCTCGCGGCAAAACGTGGAACTCAGAGAACGCGCGGTGCAGGCATCTTCCCGAGCCACAGCCCAGACAGAACGGGCAATCCGGCGCGTGGGTTTCGATCTTCACGATGGCCCCGCACAATATCTGGCATTGGCCGCGCTTCGCCTCGACAGTGTTCTGGACAAGGGCGATGCCGCCGACGTCACCAAGGTTCGAGGCTCGCTCAACAAGGCGCTTGAGGAGCTCAGGATCATCTCGCGCGGTCTGGCGCTGCCCGATCTGGACGAAACCGGTATCTTCGCGCTGGCAGAGCGCGCGGTGCAGGACCACAAGAAACAAACCGGGATGACGGTGCATCTTGTCCTTCCCGAGGGGCAGGAACCTGATCTTGGCTACACGCAGAAGCTGTGTGCGTTCCGCTTTCTGCAAGAGACGCTTTCGAACGCAAGCCGCCACGCAGAGGTCAATGAAGCGAGGGTGTCCGTCGCACATTCAGACAACTCCGTTCAGTTCCTTGTATCGGATCAGGGCAAGGGATTTGATCCGGCAACGACCCGGAAGGTTCGGGAAGATGGCGGTCAGGGTCTGTTTGGCCTTCTCGATCGGGCCGAAAGCATTGGCGGCGAGGTGTCTTTCAAGTCCAACAAGTCAACCGGCACGACAATCATTCTGACGTTGCCCTACAAGGAAAAAAGAAAATGACGATACGACTTGTGCTTGCCGACGATCATCCGATCTTTCGCGACGGACTGGTCAGCAGCATCGAGGAAACCGGCGAGTTCAAGGTGGTCGGTATCGGTGGCACTGCAGATGAGGCCATCGCGCTGTCTGATCTCCACAAACCGGACATCGCGTTGCTGGATCTTTCGATGCCGGGAAATGGGATCAATGCCGCCAGGCGGATCAGTAAAGCTGGAACGGCCAAAGGGATTGCGATGCTCACGGTCTCTGAAGACGATGCGGACGTGACCGCAGCCCTTGAAGCGGGGGCGACCGGCTATGTTCTGAAAGGTGTTTCGGCCGCCGAGTTGCGGGATATCCTTGGGCGTATCGCCAAGGGCGAGGCGCATGTGTCGCCGGGATTGGCCGCGCAGGTTCTGAAAATGATGCAGACCCGCCAGCATGTGGATCGCCGCCCGATCGACGATCTGACAAAGCGCGAAGAGGATATTCTGAAAGGAGTGGCTGCCGGGCTCAGCAATCGCGAAATCGGTGATCGGCTCAGTCTTCAGGAAAAGACGGTCAAACACTACATGACGATTATTCTGAGCAAACTTCAGGCGCGCAACCGGGTCGAGGCCGCCGTGATCGCGAACGAGGCCTGGCGCGAGACGTAGTTTCATTTGTCTTTGAGTTCACGCATCCTTGCATAGTCCGTGTGGGTTGCGATCCGGTTTGCGACGGTCCGCCCCTTTGGATCCAAGAGGCGATACCGACCACCGCGAATTCGTTCCTCCCATCCGTTCGAGTACATGATCAAGATGTTCTGGACGGATGCTGATCCTGACGGACCACTGATGCCGCTATTGTCTTTGCCGGGTTCGTTGCTCTCGCTGCCGCTGCCGCTGTTATTGCTGCCGCTGCTGCTGTTGTCATCATCATCATCGTCATCATCGTCATCATCGTCATCATCGTCATCATCGTCATCGTCATCGTCGTCATCGTCGTCATCCCGTCCATCGCCATCCTTGCCCGGCCCACTCTCGGCAAGCACTCTAAGCCTGTCGAGGTGAAGCCCCGAATCTGGGTCAAATGAAAAACGTACCGGGGCCGTCACAAAAGCGAGAACCAGAAATATCTGGATCAAGCAGAGCCCGGTATTGAGACGGCTGTGCATCTTGTCTGCGTCCTTGAGGAGCTATGGACCATCGCCACGACTACCGCATCTACCGCACAATTGCATTGGACGATGGTCGGGTGTTTTGTCGCTCGCCGCCTTTTTTGCCGCACCGGGCATCGCGCGGACGGGGACCGAGCCCGCTCAGGCCGCCCGTCTTCCGCTCAGATGACCGGGCGCTGCGACGTTCA
Organism: Paracoccaceae bacterium; assembly: GCA_013003075.1. Taxonomy (GTDB): domain Bacteria; phylum Pseudomonadota; class Alphaproteobacteria; order Rhodobacterales; family Rhodobacteraceae; genus JABDLJ01. The sequence goes on from JABDLJ010000004.1 coordinate 203,812, forward strand.
GGCGAAGTTCTGGGCGGATCTCCGAGCACCCGCCGCCAGGACGTCCCGAAGCGATTAGGCCAAGTTTTCGCATCGTCGGCAGAAAGCGGTTGTAGCGGTCCACTTCTCCCATGGCCGCCATGGCAATGCAGTACTTAGAGCACTTCTTGGTTGGCCGCTGTTTTGCGCGGCGCAACTGGGCGTCGGCAAATCCGCGCCCCAGGGCAGATTTCGCCTCTACGATGAAGACATCCGTGCCAAGCGACATGGTACCGTTTTTGGTCTGGAAGCGAAGGTCGGTGTCGATCGTCATCCGCTCGCCACCAGTTTTGGCCACCAGCGTGATCCGCTTGTAGCGAATGTCCATCGCTGCCTTCAGGTCGTATTCAAAGGGCTTTTCATACTGACCACAATACGTATGCCTGGCAAAGCGCATCGCTTCGTCTGAAAGCTGCTCTACCGGCTCTGCGTCCTGCGGAAGGCGGAACTTCTCGGTCATGCCGCGCTTTCCCTTCACCTTCACTTCCAGAAAGCTCAGGCCCGCATCGGCATAGCGCCGGACCCGCACCTTGAACCCCTTGCGCAAGCCCTGATGGTGCTCGAAATAGGCGCTGCGCTCGGCATCATCGAAATAGCGTGTGTCGTAGGTGAAAGCGCGCCGCTGATCGATGTCGAGAATTCTGAACTCACCCTGCAGCGCCGGAACGAGGCTTTGCAGCGCGGCGCGAGGAACGACGTACTTGTTGTCGATGCGGGACAGCATTTCGGCTGTTTCGTTCAGCTCCTGAAGGGATATCGGAGAGAAATCGCTGATCAACCAGTCCAGGTCAAGATTGGGGTCGTGAATAGACATCTCGAGGCTCCTCATGCGCGGAAGAAGACGTTGATACGGGCAAGATCGTTGACGTAGTTCAGTTCGATGACCTGAAAGGTCATCACCTCGACGCCAAGGCGTGCGGACAGATCTGCGCGCATCTTCTCGGTGTCGGACAAAGCGTGGCTTTCGATATGATCGAGCGTAAGTTTGGCGCTGCTGACCGACTGCAGAATACGCGGGTTGTCCAAGACCCAGGCACCGATCAGCACGAAAACGACGATCACAATGACGAAGGGCAACCCAGTTCCCTGAACCGAACAGATGACCGCAAGCGCGATGGCGCCGAAGAAGTAGGAAATCTCGGATTTCGAAATCTGTTCCGAGCGCAGGCTGAACAGCGCCAGAATGGCAAAAAGCCCAAATCCGGCAGCAATGCTGAATTCCACGCTGGAAAGAATGGTGAGAACCGCAAACGCGAAGATGTTGAACATCGACGCCGTCGTCGCCAGCTCTTTGTCGCGATATCGGCGGTAGAACATGCCGAACAACAACAAGACCATCGCCACGGTATTGATTGCAAACCGCGCGACCAATTCCCAAATCGGATCGCTCCAATTCATTGATTCCATTCTTTATTCACTCCCGTCGAAGGCGCACGCGCCATGATCTCTTACAGACCTGTCATGAAACACCTGCGGTGAATGCCGACCTGTGTCCGGCAGAGACTCAGACCAAGGGCTGATTCGAATTGCGACCAGATTTCAGAGAGATGACATGGCCAAGCGCCAAAGCGATGCGAACGACGATTCTAAGCCCAAAACCCAAAGGGCCGGCGAAAGCCGGCCCCGGCCGCGTCTCCGGCGAAGCGCACCGAAAAACCGCTTCACGGTCTTGCCGCGCAGCGCGCCGCGCGGCATCTTGGTCAATTGAGCGCGGCGGTCGTCAGAAAGCCAAACGGCGTCTGCATCAAGTCGGTGCCCTTGAAGTCGATGGATCGGTAGACCCCGTCGGTAAGGTATACGACCGTAAGGGCTTTCTTTCCTTTGCGATCGCGAACCAGAACGATGCCGCGGTCGGCTTTCGCGGCCTGCTGCAAGAAATGCCGAATGCGGAAATTCGCCGGATTTGGGGTCACGTCAAATCTCTCGGCCCGGCGCAACCAGTACGTTGCCGCATTGATGTGATCTTGGCTCATTTTCATCGTCCCGGTATAGGACCGTTTGCGTTCCTTGCCCTTGATCCGATAGCTCGTTTGGCCGCTTCTTTCGTTGATTTTGCATCCTGTCACGGTTGCCGTCGAGTAGGAGAACTCTGCTTTGTTGGCTGCGGCTATGACACAACGTGTGGCTGTCTGGGCGGTTGCGGACGTCGCCACAAGCAGTGCAACCGCCACGGCCGAAAAGCGAAGCAGCTCGCGAATATGACGTTTCATGGCACATTCCCTTCTTTGGAACTGGGCAAGGCCCCTTGCGCTGCCGATCAAGATGCGCAACGAGGGCTTGGCGTTTAAAATTTCGTCAAGGATGTCGTGTTTCTGCGGGGTGTGAAATCGACTTGCGTCGTGCCGAAACTCAGACCAACGGCTGAAAGCTTCACCGGTCATCAGCGTGCGTTTCGGTTCCAGGTCTCGGCTGCGGTCATGCTGAGTTCGCGCAAATCCGCCCCCTTGATTGCAGGCGCTTGGGGCTATCAGCGGTCATCCGCAGGTTTCGAACACGAAGCTGGCCTTGCCGTGTCTCAAGCCGTATTTTGCGGCCAATGCGGGCTACCGGCTGGTTCAGAACGGCGCCGTGATGCCGAGCGGGTACGCCTTTTTGCGCAACTCATTTGCGGTCTCGTTGGGAAGGTCGATGCCGATCTGTCGCAGCAGGACATCTGACTTCGCCTCGATTTCTCCGGGGTAGTGAATTTCTGGAACATCGTCCCGTCTGGGAGTGGCCTTGAGGTCGGCGATCATCCGATCCATGTCGGCATTGAACTCGGCCAGGGGGCGACAGGCAGTGATATCGATCGCCATTACCATATGTCCGACACCGCTTTTGCCGTCAGGCACGTAGGGCCCAACGACGGAGCGTCCGAAATGGCTGCCCGTAAGAACGCCTGAAAGCATGTCCATTGCGATCGAAATGGCGTAACCCTTGTGCCCGCCCATCGGCAAAATGGTGCCTGCGATGCCTTCTGCGGGATCGACCGTGGCGTTGCCTTGCACGTCGATTGCCCAAGAGGCGGGAATTTCCTCACCGCGCTGTCTGGCCAGATACAGCTTGCCCCGCGCCACAGCGGTGTTTGCAATATCCAGCATCATGGGGGGGTGCGACCCGGCAGGGGCCGCCCAGGACCAGGGGTTGTTGCCCACCCGCTTTTCAACTCCGCCCCATGGCGCCATGGCCGGGCTCGCGTTGGTGGAAATGAACCCGACGCATCCAGCCTCTGCTGCCATTCGGGTGAAATACATCGCGGTCCCGAAATGGCCGGAATTCCGCACGGCAACTGCGCCAATTCCGTGAGTTCGTGCAAGTGTGATGGCGTGTGTCATCGCTGCCTTGGCAACGAGCTGCCCCATACCGCCTTGCCCGTCCATCGTGCAGATGGCTCCCAGGCCGGGGGTCGTCTTCGGCTGGACATTGCCGTTCATCGCGCCGCTCTGCAAGCGAGCGGCATACCAGAAGATGCGCATGACTCCGTGCGACTGATGCCCCCAAAGATCCGCCTGCACCAGCGTGTCGGCGACCAGGTCGGCGGCCTCGGCAGCGACCCCCATCGCCCGATAGCACTGCGATGCGAAACTCCGCAGCACGTCGTGTTGTACGATCGGCATCGAATTCAGCCATCCTGCCGATGTTCAGCGACAACGAGGCCGGTCTCGCCGCTCTCTACCAAAGTGCGGGTGGCATTGACCGAGCCATAGGTCCAGAAGATCCGCAAGGGAACGGTCTTGGAGGGATTGATGAACCTGTGCGGCAGATTTTCGGGCAGCCAGGTCACGTCACCTGACTTGGCCTCGAAAAATGCGCCATCCACCTCGACCCTGGCCGTGCCTGAAACGACCAGCACGCTTTCCTCGCAATTGTGATAATGCAGCGGAATGGCCGCTTTGGGCGGAATGACCGTGAAACCGTTCAGAAATGAACAGCTGACGCATTGCGGAGTGACCATCTGCGTGGTCCGGGCCCCTCCGGCGCGTTGGATCGACGGTCGCTCCGCCTCGCGCAAGTGGGCATATCCAGGCTTGGTCATCTTGATCGGCGCTCCCTGAGGCGGGACGATACATGCGCGCCAGCCTGGCCGCAACAATCGGCGCCGCTGGACCCGCGCATGGCTCTGCACACTCGGTAAAGAAAGACCTGCTTAAGAAGACCTGCTCGGGGGGGCATGATTTTTTCGGCTTTGCCGTCGTGCAAGCCGACGCACGTATGGTCGGTGCCCCTGTGGGCAATTCCAGCCGATCAACGCGCGACCGTCGCGGGGCTGTGCGAACACCCCTTACAAACCATCCCTAGGGTCAGGACCCATTGATTTCCGGTGATCCGCGTGATTCACCGCTGAAAAAACGAGCGGTGACATGTCTGATCTTTTCTGGTTGAGCGAAGCGCAATTGGCGCGTTTGAAGCCCTATTTTCCGAAGTCCCACGGCAAACCACGCGTTGATGATCGACGCGTACTGAGCGGGATTATCTTTATCAATCGCAATGGCTTACGGTGGCGTGATGCGCCCAGGGATTACGGCCCTCACAAGACGCTTTATAAACGTTGGAAGCGGTGGAGCGATAAGGGCATCTTCGCGACCAGCTCCGGCACAGCCGAGCGTGCACCGCTGGCCGCACCGCGCCAAGGGGACAGCACCGCACGAGCCAAGCGCGGCCCACCCGCGCCGCTGCTTGGCGCAGGGTTCAGCGAACCGCGATTCGAGGCGTGGAGGTTTGATGGGTGCAAGCGGCGAGGGCCAGTGCTTGATCTTGACCACAACCCGCCGCGCGTCGTCCGCATGGTAGGCTGGCGCGTCTGCATGAGCTGCGCGTCACCGTTCTGGTCGGTGGATGTGGTCAAGGTTCGCATGTGCGAGAACTGCAAGCTGCCCCCTCCGGGTCAGCGCGGACGCAACGGTAGAAAGAGGTCATCATAGCTGTGGCGCTAGGAGTTGGCTTCGCCACGGCACGCGGTTAGCCAGCCGCGCGAGGTATAGCGGTTCAGTCCCTCGTAAAACACAACAGCCGCAGTCAGGGCAGGGTAACTCCTTTCCCCGTGACCTGTAGAAGCGCCTCGGGACATGCGTCCGGGGCGCTTCTACAGCATAAAGAATTGAGGTAAGTTGTGGAGATTAACCCAATGTTCCAAAACGAACTAACGGTACTTTCCAATGGCAAATCCCAAGGACGGGAAGCACGTCAAATTCAAGATTAACACGACCCAAGAGTTCTTGGATAGCCGCGGGTTGACCATCGATAAACTGAAAGAATCCTTATCGGTGCTTGCCGAAATTTTTGGGCTTAAGTACGAGCGCCTCTTTCCTACGAAAATTAGTTCAGAGCATATCGACCGGATTTTGCATGTATCCGAACTGCTAGGACCTCTTCGTCAACTGCCCGGTTTTAACCGCCACATAAAGCTATACGACAAGAACAACTTCGACGACCACTTGTTCGCCGCAAGAACAGCTTCATGGCTGGTCGGGCAGGGAATTTCGGTGGAGTTTGAGCCGGTCACCGCTGTTGATCAGAAGGATCCAGATCTCAAATGCGAAAGAGATGGCGGTCCGACCGTTTACGTCGAATGCAAGAGAATGCGGACCGACAAGTTCTTCGACTTGGATGCAAAGCAATCTCTCGCCGACCTAATCTATGAAAACTTGCCAACCTGCGATCAATTGAGCTTCTACCTTCACCACGAAGGTTCTGCAGACAAAGTTCGCCAGCTCGTGCCTGATAAGAACTTTGCGCCCATGATTTTTGCCGCCGGATTGAACGCTGAGGATTCGGATGTGAATGTGGAAGGTGAGTTCAGGGTAAACGTGCTTCGAAGGCCTGCAATAATCGGCTCCGAGGAAGATTTTTTAACTGTCACTGCTGGAGGTTGGCTCCAAGATGTTTACAGCGGCGTGCGACTACCGGGTTACTTCTTCATGAGAGGGGGACGCAGCATCGGTGTTCACGGGCCGCCGCCGGACTACTCGAATCTCCTCAACAACAAGCGTCATAAGAGTAAGCAGCAATCTATTCCCGGGTCCGCCTATGTCGTCATCATGCAGGATGAGGACTTTTTGGGTGATCCCGAAGAACATGAGCGCTTCTTCAGGAGAGTGTGGTTGACTGTAGAAAATTCGGAGTTCAGCGGAATTGGTGTGCTCGGCTTTGCTCATATGCCGGATGAACCGAGCGACCCCAAGTTCCGCTTTTCATTGAACCCAGATGCGGCCTGTCCGCTGCCTGAGGATTTTTTCGAGCCAAGTTGATGGTCGGATCGTGCGATATTTCCCCGCTTACGATCAGTTTATCGAGATCCGAGACCTGAATCGGAATTGTACGGACGCTTCGCTAAGTATATAACTTTATTGAGATTTATGGCTCCGGCGGTAGGGATCGAACCTACGACCAATTGATTAACAGTCAACTGCTCTACCGCTGAGCTACGCCGGAATACCGGGGGCTCGTATAGCAACAGCGATGCACCGCGTCCAGAGGGTTTGGCGCAAAATTCGCGGGCGTGCCGGCGCGCTGGTTCAGGCGCTGCAATAGCCCGCGTTAAAGCCCAGCTCTGGTGTGGCAACGGCCAGGTTTCTCTCTGTCAGATCAATAAGATGTGCAAAAAGGTTGCGGGCGGCGACCGGCAGCATGCGCGGCGGGATATCGCTGTAGATCTGCGCCGCCAGATCGCCGATTGTCTGCGGCTCGGGGCCGAGGGCGTTCAGGATTTGCGCCTCGCGTTCCAGCCGGTGCGCGATCAGCCACTCCAGCCGCTCGGCGGGCGTATCGATCGGCGCTCCGTGCCCGGCAAGGAAGCGCCGCTCGGGGCGCTTTTGCAGACGCGCGCAAGAGGACATGAAGGCGCGCACATCGCCGTCCGGCGGCGAGATCAGCGTCGAGGACCAGCCCATCACGTGATCGCCCGAAAAGAGAATATCGCCCATCGCGAAGCTGAGATGGCCCGAGAAATGGCCCGGTGTGGCGACGACTTCCAGCGCCCAATCCGCGCCTTGCACGGTGTCGGTGTCGCGCAGCGCTGTGTGCGGCTGAAACCCGCTGTCCACGCCTTCGCCGCCGCCGGTGTGCCCGGCCGCCGCCAGCTCGGCCATGATGGTGCTGCGCCCGTCATGCGCCGCACCGAACCCCATCACCTGTGCGCCCGTGCGCGCCGCAAGGCGCGCGGCCAGCGGCGCATGGTCGAGATGCGCGTGTGTCACCAGGATATGGCTGATCGTCTGGCCGCGTGTCGCAGACAGCACCGCCTGCAGATGCGCTGCGTCGTCCGGGCCGGGGTCGATCACTGCGATTTCGGCCTCGCCGACAAGGTAGGTGTTGGTGCCCCAGTGGGTCATGGGCGAGGGGTTGGGCGCCAGAACGCTGCGTACCCCCGGCGCGACCTCGTGCGCGATGCCCGTCTGCGGCGCTTTCGTCATCTTCGCCCTTTCTTTGCCAAGCCGGGGATGATTAGGCTTGCCCCCATGACCTTCGGCTGGCTGAAACGTTTTGTTCCCAAGTCCCTTTTCGGACGTACGCTGCTGATCCTGCTGGTGCCGATCATCACGATCCAGCTTGCTGTGTCATACGTGTTTATCCAGCGCCTTTACGAGAATGTCACGGCGCAGATGACGCAGTCCATGGCCAAGGAAATCCAGCTTGTGCTCGACCGGATCGAAACCGCGGAGGACCCGCAAGCGGGGCTTGTTGCGGGGGCCGAGCTGGCCGAGCCACTGGCGATCGCCTTGTTCGAGGGCAGGTCGCTGCCGGCAGGCGACACGCGCGGCGTCTTCGATCTGTCCGGCCGGGTTGTGATGCGCGAATTGCGCACGGAGGTTTCCGGGATCGAGGCGATCGATCTGCGCAGCAACGACAACCGTGTCAGCCTGGGTCTGAGGTCTCATGGCCGGCCCTTCGTGATGCAATTCGCCCGCAACCGGGTGTCGGCCTCCAACCCGCATCAGCTTCTGGTCCTGATGGTGTTCGTTTCGCTGATCATGACGCTTGTGTCGTTTCTGTTTCTGAAAAACCAGGTCCGGCCGATCCGGCGGCTGGCGCGCGCCGCCGAGGCCTTCGGCAAGGGCCGGGTAGAGCCCTACCGGCCAAGCGGCGCAACCGAAGTGCGACAGGCCGGCAATACCTTCCTTGCGATGCGCAACCGGATCGAGCGGCATATCGAACAGCGCACGCTTCTGCTGTCTGGCGTCAGCCATGATCTGCGCACGCCGCTGACGCGTCTGAAGCTTGGCCTTTCGCTTCTGGAAGAAGACGACGCAAAGGCCTTGTTGAATGATGTCAGGGACATGGAGGGCATGCTTGATACGTTTCTCAGCTTTTCACGGCTCGATGCGACAGAAGAGCGTGAGCCGGTCGATGCGGTGGCCTTCGCCCGCGACCTGATCGAGCAATGCGCCCGCGACGGCGCTGTGACGCTGGGCGCGGTGGAAGGCGAGGGCATGGTCGAGATCAGCCCGATGACGATCGAGCGGGCGCTGCAGAACCTGATCGGCAACGGGCTGCGTTACGGCACGGCGGTTCGGGTCGGGGTCTCGGTGGCGCCGCGCTCGGTGCGCTTTCGGATCGAGGACGATGGCCCCGGCATCCCTGAAGAGAAGCGCGAGGCCGCGATGAAGCCCTTCTCCCGGCTCGTTCCCGCGCGCAACCAGGACAAGGGTAGCGGCGTCGGGCTTGGCCTGTCGATCGTGGGCGACATCGCGCGCCAGCATGGCGGCATGTTGCGGCTGGGCGACAGCGAGGATCTGGGCGGTCTGAAAGCCGACCTGATCCTGGCGCGCTAGGCGCTTAGGACGCGGGCGACAGGATGCACGCGCCATGACCTGAAACCTTGCAACAGCAATCGGCTTTGTCGCGGTACTTATGTGGGCGCTTCTGGCACTGCTGACGGCGGCGAGCGGGCAGGTGCCGCCGTTCCAGCTTGCCGCGATGACGTTTGCCATCGGCGGGCTTGCGGGGCTGGTCGGCTGGTACCTGCGCGGCACCGGGCGCGCCGTGCTGCGGCAAAGCTGGCGGGCCTGGGCCTTGGGCGTCGGCGGTCTGTTCGGCTATCATTTCCTCTACTTCACAGCGCTGCGGAATGCACCGCCCGCGCAGGCCAGCCTGATTGCCTATCTCTGGCCGCTCTTGATCGTTCTCAGCTCGGCCCGCGCAACCGGCGAGCGGTTGCAGCCCGCCCACCTGATCGGGGCGGGCCTTGCGTTTGTGGGCGCGGCCCTGGTGGTGACCGGCGGCGCGGATGTCGGATTTCAAGCGCAATACCTGCCGGGCTATGCAATCGCGCTGGCGGCCGCCTTCGTCTGGACCGGGTACTCGGTGCTTTCGCGGCGCCATGCCGACGTGCCGACCGATATCGTCACGGGCTTTTGCCTTGTCACCGCGCTTTTCGCCGGGCTGTGCCATCTTGCGCTGGAAGTTACGGTCTGGCCGGCCGGCGCCGTGCAGTGGCTTGCCGTTCTGGGGCTGGGGCTTGGCCCGGTGGGCCTGGCGTTTTTCGCCTGGGATATCGGCATGAAGAAGGGCGATTTGCCGCTTTTGGGCGCGGCCAGCTACGCCGCGCCGCTTCTGTCGACGCTGATCCTGATCGCGTTCGGCGTCGCCGAGCCGCATTGGTCGATCGCACTCGCCGCCGCCTTGATCACCATCGGCGCGGCGCTAGCGGCGACACCGATGCTGCGGCAGACGAAAAAGACAGGATGGTAGGCCCGGCAGGACTCGAACCTGCAACCAAAGCGTTATGAGCGCTCTGCTCTAACCAATTGAGCTACAGGCCCGCCGCAACTGCATGTACCAAAGCCGCCGGATCGGTCAAGCGCAATGACAAATCGCGCATTTGCCAATCCCCGGCTTTCGCGCTATCGCAAGCGCGAACTCTTACGCGAAGGATCGGGCGATGGCTGGCACAGCCGGAGTGTTGAAGCGCTACAGTTTGGTTCTGGTCGCGGTCACGCTTCTGATGGCGGCGCTGTGGTATGCGCTGGGGCGCTTTTTCGGCATCGGCGCGCCGCTTGCGCAGGGGCTGATCGCGCCGATGATCGCCGCGCTTGACGCGGGCCAGCAGCACTACAGGCGCTACCGGGCGCGGCCCACGACATCGGAAAGCTGGGATCACGCGGTGGCCTTCATGGTGCCGAACCTGATCCTCTTTGCGCTCTCGGGCTTCATCGCGATCTTCAGCGGTGTCCTACTTGACCTCGATGGCCGCAGCATCCTGATCCTGCTGGTCATCGCCGCGATAGTGCTTGGCCTGGTGTTCTTGGCGAACCGGTTCTTTTTCGCCTTCGGAGCGAAATCGGCGTTCAATACCATGAAACGAAAAGGAAGGAACGCTCGCAAATGAGCCAGCCTGACAAGAGCGGCCTGACCTATGCCGAGGCGGGCGTCGATATCGATGCCGGCAATGCGCTTGTCGAGCGCATCAAACCAGCCGCCAGGCGCACCCTGCGCAGCGGCGTGATGGCCGGACTGGGCGGGTTTGGCGGGCTTTTCGATCTGAAGGCCGCGGGCTATGACGATCCGATCCTGGTGGCCGCGACCGATGGCGTGGGCACCAAGCTGCGCATCGCCATCGACACCGGCGAGGTGGGCGGCGTCGGCATCGACCTTGTCGCGATGTGCGTCAACGATCTGATCTGCCAGGGCGCCGAGCCGCTGTTTTTCCTCGACTATTTCGCCACCGGCAAATTGTCGGTCGAGGCCGCGGCGGCGGTGATCGAAGGTATCGCCACCGGCTGCGAGCGCTCGGGCTGCGCGCTGATCGGCGGCGAGACCGCCGAGATGCCGGGGATGTACCCTGAGGGCGATTTCGATCTGGCCGGCTTTGCCGTGGGCGCGATGGAGCGCGGCGCCGCGCTGCCGTCGGGCGTGGCGACCGGCGATGTGCTGATCGGGCTTGCCTCGGACGGGGTGCATTCCAACGGCTATTCGCTGGTGCGCCGGATCGTCGAGCGCAGCGGTCTTGGCTGGGCCGATGACTGCCCCTGGGCGCCGGGCACGCTTGGCGCGGCGCTGCTGACCCCGACGCGGCTATATGTCCAGCCCGCCCTGGCCGCGATCCGCGCCGGCGGCGTGCATGGGCTGGCCCATATCACCGGCGGTGGTCTGACCGAGAACCTGCCGCGCGTTCTGCCCGAAGGGCTTGGCGCCGAGGTCGATCTCGGCGCCTGGGATCTGCCGGCGGTCTTTGGATGGCTGGCCCAAAGCGGCGGTCTGGCGCAAGCCGAGCTCTTGAAAACCTTCAACGCGGGCATCGGCATGGTGCTGGTGTGCGCGCCGGACGCCGCGGACAGCATCGCGCAAACGCTTCGCGCAGCGGGCGAAAGCACATGCATCCTTGGCCGCGTAATCGAGGGCGAGGGCGTTCACTACGCAGGCGCGCTTTTGTGACCGAACGGGTGGCCATTTTGATCTCGGGCTCGGGCTCGAACATGGTCAGCCTGGTGCAGTCGATGACCGGCGATCACCCGGCGCGCCCTGTTCTGGTGCTGGCCAATTCCGAAACGGCAGGGGGGCTGGCCAAGGCCCGCGCGTTGGGCGTCGAGACTGCGGTGGTCGATCACCGCCGCTTTGCCGGCGACCGCGCGGCATTCGAGGACGCCTTGCACGCGCGTCTGACCAAGTCCGGCCCGGACATCCTTTGCCTTGCCGGCTTCATGCGCATTCTGACCGAAGGCTTCACCCGGTGCTGGGACGGGCGGATGCTGAACATCCATCCCTCGCTGTTGCCGAAGTACCGCGGCCTGAACACCCACGCGCGGGCAATCGAGGCCGGCGACGGCGAAGCGGGATGCACCGTGCACGAGGTCACCGCCGCGCTCGACGATGGCCCGATCCTGGGCCAGGCGCGGGTTCCGGTCCGCCCCGGCGACACGCCGGACGAACTGGCCGCCCGCGTTCTGGTGCAGGAACATGCGCTTTACCCGGCGGTCCTTCGCCGCTTTTCCGCAGGCGACCGCACACCGGTCTTCTTGCCGTAGCGCCGTTCTTTGCCTATCACGGTGCGATAAAACACAACCCCGAGCGGATATTACAACCCACATGATCACGATCACCACCACCGAGGGGCTGGCCGACTTCTGCGCGCGCGCCGCATCGCACACCTACGTAACGGTAGATACCGAGTTTCTGCGCGAGCGGACCTATTACTCCAAACTATGCCTGATCCAGCTTGCCGTTCCGGGCGACGCCGATGAGGACGCGGTGCTCGTCGACCCGCTGGCCGGCGATATGTCGCTGGAGCCGCTCTACGATCTGTTCCGCAACAAAAGCGTGGTGAAGGTGTTTCACGCCGCGCGCCAGGATCTTGAGATCTTCTATGTCGATGCCGGCGTCTTTCCAGAGCCGCTTTTTGACACGCAGGTCGCCGCTATGGTCGCCGGTTTCGGCGAACAGGTCGGTTACGAGACGCTGGTGCGCAAGATCGCCAAGTCCTCGCTCGACAAGACCTCGCGGTTCACCGACTGGTCGCGGCGGCCGCTGACCGACGCCCAGAAGACCTATGCGCTGGCCGATGTCACGCACCTTCGGACGATCTACGAGTTTCTGAAAGCCAAGCTGGAAAAGTCCGGCCGCAAGGAATGGGTCGAGGAAGAGCTGGCGGTTCTGACCGATCCGGCCACCTACGAGGCCGACCCGGCCACCGCGTGGAAGCGGATCAAGACCCGCACCAATTCCGGCAAGTTCCTTGCCATCGTGCGCGAGCTTGCACGGTTCCGCGAGACCCTTGCGCAGGCCCGGAACATCCCGCGCAACCGGGTCCTGAAGGACGACGCCATACTCGAGCTGGCCTCCACCAAGCCGAAATCCGAAGCCGATCTCGGACGCTCGCGTCTTGTGCTGCGCGAGGCGCGCAAAGGCGAGATCGCAAAGGGAATTCTGAACGCCGTGGCCGCCGGCGTTGCCGCCGATCCCGCGAGCTATCCCGAGGTCGAAAACCGCCGCGACCGGCTACAGGTCAATCCCGCGCTGGCGGATTTGCTGCGCGTACTTCTGAAGGCGAAATCCGAAGAAGCCGGCGTGGCGCAAAAGCTGATCGCAACCGCGTCCGAACTTGACGAGATTGCCGGCGGCGAGCTTGAAGGGCCCGCCCTGCGCGGCTGGCGGCGCAAGGTCTTCGGCGAAGATGCGCTGCGGCTCTGCAATGGCGAGGTAGCCCTGACCGCCAAGGGCAGCCGGGTCAAGATCATCGCGCTGTAGCGCCTAGCGCCTAGCGCCTAGCGGCGCAGCGCCCGCCCGCCATCGGCTGCAAGCACCTGAATTTGCCGGATCCCGGCCAGATCGGCGTCGCTGAGAAACCGCGCAGCGGTGATGTTGCGGGTGGCCGGCGCGCCGATGGGCGTGCCCGGCTCTGGCGCCTCGGCGCGAAACTCAAAGCCGATCAACGCGGGGTTTTGCGTCGCCACGAAGACCAGCGCCGCATCATGCGCGCCCTGCCGCGCCGCCAGCCCGCGCGCGACCAGGATGGCGCCGCCCGGCGCAGGATCGAGCCTCAGGCCGGTGATCTGCGGCACCAACGGGCGCGGATCGGTCGCGCGCGCCCTGTTCGGCACAAGCTGGGCCGGCGCCTCAGGCTCGGACCGAAACCAGTTCAGCGGGTTGAGACGGCTCTCGCTGACCCGGCTGCAGCCGGCCAGCAACACCGCGCACAATCCAAGCGTTACCGCAATCTTCATACCCCATATCCCCCTCAGCCTTCTGACCGATCTATGACATGGGGCGCGCAAAAACAAAACCGTCTGGACGCGGCGGGGCTGCCGCCTTAGATCAGCAGGCAAGCGACAAGGATCACAACGATGGCCACCGAAGCCTTTGAAGACATTGCCGAGACGTTCGAGTTCCTCGACGACTGGGAAGACCGCTATCGCACGATCATCGACATGGGCCGCGCGATGGAGCCGCTGGAAGACGCGTTCCGCGTGCCGGCCACCAAGGTCGAGGGCTGCGCCAGCCAGGTCTGGCTGGTGCCGCAGATCGAGGGAACCGGGGCAGGGGCTGTCTTCCGGTTCCGCGGCGACAGCGACGCGATGATCGTGCGCGGCCTGATCGCGGTGCTGGCGGCGCTTTATAACGGGCTCACGGTCAAGGACGTCACCACGGTCGACGCGCCGGCCGAACTGGCACGGCTGGGCCTCAACGATCATTTGTCTGCGCAGCGCTCCAACGGCTTGCGCGCAATGGTCGAACGCATCCGCATGATCGCCGCGACCGAGGCCGCCTAGCTGCGCGCCGCCAGCTGTGCCAGCGTCGCGGCCAGATCGCCATAGCCGGTAAAGCGCCGCTCGAAGGCAAGCCCAAGCCTGTCCGCGCAGGCCCGCGCCTTTTCCGTCAGCTCCGGATCGTCGGTCTGCGCCTGGTAGACCAGCTTCTCGTAATGGCCGAAATAGGTGTCGCGAAGCTCTGGATGCCGGTCGAGCCCCAGCGGCCTGGTGACGAACGCATCGAACTGGCGCACCAGGAAATCGGTCAGGTAGAACGCCGTGAACTCGGTCTCGGCCAGCTTGGCAAACGCGTCGTTGCCTTCGAAAAACGAATAACAATGCGGTCCTTCGACCATCGAAACGCCCAGGGACTTGCACATTTCCTGCAACCGCCCGCCGGTGCCGCAATCGGCGTATACAACGAAGATCTCGTCATAGCCTGGCCGGTGCCGTTCGACCGCCTCGGCAACCGCGGCGGGGATCTTGTCCGGCGTGTTGTGCAAGATGGCCGGCAGGCAGGCAAGATCGAGATGATCCCAGCCGCCCGCCTGCTTCAGCGCGACGATCTCATGCGCCAGCGCGCCGCACGCCAAAAGCAGCACGCGGCCTGCGCGCTCGGGCGCCCGTCCGCTGTGGGTCAGGGTCATGGGATCCGGAAGCGTCATATCGGCCCGCCAGCAGAGTTGATGCAAGCATCAGGCGCGCTGGGCGGCGTCGGTGTCAAGACCCGCGCGGGACCGCTTCTAGCGCGGCGCAAGACGCACGGCCGTTCCGTAGAAAACGACCTCCGAGGCGGCTTGCTGAATGGTCGAGGTCTCCATCCGCATCGCAACGACGGCATCGGCGCCAAGCCGCGCCGCCTCGTCCAGCATCCGGTCGAAGGCCTGCTCGCGGGCGCCGGCCAGCAGCTGCGAATACTCGCGGACCTCGCCGCCCACCAGGTTGCGCAGCGCCGCCACGATGTCCGAGCCGATATGCTTGGCCCGCACGGTCGAGCCACGCACCACCCCCAGCGCCTCGGCGATGTCGCGCCCGGCGATCCCGTCGGTCGTCACGACCAGGATATCACTTTTCGATATGGTCATAGTGATCGTCCTCCCGGCTTTGCACGCGGTCGGCTATGACGCGCCAGATCACGTAGCCCACCAGCAAGACCGGTATCGCGACCAGCCCGGCCGCCGGGCCGACCTGCAGCGCCGCGGCGAGGTAGGAAGCAATCAGCACAGTGACGCCGGCCGCGACGACGACCATCACGAGTATCAAAACCAGGCGATCAAGGGGCATCCGAAATCCTTTCGCCCCAGAAATGGGGCCCCGGGCCCGCATTCGCAAGCCTTTAGGGTCAAGCCGGGACGGGCGACGTGCCTGCGGCCCGTTCCAAGTGTTTCAAAATATCGCGGGGTCCGGGGCAGCGCCCCGGTGGCGCCGGGATCTAGCCTGCCGCCATCTGGTTGTGCTTGCGCGCCACGAACGTCTTGGCCGTCTCGACGGCCACCGCCGCATCACGGCAATAGGCATCGGCGCCGATCGCCTTGCCGAACTCCTCGTTCAGCGGCGCGCCGCCCACCAGCACGATATAGTCGTCGCGAATGCCCATCTCGACCATCGTGTCGATCACCACCTTCATATACGGCATCGTGGTGGTCAGCAGCGCCGACATACCCAGAATATCGGGCTTTTCCTCCTCCAGCGCGGCCAGGTATTTCTCGACCGCGTTGTTGATCCCCAGATCGACCACCTCAAAGCCCGCGCCTTCCATCATCATCGACACCAGATTCTTGCCGATATCGTGGATGTCGCCCTTCACCGTGCCGATCACCATCTTGCCGACGCGCGGCGCGCCGGTCTCGATCAAAAGCGGCTTCAGGATCGCCATTCCGCCCTTCATGGCGTTCGCCGCCAGAAGCACTTCGGGCACAAACAGAATGCCGTCGCGGAAATCGTCACCGACGATCTTCATCCCGCCGACCAGCGCCTCGGTGAGAATCCGGTAAGGCTCCCAGCCGCGCTCCAGCAGGATGTTGACGCTTTCTTCGATCTCTTCCTTCAGACCGTCGTAGAGGTCGTCATACATCTGCAAAACAAGTTCGTCGTCCGGAAGCTCGGACAGGATGATCTCGTCTTCGTCGGCCATAGCACCACTCCAGAAATGCGCTCCGGCGCATATGTTAAGTCCTAAATGAGTTCAATGCGGCAACTAAACTACGCTGATTGCGACCGCCGCGCCTCTCTTACCGACAGGGCGTTGCGATTTTGTCCCATAGGTCAAGGCATTTAAGGCGGGAAAGCCACGGTCGGCTCTGGTAAATGTTCGCTTAATGTTCTATTTTGCGTGGCATGACCGAAGAGCTTGGGTATCAGCCGGACCGCCGCAGGCCGGGCCGGGCGGCGCAGACCAATCGTCCCGGGCGGTTTGAGGCGCATGACCGTGTGCGCATCGACGATGGCTGGACGTGCGATGCCGGCGATCTGCCGCCCCTGCGCACGCAAACCAGCGTGGAAAAGCCGCGCAGGGTCATCACCCGCAACACCTCGCCCGACATCTCTTTCGACCGCTCGATCAACCCATACCGCGGCTGCGAGCATGGCTGCATTTATTGCTTTGCGCGGCCAAGCCACGCCTGGCTGGGGCTGTCGCCCGGGCTCGATTTCGAGACCCGGCTGATTGCCCGCCCCGAGGCACCCAAGGTGCTGCGGCGCGAGCTTGCGGCGCGCAATTACGTCCCCGCGCCGATCGCCATCGGCACCAACACCGACCCCTACCAGCCAATCGAGAAAGAGCACCGGATCATGCGCGGCATCCTGACCGTCCTGGCCGAGCACAATCACCCGGTGACCGTCGTCACCAAGGGCAGCCTGATCGAGCGCGACGCCGACATCCTGGGCGAGATGGGCCGCAAGGGTCTGGCGCGGGTCGGGATCTCGATGACGACGCTCGATGCCCGGCTCAGCCGCGCGATGGAGCCGCGCGCACCGGCCCCGGCGCGGCGGCTCAAGACCATTGAAAAACTGGCGGACATGGGCTGCCCGGTGCGCGTGATGGTGGCCCCGGTGGTGCCTGCGCTGACCGATCACGAACTGGAAGCGATCCTTCAGGCCGCCCGCGACGCCGGCGCGACGGCCGCCAACTGGATCATGCTGCGCCTGCCGCTTGAGGTGGCGCCGCTCTTTCGCGAATGGCTGGCCGAGACCGTGCCGGACCGCGCCGCCCGCGTGATGGGCCGGGTGCGCGATCTGCAGCGCGGCAAGGATTATGACCCCGACTGGGGCAAGCGGATGACGGGCAAGGGCCCCTTTGCCGATCTTGTCGCCCAGCGCTTTGCCATCGCGACCCGTCGGTTGGGACTTGCGCAACGGGTCAAGCCCCTGCGCACCGATCTCTTCAAGGTGCCGCCGAAGGCCGGCGATCAGCTGTCGCTGTTCTAAGCCGAAAACGGCTGTCTGCAACCTGCCTGCCGTTTGGCTGTCAGGCAACCTATCTGGCAACCTGTCGGGCAGAGCCGCCAGTGCCGCGATGGTCCAGCGCCCCTTGCGAGCGCCTTGGTGCAGGCCGGACGGTAGCGTGCGGCCTTCTTGGGCGAGACCGTCGCAACGCCGAGTGGCCCTTCATTCCGCAGGCCCAGAAAGCACCCACGCGACTGCCCAGTGACCGCGCCCGGGATCAGGCGCGGACCCTCAGCCGCGGCGGCGGCGGCGGGTGCGGGCGGGTGGCTCTGCGCCGTCGGTGCCGTCGGAGGCCGAGGAAAAGCCGCCAAGCGCCTCGGCGATGGCCTCCAGCGAGGGGCGCGGGCCGGGGGCGCGGGTCTCCAGCGCGGTGCGCATCTTGGCGAGATGCTCGGGCGTGGTGCCGCAGCAGCCGCCGATGATCTGCGCGCCGCAGTCGCGGGCCAGCGCGGCATAGTCGGCCATCAGGTCGGGTGTGCCGTCATAATGGATATGGCCGTCATGGTATTTGGGGATCCCGGCATTGCCCTTGGCGACGATCGGCCGCTCTGTGCCCTGGGCGGCAAAGCCCAGTACCGTGCGCAGAAGATCAGAGGCGCCGACCCCGCAATTGGCGCCGAAGGCGACCGGCGGATGGTCGAGCTTTTCCACCAGCGCGGCGAGCCCCGCCGAGGTCAGGCCCATCATGGTGCGGCCCGCGGTGTCAAAGCTCATGGTGCCGACCCAAGGCATGCCCGCCAGCTTGGCGGCCTCGGCGGCGGCCTTGTATTCCTCGGGCGCGCTGATCGTCTCGACCCACAACAGATCGGCGCCGCCCGCCTTCAGGCCCTCGGCCTGCTCGTGAAACATCTCGACCGCCAGCTCGTGGGTCAGCGTGCCCATTGGCGCCATGATGTCGCCGGTGGGACCGATCGAGCCGGCCACCAGCACCGGGCGGCCTGCGGCATCGGCGATCTCGAGGCCAAGCGCGGCGCCGGCCTTGTTCAGCTCGCCCACCCGCGACTGTCCGTCATGCAGTTTCAGCCGTGAGGCGTTGCCGCCGAAGGTGTTGGTCAGGAAAAGATCGCTGCCGGCATCGACGCTGTCCTTGTAGAGCTTGCGGATGTCATCGGGGCGGTCGACGTTCCAGAATTCGGGCGCATCGCCCGCCGACAATCCCATGTTGAAAAGGTTCGTGCCCGTGGCCCCATCGGCCATCAGCCAGCCTTGGGTGGACAGAAACGGCTCAAGCGGGTTTGTCATGGCGCGCCCTTGGGATCTTGGTGTGAATAAGAGGTGGGCGTCGTCTTTCATACTTCAAGGGGTCGCGCAAACCGATAGTTGGCCGGGGTGCGGGCTTGGCAGGTTGGCAGGCCGGTTGGCTGGCGGGTTGGTCGGCAGGTTGGTCGGCGGGTTGGTTTGCAGGGGGCCGGGCAGGGGGCCGGTTTCGGCCTCGGGTGCAGGGCGCGGTGCGGTGCGGCCCGCGCCGCGGATCTGCAGCGCGATGTCGAGCCCGGCGAGGGCCAGCGCCCCGATGCCCGGCGCCGAGATGTAGCGCGGACGCCAGACCGGCGCGAAGCCTTGCTTGAACCGGCGCAGGCCCGGCCCGCCGGCCGCAGCCTGGTAGCGGG
>JABDLJ010000010.1 GCA_013003075.1 Paracoccaceae bacterium
CAGGTGGCACTGCCGCGGCTGACGCTGCGGCCGCGGCGCCGGGCGGCCGCGCGCATCGAGCTAGACCATCTGGGCTGATCAGCCGCCGGGCTTTTTCAGGACGTAGACGCCTTCGGGCAGATCGAGCGCGGCGCTCAGATCGTTGATCTGAGCGTGGCTGAGCGTGATGCGCTGCACCCGGTCGGTCTGCGGCTCCAGTTGTTCCAGCGTTACGCAGTCTTCGAAGACGTTGATGGTCACGTCTTCCTGGCGGTGCGGTGCGGGGTCGTCGACAAGGGTAATGACCGTCGCGTCGAAGTCGTGCTCGATGGTAAACATGGGGGCCATCGTGGCGGCGCGCGGCGTGGTGCGCAAGACCTGTCAGGCGGCCTTTTTCGCCTCGCGCCGGCGGTGAAGCGCATAAAGCGCCGGGGCGGCGATGTAGTCGTAGATGAACGTCCCGATCTGGCGGATGCCGGGCAGGGCGGCAAACCGCGCCAGCGGGCGGGTGCCCGGCAGCTCTGACCACAGGATCAGCGTCGCTTCGTAGCCGCTGTGAAGCTGGCCGTCCCGCACAAGGTACAGCCGGCGCGCCGCTTCGTCGGGTGTCAGCCCGTAGGGCGCAAGATCGGCGCTGTGCAAATCGGCGAAATCCATGGTCACGCCGTGCTGATCGGCCTTGGCGCGGTAATGGGCAACCTCGCGCGAGCAGATCGGGCAGGTGCCGTTGTAGATAAGCGTCGTGCGTTCGGCTCCGGCGCCTTCGGGCTGCTGGGCCGGAACGGGGCCGGGGGCGGGGGCGGTGTTTTGCATATTCGTGTCTGTCATGGGGCAGGACATAGGGCGCCGGGCCGGCAAGGCCATGCCGGCGCGGAACAGGGGGCTGGCTCTTACCGGCAGATCGGCTATTTTTGGCAAAAGACAAAGGAGCAGGTAACGATGAAACGCACGATCTTGGCCAGCTTGGCAGGCCTTCTGGTGGCAGGCTGCGTGGTGGCACCGGCGCCGGCGCCGGGCCCCGGCGCGGTGCGGCAGCCGCAACCGGTGGTCGGCCGGATGACGGTCAGTGATCTGCGCGCGGTTGCCGCGCGTGTCGAGCCGGTGGCCGAGAGCACCTGCCGCCAGCGCACGCGCGGCCTCAACTGCGATTTCCGGATCGTCGTCGATCCCAACGCGAACGCGCCGGCCAATGCCTACCAGACGCTGGACAAAACAGGCCGGCCGATCATCGGCTTCACGCAAGCGCTGGTTAAGCGGGCGCTGAACCGCGATGAGCTGGCGTTCGTTCTGGGCCACGAAGCGGCGCACCATATCGAGGGCCACATCCCGCAAGTCCAACAGCGCGCGGTCGAGGGCGCGATCCTGGGCACGATCATCGGAACGCTGGCCGGGTTCGACCAGCAGGGCGTCGAGATGGCCCAGCAGATCGGCGGCGGTGTCGGGGCCCGGCGGTTTGCCAAATCCTTCGAGTTGGAAGCGGACCGTCTGGGCACCGTGATCACCGCGCGGTCCGGCTATAACCCCGTCAACGGCGCGGAATTCTTCAACCGCATTCCCGATCCCGGTGATCGGTTCCTGGGCACCCACCCGCCCAATGCGGATCGCCTGGCAACGGTGCGGCGCACGGCGGCGGGGCTCTGAGCGCGACTTGATCCATCTCAAAGACGGCGAATCGCGATGCCGCGTAGGGTATCCTGAGGGGCATTATGAGGAGTTGTTGAAGATGTCTGGATCCTCTCAGACTTTTGAGGCGCCCATCGTCGGCGCGCGCCACTCGAAAAAGGCACCCTACTGGCGCAGCCAGGCGATGGCCGAGGCGTCCGGTCTTGAGCTTTTGTTGTTCGAGGAAGACGAGATCGAGGCGCTGGCCGCGCGCTGCGGCAAATGCGTCTATGGCGACAAGTGCCTTTTGTGGCATCTGGAAGCGGGCAGCGATGCGCCGGGACCGCCGGCCTATTGCGAGAACCGCGAATGGATCGAACAAAAGCGGGCGATGATGCACGGCTGACCCAGGGGTCGCGTAAACATCCGGACCTGAGGCGCCGCAAGGGGACTTTGCGGCGCAATTGGCGTTGAACCTCTGCGCCGGTTCTGCGCACTCTCTGCCTGTTCTCAAGTTGCGGTAGAGCGGGTATTTATTTGACACATGATCTGAGGGCGCTGGCCGAATTGGCCGGCGTGATCTCTGACTATATCGACCAGCGCGACATCCGGCACGAAACCTCGGACGAGACGCGCCGCGCGCTTTTGGGCGCGATGGGATTTGACGTCTCTTCGGACGCGGCGGTCAGCGCGGCGCTGCAGGGCGAGCGGGCGCGGCGCGCCGATCGCGCGGTGCCGGAATATCTGGTGGCCGAGCCCGGCGCAGCGCCCGTCTTGCAGCTACCGGCCGGCGCGCATTGGCGGCTTGAATGCGAAGATGGCGAAGAGTTTCAGGGTTTTGCGCGCGAAAGCCTGTCCCTGCCAGCACTTCGTTTGGGCATACACCGGCTTTGGGTGGCCGGATCGCTTTGCACGCTTCTTGTGGCCCCGCCCAAGCTTCCGTGGCCTGCGCGCGGCTGGGGCATCACCCTGCCGCTCTACGGGCTGCGCGCGCCGCAAGAGGGCGGGATCGGAGACTATGAGGATCTGCGCTCCGCGTTGGCCGGGCTAGCGGGCGTGGGCGCCGGCTTTGTCGGCATCAACCCGATCCATGCCGGCTTTCCCACCGATCCCGCGATCATCAGCCCCTATATGCCGTCGCATCGCCGCCGCCTGAGCACGGCGCATATCCATGTGCCGTCCCTGCCAGCCGCGCGCCGGGGCGCGTTGATCGACTATCCCGCCGAGCTGGCGGCCAAGGCCGCCGCCCTGGAATCGGAGTATCAGACTGCGGGCGAGGATGACGCCTTTTCGGCCTTCCTGACCCGCGAAGGGCCGGCGCTGGAGCGGTTTGCGACCTACGCGGCGCTGGCTGAGGTGCATGGCGCTGTCTGGGAAGACTGGCCCAAGCCCTTCCGCGATCCCGCCAGCGCCGCGGTCGCGCGGTTCGCAAGGGTCCACAGCCCCCGGATCCGCTACCATGCCTGGCTGCAATACCGCGCCGAGGCCGAGTTGGCCGCCGTGGTGTTTGCGGCGAAGGCCGCGGGAATGGCGCATGGGCTCTATCTCGATCTGGCGGTCGGCACGCATCCTTTTGGCGCCGAAACATGGGCCGAGCCCGAAATCTTCGCGCCGGGCGTGTCGCTGGGCGCGCCGCCGGATGCGTTCTCCGAAGGCGGGCAGACCTGGGTCCTTGCGCCGATGAACCCGCGCACGCTGATCGCGAACGCCTTTACGCCGCTGGCCCTGACCTTGCGCAAGCAGCTGCAATTCGCAGGCGCGCTTCGGATCGACCATATCCTGGGCTTTGACCGGGCGTTCTGGGTGCCGCTGGATGGATCCTGCGCCGGAGCCTACGTCCGGATGCCGAAAGAGGCGATGCTGGCGGTCGTGCGGATCGAGGCGGCGCGCGCCGGCGCGGTGATCGTCGGAGAGGATTTGGGAAATATTCCCGATGGCTTGCAGGCCGATCTTGAAGCGTCCGGTGTCCTCGGCTGCCGGGTCGCGATGTTCGAAACCGCGCGGCCGGACGGTTTGCCGGCCGAGCGCTATACCGCGCAGGCGCTGGCCTCGTTCGGCACGCACGATCTGCCAACATGGGCGGGCTGGCGCACTGGCGCCGATATCGACCTGCGCCGCACACTTGGAGCGATCGGCGACAAGGCCGCCCGACAGGCACATGAGGAGCGGCGCCAGAATGTCGCCGCGATGGACCGGGCGATCGGCGACAGCGCGGGGGACGTGGATGCGCTGCACCGGTTCATGGGGCAGGCGGCCGCGTGCCTCGTGGCGCTGCAGATCGAGGATATTCTCGGCATCGCCGAACAGCCCAACCTGCCGGGAACGGTGGACGAATACCCCAACTGGCGGCGCCGGTTGCCGTGCGAAGCGGCCGGGTTGGGCGCGCATCCCGCGGTGCGCAAGGCCGCCGCCATCATGCACGCGTGCGACCGCTGAATATGCGCTGACAAAGCCGCAATACCGGGGGTCGGCAGACGTCACCCTGAAATGCGAATAGGTCGCAATTGCATTGACTTTTTGCGAATAAGTCTCATATACAAACTTAATAGAATTTTACGGATTTCGAGGTGTTCAGTTTGACCGCACGGATCACGAAACGGGCGCTCTTTCGGGCGGCCGGCGCAGCGGCGGCTCTGGCGGTCTTGCCGCAAGGGATTGCTGCCGCCGGGCGCCTGTCGGTCGTGGCCACGACCGGGATGATCGCCGATACCGCGCGGCGGATCGGCGGCGATGTGGTTGATGTGCGCGCGCTGATGGCGCCGGGCGTCGATCCGCATGCCTATCGCCAGACCCGCAGCGACATCGTCGCGATGGTCCGCGCCGACCAGGTACTGGCGCACGGGCTCTACCTTGAAGCGCAGATGGAGAATTTCCTTGAAGACCTGGGCCGCCGCCGGAATGTCGCCCGGGTGGGCGAGGCGGTGCCGGAAGATCTGCTTCTGGGCCATGAGAGCTATGCCGACAAGTTCGACCCGCATGTCTGGATGGATCCGGTCCGCTGGAGCCTTGTCGCGATGCGCATTCGCGATGTGCTGAGCGCAGCGCGGCCCGATGATGCGGCGCTCTTTGCTGGCAACACCGACAGCTTCCTGGGCGAGTTGACCGTCTTGAGGGACTACAGCGAAACCGTTCTCGCGACGGTGCCCGAGACCCGGCGCGTCCTGTTGACCGCGCATGATGCCTTTCGCTACTTCGGCGCCGCCTACGGCTTTGAGGTTCTGGGCATCCAGGGCATCTCCACCGAAAGCGAGGCAGGGCTGAACCGGATCGGCGTCCTGGTGGACACCATCGTCGCGCGCGACATCGGCGCGGTCTTCGTCGAAAGCTCTGTCTCGGACCGCAATATCCGCGCCCTGATCGAAGGCGCCGCCGCGCGCGGCCAGAAGACGACGATCGGCGGAGAGCTTTTCTCCGACGCGATGGGCCCCGAAGGCACGTACGAGGGCACTTACCTCGGCATGATCGATCACAACGTCACGACGATTGCAGCCGCACTTGGCGGATCCGTGCCGCCGCGCGGCATGTCCGGCCGGTTGTCGGCCGGAATATGAAGGAGGCCTGTCGCATGAGCCCTGTTGAACTTGTGGCCGAAGACGGCATGATCGCACCGGGCGCAGCGCCCGGCGCGCTCGATATCCGCGGACTGACGGTATCCTACGGCGAGCGCCCGGCGGTCTTTTCGGTCGACGCAAGCTTCGCTGAAGGCGCCATGACGGCAATCGTCGGGCCAAACGGCGCTGGCAAATCCACGCTTCTCAAAGCGGTTCTGGGGATCGTGAAGCCTCTCTCGGGGGCCGTGTCGGTCTTCGGTAAACCCTTCGCCGCCACCCGCAGCCGGGTGGCGTACGTGCCGCAGCGCGCCAGTGTCGACTGGGATTTTCCGACGCGGGTGATCGACGTGGTGCTGATGGGCCTTTACCGCGAGCTGGGCCTTCTGAGCCGGCTGCGCGCCAGCGACAAGGCGCGCGCCGAGAAATGCCTGGAGCGCGTCGGCATGAGCGATTTTGCAGGCCGCCAGATCGGCCAGCTTTCGGGCGGCCAGCAGCAGCGCGTCTTCCTGGCACGCGCGCTGGCGCAGGGCGCTGATCTCTATCTTCTCGATGAGCCCTTCGCAGGCGTCGATGCGGCCACCGAAAAGGCCATCATCGACGTTCTGAAGTCGCTCAAGGCGCAGGGCAAGACGGTGATCGCGGTGCATCACGATCTGTCCACCGTGGCCGAGTATTTCGACGAGATCTTCATGATCAACGTGCGCAAGATGGCGCATGGGCCGGTGCGCGAGGCGTTCACGGCCGAAAGCCTGCAAAACACCTATGGCGGGCGGCTGGCGGCCACGCAGATCGACCAGTTGACCTTGTCCGCGGGCTAGCGCGATGTTGCTCGATGCGCTGACCCTTCAGCTTGGCTATAACGCCACGCTTGTCGCTGTGGGCGCGACGCTGCTTGGCATCTCGGCCGGGGTGACCGGCACGTTCCTGTTCCTGCGCAAGCGCGCGCTGGTAAGCGACGCGATCAGCCATGCCACGCTTCCCGGCGTAGGCCTTGCCTTCATCGTCATGGTGCTGCTTGGCGGCGACGGGCGGTCGCTTCCGGGGCTGATGTTGGGCTCGGCGCTGTCGGCCTGGGTGGGACTTTTGGCGGTGCAATGGCTGACCGAGCGCACGCGGCTGGCCGAGGACGCCGCCATCGGCTCGGTATTGTCGGTGTTCTTCGGCTTCGGCATCGTTCTCTTGACGGTGATCCAGAACATGTCCTCGGGCCGGCAAGCCGGACTGGAGGGCTTTCTGCTGGGGTCGACCGCGGGGATGCTTTTCTCTGAGGCGGCGATCATCGCGGCGGGCGGCGCGCTGAGCCTGGCGCTGGTGCTTCTCTTGCGCCGGCCGATGACGATGGTGGCGTTCGATCCAGGCTTTTCGGCCTCGGCCGGCATCGATTTGCGGCGGATCGATCTGGCCATGATGGGCCTCGTTCTGGCGGTGACAGTCGTGGGGCTCAAGATCGTCGGGCTGATCCTGATCGTGGCCTTGCTGATCATCCCGCCGGTGACGGCGCGGTTCTGGACCAACCGCACGGATGGCGTGGTGGCCCTGTCGGGCCTGATCGGTGGGGTCTCGGGCTATGTCGGGGCGGCGATTTCGGCCTCGGCGCCCGCGCTGCCGACCGGCCCGATCATCGTTCTTGTTGCCTTTGCCCTGTTCGCGCTGTCGCTTCTGGGTTCGCCCCAGCGCGGTGTGCTGGCCGCCTGGACGCGCCACCGCGCCTTCCAGCGCCGGGTGCATCTGCGGCAGGGGCTGCTGGCGCTCGCCTCGGGCCAGCCGATCTACGAAAAGCTGACGCTGCGGCTTTTGCAGCGCGCCGATCTCGTGCGCCCCGATGGGGTGGCGACCGAGGCCGGGCAGGCCCGGGCCGAAAAGGCGCTTCTGGACGAGACCCGCTGGGACGTGCTGCGCCGCTCGGCCAGCCTTGAGGGAACCGCGGCCTTCTATGACGGGCTGACGCGGATCGAGGATGTCGTGACCCCCGACCAGCTGGACGAGATCGATGCGGCGATCGCCGCCGGCGCTGAGGCATCGTCATGAGCGGCGCAGAGTTCGTCCCTCTCAGCCTGACGCCGCTTCTGATCGGGATCTTCGCCGCGATCGCCTGCGCGTTGCCGGGCAATTTCCTGGTGCTTCGACGACAGGCGCTGATCGGCGATGCGATCAGCCACGTCGTGCTGCCGGGGATCGTGGTAGCGTTCCTGACCACAGGGGTGATTGCCACCGCGCCGATGATGCTGGGCGCCGCGGGGGCCGCCGTGGTGGCGGTGATCCTGATCGAGGCAATCCGCCGGCTTGGCCGCATCGAGCCGGGCGCCGCGATGGGCGTGGTCTTCACCGCGATGTTCGCCGCCGGCGTGCTTTTGCTGGAGCAATCGGATACCTCTGGCGTTCATCTCGATGTCGAGCACGCGCTTTTCGGCAATCTGGAATCGCTGATCTGGCTCGATGCGACGGGCTGGAGCTCGCTTTTCGATCCGGCCGCCCTGGCCGGTTTGCCCCCGGAGCTGCCGCGCATCGCATTGGCGCTTCTTGGCGTTGCGCTTTTTATCGGGTTTTTCTGGCGGCCGCTGAAGATCTCAACCTTTGATGAAGGTTTTGCTGCGACCCAAGGCATCGCAACCGGTGCGCTGGGGATCGCCCTAGTGATCGTCTCGGCAGTGGCGGCGGTTGCCGCGTTCGACGCCGTGGGCTCGATCATCGTGATCGCGATGTTCATCTGCCCGCCGGCGGCGGCACGCATGATGACCAACCGGCTGGAGCGGCAAATCGGATGGAGCATATTCTTCGCGACGATCGCGGCGATCCTGGGCTACGTGCTGGCGGGCTATGGCCCGCTTTGGCTGGGCTTTGGCAACTCGGTCAGCGCGGCGGGCATGATCGCCACGGTCGCGGGCCTGATCCTGGCCGTTGCGGCCGTGTTCGGGCCCTGCCGGGCGCGGATTGGCGCTCCGCAAGGCGGCTGAGGGCCGCTTCGTCAAAATACGTGCAACTGCCCGCCAGCATGGTTAATGTCGCTGCAAAACAGCAGCAGGCAGGAGGCCGCATGGCGCAGGCCGGAGCAACCCGAACCGGGCAATCCCTGAATGACGAGCAGCTTGACGAGATTTGCCGCGACGCGCTGACTGCCGAGGCGGCGGCGATCACCGCCTTTGCCGCGCAAGGCACGGATCTGGCCGCCGCGGCCCGGATGATCGTCGATGCAAGCGGTCCGCTGATCGTCGCCGGGATCGGTAAATCGGGGCATATCGCCTCGAAGATCTCCTCGACCTTCCGCTCGATCGGCAAGGCATCGATCTTCCTGCACCCCGCAGAGGCAAGCCATGGCGATCTGGGGCTGGTGCAGCCCGACAGCGTGGTGCTGGTCTTGTCGAACTCGGGCGAGACGACCGAGCTTTCCGATCTGCTGCACTACTGCCAGGTCCACAAGATCAAGGTCATTGCGCTGACCGCGACGGCCGACAACACGCTGGCGCGCGCTGCGGATCTGACCATTGCCTACGGGCGCGTCAGAGAGGTGTGCCCCAACGGGCTGGCGCCGACGACATCGACTACGCTTAGCCTGGCGATCGGCGATGCGCTGGCCGTCGGCGTGACGCACCTTCTGGGCACCGCGGCCGAGGATTTCCGGCGCTATCATCCGGGCGGCAAGCTTGGGGCGCTTTTGATGTCGGTCGACGATCTGATGCACACCGGGGCAGAGCTGCCGCTGGTTGCGCCCGATGCGCCGATGTCCGAGACCGTGGTCGAGATGTCGGTCAAGGCGCTGGGCGTGGCGATCGTGGTCGATAGCCGAAAGGTGATCGGGATCATCACCGATGGCGACATGCGCCGCCATGCCAAGACACTGTGGAACGCGCGCGCGGGCGATATCGCAACGCCCGACCCGATCTCGGTCAGGCCCGGCACCCGCGCCAAGGACGCGCTCGATCTGATGACCGACCGCAAGATCACCGCCTGCCTTGTCCAGCAAGAGAACGGCGCGCTGGCCGGGCTTTTGCACCTGCATGACTGCCTGCGCGCGGGGCTCTCGTGATGAGCGTTCTGATCGTGATCCCGGCCCGCTATGCCTCAAGCCGGTACCCGGGCAAGCCCCTGGTAAAGCTGAAGGGCCGGGACGGTGTGTCGAAGACCCTGATCCAGCGCACCTGGGAGACCGGCTGCGCGGTGCAAGCCGAGGCCCGCGTGGTGGTGGCGACCGATGATCAGCGTATCGCCGATTGCGTCACCGGCTTTGGCGGCGAGGTGGTGATGACGGGCGAGGATTGCGCCAACGGGACCGAACGCTGCGCCGATGCGATCGCGCGCATGGGTGCCAGTCCCGATCTTGTGGTCAACCTGCAAGGCGATGCGCCACTGACCCCGGCGTGGTTTCTCGACGATCTGATCGACGCTATGGCCGCAAACCCCGGCTTCGGCGCCGCAACACCGGTGCTGCGCTGCGACAAGCAGGCCTATGCGATGCTGCGCGAAGATCGCGCGGGCGGCCGCGTCGGCGGCACCACCGCGGTCTTCGGCGCAGATGGCCGGGCGCTTTATTTTTCCAAGGAAGTCATTCCCTTCCTGCCCGATCCTGATGTGGCCGCGCCGCTGGTCTATCACCATGTGGGCGTCTACGCCTACCGCCCCGACGTGCTTGCCCGCTACACGCATTGGCCGCAAGGGCCGCTGGAGAAAAACGAGGGCCTGGAGCAGCTTCGCTTTCTGGAAAACGGTGAGGCGATGCTGTGCGTCGAGGTCGATGCCAAGGGCCGCGCGTTCTGGGAGTTGAACAACCCGGTCGACGTCGCGCGCATCGAGGCGGTGCTCTAGCGGCGGTTGCGGCACCGCGCGCGGGGGCGTAGCCTTGCACCATGAGCCAGCCGCCCGATCTTGACGCCCGCCTTGCCGCAGAGATTGATGCGCGCCGGGATGACCTGATCGCCCTGACGCAGGATCTGGTGCGCTTGCCGACACTCAATCCGCCGGGCCACCAGTATCGCGAGATCTGCGATTACCTGGAGGCGCGACTGGCCGCGACCGGCTTTACCGCCGAGCTGATCCGGGCGCATGGCTCCCCCGGCGACAGCGACCGCTACCCGCGCTGGAACATCGTGGCCCGCAGGGACGGATCGGCGCCGGGCGATTGTGTCCATTTCAACAGCCATATCGACGTGGTCGAGGTCGGCCAGGGCTGGAGCAAGGAGCCCTTCGGCGCGGTGCTGGAAGGCGGGCGGATCTATGGCCGCGGCACCTGCGACATGAAAGGCGGCCTTGCGACCTCGATCGTCGCGGCCGAGGCCTTTATCGCGGTCTGCCCGGATTATCGCGGCGCCATCGAGATCTCCGGCACGGCCGACGAGGAAACCGGCGGCTATGGCGGCGTCGCTTACCTGGCCGAGCGCGGCTATTTCGCGCCGGACAAGGTGCAGCACGTCATCATCCCCGAGCCGCTGAACAAGGATCGCATCTGTCTTGGGCATCGCGGCGTCTGGTGGGCCGAGATCGAAACCAGGGGCCGCATCGCGCATGGCTCGATGCCGTTTCTGGGCGACAGCGCGATCCGCCACATGAGCGCGGTTCTGCACGAGATCGAGACCTATCTCTACCCGCTTCTGGCCGAAAAACGCACCGCGATGCCGGTGGTTCCCGAGGGCGCGCGGCAATCGACGCTGAACATCAACTCGATCCACGGCGGCGAGGCCGAACCCGAGCCCGGCTTCGACGGCTTTCCCGCGCCCTGCGTGGCCGACCGCTGCCGGATCATCATCGACCGGCGGTTCCTGATCGAAGAGGACCTCGCCGAGGTCAAAGCGGAAATGTCCCGGATGCTGGAGCGTATCCGCGCCGAGCGCCCGAGCTTTACGTATGAGATAAGGGATTTGCACGAGGTGATCCCGTCGATGGCGGATCGCGATGCGCCGGTCGTGCGCACCGTGGCGCAGGCGATCGAGAAGGTACTGGCGCGGCAGCCCGACTACATCTGCTCGCCCGGCACCTATGATCAGAAGCACATCGACCGGATCGGCAAACTGAAGAACTGCATTGCCTACGGGCCCGGCATCCTCGATCTGGCGCATCAGCCCGACGAATGGATCGGCGTTCAGGACATGGTGGACAGCGCCAAGGTGATGGCGCTGACGCTGGCCGAGCTTTTGGCCCGCTGACGGCGCGGCGCGCCCGGCGGCACGAAGCCGGCGCCGATAGCTCTCGATTAGCCGCGGGCGCTTCTGTAAGGATGGACGCGAAAAGAAGGCCCGCCCGCGCGGCCACCGACCCCGAACCAAGGATGCACCGATGAGCTTCAAACCCGCCAAATGGCCCCGCAAACTGCGCTCTCAGGAATGGTTTGCCGGCACGCACAAGGACGCGATCTATCACCGGGGCTGGATGAAGAACCAGGGCCTGCCGGCGGATCTTTTCGACGGGCGGCCGGTGATCGGCATTCTCAACACCTGGTCCGAGCTGACGCCCTGCAATGCGCATCTGCGCGATCTGGCAGAAAAGGTGAAGTACGGGATCTACGAAGCCGGCGGGTTTCCGGTCGAGGTTCCGGTGTTTTCGGCCTCCGAGCCGGGGTTCAGGCCGACCGCGATGATGTTCCGCAACCTGGCCGCGATGGCGGTGGAAGAGACGATGCGCGGCCAGCCGATGGATGGCGCGGTCCTGATGGTGGGCTGCGACAAGACCACCCCGTCGCTTCTGATGGCGGCGGCCTCGACCGACATACCGTCGATCGTGGTGACCGGCGGGCCGATGCTGAATGGCCAGTTCAGGGGCGAGCGGGTCGGATCGGGGACGCATCTTTGGAAGTTCTCCGAGGCGGTGCGCGCCGGCGAGATGACGGCTGAAGAGTTCGTCGAAGCCGAGGCGTCGATGTCTCGCTCGGCGGGCTCTTGCAACACGATGGGCACCGCCAGCACGATGGCCAGCATGGCCGAGGCGCTGGGCATGGCGCTGTCGGGCAACGCGGCGATCCCCGCTGTCGACAGCCGCCGCCGCGTGATGGCGCATGTCTCTGGCCGGCGTATTGTCGAGATGGTGAAAGATGACCTCAAACCCTCTGACGTGATGACCAAGCAGGCCTTCGAGAACGCGATCCGCACCAATGCCGCGATCGGCGGCTCGACCAATGCGGTGATCCACCTTCTGGCGATCGCAGGGCGGGTCGGGATCGACCTGAGCCTTGATGACTGGGATCGCTGCGGCCGCGATGTGCCGACGATCGTGAACCTGATGCCGTCGGGCGAATACCTGATGGAAGAGTTCTTCTATGCCGGCGGGCTGCCCGTCGTGATCAAGCGGCTGGGCGAGGCGGGGCTGTTGCACAAGGGCGCGCTGACGGTAAGCGGCGCGGCGATCTGGGATCAGGTCAGCGACGTGCAGAACTGGAACGAGGACGTGATCCTGCCGACCGAAAAGGCCCTGACCCAATCGGGCGGCGTCGTCGTTCTGCGCGGTAACCTGGCGCCGGACGGCGCGGTGCTGAAGCCCTCGGCGGCAACGCCCGAGTTGATGGTGCACCGGGGCCGCGCGGTCGTCTTCGAGGACATCGACGACTACAAGGCCAGGATCAACGACGAGGATCTGGATATCGACGAGACCTGCGTGATGGTGCTGAAGAACTGCGGGCCCAAGGGCTATCCGGGGATGGCCGAGGTCGGCAATATGGGGCTACCGCCGAAGGTTCTGCGCAAGGGGATCACCGACATGGTGCGCATCTCCGACGCCCGCATGTCGGGCACGGCCTACGGCACAGTCTGCCTGCACACCTCGCCCGAGGCCGCCGCCGGCGGCCCGCTGGCGGTTGTGCGGGACGGCGACATGATCGAGCTGGACGTGCCCAACCGCAAGCTGCACCTGGAGGTTTCGGACCAGGAGCTGAAGGCGCGTCTTGCCGACTGGGCGCCCAGCCACGAGACGCCCGACAGCGGCTATGCGTGGCTGCACCAGGCGCATGTCGAGGGCGCCGACACCGGGGCCGATCTCGATTTCCTGAAAGGCTGCCGTGGCAATCCGGTTGGCAAGGAATCGCACTGACGCGCGCCGAACGCGAGATGAAGCGCCGCAAACACGGCAAGGGTGCCTTGCCGTAACCGCGCCATGCCCCGGCTTTGCGACAGGCCATATCCGCGACCCTTGCGCCCGCCGCGCGCGGCGGCAGCCCTGTCCCTCGGCACCCCGCCCGCCAGACCACGAAACACCGTTCTGGCGCTGCAAGACCGCGATGTCGTGCCAGGGGCAGGGCGCGGCCCCCACGGGCAGGCCTTGTATGCGCGCGCTTCCCGCGCCGACTTGCGTTACGTCCGGGCCGCCACAGCGATGCGCCTGGCGCTATAGCGCACAAGCTGGGCTTGGGGCCCCGCAAAGACCGGATGGGCGGCGGCGCGGCAAAGCGACCCAAGCACCGCTCGTCTTCGCAGGGCGAGGGTATCGCAGCTTTGTTCGCACAGCCCTCGGACCGATTTGGGCGTTGTCACCGATGCCCCAGGAAAGACGCGCCGTTCATCGGCGCGGGGCATATTGGAAGCGGATATTTCGGTAGGAGACTTGATAGGGAAGACGCGGATTTCTACGCCCGCAAGTATGGCCGCGCCGTGAGCTTTGAGCCGCTTGGTCGGGGCGAGCGGCGTGCACCGTGATCCGCCGGCGGGCCCCGGCGCGAAGATTGCATCGGGCGCGCCTTGTCTCGTGCCGGCGATATGCGCGCCGGGGCCGCGCACCGCGGGATCGTCCCGCGCCGCGGTGGCGCCGTTGTCCTGCAATCGCTTCCCCGGGACCTGCCCGAACCCGGCCGCTGAAATGTCCCGATCCATGTCGAAACGGCGGGTGTGCGGGCCTATGATGTGATGCCGGGGCGGCATCAGTCGGCCGGGCTTCAGCGCGAAGAGTGTGTGCTGGTTGAGGGTGCGGGCGGCGGATTGGGCAGCGCCTTGCTTCGGCTGGCCCGGATCGCCGGGCGAGAGGCCTTCGGCCGCGATGCCGCCGAAACGCACGCTCAAATCCGCGCTGACGGGGCCAAGACGCGCGACTTGCCCGTGGACGATCCCGCGGCGCGGCTTTGCGAACTCACGGGGCGCCGGCGCCGGGTGCGCCATCGACCTGACAGGCGGTCCGCGGCAACGGCTTGGGTCCCATCGCGCGCTGAAACCCGGTGGTCGGCTGGTGGCGCCGGGCCTTGCCGGAACGCTCCGCTTAGCAGCCGCCAGCATTTTGCCCAGCCTGACGGCGATTGCACCTTTGTCACTTTGGCCCGACGGCCGGCAAGTTGTCACCGGTCCGGGCATAGACAGCGGTCCGCGCACCCGGGCTGGTACCGCGCCAGCCTGCCTGAATTCTTCGAGATGGCGATCCGCGGCCGTCTGACCGCCCGGATCGCGGCGAGGATCCCGTTGCCGGATGTCGCGCGTGCGCATACGATGCAAAAGCTCGGGGACGCGGCGGGAAAGTTCATTCTGGCCAGCGATCAATTCGCGCCGCTGCCCTGAAGGCCGCAGGCGGCAGGATCCAACGGCATGGAGGCAAAGCGATGACCGACCAGGAGATATCGGCGCTTCGATGGGGCGGCATTGCCGGAATTCTGGGAAGCCTGCTGATGCTGGCCGTGTTTGGCTTTCTGGCAGCATTTGTCGGTCTTCAGACGCTGGATGCCGAGGCATCGATCGAGCGGTTTCCCGAAGTCAGGGCGGCGCGGATCATCGAGAATACGGCCTATCTTCTGACGCTTGCGCTTTGGGCGCTGCATTCGGCGACGTTGTTGCTCGCGTTTTGGACCGCCGGGCTTGCGCCGGCGTTGGCGGGGTGCGTGATGTCCCTTCTGGGCCTGACGATCCTTGCCACCGGCGCCGTTCCGCACACCGCGACCACGGTGCTGTCCGATCTCTACCATGCGCCAAGTGGCATGGCCCCGATCCAGCCCGTTCTGGTTGTCGCCTGGGAGGCGATACAAGGCTGGGTCGATGCCATCGTCGTAACGGGGCTGGTGCTGACGCCCATCGGCATGGGGCTTTTCGGCCTTGCCATGAGGCGCGCGCCGGGCTTTGGGCCCTGGACCGGATGGATCAGTCTTGGCCTTTGCCTTGCCGGGCTCGTTGCCGCCGGTATGGGGCTTGCCCAAGAGGGCGATATCGTCGGCGTCGGCATATTCGCTCTGGTGTTCTTTCACCTTATCGTTGGCTGGAAGTCAGTGCAGCTGCCGGCCTAGCGTTGGCGCGTCGCAGCGGGGTAGGGGCCGGGCAATTCAGCGTGGCTGGCACTCGCGATGCGCCAATCCTTGCGAATGCACCGCTTGGCTGTAACCTCAGCAAGCCTCGGGCCGTATCGCCGCTCTGAGCTTGCCTATCTGAATTGGTGCACCGTCAAGTTTGACAAACAGAGGACAAAGAATGGCGACTAGGCGACACAAGCCAGAGAAAACAGTTCAGAAACCGCGGCAGGCTGACGTGCTCGTCGGGTAAGGAATGCTGCGCGTTGATGCAATGGGCCAAGTGCGCGTTGCCGAGCGGACGTATCACCGCTGGCACAAGCGGTATGGGGGATGGGATCCGATCGCCTGACAGAGCTCAAACGGCTTCAGAAGGAGAACGAGCGCGTGGGAAAGCGGTCTGCGACCTGACGCTGGACAAGTTCATCTTGAGGCAAGCTGCCCGGGGAAACGTCCGAGCCCCATGGTGGCATTGCTGGAGGCCTTGCCGCGTCTGGAGGGGTCAGAACTGATCTTCTGGGCACCGCGCGGAGGGGCCTTGTCAGACGCAACGCTTGGAAAGGTCCAGAAGCTGATGCACTCCGCCGATCTGAAGCGTGGGGGCAGGGGATACGTTGATGCCGCCACGGGCCTTCCAATCGTCCCTCATGGCCTGCGGTCCACCTTCAGGACGTGGGTGTCGGAGCGGACGACATTCGACGGCGACATGGCCGAAATCGCCTTGTTCCACAAAGTCGGCAACAAGGTGCAGCAAGCGTATGACCGCGCCGATATGGTGGAACGCCGTCGCGCTTTAATGGCGGCTTGGGGGCGATTCCTGAGAGGCCGTGAGGCTGAAGGGGCATTTCCGCTCAAGGGGGCCAATGATGGCTGATCTGGTCGGGATTGGAATTGTCTTGCAGGCGCAACGCGATGGCGACATGTCTGGCATTGTCGAGCGGCTAAGGGACCAACATGCGACGTTATCGCAGGATGAGCGCAATTTCCTTGCCGATCTCATTGAAGGAAAAGTGAAGCACAAAAGAGGTCGCAAGAAGTCGGTAGAAACCGATAGTCGTGACGTCGACATTTGGCTTCGTTACAGCGTGCTTCGGCGTGAGAGCGTAAAGTCCGAATCCGCCTTCTCAACGTGCAAGGAGGAATTCGGATTACAGCGAAGCGCAGTCACCGAGGCGATTGCGCGGATAGAGCGCGTGCTATCTGGAAAACAGCCTAACTTCCGCGCATGGCCGAAGCTTTTGGGCGCGGTGCT
The DNA here is from genome assembly GCA_013003075.1 of Paracoccaceae bacterium. Classification (GTDB taxonomy): domain Bacteria; phylum Pseudomonadota; class Alphaproteobacteria; order Rhodobacterales; family Rhodobacteraceae; genus JABDLJ01. The sequence continues at coordinate 16,556 of JABDLJ010000010.1, forward strand.
GTCGCTTGACGACAGGGAGTCCGTGTAATTCTCCGAAATTGCCGGACCGCAATACCTTTGAATTGCTGCAAAATGTCGTGAACTTAGGTGGCCAACCGCAATTCAAACCGAGGTTGGCCAATGACCGATACCATTCTCACCGGACCCCAAGTCCAGAAGCGCTATCAAAGATCCGGCGTCACCATCTGGCGCTGGTGGCACGATGATGCGCTGGGCTTTCCCAAGCCCATTCAGATCAACCGCCTGAATTACTGGAGGCTCAGCGATCTCGAGGCTTGGGAGGCAGATCAGGCCGCCAAACTCACCCCCGCTCAATAAAATGACCCGCCGCAAGCAGAGCAACGCGACGGGCCGGACTTTGAAACGGTTTGCCAACCTACCGCGAAGTGCTCTGCCCTACAAGACTGCAAGAGGCAATTTAATGACACAAAACAATATACTACAGGAATACTTTCGAGTGAAAATCACAATGCTGTGGCTCGGACTTTGGTTCACGCCCTGACCCTAGACGACGCTTACGGATGGTTGGTCTTCAAAAGCGTCGCGGGGCTTCGCCTTTCTGACCGTGAGAATGTTGGTTTGGCCTATTCGTCCCTTACGGCCCTATCGCGCGAATTTGCGGAGATTTCTGTAGAGGCCGCATTTGACAGATTCTCCAAGGACGACCTAGCGCCTTTCATCGACACACCGCAGGGCCTCCAGGTCTTGATCAACTGGCGCGAGGCGCGCGATCGTCGGAGGGCACGCTAATGGCCCGTTCTGACGAATCGCAGGTTCACTATATGACCGCAGTGGCGCGAGACGCCTCTGATCCTTCGCCGAGGAATCTTGCCATGTCGCTCATGCGGCATTTCCGCAGTCCCAACGGGCATCCCAGCCCGAAGCGGCGCGTGATCATGTGCCGCCCCACCGAAGATCTATTCCCGGTCGAAGACGCCATTGTGGTGGAGGATTGTCATGAGTGATCACGACCATATTCCGCCCGCCGATATGTTGGCCGACGACAGGATGCCAAATATTTCGGATGAAAACCTCGCGGGCAGCCGCCGGGACAAGGAAGAAATCGCCCGCTTGGCGTCTCTTCCACCGCTGGAGCGCGACCGGGAACTGAAACCGGCGGCCACCGCCTTGAACGTGTCTGTCTCAGTCCTTCGCAGTGAAGTGAAAAAGGCCAGCGGCGGGAACCAGGGCGACGAGGTTGTCGAATCACTAGAGCCTTGGCCCGAAAAGGTCGTGGGATCTTTGCTGGCTGAAGAAATCCGCAACACCCTTCGCGCCCATGTTGTCTTCGCCAGCCCGACGGACGCAGATGCAGCAACGCTGTGGGTTCTGGGGTCCTATCTTATGGACAAGTGGCGTCTTTGGCCGCGCCTGTTAATCACAAGCCCGACGAAAGCCTGCGGCAAGTCCACCTTGCTGGAAAACCTTGAAGCCTTGGTTAGTCGCGGCATGATCCTGTCCAACGCAAAAAGCGCAGGCGTCTTCCGCGCGATCGAGGCATGGCGGCCGTCTCTGCTTCTGGATGAGGCCGACACATGGATGCGCCAGGATGAGGAATTAACTGGAATTCTCAATAGCGGACACACCCGCCGCACCGCCCGCGTGCTCCGTGTCGTGGAAAAGGGTGGAGAACTGACGCCCACCCTGTTTTCGACATGGTGTCCGATGGCAATCGCCGGGATCGGTGGGCAGCGGGACACGCTGGAAAGTCGATCGGTAAAGATCGGACTTCGCCGGAAACTATCTTCGGAAGTGGTTGCGCGGATGCCGATTGATCTGCACGAACGCATGGCACGGGTGCGGCGTCGGGCGCTGCGCTGGACACAGGACAACGCGATCGGGATCGCCTCATCCGAATGCGAACCGCCTGACTGCGGCAACGACCGACGCCGGGACAACTTCACGCCCTTGTGGCGGATCGCCGAAGCGCTAGGGAAACCGTGGCCAGAACGGATCGCGGCGGCATACCTTGTGCGCGAGGAAGCCGAAGACAATGAACCCGCGGGCGTCATGCTTCTGCGCGATCTCTACGACATGATCGGAGAGGAAGGCGGCGACAACATCGGACGCACCTTCGCAAAGAACAAGCTGATCACGCTGGAGGATCGACCCTGGCCGGAATGGAGCCACGGGAAGCCGATCAGCACCAACGCGATCACACGCCTTCTGAAGCCCTTCGAGATCACTGCCCGTAAGGTTTGGTTCAAGGGCCAAAGCGTTCAAGGTTATCAGAAATCCAGCGTCCTGAAGGCGTATGGAAGATACGTTGCTGGCGCATCGCCGGAAAAAGTTGCCAGACTACCAGAAGGCAATGAAAACAAAGACTTAGCCATGTCAGAAACAGTTGCCGGTGGATTGCCAGAAACAGAGAATACCATGTCTAAGCCATTGAAAATAAACAACTCTGGCATTCTGGCAGAAAGTAACCCCCCTTCTGGTCAGCGCCATGACTGGTGACGCAATCAACATCATGCGCGCTCTATCTGACGGACGCAGGCGGAGCGCGATGGACGTATCCATCCGCTCAGGCATCCAAGGGATCAAAGCAGCCATTCGATAAGCTCGCAGCGAACGGCTGCCTGGAGCCCGAAGGAGTCGTTGGCGGCTGGTACGATGCGGCGAGCTCTGAAGATGGTTTGCGTGTTCTTTCGCCGGCAGCGTGCATATTGTGATTTTCTGTTTGGTTTATAGCAAGAAAACAATGATACACGACCATGCCTTCCGCCTCTCTCAAATCTTTGATCCAATACGCCAGATACCTTCCATTGTGGTCGGTGCTCACTGTTTCACAGTGGCGTTCCTTCGATGCGCGGTCCCGCAATTTGGGAAACACTTTTTCGGCGGTCATGCGTTGGTTTCCTCCTGCGAGAAGCAGATTCGACCGCGAAGCAAGGCGTGTCTTCCCCAACTTGACGAGCCGCGCGCGCGGGGAGCTTGGTCAGGAAATGGGAAGACAGATGGGGCGAACGCTATTCGAAATCTACCACGATGCCGAGTTTCAAACTCAACACCACAAGTTCAAGGTTTCCGGTCCAGGACTAGAAGCCCTGAAAGAGGCGAATGCAGCCGGCAAGGGGGCGATCATCGTTTCCGGACATTTTGGCCAATGGGAGGCAATTCGCGCTGCAATCAAGATGAACGGGCTGGAAAGTGGGGCCATCATTCGCACCCACAGGAACCCCCACTACGCACGGCGAGTGCTTACCGCTATTCAAGCTGGGGGGAAGCCGATTCTGGCGACTGGCCGCGCCGGCACAATGGCCCTTGTACGTCATCTGCGAAGCGGGGGAATAATCTCGATCCTCCTGGACGAAAAACACTCAGAAGGTGTTCGCATTCCGTTTCTTGGTCTTGACGCCCTTACATCTCTTTCTGCGGCTCAACTTGCGCTCAAGTACAACCTGCCCATGATCCCGGCCTATGGTATTCGAGTTGATGACGGGAACGCGTTCCAGGTGATATTCGAAGCCCCTATTGCGCACACTGACACTGTTACCATGACTCGAACTTTCAATGACAGCCTTTCCGCTCGGATCAAGGCAAATCCGGATCAGTGGTATTGGATGCTGAGGCGTTGGGATGGTGCTTGAGTACACCAACTTTCAGTAGCGCAGGTGGAAGAAATCAATAACCGCTCGGTCCCGCATCTCCGTCGTCTGGGAGTGACGCGAGCGACGGCAGATTTGTCCCGCCATGCAGCCATTGAGCGGTTTCAGTCGAGTGTCCGCTTCCAGGGATAGAGCAGTCATCCTAGAGAAAGCCTCGGATGTCTCAGAAGAACCCACAACGGACGTTTCCCAGCGATTCATGATCAGCCAGTTGCCGCTACGAAAGGAACGCGATTCTCGAGCGTTTTTTGTTGGCCCGGCGGGAACCAGATTGACAGAAATCAAAGCGGGCATCCCCGAACTACGGCAGTCAATGTACGTAGACTGGATTGGAGGGCTGGCTGTGAGTTATCTATCCTCGGCAAAGATTGCCATTGCTGCATTGATCGTTGGCGCCGGACCGGCGTTAGCCGATAGCGCGGGCGAAAAAGAATACGTGGTTGCCTGTGCAGGATGTCACGGCGAAAGCGGCATGGGCATGGGGCCGTTTGCAGAACTGCTTAACACCGAAACGCCCAACTTGGTGAACCTCGCCAAAGCGAATGGCGGTGTTTTCCCTTTCGAGACGGTGCTGACCACGATTGATGGCCGTGATGGGGTCAGGGCGCATGGCAGCACGATGCCGATCTGGGGTGAGCGCTTCAAATCCTCGGCGAGCAGTCGGCAGGGAGAGACGACTGATATGGTTGCAAGAGGACGCATCCTGTCGCTCGTCTTCTACCTCCAGTCGATTCAAGAGTAGTTGACGCTAGACGGATACCGAGCCGAAAACGGCGGTGGTCCGATGTCAGCGGCAACAGACTTTCCAGGAAAAAATTCGCCCGGCGGCAACTGGCGATGAACGGTCGGTGGGGTACGGACTCCCACGTTTTCCATAGCTGACCCTCACCGCATGGCAGCTTTGGTCCCCATAGCCGTCAGCCGACAAAAACCGACAGGTGTCTGCTTTGAGCCCAAGGCGGGCGTTCATTTCAGCCGTGGCGCATCTTGTTGTGGGGGGGAACCGCTTTCGGTGGCCGTGCAGACATTCTGACGCGAACCTTGATTGAACAACCAGGGCGTTATTTACAATTTTCACCACACCAGAACCCAAATTCTGCCTCAAGGTGAAGCGACAGTAAACAATCGCGACAGGTAAATAACGAGTGATAGGACAAAGTAAATGAGTGACGTAATTCAGACCGCCAAAGCCCGCCGTACCTTTCTTATGAATGAAATCGAAAAGCGGATGCAGGAGATCAAGAAACTTGAGGAATTCATCAAGTTTGGCCAGGATCTTGCTCGCAATGCCGACAGCGCACCGAAAGTCCAGATCGCTTCGTGATCTGGCGGTGTCGAGGTTCAAAAGCCTGATGGATCTGCGATTAGGTCAGGCCTTGGACCTTCAGACAGGGCAAGCCGTCTATTGATACGCAACGACTGCAGACGCTGCATTAAAGGCGCTTCATGATATCTTAAAGATCCCCGATTGGCGCCACTATTGTGGCGGTGATCATGTTGCTGGCCATGGAGACAGGGCATGTGATCCAATCCATTGGATTACCTCTTTGTCCGCAATCCGGACATGTAGCCCAGAAATCTTGCTGCGGGCGCCACGAACGGCCGCTTCCATAGCTGCGGCGCAGCGCATGGTTTCGGTCAACGGAATTGCTGCAGCTGCGAGCGTCGGCGACGGACCATGTCTGCTGTGGGCTCA
>JABDLJ010000011.1 GCA_013003075.1 Paracoccaceae bacterium
ATCAGCGATGCGCAGGTCCTGCTGCTCGAACGGGATCGCGGCATCGAGAAGCACGATCACCACCTCGGCGAATTTCACCGCGCGCAGGCCATCGGACACGCTCAGCTTTTCAAGCTTTTCCTGCACCTTGGCCTTCTTGCGCATTCCGGCGGTGTCGAAGATGCGCACCGGCATCCCATCCCAATCCATGACCACCGAAATCGCATCGCGGGTGATCCCGGCCTCGGGGCCTGTCAAAAGACGATCTTCGCCCAGCAAACGATTGATCAGCGTGGATTTTCCGGCGTTCGGGCGACCAACCACGGCGACCTGCAACGGCCGCGCCATGGTCGGGATGCGGGGCCCGTCATCTTCATCGTCTTCGCCAATTTCGACATCCGTTTCGGGCGCATCGGCCTGTGCCTTGGCCTCCATCTCTGCGGCAATGGGCGCCAGCAGGGAGTAAAGCTCGTTCAGCCCCTCACCATGCTCGGCCGACAAGCGCACCGGCTCGCCCAGCCCCAGACTATAGGCTTCGATCACCCCGGCATCCGCCGCGCGGCCTTCGCCCTTGTTGGCGGCCAGAATCACATGGGCTGATTTCTTGCGAAGGATATCGGCGAACACCTCGTCGGCGGGCAGAACCCCGGCGCGTGCGTCGATCATGAAAAGACAGATATCGGCCATCTCGACCGCGCGCTCCGTCAGCCGCCGCATCCGGCCCTGAAGGCTTTCATCCGTGGCCTCTTCCAGCCCCGCCGTGTCGATCACCGTGAAGCGCAGATCGCCAATCCGCGCCGCCCCTTCGCGCAGGTCGCGCGTCACGCCGGGCTGGTCGTCGACCAGCGCCAGGCGCTTGCCCACTAGGCGATTGAAGAGCGTGGACTTGCCCACATTCGGGCGCCCCACGATGGCGAGCGTAAAGCTCATCTGACCACTCCGATGCGATTCGAAACGTCCGTGTATACGGACTGCGCGCTATCTGAAAGCGTGAAGCTGACCCGAAGCGGTGACAACGAACAGCGTCTGGCCAGCGACGGCAGGCAGAGATGCCGCCCCGCCGGGCAGATCGAGCGTGCCAAGTTCGGCCCCGGTTTCGGGGTCGAAGACGCGCAGCACCTCATCGCCCGAGGCCACATAAAGCCGCCCACCGGCGAAAAGCGGGCCATAATGGGCATAGATCGCCTTGCGCCGCCGCTCGCGTTGATTCTGAAAGAGGGGCAGTTCCACGCCCCAGATCCGCCCGCCGGTGCGCGCGTTCAGGCGGACAAGTTCATTCTGATCGCTGATCAGGAAGACCGAGTCCCCGGCCACCTGCACCGGGCCAAGCGCGCCTTCGGGTGCGGTCCAGAGCCGTTCCCCCGAGGCCACGTCAAGCGCCAGCGTCCGGCCCGCCGGGTTGCCGGTATAAAGCGTGCGGCCCACGATCACCGGATCGCCGGTCACATCCGTGAACCGCGTATAGGTCCGCCCCTGACGCGCGCCCGATACCGGTGCGGTCCAGACGCGCAGGCCCGATTGGCGGAAGGTCGCCACAAGCTCGCCCGTGGGAAGCGGGAAATAGGCCAGACGCCGGGTCAGCGCGGGCGAGGCGGCCCCCGCCACCGCGGAAACGCTGGGCACGCCGGGCACGATCCAGCGAAGACGTCCATTCGCAACATCGATCGACCAGACGCGACTGTCGCGGGTGACGGCATAGACCGTATCGCCGAAAACCGTCGGCGCGGTGGTGACCGACGCCCCCATGCGCTGGGTCCAAAGCTCGGCCCCGGTGGCCGCGTCCAACGTCGTCAACCGGCCGAATCCCGAGGTGACGAAAAGCCGCCCGTCCGACACCGCCAATCCGCCGCCCGACGCGTCGTCTTCGCCTTCGTCGAGCGGTGTCAGGTCGCGCGTCCAGAGCACCTGCCCCGCCGTCGAGACCGCCGTGACCTGCGCCCGGCTGTCAAGTGTGAAGACCCGCCCATCGGCCACGACCGGATCGGCGGTGATGCGATGCCCACGGGCGTTGCCCTGACCGATCGAGACCGACCAGATACGCTGGAGGTCGGTCGCCAAGGCGGGATGCTGGACGAAGTGGTCGGTATCGCCGCCGCGATGGGTCCAATCGGCATTCACCGCCATGGCCGGGGCCGAAAACGGCACAGACACGTCCGCCACCTCGGCGCCGGAAAGCGCGGATTCTCCGATCAGAACCTCGCCCGCTTCAAGCGGTGCGCGCAGATCCTCGCGCACGCCCGGCAAAATCTCTTCGCGTTCGCCGCAGGCAACAAGCAGCACCGTCAGCGCCGCGCATGCGATCCCTGCCTTCAGCTTGCCCATCGTCCGAAGCCGCCCCTCCAACTGCCTGCCTGCGCGGTCCGCGCCGTCAGGATGCGCTCAAGGCGCCACCCAGCGCCACAATCAACTGTGATGCACGGCGACGCAAGCCTTCGGTCGTTTCGCCATCGGCAAGAATTTCGTTCAGCACTTCAAGCGCGGTGTCGGTGTCACCGTCATCGATATGCGTCAGCGCCATCGCCTCAAGCGCCAGCGGGCGATAGGGCGCCCCGGGCGCGGTCAGCGGCAAAAGCCGGGCGAGCCGGTCGTCATTGGACGCCTCCGACCCTTCAAGCATCACCGACTTCAAAGCGGCCAGATCGCGGTAGAGCGGGTCGATGCCCGGATCCTGCGCCACCGCGCGCAGCCGGTCGATGGCATCGGTGCGATCATCGCCTTGCGCGGCTTCCGCAGCCGCGATCATCGCCAGAACCGCGTCACCATTGCCCTCGGCGGCCAGCGCCTGGACGGCGGCAACCCGGGCCTGCGGGTCTTCAAGTTCCAGGGCCGACAGAACAGCGTCGCCCAGCGCTTCGGCGGATGCCCGTTCAGTCGCTTTGCGCCACTCGTTATAGGCCGCGCCACCGACCAGAAGCACGATCGCCGATATCGCGATCCAGCCATAGCGGCGCATCAGCGCGTACAGGCGATCACGCCGGACTTCTTCGCTGACTTCATTGATGAAACTGTCTTCGCTGGACACGCCCGCCTCCCATTCGTTTTGCGACGTCTTAACCGCTTCGATGACGGCTTGCAAAGCCTCTCGCCCGACTGTGATCAAGGTGGCTTGCGTCTGGCAGGGAAAAACCTTAAAGTGAACTGAACCGTTCATCTTAGTAACCACATCCAAACGCGCAATTCCTGCGTAAATAGACGTGAAACCGAAATACGGACCCGTTGGTGCATCGCGCCCGAGACCAAGTTAGAGACAAGCAATGCGAATAGTTTCCATTTTGACCGCGGTCGTGGTCATGGCCGTTTTGTACCTCGGCGTGTTCGAGCGCGATCGCCTGCTGGATTTCGCCAGCGGCGACGATGCGCCCGCCACGGCCGAAACCGAAGCCACCGCCGAACCCGTGGCCGAGGCTGTGCCGTCAGTGGCCGTTGTGGCCCAACGCAGCCAGGCACAGGTGATCGACAGCGCGGTGATCCTGCGCGGGCGCACCGAAGCGGCGCGTCAGGTCGAGGTGCGGTCCGAAACCAACGGGCTGGTCATTTCCGAACCGCTGCGCAAGGGCGCGCGGGTCGAGGAAGGGGCCCTGCTCTGTCGGCTTGATATCGGCACCCGCGATGTTGCCCTTGCCGAAGCCCAGGCCCGGCTCAGCGAGGCGCAGGCCGGGCTGGCGGATGCCGAGATCAACCAGCGCGCCGCCGCCCGATTGAGCCAGGATGGCTTTGCCTCTGAAACCCGCGTGACGGCTGCGAACGCGGCGGTCCAGTCCGCCCGCGCGGCCGTGCAATCGGCCGAAGCCGGGATCGCTGCGGCCAACAAGGAAATCCAGCGTCTTGAGATTCGCGCGCCGTTCGGCGGCCTTCTGGAATCCGACACCGCCGAGATCGGATCGCTGCTGCAACCCGGCGCGCTTTGCGGCACGATCATTCAGCTTGATCCGATCAAACTTGTCGGCTTCGTGCCGGAAACCGAAGTCGATCGGGTCACACTTGGCGCAAGCGCCGGGGCGCGGCTGGCCTCGGGCCGCGAGGTTCTGGGCACCGTCACCTTCCTGAGCCGCTCTGCCGACCCGACAACGCGCACCTTCCGCGTCGAGATCGAAGTCGACAACAGTGACCAATCGATCCGCGATGGCCAGACCGCCGAGATCTATGTCGCCTCGGACGGCGCACCTGCACATCTGTTGCCGCAATCGGCCCTGACGCTGAACAATGAAGGCCGTCTTGGCGTTCGCCTTGTCGGGAACGACAATGCCGCCGTCTTCGCGCCGATCTCGGTCCTGCGGGACACCACCGAAGGTATCTGGGTCTCGGGGCTGGAAGAGGATGTCGCCGTGATTGTCGTCGGACAGGAATTCGTGACCGACGGCGTGCCTGTCACACCAACCTATCGTGAGGCTTCGCAGTGACCGGTATCGTCGACTGGGCCGCCTCGCGCGCCCGCATGATCCTTGCCTTCATCTTCCTGTCGCTTCTGGCAGGGGGGATTGCCTATGTCGACCTGCCCAAGGAAGGCGAGCCCGACATCGAAATCCCCGCCATCGTCGTGTCGGTCCCCTTCCCCGGGATCTCGGCCGAGGACAGCGAAAAGCTTGTCGTCAAACCGATGGAGACCGAGTTTTCCGATCTCGACGGGCTGAAGAAGATGACCGGCACCGCCGCCGAAGGCTATGCCAATATCGTGCTCGAATTCGACTTCGGCTGGGACAAGACCAAGATCATCGCCGATATCCGCGACCGGATGGACAGCGCCGAGGCGCAGTTTCCCAGCGGGTTCGAGCGGTATTCCATCTCAGAGATCAACTTTTCCGAGTTTCCGATCATCATCGTGAACCTGACCGGATCGGTGCCCGAACGCACCTTGCTGCGCGTGGCCAAGAACCTGCAGGACCGGCTGGAATCGCTTGAACCGGTGCTCGAGGCGTCGCTGGCCGGCCATCGCGACGAGATGCTTGAGGTGGTGATCGATCCACTGCGGCTCGAATCCTACAACGTGACCGCCGCCGAACTGATCGGTGTCGTGGTCAACAACAACCAGTTGATCGCCGCCGGTGACATCGAAACCGACAGCGGCGCCTTTGCCGTCAAGATCCCGTCCTCCTTCGACGAACAGCAGGATGTCTACAGCCTGCCGGTCAAGGTCGATGGCGACCGCGTGGTGACCCTTGGCGATCTGGCCGATATCCGGCTGACCTTCGAAGACCGCGCCGGGACGGCACGCTTCAATGGCGAAACCACCGTGGCGCTTCAGGTGGTCAAGCGCAAAGGCTTCAACCTGATCGACACGGCCGCGCTCGTCCGCGAAGAGGTGGCCGCAGAACAAGCGCTTTGGCCCGAAGAACTGCGCGCCGCCGTCGATGTCGGCACCTCCAACGACCAAAGCCGCGTCGTGGGGTCAATGGTCAGCCAGTTGGAAGGGTCCGTGCTGACGGCCATCGCGCTGGTGATGATCGTGGTGCTGGCCGCTCTTGGCACGCGCTCGGCCCTGCTTGTGGGTTTTGCGATCCCGACCTCGTTCTTGTTGTGCTTTGCCTTCCTCGCGGTGATGGAAGTCACGGTTTCAAATATCGTGATGTTCGGCCTTATCCTTGCCGTGGGCATGCTGGTTGACGGCGCCATCGTCGTCGTCGAATATGCCGACCGGCGGATCAAAGAGGGCTCGGGCCCGATGAGCGCCTATGTCGAAGCCGCCAAGCGCATGTTCTGGCCAATCGTGTCATCGACCGCGACGACGCTTTGCGCCTTTCTTCCGATGCTCTTCTGGCCCGGCGTTCCGGGGCAGTTCATGG